>CAYJJV010000005.1:52969-59474 GCA_964370585.1 uncultured Alistipes sp. | reverse complement strand
CGTCATTCTGAACTTGATTCAGAATCTCCATTTTCTCTCACTAGATTGCGGGTCAAGCCCGCAATGACGACAGGGGAGAGTGAATTTTTGTGTGTCGTGCAGACTCTTAAAGCGGAGCATACTTAAGGTATGTGAGCATTTAAGAGGCAAAGGATGTGCAAAAAGTCGCCTTCATATTAAGATTTAAATGTGGGTATCGCCTTTGTGGAATTTAACCTCATCAATAAACTTTTTGATGCTCTGCTCTTCGTCACGTGGGCAGATCATCAAAACATCTTCGGTATCGACAACGATAAAATCCTTAAGTCCGCTAACAATCGCCACCTTCTCATTGGGTGTCGAGATAATCGATGAGCGAGTGTTGTAGACGTAGGTGCTATCGTTGGAGAGGACGTTGGCGTACTTATCCTTGCGAGAGTGCTGGTAGACCGAACCCCACGTGCCCACATCGCTCCATCCAAACTCGCCACAGCGCACATATACATTGTCCGCCTTCTCCATAACGCCATAGTCTATGGATATTGCACGGCTCTCTGAGAAGGCCTTTTCGACAGCTGCTGTGCACTCCTCATCCTCTTTTGCAGACAATAGGGCACTGAAGAGAGCATCGTGCTCGGGCAGGTGTTGTTTGAACGCCTTGATGATGTTCTCGGCACTCCAAACAAAGATGCCTGAGTTCCAGAAAAATTCGCCATACTGCAGGAACGCTTGTGCTGTCTGCAGGTCGGGTTTTTCGGTAAAACACTTCACCTTGCTAATTTTGCTGCAATCGCTCACCTGAATATATCCATACCCCGTGTCGGGGCGTGTTGGCTTGATACCCACAGTTAGCAGGGCATCGTTTTGAGATGCAAAATCGATACACTCGTCAATAACCTCACGGAAATCATCCTCATTTAGTATTAGGTGATCGGAGGGTGTGACAACCATCTGAGCCGACGGGTCTTTTTTATAGAGGGTGTAGGCTGCAAATGCGATGCAGGGTGCCGTATTGCGCCCTATGGGTTCGCAAAGCACCTGCTCGGGTTTGAGTTCGGGGATGTGCTCCAAGACCAAATCCTTGTACTTGCGATTGGTGACCACCAAAAAGTTCTCTGCGGGGATAATCTTTTCAAAACGCTCGAAGGTGTGGCGAATGAACGACTTACCCGTTCCAAGTATATCTAAGAACTGTTTGGGCATTGTCTGACGGCTCTTTGGCCAGAAACGTGTGCCAATTCCACCAGCCATTATAACACAATATTTTCTCTTTTTCATAGCATAAATCTGTTTTGTTGGCGTAAAGATAAAAAAATTTTGTAACTTTGGCGCTTTATAATTGAATTTAATTTCAATAGTGCGATGAAAATAAGACTCTTTACAATACCAAATTCCCTCACATTAGCAAACCTGCTTTGTGGGTCGCTTGGAGTTGTTGCAGCTTTAGTTTACAACGATTTAAGGCTCGCATTTGCTCTTATTTTGGCTGCTGCTGTGTTCGACTTTTTTGATGGTTTTGCGGCTCGCCTTTTAAAGTCAATATCTGAAATTGGCGTGCAGTTGGACTCACTCGCCGATATGGTATCCTTTGGATTTGCCCCAGCAGCTATACTATTCACGCTGTTTGGTAGCTCTGAGCCACACTTCGAAATCGATGCTGAACTCTTGCGATATGCCCAATATGGGGTATTTATTATTCCACTAT
Organism: uncultured Alistipes sp.; assembly: GCA_964370585.1. Classification (GTDB taxonomy): domain Bacteria; phylum Bacteroidota; class Bacteroidia; order Bacteroidales; family Rikenellaceae; genus Alistipes. The sequence continues at coordinate 57,790 of CAYJJV010000005.1, read as the reverse complement.
TTTCGGCTCTGCGCTTGGCAAAGTTTAACATCGATACCACTCAAAGTGAGGAGTTTACGGGTCTGACCACAACTGCCAACGCAATCTTCATCTCGTCGTTTGCGTGGTTAGTGCAGGGGCGTTTTGCAATGCCTTCTGAGGGGATTCTATTGCTGGCAGTAGTGATGGCGTGGTTGTTGATTAGCCCAATACGTATGTTCTCGCTCAAATTCCATAACTTCGGTTGGTCTGACAACAAGTTGCGATACTCATTTTTGGGCGTTGCACTCATCGCTTTATGCTTAGAGCCTGCCTATGCTATCCCCGCAGTTATTATATTGTATATCATAATCTCGACTATTCGCTGGGCGCTGTGCTCAAAGTGCACTATCGCAAAATAGATGATGAATAGATACCTCCATACCATAATTAGTTTCATTGTATGTGCGTTTTTATTGACGCTCAGTGGCACTGTGTCGGCACAAAATGCTGCGCAAGAGATGTTGCGTGCACAACAAAATGGATTGGACGGACAAAATGGTATGTTTGGTGGTAACCCATTCGAACAGCAGGGCGAAGAGGGCGACCAAAACAGTCAAGAGCCACAAGATAGCACCGAAGAGGAGCGCATACGCAAACCCCTTGAGTCCTATTTCTTTGACGACTCGACACGTGCCGCACTGAACTTTAAGTGGAACATATCACGTGACTACAACCGTGTCAATATGTTGGAGGTAGATACTATGCTCACCAATTTTCGTATTGACTACCCATTCTACCAAGATGGTGTGGGCGATATTGCGCAGGGTGCGTTGGGTCAAACCTCAATGCCTATAAACTACTTTAGGCGTCCGCAGGATTTCAACTTCAACTTCGCATCGGTCTACAACGCCTACACATACAATATGGAGAATGTCCCATTCTACAACACTAAGCTCCCACTATGGCGCTTAGAGTATATCGAGTCGGGACAGCGCAGTGTCAGAGAGGAGAACTTCAATGTGATGGTTGCCCAAAACATATCGCCCACAACGGGCTTTAACCTCGACTACAAGGCTCGTGGCACACGAGGTCAATACGCTTGGTCACGCACCAAAAACCACAACTTTGCACTATCGTTTAACCACACGGGCAAGCGCTATTCGGTGCACGCAGGCTACTACAACAACAACATCGATCAAGAGGAGAATGGTGGCGTTGTAGGCGTTTGGGCGATTGCCGATACAACCCTTCAACTACAGTCGGGAATACCCACCAAGTTGGCTGAAGCAGAGGCATATAATGAGTATCGCAACAACGGCTTTTTTGTAACTCAGAGCTACGCCTTCCCACTGCAGCGGGTTACACCATACGACTTCTCGGTGGCCGACCTATCGACCATCTATATTGGTCACTCGATAGATTACAATACGTGGACAAAAACCTACTCAGACCTCAACGCCCCATATACTAACGAGTTCGCAGGGCGTGACGAGGAGGGCAATCCTATATCTGAGACACTAAACTATTACGAAAATTGGTATATAAACCCCATAGAGTCAAGAGATTCAACCTACGAGAGGGTAATCTCGAACCGTATATTTGTGCAGGCGCAACCTTGGGATAGAGAGGGCGTCATCGGCACGATAGATGGTGGTGTTGGTTTGGATATGCATAGGTACTCACAGTTCGAGATGCGAGATTTTGTCTCGGGGGAGTATAACGTTGAAGATAAGACCAGCTTCTACGCCTATGGCGCAGTGAGCGGTAAAATTAAGAGATATGTCGATTGGGGAGCTAACGCAAAGTTCTACCCATCGGGATATAGAGGTGGAGATTTGGATGTTGGAGCAAATATCGCCCTGACAACATATATCCGCCGAAGACCCGTGATTCTTGAGGGGCGATTTACTATGACTCGCCGCTCGCCCTCCTACTGGGAGGAGAATCTATTCTCGAACCATTTTATATGGGACACTCCTTTAAACAAGGAGAATGAGACTCGTTTTGAGGCAAAACTCTCTATTCCCTCATTAGCCTTCGAATTAGAGGCTTGGCAGGGCATCGTGAGCGATAAAATCTACTACAATGCAGATAGTAATATCGCCCAATCCACAGAGAGTATCAGCCTAACGAGTGTATATCTGAGAAAGGATTTCCGCATTGGCGGATTTCACTTAGAGAACAGGGTATTGGTTCAGATGAGTTCGAATCAAGAGGTTATACCCGTACCACTTGCAAGCGCATTTTTATCCTACTACTATGAGTTTTGGGTTGTGCGTGATGTCTTGCGACTACAAGTTGGATTGGATGGGCGTTATACGACACGTTACTACGCTCCAAGCTACAATCCAGCGCTATCGCAATACTATAACCAGCGTGAAGTAGAGGTGGGCAACTACCCCTATGTCGATGCTTTTGTTATGGGCAAGTGGAAGAGAATGAGGATATTTTTAAAGTATCAGCACATCAACAAAGGGCTATTCGGGAATGGAGAGTACTTCTCAGCGGCATACTATCCGCTCAATCCCGGAATGTTCAAGATTGGTATCTCTTGGGGTTTCTATGATTAGCGAAGACTCTTCTGACAAGGCAAGCAGCCCGCAGAGAAAAACTTTATGTTAAAAAAACTATTATTAACAACAACGTTCTTAACAATTTTAAACTACGGATTCAACTCTACACTCACCTATAAGAGCTTAGAGCTACTTGACAACTCAAATGAGAGTACTACAGAGGCGACTGTTGATGCGCCAAACATCTTTTTGAGTGGTGACTATTTGGCATCGGTTGCTTCACACAAAAGCCTTCGCAACGACTTTAGCATATCTATCTATGATGATATGATTCGTGACGTTAGCGAAGAGTACAACAACGACTGGCGACTGTTGAGCGCCATCGCCTACCACGAATCTCGCTTCAAGGCAGATGCCGTATCGAGAAGAGGGGCGAGTGGCTTGATGCAGATTATGCCATCGGTAGCTAAGCAATTTGATGTTGCTCAGGAGCACATTTTTGACCCCTACACCAACATCACGCTGGCAAACAAGCTACTCAAGAGGCTCTCGGAGGTGTTGATTTTCAAGGCCGACACCTCGCTACAAGATAGACTAAGTATCATCTTGGCATCCTATAATGGTGGTATCGGGCACGTCTTGGATGCACGCCGTTTGGCTCGCTTGAATGGTGAAGATGCTAACTCTTGGGATGTGGTAGCTCGCTATCTGCAACTAAAGGCATCACCCGAGTACTATGAGCACGAAGTGGTCAAGTGCGGTCGCTTTACGGGTAGCCGTGAGACACTTGCCTATGTGCGCAATGTGATTGGCAGCTATCAAGAGTTCTCAGAAAAGGTAGAGCGTTAAAGATTAATTTAATCTTATAATTTACACTCCCCGAAGGATTTTTCCTCTCGGGGATTTTTTATGCAAATTTTGTATGTAATGGCTATCAATTAGACCGCTCTGCATTGAGTTTTCGTTGATAAAATATAGGTGTTCATTGAATAAATTTCTATATAGTATGGGATAGTACTATTTTTGTTGAAATTTTTTTTGAACGACAAACAGAAGTCTGTGCGGTAGAGTGAAAAGGTGCTGTGCAGAGAATACAAGAGATTATGCAAAAAATTTACACACTTCTTATCTGTTTTATGGTGCTCAGCGTTGTATCCTGTAATGAGGATGATAAGAGCATTAATAGAGCAGCTAAAAACATTGAGGTTACAATCGGTAGCGCTCCAAACATTGGTATTGCTGAGGCCGACACACGTACCTCGTTAGGCGAAGATGGTGTTTCCATCGTGTGGAACACGAATGATGTCATTGCGCTTTGGGCTGAGTCAGAGAGCGGAAGTATGGCATTCGAGGCCACGCCATTTCAGATGTACCACTACAACGCCGAGTGGAACACGGCACGCTTTACGGGTAACATTGCTCAAATGAGCGAGGGGCAGTACACCTACTACGCCACCTACCCTACCCCTAAGAGCTACAACGGCACAAAGGCGACATTCGCAATCGCTGCAACCCAAAATGGCGAGTTCAACCCTGCGCACAACGTTATGGTTGCTCAAGGCGTTGCAACAAGCGAGCTCACGGCGGGTGACAATAGCGATATTGTGGCGTTGCAGTTTCGCCAAATGGTGCACATTATGCGCATCAGAATACCATCAAATGGGATGAACCAAAAGATCTCAGAGCTTCAAATCGAATTCCCATCTGCTGTTGCAGGAGATATGGCTATCGATATTACCGACCCCGCCTCTCAACCAACAATAGAGTCGGCTGCAAGCAATACGATAACCCTAAAATTTGCCACTCCAAAAGATGTTGGCGATGTTGTCTATGCGATGTTTGCACCTATCAATATGGCGGCCGATGAGGAGGTTCAAATCACCGCCGTAGGTCAGACTGGCTACTCAAAGCCGGGCATTATCCCATCAAAGAACTTTATGGCAGGACACACAACCCCCGTTGCGCTGAATATCCCCGAATTGGGGCGTGAGTTTACATCAGTTCTCTTTTCGCTCAACGGCACGGGCACAGCGACACTTGGTCAGGCGGTTACGTCATACACCTTGACCGCTCCTGCGGGTGTACTCTTCGACAATGGCTCGAACGTAAAGCAGTTCGAGGTAAAGGCAGGAGTCGAGAATAAGATATACTTGCGAGATAACTACTCGGCGCTATCGGGCAAGACAATCAACGTGAGCTACAATAGTAAGGATGCAACGGTCGCAAACTCATTCACAATGCCTACAATCGTAGCAGACCGAGTCAATGTAGTCCCAGCGCTCAACATCCCATACCTTTTGGAGGAGCGTTTCGGCACAATCACAACCTTCTCCAATAACGACCGCAA
>CAYJJV010000005.1:32531-52869 GCA_964370585.1 uncultured Alistipes sp. | reverse complement strand
GTCTACATCGACAACGTTACAGTTTCGATTAAATAATTGATTACGATTTATGAAAACACTATATTTAACTACAATTTCGGCAGTGGCCTTGCTCCTCGCATCGTGCACAGAGAGCACAGAGAGTGGCGCAGGTAAGGGCTCAATTCGCTTTGCGAGCACGGTCGATGGCACAATCGATACACGTGCCACAGCTGCCCCAACGGCAGATGACTTCTCGCTCACAATCACGGGCGAGGGTGTAGAGTCTGTTTGGGCGAGCATTACGGAGTTCAATCAAGCCGATACACTCTTCACAAATGGGCAATACACAGCTTTGATTAGCTATGGCGACCCAGAAGTTGAGGGGTACGACAAGTTTTGCTACAAGGGCGAGAGCACATTTATGGTTGCCTCACGTCTAACGAGCGAGGTTTCAATCACAGCCACGATTGCCAATTCGCAGGCTGTGGTTCGTGTGACAGATGCCTTTTTGGACTACTTCGAGGCGCCAACATTCAAACTCACAACCGCTTCAGGGGCGAGCTTTGACTTCACACCAACCACTTCCGAGACACCTCAAGCGGTGTCGGTCATAGCGGGGACAAGCATAACACTCACGGGCGAGGCTCGACACCAAAGCCCAGATGGCGTAACTCAGGGGCAAGCCATCACATTCGCAACACAGACGCTCACACCAACAAAGGCGGCAACACGCCATCTATTTACGTTTGACGCTAAGGATGCGGGTTCGGCAACGCTCACAATTTCGCTTGGCGATGAGGTAACAGAGATACGTCAGTTGGAGTTCGAGATGAACGATGAGGCAATATTATAATGGATAAAAAACATAGAGAATATATGAAAAAATTAACTTCACTTTTGATTGCATTTATGCTCCTTTCAGTGAGCTGTATGAATGAAGACCCATCCTACATTGGTGGCGAAGGCGAGAAGCCACAACCTACCGAAGAGAGCGGATATTTGACACTTAGCGATATGTCTATGCGTATCGTCTTGGATGATGTGACCGACAACTCGGATGACGACACGGGTGGCGAGACCGTACGTCCAACCTCATCATCAACGCCCGATATAAATAGCTTTATTGTCGAGATAATCGACCAAAATGGCCAAAAGGTCGTAAGCACAACCTATGGCGAGATTATGAGTGAGGGTACACTCGAAATTGCAGTGGGCAGCTATACCCTCAATGTAATTTCAGAGGATATAACAGGGCTACCTGCAACAATGTGGGAGCACCCAGTTTATGGAGGAACACAATCTTTCAGCATCCTAAAAGCTCAAACCACAACAATCAACGAGGTGGTTTGCACACTCAAAAATATCAAGGTCACACTTGTCTGCTCTAAGGATTTAGCTGACCAGCTCACTGACGATACTGCATCTTCGGTAACGCTTGGGCAGAACTCAATAACATTTGCCAAAGGCGAAGAGCGTGCTGCATACTTTACACCTATTGCCGAGCTCAACACCTTAGAGTTTGAGCTCAATGGAAAATTTGCCGACACCTCGACACCTGTAAAATTCAGCAAGGTCATTAGCAATGTTAAAGCTGGCGAGTGGCGCAAAATTACACTTGTTATCACCTATTCGGACAAGGGCGATATAAAGATTGACTTGGTCGTTGATAGCTTTATTCAAGATGAAGAGGTTGTTGTAAATGCTACGCAAGGTATATGGGAGCCAATAATTGAGCTTGAGCCTCCATTCGACCCTACGGCACCTACATTGGAGTGGGTGGATAGCGACTTAACACAACCATTCGAGCTTCTACCCTCGCACTTTGACGAGTGGGGCGTATGCACATACCCATTTGTGTTTGAGTTATCAACTCCAAACATAATCAAGAGCTTTGAGCTCACAATCTCATCAACCAACAGCGACTTTATGGCGGCAATGGGTAGTATCATTCCACAGAGTGTAGATCTATGCGCTCTAACGCCATCCGATAGTGAATATTCAATTCTTTCGGGCTTTGGTTTCCCCGTTGGCGAGAGGTTAGATGGCTCGACACTTACCCGATTTGATATTGGCGGACTAATCCCTATGTTGTACAACAATCCGGGTTATGATGGCGTACATACATTTGTATTCTCCGTTGAGGACCAAAAAGCTCTGAAGAGCATATCATCATTGAACCTTGTCGTGAAACGTGAGGGCGATCCAGCTCCCGAAATTGTCTGGGCTGACCACGATATTACACAACAATACACCGTTGTGGATGATATGAATATCGATATAAGCGTCGCAGCTGTGAGTGGTATCAAGAGTATGATTGTTACAATCGACTCCGAAAAACTTACTCCCGATGAGTTGCTGACAGTTGGTATTCCAGCCAAGTTCGACTTGGCGGCAATCGAGGGTGTTGGCGAGCTTACTGCAAAGGATGTAGCTGACAACTTGATAGCGTTGGGTTTCCCAGTAAATGATGACGTGAAGAATCAAACCTATATTGAGTTTAGCATCACCAAGTTTGTTCCGATGCTTATGCTTGCCGCTCAGGGCAAGAGTGACTTCATAATCGAGGTTACCGACAACCAAGGCAAGACAACAACGCAGACACTTCAACTTTTTGTAGAGTAAAAAGACGATGAGAAGATTTTTAACATACATATTAGCCTTAGCGGCGTTGGCATCCTGCTCAAAGGGTGGCGACACAACTCTGATGGGCGATGATATGGGTACATTACAGCTTGGTATCACGACACTTCGCACGAATGCCGATACAGATACCGATGCTACGTATAACCCATTAGAGCACCTTAAAGTTCAGATTTTTAACCACAACGACGAGTTGATTCGCAACTACGAATCGACAGATGTCATTCCAACGGAGCTCGCCTTAATTCAAGGCCAGTATCGCATTGAGGTGACTGCCGGCGAGAGGGTCGATGCCTCACTTGATAAGTGCATATACTTTGGCGAGAAGGAGTTTGTAATCCTTGCCGAAGAGAGCGTAAATGTCGAGGTTGAGTGCAAAATCCAAAACACCATTGTCGAGGTCATCTTCGAGGATGCCATCGCCAATAACTTCAACCCCGATTATGGGGTTTGGGTTGTAGCTGACCAAGCGGTAGACTTTAGCTCAATCGAGAGTTTGGATGCTCCAAAATTGCGATACACCGACACCTCAAACGGGTATTTCACACTACCCGAAGGAGAGAGCACAATCTCGTGGCAGTTCAAAGGCGAACATTCGTCACGTGGCGAAGTTTTAAAGAGTGGCGAGGTTAGTGAGTTGAAGGCTGGAGGTAAGTATCAACTCACGTTCAAATACTCACCCGACCTACCCGGTAGCATTGAGATAATTACTGTTGTTATTGATGACTCAACCGACAACTATGACGATACCATCGTATTCTCGCCCGACCCAATAATCGAGGGCGAGGGATTTGATGCCGAGCTTCAGCGTGACTTTATCTCGGGTAAGGGCACAGAGCTTCAATACAATGTATCGACAACTGTTACGCTTAATGCCATCACGCTAACGATTGGTTCGAAGAGTATCGATGCTCTAAATCCTGCTGCAGATAGTGGCGTAACACTCATATCACACGAGGCTACAAGCGCAAGTTTTTCAGTGTCAGATGCACTATTTTCATCTTTAAGCGGAGGTGTGAATCCATTGACAATATCGGTTACAGATGCCAATGGTGGCGCTGGAAGTGTCACTACTCCCTATCGACTGCAGGGGCAATTTCCAATTCAGATGAGCGACTACAATCTATGGAGCAACACTATCACTCTACGTGCTATGGTCATTGACCCTGAAGTTAGCGTAGTTAAATTAGGTCTACGTCGTGTAGGTTCTGAGTGGGACTATGTCACAGCTACAAAGGGTGCGGATGATATATACACAGCACAATTTGGGACTGTATGGAGCGAGAGAACAAACGAGGGTAACCTCAAAGTTCACACTCCCGACCGAAATAGGGGCGTATTTGCAGGTGCAGAGTATGAGTATAGCTTAGATATAGATGGCGCACAAACCATAGCCCAATTCAACACCCATAGCGGTGTGCAGAGAATTCAAGATGGCGATATGGAGAGCTCTTCATTGCCACAATTCTCAAAAGATGGCTCCGAGAACTCATCATTTTGGGGGAGCGGAAATGATGCCACCAGTGGCCTATGCGTTCAATCGACCAAAACGGGTATGGGGGGCAGCCACTGCGCACTACTGCAACCACAATTAGCACCAATCGTAAATATCTTGGCTGCAGGCAACATGTTCACTGCCAAGTTCAAATATGCATCATTTACAGGAACAGTCTACTTTGGAGTACCCTATGCTTGGCAGGCTCGTCCAACGGCACTGCGTCTAAAACTGCACGCAACAGTTGGTGAGGTGGACAAGGGTACAGCTTCGGATTATGAGTATATTAAGGATGGTCACGACCGTTCACGTATCTTTGTCACTTTGATGGATTGGACTAAAACGCACGAAACATCATCCTCAACAGGCGATCCAAATGGTGTTTGGGACCCCGTTAAGCAGAACAAGACTGACGAAGGTCCAATCATCGGCTATGGCTCGCTACTCATAAAGGATGATACGGCAGGCGACGCGATGGTTACCGTTGATATACCAATCAATTACTACGACAAGGTAACAAAACCATCAAAGAGCTACACATTGGTCATCTCGATGGCGACAAGTGCCTATGGCGACTACAAGGTGGGTTCGACAACAAATAAGATGTATGTCGATGATCTTGAGTGGGTTTACTAATAGAAAAGTTTAACGAAATAAGATGAAGATTCTAAAAATAGTTGTAACATCGCTTCTACTGATTCTCGTGGCAGGGGCTGCACACTCGCAGAGCCGTCCCGACAGAATAGTTGCGCCTAAAGCCGAGCCGAGCACTCTCATCGAGGCTTCGGAGCCACAAATCCAAGTAACAGTCGAGCCTACAACAGAGGGCGATTCGATAGCCAATCAGAGTTCGGTTATCGATTATGATAAGTGGCGCAAGGGGCGTGGTTTAACTCAGCCCGATAATCTATTTATCCCCAAAGGGCAGTGGATATTTGGAGGAACAGCCTCATACTCGACACACTCAAACGACCAGTATCAATTCTTGGTTATCGATGGCATAAACTCCAACGGCTACACCTTTAGCTTAAGTGCCGTTGTAGCCTACGCCTTCAATAACAATATGGCAGCTGGAGGTCGTTTTACTTATAATCGCTCGCTACTCAAGGTTGATGATGCACATATGAGCATCGGTGACGAGCAGAGCGGAACGACAGTCGTAGTAAAGGATTTTTACACCCTAAAGCACAGCTACACCACCTCAGCCATCTGGCGCCAATACATTCCATTGGGACGCAACAAGCGCTTTGCACTCTTCAACGAGATGCAGCTCTCGTTTGGCATAACGGAGGCTAAGTTTGCCAACGACTTCCCCGTCAAGGGGACCTACCAGAGCGGCTACACGGCATCGGTGGGTGTTGCGCCCGGCATTGTGGCGTTCGCTACCAACAATATGGCTGTCGAGGTGAATGTGGGTGTTATGGGATTCAACTACTCACGCACAACACAGACCCATAATCAGGTTATCGAGAGCACCGTTGAGAGTAGCATCCTTAACTTTAAGGTCAATATCCTATCAGTTGGACTTGGAATAGTCTTTTACCTATAATTTTGGAATCAATGAGAAGATATATACTACTTTTAGCAGCGCTACTGCCTATCGGCACAGTGAGCCTATCGGCCACCGAATTTGGCGATAAGGCACCTGACACGGCACCCCCAACACAATCAACCTACAACACAATCGATAGATTGATTGAGATGGAGCAATACTCGCCATTTAATGACAATGATAAGTTTCTGCCCACAAAAAAACGTATCGACAGAGAGATAAACAAGATAAAATTTGCCCTCAAAGGGGAGATTATAACTGGATTAACGGCATCGTATGGTTCACTCTCGAGCGACGATAGCTCCCTGATGTTGATTCTTGATAATATCGATGCCGATGGTGTTATGGCCAGCGTCAAACCATACGTAGGCTACTTCTACCGTGACAACAGATGTATTGGAGTGCGCTTTGGCTACCAATATACCGATGGTACGCTTAATAGTGCTAAATTCGATATGGGTGAGAGCAACGATATTTCAGCCGTAATCCCATACGTTGATACCAATAGCGAGAGCTACTCGGTGGGCATATTCCACCGCTCCTATGCAGGTCTTGATGCCAATGGCCACTTTGGCGTCTTCGCCGAGTTTGAGCTTGCCGCTTCGATGGGCTCTTCAGAGTTTGCATACGAGTCGGGGGGCGAGATTAAGCGCACCTACAGCGACAACACCGAAGTTGCACTTTCGTTCAATCCGGGCGTGGCGGCATACATCTTCCCAAATGTCTGTGCTACCGTATCGTTTGGCTTTGGTGGCTTGCGCTACAGCAAGGTTGAACAGCGAGATGCATTGGGGGCAGATTTGGGCAGCAGAGAGTACTCTGATATGAAGTTCAAGTTCAATGTCTTGGCTATCAATATCGGAATGACAATACACTTATGGAGTAAAAAGTAAAAGAGTTATGATACAATATATAAAAAGAGTGGCGATGCTCTGCCTTTTGGCACTTGGCGCATCGTGCATCGAGAACGATATACCCTACCCTACGGTCGAGATTAGCATCGTTGGCATCGAGGGTGAGGGCTTTACGCTAAAGAGTGTAGACCTCGTGCGCCGTGTTGCCACCATCGAGTTGGAGGAGGCGACAGATATTCAAAATGTGCAAATCGACAAAGTGACATACGAGTTGGATGTTCATAGCGTAGATATTGCACCTGAGGATTTGATGAGCCAAGTTAAGGCGAGCGTTGAGCCTACGGGCACATTCAATATGCTGTCGCCCATCTACACTACTCTATCGCTATACCAAGATTATGAGTGGACGATTCAGGCAGAGCAGACAATCGAGCGAGTATTTAGCGTTGCAGGGCAGATTGGTGCTACCGAGTTTGACCTTGTAAATCGCACCGCCACAGCCTATGTAGCCAAAGATGCCGATAGAAGTTCAGTAACTGTTACGGCTCTGAAGTTGGGGGCTACGGGTATCACAAGCTATATCCCAACACTCAACGAGCTAACGGGGCAGAATTTTGAGCAGGTACGCTTCGTCGATGTAACATCGCACTCACGCACCGAGCGTTGGTTGTTATATGTAAAACCTACCGACAAGAGTGTGCTTTTAACCCAAGTCGATGCTTGGTCTAAGGTCGTATGGCTATATGGCGAGGGTGTTGAGGGTACAGCCTTAGGCTTCCGTTATCGCAAAGAGGGCGATAGTGATTGGACAAATTTAACTGCTACAGTATCGGGTGGTAACTTCTCGGCACGCCTTCAGGCAGAGACAGAGACCACATACGAGGTGGTTGCATACAGTGGCGACGAGACGACAGATAGCCAAACAGTAACAACTTCAGGCGTTGAGCCTCTGCCCAATGGCGATTTTGAGCTATGGAGCGAGCAAAACGATGTTGTCTACCCCTACACCACAACTCCATACTGGGGCACGGGTAATCCCGGTTCGAGCATCGGCGGCGTGACGCTGACCTCCTCAGCAGAGCCCCGCCCAGCATCAGAGGGCTCAACGAGCGCACGCTTAAAATCGGAGTTTGTGAGCGTATTTGGTATTGGTAAGTTTGCCGCTGGCAATATGTTTGTGGGCAACTATCTACGTACCGAAGTGACCAATGGTGTACTATCGTTTGGACGTCCATTTGTATTGCGCCCTACCAAACTTCGTGTTTGGGTCAAATATAACTGTGGCACGATAGATAGGGTGAATAAAAAACCTATCGGCACCGAGATTCAGGTGGGCGATGCGGACAACGGAACGATATATATCGCACTGGGCACTTGGAGTGTTGAGGAGTATGGAGCCGATGCAAATGGCGTAATCTCTGCCACTGCCGACTCACCAATATGTATCGACACACGCAGCGTATCGACCTTCTTTGACCCAACGAGCAAGGATGTTATCGGCTATGGAGAGCTAATCTTCGCAGAGAGTGTTGATGAGTGGACTCAGATTGATATTCCAATCAACTACTCGACAACATCTGTTGTTCCGACCCATATAATGGTCGTTGCATCGTCATCACGCTATGGCGACTACTTCACAGGTTCGACCCAGAGTGAGATGTTTATTGATGACTTTGAGTTGCTGTACGATTAGACAAAAGTGATAAAATACCATAAAATAACCCTAAAGAGGTACCAAACTCTTTGGGGTTATTTTATAAGATAAATTTGGTATATTAATAAAAATACCTATATTTGTAACGATAAAACGGAACACATTAAAACTAAAAGATATGAAAACGAAAGTTATTTTCATCTTGGCAGCTACACTTCTACTTTGCGGTAGCGCCACAGCGCAGACAATGCAGATGCGCTCAAAAATTAAGGAGACAGTAGAGCAGAAGTATAAAGGGGCACTTATCAAGGAGATTGATATGGAGGATAATGGATTGTACGAGGTTGAGATTCTGCACGAGAAGTTGGATAAAGATCTACTCTTCGATAAGGATGGTGTATGGATGCAGACCAAGTATGATATTCGTGAGCGTGACCTTCCAAAAAATATTGAGCAGGCACTCAACTCATCGGGGCATAAGTTCAACTATATCGACGATATTGACCTTTTCGAGACCCCCGAAGGATCACACTACGAGATTGAGGTGGGCAGATGGTTCAGTGGCGATGAGTTCACTGTTTACATAGATACAGATGGTAATATCTTGTAGTCTGAATAGCAATTAAGCAATCCCCCAGAGCTCTAAAATATGAGTTTTGGGGGATTTTTTTGTCACAAAATGCCTATTTTTCATCAAAAAAAGCTATATTTGCAAAATGTAAAATATTTTAAGAACCTCTATAAATTATGACACTAAACCAATACCAAGACGAGGCGGCAAAGACCGCTATCTACCCCAAAGAGAGCCGCATAATCTACCCTACGTTGGGTCTAACGGGCGAAGCAGGCGAGGTTGCCGACAAGGTTAAGAAGGTGATTCGTGACTCGAACCAAGAGTTTACCGATCAAAAGCGTGAGGAGCTAATGAAGGAGTTGGGCGATGTTATGTGGTACTGTGCCGCTTTGGCTCGTGACTTGGGCTACACTTTGGAGGAGGTTGCACAAACCAATATCGATAAGCTACGTTCACGCCAAGAGCGTAACATAATCTCGGGCTCGGGCGACAACAGATAATTTTTTCGTTGCGCCATTGTGAGCATAGCTCACAGAGTAACCTTTCGTCGTCATTGCGGGCGTGACCCGCAATCTCTTGAGGTTAAAAGGAGATTCTGAATCAAGTTCAGAATGACGAAATTTTTGAAAAAGTGAATAAACCCGCAATGGCAACATTTTAAAATTAACGCTCTAATAGAAGTAAAGAATTAATAATCAATAAAATAGAGAATATGCAGCAGAACAAACAACAGACATCGCTACCCGAGAACGCATACCGTGAGTTGCGTGAGGGCGAGGAGTATATCCCCGTAATGCCAAAAGGCACGACACCTCGTGAGGTGACCCCATATTCGGTCACTATGGGTATTATTATGGCAATCATATTTTCGGCCGCAGCAGCCTATCTTGGGCTAAAGGTTGGGCAGGTCTTCGAGGCGGCAATCCCCATCGCAATCATAGCTGTGGGTGTGGGTTCGGTCTTGGGCAAGAAGAATATGTTGGGTCAGAATGTAATAATTCAATCTATCGGAGCCTCATCGGGCGTGATTGTGGCGGGCGCAATCTTTACACTCCCTGCATTGTATATCTTAGGTTTGGAGGCTCAATTTTGGCAGGTCTTCCTATCCTCGCTCTTTGGCGGTTTGTTGGGTATTGTGCTATTGATACCCTTCCGCAAATATTTTGTCAAGGATATGCACGGCAAGTACCCCTTCCCTGAGGCTACAGCCACGACCGAAGTACTAATCTCGGGCGAGAAGGGTGGCAACCAAGCTAAATTATTGGCCGTTGCGGGTCTTGTGGGTGGTCTTTACGACTTCTGTGTCGGCACGTTCGGTATGTGGGGCGACGCCATCTCGACACGCATCACTGAGTGGGGTGTTATGGTGGCCGACAAGTTCAAAATCGCCTTTAGCATCAACACTTCGGCAGCTGTCTTGGGTCTTGGATATATCATCGGACTAAAGTACGCCTTGATTATCACAGCAGGTTCAGCTTTGGTATGGTTTGTTATCAACCCACTAATCGGTTCGTTGGCTTCGGCAATGGACCCTGCAATGATGACAACGATGTTGGGCATCACAAACGAGGGAATTTTAAATAACCCCGAAACACTATTCACAGCCGAGAATATCTTTGCATACATTGGCAAGCCTATCGGTATTGGTGGTATTGCAATGGCGGGTATTATCGGAATATTCCGCCAGAGCGCAATTATTCGTCAGGCTGTCGGCTTGGCAATATCGGAGTTTGGCTCAGGTAAGAAGGGGGCGGCATCGACAGAGCGCACACAGCGTGATATATCTATGAAGTTGATAATGACGGTATTGGTGGCAACTCTGCTATCGGTATTCATCTTCTTCCACTTTGGACTTTTGGATGGTTGGGTGCAATCCGTGACCGCCATTGTTATTGTCTTTGTCATATCATTCCTATTTACAACCGTTGCCGCCAACGCAATCGCTATCGTGGGCACAAACCCAGTATCGGGAATGACACTTATGACCTTGATTCTATCGTCGTTGATTTTGGTCAGTGTAGGTCTTAATGGCGCTGAGGGAATGACTGCAGCGCTGGTCATCGGAGGTGTTGTCTGCACCGCTTTGGCGATGGCTGGTGGCTTTATTACCGACCTTAAGATTGGTTACTGGCTAGGTACAACCCCAAAGAAGCAGGAGGGTTGGAAGTTCTTGGGTACATTCGTATCGGCTGCGACCGTAGCTGGTGTTATGATAATTCTAAACGAGGCCTACGGTTTTGTTGGCGAGGGCGCCTTAGTCGCTCCGCAGGCAAACGCTATGGCAGCTGTAATTCAACCCCTAATGACGGGCGGACAGACCCCTTGGATGCTATACTTCTGTGGTGCTGCTCTGGCGTTAGTCTTGACCTCGATTGGTGTGCCCGCTTTGGCCTTTGCGCTGGGTATGTTTATTCCGATGGAGTACAATGCACCATTAGTTATCGGCGGTTTAGTGGCTTGGTGGGTATCGTCACGTACGAAGGATGAGGCTCTGAACAAGGCACGCTTCGATCAAGGTACACTTATTGCATCTGGCTTTATTGCTGGTGGCGCAATTATGGGCGTTGTGAGTGCAATACTGAACTATGCCGAAGTGGATTGGCACCTCTCAGCGTGGGCTGAGACTTCAGGCGCTGAGTGGGCAACAGTTGCGATGTATGTAGCAATCACGCTATACTTTATATGGCACACTATGCGAGCTAAAAAGGAGCAATAACTAATTTAGAATTATGAAACTAAGAGAGCGTTTTTTGCGATACGTCGCATACGACACACAGAGCTCTGAAGAGAGCACAACATTCCCATCAACCGAGAAGCAGAAGGTGCTTTTAGCAGATCTTGCTGACGAGATGCGGGCAATTGGTATGACTAAGGTTGAGATGGACGAGTATGGCTATGTGATGGGCACCCTACCCGCCACAAAGGGTTATGAGTGCTACCCTACCATCGGTTTTATCGCCCACGTGGATACGGCACCCGATATGAGTGGCAAGGATGTCAAGCCACGCATTATCGAGAGCTATGATGGTGAGGATATTGTTCTGAACTCATCGCTCACGATGCGTGTGGAGGAGTTCCCTGAGTTATCTTTCTATAAGGGTCACACTTTGGTGCACACCGACGGCACAACACTACTTGGTGCCGACAACAAGGCGGGCATTGCGGCAATCCTGACCGCCATAGAGTGGTTGGTTGCCCACCCAGAGTATGAGCACACCGAGATTCGTGTCGGCTTTACACCCGATGAGGAGATTGGGCGTGGTGTAGACCACTTCGATGTTGCTCGCTTTGGTGCCGAGTTTGCCTACACCATTGATGGAGGCTTCGAGGGGGAGTTGGAGTATGAGAACTTCAACGCTGCGGGGGCGAAAATCGAGATTCAGGGGCAGAATGTCCATCCGGGATATGCCAAAAATAAGATGATTAACGCCATTGATGTGGCGTGCAAACTCCAAGAGATGCTACCTCACACCGAGCGCCCCGAGCACACCGAAGGCTACGAGGGTTTCTACCACTGTGTAGGGCTCAGTGGCACTGTCGAGAAGGCAACGATGAGCTATATCATCCGTGACCACCATTTCGACAAATTCGAGCGTCGCAAGCAGTTCTTGGTCTCGTGCATCGAGCTACTGAATCAGCGCTATGGCAAGGAGGTGATAAAGCTCACCTTAAAGGACCAATACTACAATATGCGCAAGATGGTCGAGCCACATCCGCAGGTTATTGGCAAGGCTTTGGAGGCGATGCGTGAGGCAGATGTTGAGCCTATCGTTCGCCCGATACGTGGCGGTACGGATGGTTCACGCCTGAGCTATATGGGACTACCCTGCCCCAATATATTTACGGGTGGTATGAACTTTCACGGCAAATATGAGTACTGCTCCTTAACCACAATGGCAAAGGCACAGCAGGTGATAATTAACTTAGCCCAACTATGGACAAAATAGGGTTCGAGCATGCCTGACAGGTCATTTTTTGCACATCCCTTGCCTCTCAAATCCTCACATACACACAAGTATGCTGCGGTTTGAGAGCCTGTACGATGCACAAAAACTGACCTATCACTCACACTCTCAGTGCATTAAAAATAAACTACTCCAAACAAAACAATTATGGATAACTACGGTTTCTTAAAAGTTGCAGCAGCAAAACCTAAAGTAAAGGTCGCAGATTGCGACTACAACGCAAAACATATTATCTCAATGGCAGAGAGTGCCGCTCAACGAGGAGTTGAGGTAGTTGCTTTCCCCGAGTTGGCGACAACATCGGCAACGTGTGGCGAGTTGTTTTCTCAACAGATGCTCATCGATGGGTCGGATTGTTCGCTACACACTATCGCACGTGCCACACGCAAATTGGCTTTGGTAATAGTTGTTGGAGCTCCCGTGCGCTACGGCTCACGCCTATATAGTTGTGGTGTTGTGATGACACAAGGGCGCATCTTAGGCATTGTGCCCAAGAGCTACCTGCACACTTGGGGCGATGGCAACGAGGGTCGTTGGTTCGAGTCGGGAGCTGGCATCGAGCAGACTCAAATACCCTTTTTGGATAGTGAGGTGGATTTTGGTTGCGACGTAACATTTGAGGTAAATGGCGTTGAGTTCGGAATCGAGATTGGCGATGATATGTGGAGCGCTACCCCACCATCATCTCAGACGGCACTGGGTGGAGCAAAGGTTATATTCAACCTATCCTCTGCTGCCGACACAGTTGGTAGTTATGACAAATTAGTAGCCACTGTCAAGTCACAATCACAACGCACGCTATCGGCATACGTATACACCTCATCGGGCTTTGGCGAATCCTCAAGCGGGGCTGCCTTCTCGGGTAACGCCATAATTGCTGAGGCGGGCAAGGTATTGCGAAAATCCGAGCGCTTCTCGCTCACCGAACAACTTACTGTTGCCGATGTAGATATTGACCTAATATCGTCAAAACGCCAGCGCAATGTATCGTTCAAGGCGTTGGATGGCGGTGCTGAGAATACTGTCATCGAGATTGAGATACCCGAAGCGATTAAGGCTGCCGCTTTGGATAGAGATATAGACCCTACGCCATTCATCCCTAAAACAGACAAGGCGATGGCAGAGCGCTCTGAAGAGGTTTTTCATATCCTTTCGCACGCCTTAGCACAACGCCTACAATCGATGCAGTGTACAAAGGCTGTTATCGCTATATCGGGAGGTTTAGACTCGACACTTACGCTCTTAGCCACTGTCGATACATTTGACAAGTTGGGCATCGAGCGCAAAAATATTATAGGTATCACTATGCCCGGTTTTGGCACAACCGACAGAACATACAACAACGCCTGCACACTTATGCAGGAGCTTGGCATCGATACTCGTGAGATTTCAATTCGCGAGGCGTGCACCCAGCACTTCTCAGATATTGGTTTGGACGCCTCAAAAAGGGATGTGGCCTATGAGAATAGTCAAGCTCGTGAGCGCACCCAAATTGGTATGGATATAGCCAATATGGAGGGTGCAATCTTCATCGGCACGGGCGATTTAAGCGAAACAGCACTCGGATGGTCTACCTACGGCGGCGACCAGATGTCGATGTATGGACTAATTGGCTCGGTGCCAAAGACACTCATCGGTCATCTGATATGCTGGTGGGGGGCAAATCAAGAGAATAAACTAATCGAAGAGGCGCTCAAAGATATAGCTGCAACGCCTATATCGCCCGAGCTACTGCCACCCGACAAGGGGCAAGAAATAGCTCAAAAGACCGAGTTGATTGTTGGCCCTTATGAGCTTCACGACTTCTTTATCTACAACTTTATCGGTTCGGGTTACTCGCCATCTAAGATTCTCTTCTTAGCCGAGATTGCATTTAAGGGCAAGTACGACAGAGCAACAATTCTGAAGTGGCTGACAACATTCATTCGTCGATTCTTCACCCAGCAGTTCAAGCGTGCCGCAGCGGCCGATGGACCTGCAGTCGGCTCTATAAATCTCTCCTCGCACGGCGCTTGGCAGATGCCCTGTGACGTATCACCTAATCTGTGGCTAAGCGATTTAGCCGATGAATAGTAATGAAATTAATATTTTTGCAAACATTTAAATATAACACTTTATGAGCACACAAGCACAAAACTATGTAGATGAGTTTATGTCGCAACTGACAGCTCGCAACCAATCCGAGCCTGAGTTCCATCAGGCGGTGCGTGAGGTTGTCGAGTCACTCGCACCCCACATCGTGACAAGTCCACAACTGAGGATGATGAAGGTATTGGAGCGTATCGCTGAGCCCGAACGTGTCATCATCTTTCGTGTCCCTTGGCTAAATGATAAAGGCGAAGTTGAGATAAATAGAGGCTATCGTGTTCAGATGAATAGTGCTATTGGACCCTACAAAGGTGGTCTACGCTTTCACGCATCGGTAAATTTGTCTATTCTTAAGTTCTTAGCCTTCGAGCAGACCTTCAAAAATAGCCTTACGACGCTACCAATGGGTGGTGGCAAGGGTGGTTCTGACTTCAACCCAAAGGGCAAGTCCGACAACGAGGTTATGCGCTTCTGCCAATCGTTTATGACCGAGTTACAACGCCATATTGGTGGCGATACAGATGTTCCTGCGGGTGATATTGGCGTTGGAGCACGTGAAATCGGCTTTATGTATGGCCAATATAAGCGCCTGCGCAACGAGTTCACGGGCGCACTCACGGGCAAGGGACGTGATTGGGGCGGTAGCCCGCTACGCCCTGAGGCTACGGGGTATGGAACCTGCTACTTCGCCCAAGAGATGTTAGCCACAAAAGGGGACTCCTTCTCGGGCAAGGTAGTTGCGATTTCGGGCTCGGGCAACGTTGCTCAATACGCTTGCGAGAAGGCTACACAGTTGGGCGCAAAGGTTGTAACGCTCTCTGACTCTTCGGGCTATATATACGATGCGGATGGCATCGATGCCGAGAAGTTGGAGTATGTAATGGAGCTCAAGAATATATTGCGAGGTCGCATTAGCGAGTACTCTGAGCGCTACCCTTCGGCACAATACTTCGCAAATGAACGCCCTTGGGGTGTTAAGTGCGATATCGCCCTTCCGTGCGCCACACAGAATGAGCTAAATGGCGATGAGGCTAAAGCGCTTGTCACAAATGGCTGTATGTGCGTTGCCGAAGGTGCCAATATGCCCTCAACCCCTGAGGCTATCGAGGTATTCCACTCTTCGAAGATACTCTTCGCACCGGGTAAGGCTGCCAACGCTGGCGGAGTTGCGACGTCGGGCTTGGAGATGACCCAAAATTCGATGCGTATGAGTTGGACGCCAGAGGAGGTGGATGCCAAACTGCTGTCTATTATGAAGAGCATCCACAGCGTATGTGTCGAGTATGGCACACAGCAAGATGGCTATGTGAACTATGTAATTGGCGCCAATGTAGGTGGTTTTATGAAGGTTGCCAACGCAATGCTATCGCAAGGGTGCGTTTAGGGTAACCAAACGCACAGATAGACAAAATAGGCGGATTCTAAATGAATCCGCCTATTTTCATATACCCTTTCGAGAGCCAAACCTGCTCCCCCACGAAAGCTGAAGAGTTAAATTGAGTGATGAGTTTTTGCGCATCGTGCAGCCTCTTAAAGCGGAGCATACTCAAGGTATGTGAGCATTTAAGAGACAAGGGATGTGCGAAAAATCGCTCTCAATTTAGCTCGCCCCCTATTTGCGTGCCTCTTTCGCCTCAATACACTCCGTTGCGTGGGGAACACGCATCAGACGCTCCTTTGGTATCAAAGTGCCCGTTGTCTTGCAAACGCCATAGGTCTTATTCTCGATGCGAATCAGCGCCAACTCAAGGTTGCGAATGAACTTTAGCTGATGAGCAGCCAAACGACTACTCTCCTCCTTTGAGAGAGATGCTGCACCCTCTTCAATATCCTTATAGGTTGGCGAAGTGTCCTCTGTATCGTTGCCCGATGCGTGGGTAACGGTGGCGTGCAGAAGCTCATAATCGGCACGTGCACTCTCTAATTTTTGTAGTATAACTTGTTTAAACTCTTCAAGTTCGGCATCACTGTATCTTGTCTTCTCCTCAATCATCTCTGTAAATGTATTAATTGTTAATTTAAGTTAGTTAGTAATTATTTAGTAAATATAATCAAATAATTTATAACTACAAAATTATTATTGAAAAAATACTCTTTTTAAAGCTTCGAAATCGCAATTTTGACTACAACATCCTCAATCTCGCTATCAACAACCGTTTTGCCCGATGGCACAGCGACCATCTTCAGCTCTTCGGTTAGGGTTTGCGAGGCGATATAGTCGCCAAAGTGAGCAAATGCATCGAGTAGCATATCGCACTGCTCAACCTCAACACGAATCTTATCGACAACCTCCAAACCAGAATCTTTGCGGATGTTTTGAATACGGTTTATCAATTCACGTGCCATACCTTCAGCTCGTAGCTCATCGGTAATGGTAATATCCATCGCAACGGTTAGGCGACCTTCAGATGCCACCAACCATCCGGGCATATCCTCTGACGAAATCTCAAAATCGGCAGGGGTGACAGTAATCTGCTCCGCACCCATATCAAGCAGAGTCTCAGCTGCCGCCTCAATCTCGGCAATGCGCTCCTGCGAGAAGGTAGCCGTGAGGGCTGCAATCTGCTTCATATACTTGCCATAGCGAGGACCTAAGGTCTTGAAATTGGGCTTTATGCGCTTTGTGATTAGGCCTGCCGTCTTCTCGATTAGCTCAATATCCTTAATATTTACCTCGCCCAAGACCAACGCCTTGATTGCGGCAATATCCTCGACCATCGTAGGGTCAAGTATCGGAATGACAATCTTTGATAGCGGCTGGCGAACCTTTATTGATACCTTGCGGCGAAGAGCCAAGACCATCGACGATAGCTGTTGGGCGAGCTGCATACGCTCCTCTAATCGCTTGTCGATTAGCTTTGCATCCGACTTTGGGAAGGTGCTCAAGTGCACCGATTCATCGCTAAAACGAGAGCTCATAGCGTTCAAATCGTTGAAGATGCGATCGGAAATGAATGGCGCAAATGGAGCTGAAATCATCGCCACAGTTTCTAAGCAGGCGTATAGCGTTTGGTATGCCGCCAACTTATCTTGGCTCATACCACCACCCCAGAAGCGCTTGCGATTTAAGCGCACATACCAGTTCGAGAGGTTCTCACAGACAAACTCCTGAATGGCACGTGCCGCAGGTGTTGGGTCGTAGCTCTCCAACGAATCGGTAACCTTCGCAACCAAAGTATTCAGTAGCGAGATAATCCATCTGTCAATCTCGGGGCGCTCCGAGATAGGGATTTGTGCCTCACGAGCTGTGAATGAATCGACATTGGCATACATCGCAAAGAAGGAGTATGTGTTGTATAGTGTACCGAAGAACTTACGGCGCACCTCATCCACACCATCGGTATCGAATTTGAGGTTATCCCAAGGTTGTGAGTTGGAGATCATATACCAACGTGTAGCATCGGCTCCATACTTCGACATCACCTCAAATGGGTCTACGGCATTTCCCAGACGCTTTGACATCTTGTTACCGCTCTTATCGAGCACCAAGCCGTTAGAGATGATATTTTTGAACGCCACCGAGTCGAACAACATTGTCGATATGGCGTGTAGCGTGAAGAACCATCCACGTGTCTGATCGACACCTTCGGCAATGAAGTCGGCAGGGAATTTACGTTCAAAATCTAAGGTAGAGTTCTCAAACGGATAGTGGTGTTGTGCATAGGGCATAGCGCCCGAGTCGAACCACACATCTATCAAATCGCTCTCACGGCGCATCGCAACGCCAGTCGAGGATACCAATACAATATCATCAACATAGGGGCGGTGTAGGTCGATATTCTCCACCGAGTAATTTGCCTTTGACATATCGCCCACCTTGAACTTTTTATATGGGTTCTCTGTCATAAAGCCCGCCTTGATCGAGCGCTCAATCTCCGTCATTAGCTCCTCCACCGAACCGATACATTTTAGCTCAGAGTAGTCCTCAGTTGCCCAGATTGGCAGAGGCGTACCCCAAAAGCGTGAACGTGATAGGTTCCAATCCACCAAACCCTCTAACCACTTACCAAAGCGCCCTGAACCAGTCGATTCGGGTCGCCACGAGATGGTGTTGTTGAGCTCAATCATACGCTCACGAAGCGCCGTAGTGCGCACAAACCACGAATCTAATGGGTAGTACAACACTGGCTTGTCGGTTCGCCAGCAGTGTGGGTATGAGTGGGTGTGCTTCTCGATTTTGAACGCCTTGTTCTCGACTTTAAGCATCACCGAAATATCGACATCAAGGGTTGCTGCATCATCGGTCAAGCTATCATCATAGGCGTTCTTAACATACCTGCCTGCCCACTCGTTGTAACTCTCTACATTAACATATTTTGCGACAAACTCCTCATCCAAATCGGCAACCAAAAATAGTTTACCCGAACGATCGACCATTGGTTGGTTTTTACCCGCCCTATCGACCATAAATAGTGGCGCAATGCCTGCGGCTTTGGCCACCCTATCGTCATCAGCACCAAAGGTTGGAGCGATGTGCACAACGCCCGTACCATCGGATGTGGTGACAAAATCACCCACGATGATGCGGAAGGCATCCCCCATAGGACGCACCCAGTCAATTAGCTGGCGATAAGCAACACCCTCTAACTCTGTGCCCAAGAACTTTTTGTCGGTTATGGTAAATGTACCCTCCATCTTTGAAGTGAAGTAGGAGCTGACCAAATCTTCCGCCAAGATAACACTCTGTGGCGTGCCAGTGTATGGGTTTTGACAATCGACCCTTACATACTTAACCGCCCCACCAACAGCCAAAGCTGTGTTTGAGGGCAATGTCCAAGGAGTTGTCGTCCACGCCAACATATATAGCTTATCGGCAACACCGTTGAATAGGTGTTCGCTCTGCTCGTTACGCACAATTTCGAACTGTGCCGTGCAGGTTGTATCCTTAACATCACGGTAGCAACCCGGTTGGTTCAATTCGTGCGTCGAAAGCCCCGTACCTGCAGCTGGCGAGTAGGGCTGAATGGTGTAGCCCTTGTAGAGTAGCCCCTTGTCGAATAGCTGCTTTAGTAACCACCAAAGTGTCTCGATAAACTTATTGTCGTATGTGATATATGGGTCATCCATATTGACCCAGTAGCCCATCTTGCGAGTCAAGTCCTCCCACGCATCGGTGTACTCCATAACCGTTTCACGGCAAGCACGGTTGTACTCCTCGATGGTGATCTTCTTGCCAATATCCTCCTTTGTGATGTTCAGGCGCTTCTCAACACCCAACTCAACGGGTAGTCCGTGCGTATCCCAACCCGCCTTGCGCTCGACAAGGTAGCCCTGCTGGGTCTTGTAGCGACAAAATATATCCTTGATGGCACGTGCCATAACGTGGTGAATACCCGGCATACCATTTGCCGAAGGTGGTCCCTCATAAAATACGAAGGTTTCACGCCCCTCACGTGTCGATAGACTCTTCTCGAATGTCTGATTGGCATCCCACTGCGAGAGCACCTCATCCGCTATTGATGACAGATTTAGCTCTTTATACTCTTTGAATTTCATACCTTGTTGTACGCTTTGTTTTGACAAGTCGCAAAGATATAAAAAAGATTTCAATTCAG
>CAYJJV010000005.1:16684-32431 GCA_964370585.1 uncultured Alistipes sp. | reverse complement strand
AGCTTTGCATAGATACCATTTTTGGCTAACAACTCGGCGTGCGTACCCTGCTCGGCGATGCGACCTTGATCGATAACCACAATCTTATCGGCATTATGAATGGTAGATAGACGGTGGGCAATAACAATTGAAGTACGGCCTTTAAGTAGCTCTGTAATAGCCTCTTGAACTAACTTTTCGGACTCAGTATCGAGAGCCGAAGTAGCCTCATCTAAGATCAATATATCGGGGTTTTTCAACAGCGCACGTGTGATAGATAGTCGCTGGCGCTCGCCACCCGACAGTTTCAAACCTTGATCGCCAATATTTGTGGCGTAGCCTTCAGTACACTGCTCAATGAAGTTGTGCGCATTGGCAATCTTGGCTGCCGAGACAACCTCAGCGTGAGTTGCCGTTGGACGACCCATCAAGAGGTTATTTTCGATTGTATCGTTAAAGAGAACGGTCTGTTGCGACACCACACTCATATGCTCTCTTAGGCTATCTTGTGAGTAGCCTTTGAGCGATATACCGTCTAATAAAATATCGCCCGATGTCGGGTCGAAGAAGCGGGGAATGAGCTCGCTAAGGGTCGATTTACCACCGCCCGAAGGGCCTACCAGTGCGACTGTCTCGCCACGCTTAATCTCCAACGAAACACCCCCCAAGACCTCACGTGAGCCATCTTCGTATGTAAAATGGACGTCACGGAACTCTATCTTATTATCAAAATGTGTAAGTTTTTTAGCCTGCGGTGCATCCTTCACCTCGCTCTGCGAATCGACCACCGAAAATATACGTTCGCCAGCCGCTATACCTTGATTGATGTTTGCAAATTGATCAACAAATGCCCTTACGGGGCGTGTGATTTGCGAGAAGATGGCTATAAAGGCGATAAAGCTACCCGAATCCAACGACCCCTTAGCCACCAACGAACCTCCAAAGACCAAAATCACACTTATGGCAGCGATACCCAAAAACTCACTCATAGGCGATGCCAACTGCTGACGGCGTGCCATCGAGAGGGTCAGACGTGCCAAATCGCCACTTATCTCGTAATATTTACGCTTGATATAACCCGTTGCGTTATAGCTCTTTATAACCTTGATACCCGACAGCGACTCATCCAGCGTTGAGACCATCTCGCCCATACGTTGCTGGTTTGTGCGAGCTGGGTGGCGCAGGCGCTTGACTATACTACCAATAATAAATGCAACTAAGGGCAGAAAGAGAACCGAGAATAGCGATAACTCCCACGAAATTACTATCATCATCGTAACATAGCCCACAATCAAGAATGGTTCACGGAATGCCACTTGCAGCGTATTTGTGATACAAAACTGCACCATACCGACATCTGAGGTCACCTTTGATATAATATCGCCCTTGCGTTGTTCGCTAAAGTAGCCTACGTTCATATCCATCACTTTGGTGAACATCTTATTGCGCATACGCTCCAAAGTGCGTGCTCGCATACTCTCGATAGTCCACGAGCCTAAGTACCTAAATGTGTTGCTCAGAAGGCTCACTGTGACCGCTATAATGGCGAGTAGCAGTAGCACGTTTTGGCTATCATATTCGCTAAAAATCTGTGAATAGGCGTAGTTAAATAGCGTGGTTACGTACTCCTGATTGAACTCCACAGGTGGCAATTTATTGATATGCTGTGGTGTATAACCCTCATCGAACATCGTGTTCAGAATTGGGACTATTAGCATAAAGGTGAGTGAGTTGAACAGAGCGTAGAGCAACGAATAGAAGAAGTATGGTATCGCATATCTCTTTATCGGCCTTGCAAAGCCCAGCAGTCGCATATATGTTTTAAACATCCGTTTTATCTTTTATTTTCGTTGCAAATATAGTAAAAATTACTCAGGTGCATACCCTCCATCCTGCAGGTGGTTCGCTCTATCATTTGCCGCTGCCACAGCCAGCGCATCACAGCGGTTGTTCTCAACATTCTCAGCGTGCCCCTTGACCCACACAAATTTAACTTTGTGACGGCGATATGAGCGCAAAAAACGCATCCATAAATCGGGGTTCTTCTTATCCTTAAACATCTTACGCTCCCAGCCAAACAACCACCCCTTATTCACGGCATCCACAACATACTTCGAATCGGAGTATATCGTCACCTCAGAGCCCTCTTTTTTCAGAGCCTCCAACCCCACACACACCGCCAAGAGCTCCATACGATTGTTGGTCGTGAGGCTATAACCTTGCCAAAGCTCCTTGCGATGCACCCCCGAAAGGAGCACAACGCCATACCCCCCAGCGCCGGGATTGCCCAGAGCCGAACCATCGGTGTATATTGAGATTTGTGCCATACTTTTTTAGTTAATAGTTGATAGTTAGCAGTTAGCAACTCTCAACTCATCTTTTCATCCATAGCGTCCCTTTCGTCATTGTGGGCTTGACCCGCAATCTTAATCTCCACTCTTTTTATGTGAGATTGCGGCTCGCAGGCCGCAATGACGGCTGGGTGGAACTCACAACTCAAAACTATTCAAACGCTTGTAACTGCTCCTTGATAGCGGCAATCTTAGCCTCAGCATCCGCCTGCTTTGCACGCTCGGTGGCTACAACCTTTTCAGGCGCTGACGCCACAAAGCGCTCGTTGGAGAGCTTCTTTAGAACTGACGCCAAGAACCCTTCGGCATACTTTAGTTCTTCGGCAAGCTTTGCCTTTTCAGCCTCAAGATCAACTTTGCCCTCCATCGGAACGAAGTATTGCGTGGTCTTGACAATAAATGCCGTTGCCGTTGCACTCTTCTCTGTCGTGGGCTCTATCGAGCTTAGGTTTGCCATCTTCGTGATAATTGGAGCAAACTCTTCAGGGTAGTTCTCATCCAAGATAACCTGCAGGGATAGCTGCTCTTTCTGCGCTAAACCCTTCTGATTGCGGATGTTACGCACAGACGAAATAACCTCTTTTGCCAACTCAAAGCGAGCTATCATCTTCTCATCCACCTCGCTCGAGGTTGGAAGTGCAGCGACAGTTATCGACTCTCCTTCGCCACGTGGCGCAATATCCTGCCAAATCTCTTCGGTAACAAATGGCATAAATGGGTGCACAAGGCGCATCAAGGAGTCAAATAGCGAGCGTGTTGTCGCCAAAGTCGCACTATCGATTGGGGCTTGGTAGGCTGGCTTAATCATCTCGAGATATAGCGAGCTGAAGTCATCCCAGAATAGGCGATAGACCTCCTTAAATGCCTCAGAGATACGGTAGCTACGGAAATTATCCTCAATTTCGGCAATCGAACGGCTCAAGGTGTTGTTAAACCAATCGATAGCCAACTTATTGTTTTGGCTCTGCTCTAACTTATCGTCCACCGACCAGCCGTTGATTAATCGGTAGGCGTTCCATATCTTATTGGCAAAGTTACGTCCCTGCTCACAGAGCGCCTCGTCGAACATCACATCGTTGCCTGCCGACGAAGATATAAGCATCGCAACACGCACACCATCGGCACCAAACTCATCAATTAAATCCAATGGATCGGGCGAGTTGCCCAGCTGTTTAGACATCTTGCGACCAATCTTATCACGCACTATACCAGTGAAGTAGACATTCGAGAATGGTTTTTCATCACGCAACTCATAGCCCGCCATAACCATACGTGCCACCCAGAAGAAGATAATATCAGGACCCGTCACCAAGTCGTTTGTCGGGTAGTAGTATTTTATATCCTCATTGTCGGGGTTGCGCACACCATCAAAGACCGAAATTGGCCACAACCACGATGAGAACCACGTATCCAACACATCCTCATCTTGGCGCAAATCCTCAAGCGTTAAAGTTGCATCGCCACTCTTCTCAATAGCCTTCGCAAGAGCCTCTTCAGCGGTCAAAGCCACCACAACACCACCCTTTGGCAGGAAGTAGGCGGGGATTCGCTGACCCCACCATAGCTGGCGAGAGATACACCAATCCTTGATATTCTCCATCCAGTGGCGGTATGTATTCTTATATTTTTCGGGGGTAAAGCGTATCACATCCTCCATCACGGCTCGTGTTGCGGGGGCAGCAATCTCGCCCATCGACAAGAACCACTGCATCGACAACTTAGGCTCGATAGCCACGCCCGTGCGCTCCGAATAGCCCACGTTGTTGGTGTAATCTTCGGTGCGCTCTAACAATCCTGCAGCAGCCAAATCGCCCTCGATTTTCTTGCGCACATCGAAACGCTCCATACCCTCATAGAGCCCGACACCCTCACGGATTGTGCCGTTGTCGGTAAATATATCTATTGTCTCAAGGTTGTACTTCTCGCCCAACATATAGTCATTAACATCGTGCGCTGGGGTCACCTTCAGGGCTCCCGTACCAAACTCAATATCGACATATTCGTCACGAATAACGGGGACACTGCGACCAACCAATGGAACAATCACTCGTGCATCTTTTTCCAACCAGCTATATCGCTCATCATTTGGATTTACGCATAGTGCCGTATCGCCTAAAATCGTTTCAGGACGTGTTGTAGCGACGATAATTGATCTATCTGTCCCCTCAACCTTATAACGCAGATAGTATAGCTTGCCGTGCGACTCTTTGAATATAACCTCCTCGTCTGAGAGTGCTGTTTGAGCCGATGGGTCCCAGTTTACCATCCTCACACCACGATATATCTTGCCCTTTTCGTATAGCTCGCAAAAGACCTTCAGAACGCTCTCTGTGCGAGCTTCATCCATCGTAAAGCAGGTGCGCTCCCAATCGCACGAGGCGCCCAGACGACGCAACTGCTTTAGAATAACACCTCCATATAGGTTTTTCCACTCCCAAGCGTGCTTTAGGAACTCCTCACGAGTCAATGAATCCTTCTCGATACCCTTTTCACGCAACATCGCCACAACCTTAGCCTCCGTAGCGATAGATGCGTGGTCTGTGCCCGGAACCCAACAAGCGTTCTTGCCCGACATACGAGCACGGCGCACCAAAACATCCTGCAACGTGTTGTTCAACATATGCCCCATATGCAACATACCCGTCACATTTGGCGGTGGTATCACTATTGTATATGGCTCTCTTGAGTCGGGCTCTGAGTGGAACAGTCGATTATCAATCCAGTAGTCGTACCACTTGGATTCTATCTCTTGCGGAGTGTATTTATCTGCTATTTTCATATCTCTAATGTAGATTATTAATTTGCTATTAGTGCGCAAAGTTATCAACAATCTATTAAAGATGAAATATTTTAGCAGAAAAATCGTTATCTTTGCACAGTATTTATAATATAATAGGTATACAAAAAGAGAAATGAGTAAGAAAACAAAGATAAAGAGCATTGAAATTGATGACACAGCCCTTCTTCCAGAACTTTTAGATGGCAAGCACCGTGTTATCCCTATCGTTACGGGCGAGGATGAACTTTTGGATGATGTCGATATACCCGAAATTATCCCCATTCTGACCCTGCGCAGCTCTGTGTTGTTTCCGGGTGCAATAACCCCCATCACTGTTGGTCGTGACAAGAGCATTAGCTTGGTGCGTGCCGTCGAGGCTGAAGGGGGTATCTTGGGCGCTGTTCTGCAACGTGAAAGTTCAGTCGAGGAACCCACGCCAAATGATATGTACAAGGTGGGCACGGCAGCTCGAATTATCAAGGTCTTAGAGATGCCGAACGGCAACTTAACCGTGATACTCAACGGATTGGAGAAGATTGAAATTGCTGAATATGTCACCACACAACCATACTTCAAGGCTCGTGTTGTGACGCTTCGTGACAGCTCGCCCGACCAGAAGAGCTTAGAGTTTGACGCTTTGGTGGACTCGGTGCGTGACGTTGCGCTGAATATCATCAACGTATCGCCAATGATGCCCAAAGAGGCAGCTTTTGCCATCAAAAATATCGACTCAAAGCGTGGTATTATCAACTTCATTTGCTCGAATATGGAGCTCAGCGATGAGGATCGTCAATCGCTGTTGGAGGCTCCGGGATTGTTGGCTCGTTCACGCAAACTATTAGAGATTTTGGTTCGTGAGCAGCAGTTAGCGGAGCTTAAAAATGAGATACACGAGCGTGTTAAACACGAGATAGATAAGCAGCAACGTGACTACTACCTGCAACAGCAGATGCGCACCATCCAAGATGAGTTGGGTGAGGGTGGCGATGCCGAGTTGGATAAGATGCGTGAGGCAGCTAAGACAAAGAATTGGCCTAAGGAGGTTGGCGAGACTTTTGAGAAGGAGCTACAAAAAATTGGGCGCCTAAACCCCGCTGTGGCAGAGTATTCGGTACAGATGACCTACCTGCAACTCTTGTTGGAGCTGCCTTGGATGGATACAACAAAGGATAATTTAGACTTAAAATCGGCACGCAAGCAGTTGGATGCCGACCACTTCGGCTTAGAGGAGGTCAAGGAGCGAATCTTAGAGCACTTGGCGGTCTTGAAGCTCAAGGGGGATTTAAAATCACCTATTTTGTGCCTTTACGGTGCGCCGGGCGTGGGAAAAACCTCGTTAGGAAAGTCTGTTGCGGCAGCTTTGGAGCGCAAATTTGGGCGTATAGCCTTAGGAGGTCTGCACGATGAGTCTGAGATACGTGGCCACCGCCGTACATATATCGGTGCGATGCCGGGTCGTATAATTCAGACCATCAAGCGTTGTGGCTCTTCGAATCCCGTAATCATCCTCGATGAGGTGGATAAGTTGAGCGTGTCGAATCACGGCGATCCATCGAGTGCTCTGTTGGAGGTGCTGGATCCCGAGCAGAATACAACATTCCACGACAACTACATAGATATGGAGTATGACCTATCGAAGGTGCTATTCATAGCTACGGCAAACAACATATCCAACATATCCCCCGCACTGCGTGACCGTATGGAGATGATTAACATAGCGGGCTACCTGCACGAAGAGAAGGTACGCATCGCCATCGACCATTTGCTACCAAAACAGCGTGAGGCGCACGGAATTAAGGAGGCGGAGTTGGTTCTCACAGATGAGATTGTGGGCTCCATAATCTCAAAATATACTCGTGAGGCGGGAGTTCGCTCGTTGGATAAAAATATAGCCAAGATTGCTCGTGCACGTGCCAAGCAGATAGCCTTCGATGATGAATTTGCGCCAGAGCTAACAGATAAGGATTTAGAGAAGATGCTGGGCGTTGCAAAGTTTACGCACGAGCAGTACGATGTCGAGGGTATGCGTGGCGTTGTGACTGGCTTGGCGTGGACCGAAGTTGGGGGCGATATTCTATATATCGAGTCGTGCCTCACACCGGGTAAGGGTCGTTTGAACCTCACGGGACACTTAGGCGATGTTATGAAGGAGTCGGCAACGATAGCTTATGAGTGGCTAATGGCTCATCACGACGAGTTGGGTATCTCGGTAGAAACCTTCCAAAAGAGCGATATTAATATCCACGTGCCCGATGGCGCTGTGCCTAAGGATGGCCCTTCGGCAGGTATTACGATGCTCACATCGATGGTATCGACCTTTACGGGGCGAGAGGTTAAGGAGCGCATCGCAATGACGGGCGAGACGACCTTAAGAGGGCGTGTGCAACCTGTGGGTGGCATTAAAGAGAAGATTTTGGCCGCTAAGCGTGCTGGAATCGTTGAGATAATTCTATCCGAAGAGAATCGCAAAGATATAACCGAGATTAAGAGCGACTATGTCAAGGGTCTAACCTTCCACTTTGTTCGCACGAACGAGGAGGTGCTGGCGTTGGCATTAAAATAGTTACAAAAAAGGGAGTAGAGAATGAGAGTGCTTGCAGTGATACCAGCTCGATACGCCTCAACCCGCTTTGAGGGCAAGCCGCTCGCTATGTTGGGTGGGCGAGAGATCATCGAGCGAGTATATGAGAGAGTGGCATCGGTATTTGAGGATGTTGTTGTGGCGACGGACGATGAGCGCATACTCAACGCTGTTGAAAAGTTTGGCGGTCGTGCCGTGATGACCTCTGTGGAGCATAAGAGTGGTACTGACAGATGTTTCGAGGCGCTGCAGAAGGTGGGCAAGGAGTTTGACATTGTAGTCAATGTGCAGGGCGATGAGCCATTTGTCGCCGCTGAACAGTTGCGTTCGATTGTTGGTTGTTTTGATGATGTGAACATTGATATTGCAACCCTTGTCAAGGCCTACTCAAGTGACGATAGAATCGAGAGTTTGGAGGATGCCAACCAACCAAAGGTTGTCATCGACAAGAGCTCACATGCGATATATTTTTCACGCTCCATCGTCCCATTTGTGCGTGGTGTAGAGCGCTCACAATGGCTCAAGTGTCACACATTCTATAAACACATTGGGCTATACGCCTTTCGTGTCAAGGCGCTGCAAGAGGTAACATCCCTGCCACAATCACCGTTAGAGATTGCCGAGAGCTTGGAGCAGTTGCGTTGGATAGAGAACGGATATAAAATTGGCGTTGCCGAGAGTACAATCGAGACTATCGGCAT
Source organism: uncultured Alistipes sp. (assembly GCA_964370585.1). Classification (GTDB taxonomy): domain Bacteria; phylum Bacteroidota; class Bacteroidia; order Bacteroidales; family Rikenellaceae; genus Alistipes. The sequence goes on along the minus strand of CAYJJV010000005.1, from coordinate 24,040 downwards.
CGACACACCCGAAGATTTGCGTCGTGCCGAAGAGTTTTTGAAAACTAATAACCCAATAGGAGATAGACTCCTAAGAAAAATAGATTAAGAGATGAAACTGATAGCAGGACCCTGCGTGATTGAGTCGGCAGAGCTCTTAGATGAGGTGGCTCAACGAATTGTAGAGATAAACGCCTCGTTAGGCACCGATATTATATTTAAGGCGTCGTTTGACAAGGCTAACCGCACCTCTTCGGGGGCGTTTCGTGGTCCGGGCTTGGAGCATGGATTGCAGATGCTATCTGACGTGCGTTCGAAGTGGGGTCTACGCCTTCTGACCGACATACACGAACCGCAACAGGCAGCCGCTGTTGGCTCTGTTGTCGATGTTATTCAAATTCCAGCCTTCCTCGCTCGCCAAACAGACCTTCTAATCGAAGCCGCAAAGACGGGCAAGGTGGTAAATATCAAAAAGGCACAGTTCCTATCGGGCGAAGATATGCGCTACCCATACCAAAAGGCTATGGATGCAGGGGCTAAAGAGGTTTGGCTTACAGAGCGTGGTAACAGCTTTGGGTATAACAACTTGGTGGTTGATTTTCGTAATATTCCCGATATGTTGAAGATTGCGCCAACCGTAATTATGGACTGCACCCACTCGGTACAACGTCCCGGTGGAGCTGGCGGTGCTACGGGAGGTAATCGTGAATTTGTCCCCTCGATGGCATTGGCCGCTAAGGCTTTTGGCGCAAATGGCTTCTTCTTTGAGGTGCATCCAACGCCCAATGAGGCAAAGAGCGATGGGGCTAATATGCTATATTTGAATGAATTGGAGGGGCTAATTAAAAAGTTGATTCAATGACAACATCTGCAAAAGAGCAAATCATAGATATTGCACGCAAAGCAATTAAGACCGAAAAGGAGGCTTTAGAGCGCATTGCAAAGAGGTTAGATGATAGCTTTGTTAATGCCGTGACTACGATTTTAGAGTGTCGTGGCAAGGTTATCATAAGTGGTATGGGCAAGTCGGGCTTGGTGGGCAAGAAGATCGCCGCCACGCTGGCATCGACTGGTACACCGAGCTTCTTTTTGCATCCGGGCGAGGCGTTTCACGGCGATTTGGGTATGATATCCAAAGAGGATGTTGTCATAGCTATCTCCTACTCGGGCGAGACGGACGAGGTGCTTAAAATTGTGCCCTTCGTCCACTCGAATGGCAATACCATAATCTCATTGACGGGTAGTTGCGAATCAGCTTTGGCTAAGAACTCCGACATCCATATCGACGTAAGTGTCGAGCAGGAGGCTTGTCCGTTACTGCTCGCTCCAACCTCATCGACAACCGCCCAGATGGCTATGGGTGACGCTCTGGCGGTAGCACTGATGCAGCTCAGAGGCTTTACGAGTGTCGATTTTGCACGCCTGCATCCGGGTGGCAGCTTGGGTCGCAGATTGTTGATGAGAGTCGAAAATGTTATGCGCACGGATGATCTACCTATCATATCGCCCGAGAGTTCTGCGACAGATATGATACACGCCATAAGTCGTGGCGGATTGGGTTTGGTTGTAATTTGCGATGAGGAGTGTCGTGTTGTGGGTATTGTCACCGATGGCGACACAAGACGAGCGATGGAGCAGCAAAAGTCATCATTCTTCGATATTCGTGCTATCGACATCGCCACACTCAACCCAAAACGCATCTCTGCCGATGAGAAGCTAATCGATGCCGAAAAGGTGATGACCACCAATAAGTTCACATCGCTGCTGGTCACCGACAGCGAGGGGCGATTGCAGGGCATTGTTCAGATATATGATATAAAGCTATAGCTTAGTTATTTACATTGGTCTGAGTAAAAAATCACACACGTCATTGCGGGTCAAGCCCGCAATCTATATTAGAGTAATTGCGTTTGAGATTGCGGGTCAAGCCCGCAATGACAAAATAGGCAAGATTGCGGTCAAGCACGCAATGACAAAATAGGCAAGATTGCGGTCAAGCACGCAATGACGATGGCACAGAGTGCAATGACGATGCTACATAAATAATTAACCCCTTTTTTTATAGGTATAAATACCCATTTCTCTCCACTTATGCACCTCATTTGAATAAAATTTTGTACTTTTGGTCTGCAAAAAATTAATGATGTGTATATGTTTAAAAAGTTACTAAACGAGGATTGGTTAGCGACCCTTTCGGGGTTGGTGTTGATGGCGGTGGCGATTGCTACCTACTGTTTTTCAGGCGATATGTCGATTATACCCACACTACCCAAAGATCTAATGAGTGTTGATGGATGGGTTGCCAGTGGCATAATATATATAGTTCTGCTGGCGATTAGCTACACCGCAATGCGCCTTCTGAAGCGCCCAACACGTCACCTGTGGGCATCATTGGCAGTGATTGTTGTGTTGGCGGTGGTTTCAAATTATATCGCCTCACACCCTGCAGTTAAGAGCGCAACGGGTCTTGAAAATGTATTCTTTGCTGTCACAATAGGACTCCTTATATCCAACACCATTGGCACACCTGATTGGCTGAAGGCGGCCGCCAACAGCGAATTCTTTGTAAAGATTGGTCTGGTATTGATGGGCTCCACGATAATCTTTTCAGAGGTTTTGAAGGCTGGTTCGCTCGGAATGGTGCAGGCAATCGTGGTGATTATGGCTGTGTGGGGCTTCGCCTTTTGGGTTGCACGCCGCTTCAAGGTCGATCGTGAGATGAGTACAATGCTTGCCAGTGCTGTATCAATTTGTGGCGTCTCGGCAGCCATCGCAACGGCAGGAGCAATCAAAGGTGACAACAAAAAACTATCCTACATAATATCTTTGGTGTTGGTATGCGCCATCCCAATGATGTACATTATGCCACTTATAGCCAAATGGTTAGAACTATCTCCCGCTGTCGGCGGTGCTTGGTTAGGCGGCACAATCGACACAACGGGCGCTGTTGTAGCGGCAGGTCACGCTTTGGGCGAAGAGGGCGAGAAGTATAGCGTCATAATCAAGAGCTCACAAAATGTTCTGTTGGGCTTTGCAGCACTATTTATCTCGATATACTGGACCTACAAGGGTAAGACTCGCCGTGAGAAGGTGACCCCTGCCGTTTTGTGGGATAGATTCCCTAAGTTTGTGTTGGGATTTCTGTTCGCCTCGCTCCTATTTAGCTCCATCGACCCCGTGACCGCCAAGACAATCGCCAAGAGCACCAAGAGCCTACAAGGGGCGCTATTCACAATAGCCTTTGTCTGTATTGGTCTGGAGACCCGATTTAGCGAGATTTTTAATCGTAATTTCCGCCGTCCGCTCTATACATTTTTGGTGGCTCAAGGGTTCAATATCGTTGTGACACTGATAGTTTCATATATTCTCTTTAGTGGGATGATTTTTGCTTAAAAATTTAGTTGTATGACAAAGAACAGAGCCATATTCAAATGGGTAGCCATTGGCATTGCAACGTTTGTTGCGATAGTTGTTGTGGCGCTATCGGTGGTGTTAAACTTTATTGTTACACCCGAGAAGATGACCCCCATCATAAATGAGGAGTTAGGCAAGCTAATTAAAGGTAAGGCAAATATCGAGCGTGTCGATGTAAGCCTATTTTCATCCTTCCCAAATGTCGCTTTGGAGTTGGATTCGCTCACAGTTGTTGATGCCGCCTCACGCCCGATAGTGAAGATGGGGCAGTTGCGTGTGGCTATAAATCCATATCTCTATCTTTTAAACAAGGAGGTCGCAATATCCGAAGTTACCCTAATTGAGCCCACCCTAACGCTCGCTAAGCGGCGAGATGGCTCATTGAACTTCGATATTTTGGAGCAACCCAAAGATACCCTTCAGACCACAACGGAGCCCAAAGACACCACCTCCGCTTCTCTGCGTGACTACATCTCGAGCATTGATGTGAATAGTGTGAAGATTGAGCGTGGTAAGCTCTCGCTAATAGATGCTCAGACACGTGCGAGGTTGATATTCGACTCACTTAATCTCGATTTGGATGGTCATTTGGCTCGTCAATCACGCCTGAAGATGGATTTCGAGTGCGCCAATGCAAGTTACATACGCAACCGTGTGGCTCGTGCCAAAGATATTAGAATAGCAATCACAGCCGACTTAGAGGTCGATTTAGACTCTATGCGCTTGCGCATTATGGATGGTGGTTTCGATGTTGGGCGTATCTCGCTCAGGAGCAGCGGCGAATTGGTTGCCGATACACTCAAAAATGAGCTCTATACAGATCTAAACTTCTCGCTTGCGGCTCAGTCGCTATCAAACCTTATAAGTCGTATCCCAAAGCGTTATATCAATGTTGAACAGAAGTTCTCGGCAGATGGCACAGTTGAGCTTGGGGGGAGCGTAAAGGGGGTTTACAATGGCGCTACGGGGCGTATCCCATCACTCGATCTGCTCTTTAAAATCAACAACGGGCGCTTTAAATTTGACGATATGCCCTATGGAGTGGACACACTCTCTGTTGAAGCTCGTGCAAAGATTAATGGCGATACGATTAGCAAATCGACCCTCGAGATTGACAAAATACGCCTCTTTAGCCTCTCGGGTGTCGATATAGACTCCTTCGGCACTGTTCGTGACCCTCTGGGAGAGTATCGTATCGATGCCAATGTGGATTGTGATATTAATATATCATCACTTCGCAAAGTACTGCCCATATCCGAAGGCATCGAATTGGAGGGGTACAACCAGACAAAATTGCGCACGTTAGCTCGTAAAAAGGATATTGAGAATCGAAACTATGGCGCTATCTACCTTCGTGGAAGCTCTCAATTCAAGGATTTGAGGGTCGCCATTGATGGTAATCGACTCTTTGACACAACGGCCTTCAACACCTACCTCTTTATGGAGATGAAGGATGGTGTACTCAATTTTGGGAGCACTCGAGGTAGTGGCGGCAAGGGGAGTTTAGAGCGCAATCTATCGGCCGATATCGCCTTTCAAGGGTTGGGGTTTAAGAACAAGCGTGGTTTAGAGATATTTCTAAGTGATATACAATTCAAGGCCGCCTCAAAGTTCAACCGTGACACAACCGTTGTGACACCGATTGATGGCGAGCTAATAATCGAACGCCTCAGTGCGGGCATCAAAGATACATTGAACGGTAAGATTCAGCGCTCGACTGTCAAATTCTCCACTCGCCCCTCTGACGAGGATAAGAGTAAACCACACACCGTTTTGAGCCTTAAGGCAGACTCACTTACGATGGATGCCATACCAACGGCAACAAATATCGGGATGGCGATTGCGGGTTTTCGTTTCGACTTAACACCCGACACTACCCGACCTCGAGGCTACAGCCTAACAGGCACTTTGGGCTTTGGTAAATTGAGCGCTCGTAGCGATATGTTCCCGCTCGACTTTGCGATGCCCGGTTCAAAGGTTACTTTAGATAATCGCCGTATCGAGCTCAATGCCACACATATGCAGGTTGGCGAGAGCAGCATAGTAGCAACTGGATGGGTTGAGAATATTCTTGGGCGCCTGCTAAAGACAAACCAAGAGGAGGTTGTGATGGATCTATCGTTAAAATCCCAATTTATCAACCTCACGGAGCTATACAACGCCTCGATGCTTACCTCAGAGAAGTTTGCCAGTAGCGAGCCACAACAGATAGTTGAACAACCTAAAACAGAGCCCAAAGAGCAATCCAACATAACACTCGAACCTATAGCGGCAGATACACTATCGCAGATGCAGCTCGTAGAGCTACCGAAGGGTATCCGTGCAAAACTAAATGTCAATTTCGACAAACTATCGTTTATGGAGCGAGATATTGAGAATCTTCGTGGTGTTGTGGAGCTGAGCGATAACAAGTTGCGATTGAATCGCTTGCAACTGCTATCACACAACTCACGAATGACCCTCTCAGCACTCTACAACCCCATATCCGATAGTTTAGCGCACACCCTCGTTAGCCTTCGTGCCAAGCGTATCGTCTTGGGCGATATTGTCGAAATGGTCCCATCGATTGACACTCTGATGCCAGCACTGAAGAGCCTACAAGGTGTTGTCGATTTTGATATGGTGGCAAAGGGCGAATTTGACAAGAGTATGACCTTTGTGCTCCCATCCGTTGAGTCGGTTATGAACTTTACGGGGCAAGATTTGGTCTTGTTGGATGGCGAAACCTTTGCGACAGTTGCAAAGATGCTCCGCTTCAAGAATCGTGAGCGCAACCTTATCGACTCGCTAAATATGAATGTTGTGGTGCACAAGGGTGGGCAGATTGATGTTCCTCCATTCGAGTTTGAGATGGATAGGTATCGGGCAATTATTGGTGGTACTCAAGTGCTTAACTACAACACATTCGATATAACGTACGACTACAATGTGTCGATTATAAAGTCGCCCATCATCATCAAGGCGGGTGTAGATATTACGGGTACAAATGGTGACTTCGACTACGATATTACCAAGGCAAAGCTCAAGAAGAGCGACTTTGACGAGATACAATTAGGTGTAGACGACCAGCTCAAAGCCCTTCGTGACGAGCTCTGGGAGGGCATCGACCGCCCCCAGCGTGGCAAGGGTAAATCACAGGGGAAAGGGGCAGACAACACAACTACTCCAAAAGAATAAAACATACAAACGAACCAATAAAAAACGTGCGCTCAGCTTCTTGGCTACATTGATGCCAAAAGAGCTAAGCGCACGTTTTGTGGAGGTGGCGGGAGTCGAACCCGCGTCCAAACAGAGAACCCAAAAGCTTTCTACACGCTTAGTCATCAATTAATCCTTCTACCTGCATCTGGCCGATGACCACCCAACACAGGTCCCAGTCCCTAAATTTCGCATACGACACGGAACACCATCGCACACTATCTCTAAATTTTTGATACCCCGTATGAAGCCTCATTAAAGAGCGGAACAAAACTTCGGGATACTCGTTCGTGAACCTCCTTGGGCTCTCGAATTAAGCTAATCTTCTCTGAAAATTAGGCAGCGAGTGCATAGCTATTATTGCCATTTGAAATTTGAGCATCAGGATTTACGAGCCGCCACACAGAGCTCGACGTGCTTACAATCAAACTCTATCTGCTGTCAAAACCGGGCACCCCCTGTTGTTTGCCAACGCTCATTCGATAAAAAATATCGAACGAAAAGTATCTAATTGCTCTGCAAATATAGTGTTTTTTCCATACTTTCTGCCAAATTTATGCCAAAACATATAAAATTATCCAATTATTTTACTACTTTTGTTGGGATTATAACGATACTGCTGGTGCGTAAATTTTAACGTTTTGTCATTAGTTTTAGAGTGTCGTCATTGCGGGCTTGACCCGCAATCTCGACATTTTGATTGAGGGTTATTCCATTAGATTGCGGGTCAAGCCCGCAATGACGGTGGATTGGAGCCCAAAATGG
>CAYJJV010000005.1:11020-16584 GCA_964370585.1 uncultured Alistipes sp. | reverse complement strand
GGTGGATTGGAGCCCAAAATGGCGGCACATCAAAGCTTGCAATGACGCATTGGTACTATTTAACGACACAAAAACGATGGATAACAACTATGTTTTAAGGCTAAAGGATGCCTCACTATACCACGCAAATTCACCCTTTGAGTCACACTCGGCAAAGAGCATTCTAAAGAGTGGTGTGATGGTCTTAAGTGGCATAAACCTCGAGGTTCACTCTGGCGAGTTCGTCTACCTTCTGGGGCGTGTTGGCAGTGGCAAGAGTTCGCTTCTGAAGACTCTATATGCCGAATTGCCGCTCTTGACGGGCGAGGGCGAGATTGCGGGTTTTGATCTACGCAAGCTACGCAGGCGCTCAATCCCTAAACTAAGACGAAGCATTGGCATAGTATTTCAAGATTATCAACTCTTGACCGACCGCAACGTATTTATGAATCTCTACTACGTGATGCGAGCAACGGGGTGGCGACGCGAGGCTGATATTCGTGAGCGTATCGACACGGTTCTTCAAGAAGTAGGTTTGGAGGCTAAGAGCTATAAGATGCCCTTCGAGTTATCGGGTGGTGAGCAGCAGCGTTTGGTTATTGCTCGTGCCTTGTTGAACGACCCGAAAGTGCTGTTGGCCGACGAGCCTACGGGCAATCTCGACCCCGTTACGGCAGAGGGTATTATGAAGCTCTTTCAGCAGATTTCACAGCGTGGTTGTGCCATTGTGATGTCTACGCACAACACCTCACTTGTCGAGCGCTACCCTGCCCGTGCCATACTTTTTGCCAAAGGGACAATACGTGATGTAGATCTTTGTGCTGTTTTGGCAGAAGAGGAGTAGTGTAGTGGTAAATATTGGTCGAATTTTAGGCAAAAATAGGCACTTATTCGAAAAAAATAGTTATATTTGTGCGATATATTGAAACGAAGTAATGAGTACAGAATTAGAAAATGTAAAGAACAACGAGGCTGAATATTCGGCCTCCAATATTCAAGTCCTCGAAGGGCTTGAGGCGGTGCGCAAGCGCCCTGCAATGTACATTGGCGATATTGGCGAGAAGGGTCTGCATCACCTTGTCTATGAGGTGGTTGATAACTCTATCGATGAGGCCTTAGCGGGGTATTGTACCGATATTGATGTGATAATCAACGAAGACAACTCTATAACAGTCAAAGATAATGGTCGTGGTATCCCCACCGACTACCACGAGAAAGAGGGCAAGAGTGCCTTAGAGGTCGTTTTGACCGTTCTGCACGCTGGTGGTAAGTTCGACAAGGGTAGCTACAAGGTCTCGGGAGGTCTACACGGTGTGGGTGTTTCGTGCGTTAATGCGCTTTCGACTCTGCTTATCGCCGAAGTGCACCGTGAGGGCAAGATATACCGCCAAGAGTTCAGTCGTGGCGTGCCTCAAACGCAGGTCGAGGTCGTTGGCGAGTGTGAAGATAGGGGTACAATAATCACCTTTAAGCCCGACACAGAGATATTCTCACTAACATCTGAGTATAAGTATGATATTTTGGCCAACCGCCTACGTGAGTTGGCGTTCCTAAATAAGGGTATCCACCTTAACATCACCGACCGTCGTCACAAGCAAGAGAGTGGCGAGTATGTTGGCGACAAGTTCTACTCTGAGGAGGGTCTAAAGGAGTTTGTGAAGTACCTTGATGCTACACGTGGTACGATGATTGTCGATCAGATTATCTATCTTGACACCGAAAAAAATGGCGTACCCGTGGAGGTTGCAATGCAGTACAACGACTCATTTTCGGAGAACGTTCACTCATATGTAAATAATATCAATACAATCGAGGGAGGTACCCACCTAACGGGCTTCCGCCGTGCCTTGACACGTACTCTGAAGCGCTATGCCGAAGAGTCGGGAATGTTGGCTAAGCTAAAGTTCGACATCAATGGCGACGACTTCCGTGAGGGACTTACGGCTGTTGTTTCGGTAAAGGTTGCTGAGCCTCAATTCGAGGGTCAAACCAAGACCAAGTTGGGTAATGATGAGGTATCGGCAGCTGTCGATCAGGCTATGACATCTGCCTTAGGTAACTATTTGGAGGAGAACCCCAAAGATGCTAAGGCGATTGTTCAGAAGGTTATCCTTGCCGCTACGGCACGCCACGCAGCACGCCACGCAAGGGATTTGGTACAGCGCAAGACAGTGCTTTCAGGTTCGGGACTTCCGGGCAAGTTGGCAGACTGCTCGAGTCGTGACCGCTCGATAGCTGAGATATTCTTTGTCGAGGGAGATTCGGCAGGTGGTACAGCCAAGTCGGGTCGTGATCGTAACTTCCAAGCCATTATGCCTCTGCGTGGTAAGATTCTCAACATCGAGAAGGCGCAAGAGCACAAGATGTGGGAGAACGAGGAGATTAAGAATATGTTTACCGCATTGGGCGTTACGATTGGTACTGAAGAGGATAGCAAGGCGCTGAACCTCTCGAAACTGCGTTACGACAAGATTATAATTATGACCGATGCCGATGTGGATGGTAGCCACATTGCAACTTTGATGCTAACATTCTTCTTCCGCAAGATGAAGGAGCTGATCGAAAATGGCCATATCTACATAGCAACGCCACCTCTGTACCTTGTCAAAAAGGGCAAGCAGGAGCGTTACTGCTGGAGCGATGCACAACGTGACGAACTAACTCAAGAGATGGGCAAAGGCGCTCACGTACAGCGATATAAAGGTCTTGGAGAGATGAATGCACACCAACTTTGGGAGACAACAATGGACCCCGAAAGACGCATTCTTCGCCAAGTGAATATCGACAACGCTGCTGAGGCTGACCGCATATTCTCGATGTTGATGGGTGACGAGGTGCCACCACGACGAGAGTTTATCGAGAAGAATGCTCATTACGCAAATATTGATGCTTAATTGTTAAGTTAAGAGGGTGACCATTTTAGGTGGTTTCACCCTCTTTTTTTACAAATTGGGGGGGCAGAGAGTTAAGAGTAGAGAATTATATATTGTATTAAAAATTTTGTAACTATGGATGTAACAGTAATTGGAGTAGCAGGAGGTAGCGGCTCGGGCAAGAGTACGCTAATTAAGCGATTGCAAGAGGCATTTGTTGGTAGTGATGTTGCGACTCTTTGTCACGACTACTACTACAAGGCGCACCCCGAATTGGACTATGACGAGCGTGCACTGCTCAACTACGACCACCCTCAAGCCTTCGACACCGATATGTTGGTGGGGCACATCAAGGCGCTGAAGAACAACGTACCTATCGAGCATCCAGTCTACTCGTTTGTAGATCACGACCGCACCTCTGAGACGGTGCTTGTAAAGCCTTCAAAGGTTATTATTGTCGATGGCATCCTAATTTTTGAGAATAAACAACTTCGTGATTTGATGGATATTAAGGTCTATGTCGATACCGATGCCGACCTTCGCTTGGCACGCCGTATATTGCGTGACGTTTGCGAGCGTGGGCGCACGATGCAATCCGTTATCAATCAATATACTACAACTGTCAAGCCTATGCACGAGGAGTTTGCAGAGCCCTCGAAGAGGTACGCCGATGTTATCATCCCCGAAGGTGGTTTTAACTCGGTTGCCGTCTCGATGCTCATTGGTAATATCCGCACCTTGATTCAGCAAAACAAAGATTAACACCCCGCAATCGGCGACGGCGGGGGCTGAGCTTAGAACACCTTGAGGGGGAGTTTAGAACACCTTGAGGGGGAGTTTAGAACACCTTGAGGGGGAGTTTAACTCATCTTGTTAAAAAAAACGCTGACCTTTTCGGGTCAGCGTTTCTTATTATAGCTTGAATCATTCTCGCAATTCAGCCGTTTAGAATGGTAAATCATCAGCATCCTCAGCGGGAATTGTAGGGGCTGGAGCTGGCGTTTGAGCTGGAGCAGCAAAACCCTGCTGTGCTGTGGGTTGCGCTGTGGGTTGCGAGTAACCACTTTGTGCAGGCGCTGCAGCGGATGCTCCGCTTGGTGCCCCTGCAGGTGCCGAAGCTCCATCCGAACGACGTCCCAACAAATTCATCGTATCGGCGATAATCTCGGTTGTGTAGCGCTTATTATTCTCCTTATCCATCCATTCACGGGTACGTAAACGACCCTCCACGTAGATTTGCGAACCCTTCTTCACATATCTATCCACAACATCAGCCAAACCTCGCCACAGAGTGATGGTATGCCACTCGGTATGCTCCGATGACTCGTTAGTCTGACGATTAAATATTCGCTCGGTCGTCGCCAACCTCACACGTGCCACCTTTGCACCACTCTCGATGGTGCGCACCTCAGGGTCTGCACCAACATTACCAATCAAAATTACCTTATTTACCATAGTTTTTATAGATTCTTAATCATCTCAATAAATAGGCGCTGCATCTTTGCGCCCGCCTTTTTACCCTGCAGCTGCACATCCTCGTGATCACCAATCTCTTCAGAAAGTCCACAGTTCGTCACAACCGAGACACCAAACACCGGGATTGACATATGACGAGCCACAATAACCTCAGGCACGGTAGACATACCCGCAACATCGCCACCGATATTTTTAAAATAGCGGTACTCCGCCTGAGTCTCGAAGGTTGGCCCAGTGCCACCTACATAGACGCCATACTGCAACTTAATACCATCAGCATCGGCAATCTTGGTAGCCTTAGCACGCAACTCCTTGTCATAGCAGTTGTGCATATCTGGGAAACGAGGTCCCAATTCGGCTATATTTTTGCCAATCAGCGGATTGGGCATCAAATTGATATGGTCGGTGATAATCATCAAATCGCCAACACAGAACGAAGAGTTAATGCCTCCTGCAGCGTTCGACACGAATAGATATTTGATACCTAACTGTTGCATAACACGCACGGGAAGGGTAACCTCCTGCATCGAGTAGCCCTCATAGTAGTGGAATCGTCCCTGCATCGCAACGACCTTTTTGCCCTCGATAGTTCCAAAAATCATACGCCCCTTATGTCCCTCAACGGTAGATATGGGAAAACCCTCAATTTGGTTATAATCAATGATATACTGCGCCTCGATTCTATCGGCAAATTCGCCAAGTCCAGTACCCAAAATGATACCCACCTGAGGTTCAAAGTTTTTAGTCTGCTCCTTAATGAAGGATGCTGTGTTCTTGATTTTCTCTAACATTTTTTTCCAATTTTTGCAGAAAATCCGTTGCCGAATCCTCTATGAATGAGATATTTATAGGTAGATAGTATAATCTTTGTCGAATCTCTAACGGTATCTTTTGGCTGCTACGCAACTTAACCGCATCTTTTTCAGTTGTGATAACATAAGCATCAGGGTTCTCAGCGAGTTTTGCCTCGATACTCTTCAAATCACGCACTCTATATACGTGGTGATCGTCATACTCGATCTCTTCCACAACTTCATACCACTTTTTGAGCGACTCATTAAATGGTTTAGGGTTGCCAATGCCCGATAGTGCAATGACGCTCGAGTTCTGCTGCACACTCTCCACAGCAGCATCATTAGGGAAGATTGGTTGCGGGATAAAGTTCTCAAAACGAGTGAAGTATATCCTTTGATATGCCACCTGTACCAACACCTTCTGCATAATACGCCTATCGAT
>CAYJJV010000005.1:0-10920 GCA_964370585.1 uncultured Alistipes sp. | reverse complement strand
CCCTTTGTATTGCGTCCATAGCCCCTCGATAGGAGCGCCACTCGATATTGAGCCGACATATAGCTGATTATCATCTCGGCCATAGGGGTTTTGCCCGTACCACCAACCGTGATATTTCCTATACAGATAATTGGAATATCAAACTTCTCGCTCTTCAACACCCCCCAATCAAATAGACGATTACGCAGTGTAACCGCCATTTTATAGATTATCGAGAGTATGGCACGAAAAAAACTTGACATTAGTTCGGGAATTTTTTACATATAACTTATCAAAGGTATGAATAAAATATTTTGTAACAAAACAAATTATCTATTTTTTACATTTTTGTAGCAATTTTCCATCCAAATTTGTATAAAATTACCTATCTTTGCGTTGTACCAAACTTTTATTCACATTTTACACGATGATTAGATTTAGAACACTATTATATGTCGTCGCAATGGCATTGACGACCTCTTGTGCCGAGCAGACAAAGGATAAAGAGCAGGCTGAAGAGCCCAAAAAAAACTTGGTCTACGGCATTGATGCCGACCTCTACACCCTAAAACGTGGCGAGGTGGATCGCAACGAGACGATGGGCGGAATATTGAACCGTTTGGGGGTTTCTGCTAAGGTTGTGGATCAGCTTAATCGACAGTCGGCAGATATTTTTCCTCTTAAAAACATCCGTGCAGGCAACAAATATACCGCCTTTTTAAGCGGTGGCGACTCTATAAACCAACCAAAATTGGAGTTCTTGGCCTACGAGAGTAGCAAGACCGACTATGTGGTCTTTGGCTTTGGTAACGACACGACAACCATCCAGAAGGGCGAAAAGGAGTTTAGATTGCTACGTACAAAAAAAAGTGCCATAATCGAATCCTCGCTTTGGGGTGCAATTATGGAGCAGGATTTACCCTACGTCTTAGCTGCCGAGATGGAGGATATATACCAATGGAGTGTCGATTTCTTTGGCATCCAAAAGGGGGATAAGTTTACCGTAATATATGACGAGCGCTTTATCGATGACACAGTATCGGTTGGTGTAGGACGTATTTGGGGTGCAAAGTTCTCGCAAGGCGATGCCACCTACTACGCTATTCCATTCTACCAAAGTGGCCGTGTGCAGTACTGGGAGGCGGATGGTGCATCGTTGCGCAAGCAGATGTTGCGCGCTCCACTGAAGTATTCACGCATCAGTTCAGGCTTCTCATACTCACGCCTGCACCCAATACATAGGGTCTACCGCCCACATACTGGTGTCGATTATGCAGCCCCTTCGGGCACCCCCGTACACTCGGTTGCCGATGGTGTAGTCACCTTCCGTGCCTATAAGGGGGCAGCAGGTAATATGATTAAAATCAAACACGCCAACAAGATTGAAACGGGTTATCTACACCTTCGTGGCTACGCCAAAGGGCTTAGGGTTGGCAGTCGTGTTAAGCAGGGGCAACTGATTGGTTATGTGGGTAGTACGGGTGGTTCAACGGGTCCGCACTTAGACTATCGTGTTTGGCGCAATGGTGTAGCCATAAACCCACTAAAGATACCTCAAAAGCCATCCGAACCAATCTCAAAGGCCAATAGCGAGGCGTTTGAGTATGTTAAGGGGCGCATTATGGCGGAGTTGGACGATAGTGTTACTGTTGCAGAGCCACTCACTGAGTTGGATTCTGTTGCCGTTGCTGCAATGGCTCGTGCCGCAACAGCCTCAAAAGATAGCATTTAGAGCTATGGAGAGTGTGGGTATCATAATTGTCGCAGGCGGCAAGGGGCTAAGATTTTCAGAGGGTGCAGGCGGCAAGGGAGAACGCTTTGCGGGGAGCGCAGAGGGGGCAGAGAGAGCAGAGGACAGAGAGAGAGCACAATGCAGAGAGGGTGCTGAGAGCAAAGGGGATAATAAACCATCATCGCTCCTCAAGCAGTTCACCTTTTTGGGTGGCGAGCCCATCTTGGCACGCACAATCAACACCTTTGCTCAAGCACTTCCATCGGCTAAAATTATCGTAGTACTACCCCACTCACACATCGACTTTTGGCGCAATCTATCGTCACGCTTTGCAGTTGCAAAACACAAAATTGTTGAGGGGGGCGATGAGCGTTTTCACTCTGTCAAAAATGGTGTCGAGGCGTTGGATTACGCTTGCGAAATAGCACTTATACAAGATGGCGTGCGCCCACTCGTCACTAAAGAGCTTATACTCAGAGTCCTTGATGGGGCTCGAGAGAGAGGAGCTGCAATCCCCACAATCACTCCGACAGACTCTTTTCGCATAGCCAATGGCGAGATAACGCAAGCTATCGAGCGCCAAACATTGCGCATAGTTCAAACTCCGCAAGGGTTCAACGCTGCCCTTCTGCGTGAGGCATACAACACCCCATTTGATGCTCGCTTCACAGACGATGCATCACTCATCGAGGCGATGGGTGAGCCTATTTATTGCGTTGAGGGTAGCAGAGAGAATATTAAAATTACAACCCTGCAAGATCTCGCCACTGCCGAAGCGATTATCGAGAGACGCAACCAAAATCTTGAAGATGATGAGGTATAGATATAGATTCTCACGTCGCACCATCTACTGGTCGATTTTCTGCCTAATATTGATGGTAATGGGCGGTATAGCGATATACGAACTCTATGCTGGAGGCTACTTTTCAGCTTGGTTCACAGCTTGCATCGTAGCATTGGTCGCCCTGATGGCGTTATCAATCCCCCGCTCAATCGTTGTTACGGATGAGCGCATAGAGGTGCGTTGTCTTTTGGACTTCACAGAGGTCAAAAGAGATGAGATAATATCCGTAAAACGCATTGACAGAGGACGAATGAGGTGGATGTTCCCAATCTTCGGGGTCTATGGTTTCTTTGGCTACTATGGCAATTTTATCGATCTGAAGCGCTTTGATATGGTGAAAATATATGCAACCGAGTGGTGCAACTTTGTCGAGATTATCAATGTAGACGAAGAGCGGTTATACCTATCGTGCCGTGATGCAGATGCACTGATTGCCGAAATTTCACCCAAAGGGGGCAATCAAGAGCCTGAAGAGTAGAGTGTAGTTTGCAATATTTTGCATACACTTTTTTATTCGGAAACTTTGAAAATTTAATTTTTTTATATACTTTTGTCACATCGAAACACTATTGAGCTATGGTGTAATGGTAACACGTCAGATTCTGGTCCTGTTGTTCTTGGTTCGAGTCCAGGTAGCTCAACTAAAAAAAGCCTCCCACTGTAGTGGGAGGCTTTTTGTTGGTTGTTTTGTTGGTTAGCTTTTCTAACAGCTCTCTTTGATTAGAATAGGTTTACACCATCCATAGTCGCTACAAGGAAGGTAACGGCAACCGTAAGGATTGCATAAAGCTCAGGGAAAGCGGCCATAATCAAGGTCTTACCCATCACATTGTGGCCATTACCGACAGCCGCGATACCATTCGCACAGACACGTGACTGGAATACTGATGCCGCTAAGTTGATGATACCAACCAAGATACCAAGACCCAAAATTGCAGCTCCTTGAACCAAAGTTGGCGCTACCAACCCCTTCTGAACGAAGAAGAAGCAGGCAAAACCATACAAACCTTGCGAACCGGGAAGACCCGCCAAAATCATATAACTACCAAACGCTGAGGCGTTCTTCTTCATCGCACCTACTGCAGCTTGTCCTGCAATAGATGTACCAATTGCAGATGCTACACCTGCCAAACCTACCATCAACGCTACGCCAACGTAGGCCATTACTAATGCTGTTGTCTCCATAATTTTTGTTTTTTCTATTTGTTGTTATTGTTTATTTATCCATTTTGCGTAGAGGTTCAAAAGAGCGAGATGCCATCTCAAAGCCCGCATTTTTGTAGAACTCCACAAAAGTCAAACGCATCGGATGCACGAATGACGAGATTGTAGACATAAATATGTTGATTCCGTGACCAATCAAAAGGATTGGTATCATAATCAGTAGGCGTGTTACGATAGATGCACCTTCAGGCACAAATCCGACAGCTAAAGTATTGAAAACCAATGCCAAAATACCGCCCGAAATACCGATTGCGAATAGACGCACGTATGACAGAACATCGCTCAACAGACCCGTGAGGTTGTTGTACAAATCCCACATACCAACACCTATATTAATAAGTGGATTGCGACCCGGTGTATTCAAAACCAGCATCAACACCGCACTTATACCCAGTACAACCTTAAATGCCAACGACGAAGCCGAGAACCACGCCACCTCAATGCCCGCTTGAGGCAGACCAAACGCCACACAGCACGATAAGATCAAGATAAACCACCCCATAGTGCCCAGTGCATATTTAAACCCGAAAGCACTCCACTTAGTCCATACATTCAGAGCGATACCAAACAGAATCTGTATGATACCAATCACAAGTGATATTGTGAAGAATTGACCCTGAAAATCGAAGAACGCAATATTTGGGAAGTACTGCTTTAGCTCAATTCCGAACACGGCACCACAGAAGAGTCCAAACGCAACAGTCGAGATTCCACACAAGGTGGCAAACCACGAGGCTTGGCGCATCGCTGCGTCACCCTTGAACTTATACATCATCACCAGACCCATCGCCAACAGAATTGCACCATACCCCGCATCGTTTAGGCAGATACCAAAGTATAGCATATAGAATGGCGCAAAGAATGGCGTTAAATCCAACGTGCCATACTTTGGGCGTGCATACAAATCGCCCACCATCTCGAATATGCCTGCAAACCAGCCGTTGCGCAACTTAACTGGCGTATCATCTTCGGGTGTAGGGTCACTTTTCAGATATACCACATTGGGATACTCCTCCAACAGAGCATCTACCCTATCGGATGTTGCCTTTTCAGCCCACCCCTGCATAATTAAGAGTGTATCATCGGCAGCACGCTCGGCTGTCGCCTTAATCTGCACACCCTGCAGAAGCTCTTTTAGTGAGTTAGCATAACTCTGCAGAGGCTCTTTTGACGCCACAACACGTGAAAACTCCACATCCAAAGCCTGCAACGCCTTGCGCTCCTCATCCAGTTGCGCCTCGACAGCAGTGTAATCCATCGTGGGTGTTTTTAGCTCCTGAGCATCCAAATCCAGCTCATCATCTGACGTGGTGACAAGTGCAAAATATTGCGTAGAGTCATTGGCAGATATTGGCTCGATGGTGTAGCTCTTTGCCCACTGAGCAATGCTCTTATCGTAGACCGAACGCTGGGCTGAGAATAGACGTACAAAAACCCCCTCACGGCGCAAAGCATCTACCTGCTCGACCGAGAATCCGCCCCAAGCCTTTAGCTCTTCTGATAGCTTCTCCAAGCGTGCAACCTCTGTAGTAAGCGCTGCCGAGCGCTGCTGCAGTGCGACATAGTTATCAAAGGCCTCTTCGCCATTAGAAAATGGCTTTGCCGCTGCATCACAACGCTCTTTATCGCCCTCGAATGACTCAATGAAGAGCATCGCCTTAGTGCACTGCTCGATATTGAGCACCCTCTCACGATCCTCATCGTTAGGCTCCCACGAGGTGGTGGTCATATCCACCAAACCTATCTCACGCAGGCGCTCAATGAAGTCGTCGCTCTGCTTTGTGAACAAGATAAAGTCATATTTTGACATCCTCGCTATCATAACATTGCCCCCTCCCCTGCGGCTGCTTGTTTAGTTTTTACAATCTTCTGTGCCGATTTCGAGAGATTCTCTTCATCCTCCATAAATCGCTTAATCTTGCGCATAGCATCCTCATAACCGGGAATTTGCACCTTCTCATAGAGGTTCACCTTTTGGGTGGTCTTGCGACGTGCATAGTCCAAGAGCTCCATCTTGTGGTTGTATAGCTCGAACTCGATGCCCAGACGTGCGATGCGCTCAACAATATCAACACCTGCCGAGAACCATACGGGCGATGAGAATAGATCATAAGGTTTGTGCTCAAATAGAACATCATCCAAGACTGGAGTGCGCACACCCGCAATCTTCTGCATCGACAGCTTCACATCCTTCACACGCACAATCTCATAATCAAACTCGCCCCACAGAGCGACCATATAGTCATACTCCGAACGCAGAGCCTCAGCCTTGCTTTGGTACTCCTGCGCAATATCCTTAGCACGCTTGACCTCAGAGCGCAGAGCCGACTCCTTACTTTTGATGGTAGGGAGTGCCTTTTGGCGCATTTTGAGCTGTTTGTCTAACTCGCCAAGAGAGGTTTTGTTATATTGAAATTTGATTGCCATAACGCATTAAGCCCTCCAATACTTAGCGATAAGCTCCTCTTTAATGGCAACCTCCTCCTTCGAAAAGTGAGAAGAGAATAGCTCCCACGCTGTGTCCAACATCTGCTCAATCTCGATATTGACATCGATAGATAGGAGCTTTAGCGAGTAGTCGTGGGCAAATTTCAGCGAACGCTCATCATAGTCCGACAGATCAAAACCATTCTCCAACTTTGTCTTTGCATTGGCAGCATCGGCGAAGAGACGCACGCAGGCATTCATCACCTGAGGATGGTCCTCACGAGTCTTTTTACCAATCACCAACTGCTTTAGACGTGACAGAGAGCGGAATGGATCGACAATCACCTTGCCCGTATCCGAATCATTACGAAGGAATAGCTGACCTTCGGTAATGTAACCCGTATTATCGGGTATGGCGTGTGTAATATCGCCGCCTGAAAGGGTTGTAACGGCAATAATTGTTATCGAGCCACCGTTTGGCAGCTGCACCGCCTTCTCATAAATCTTCGCTAAGTCCGAGTACAACGAGCCCGGCATCGAGTCCTTAGATGGGATTTGGTCCATACGGTTCGAGACGATAGCCAAAGCATCGGCATAGAGGGTCATATCGGTCAGAAGCACCAACACCTTCTCGCCCTTATCCACCGCAAAGTACTCGGCAGCCGTCAATGCCATATCGGGCACCAACAGACGCTCAACGGGTGGATTTTCGGTCGTATTCACAAACGATACGATTCTGTCCAACGCACCCGCATTCTCGAAAACCTGCTTAAAATATAGGAAGTCGTCATTTGTTAGTCCCATACCTCCCAAGATAATCTTGTCGGCCTTAGCACGTAGCGCCACATTCGCCATAACGGCATTGTAGGGCTGATCGGGATCGGCAAAGAATGGAATCTTCTGACCCGTCACAATCGTATTGTTAAGGTCGATACCCGCAATTCCCGTTGCGATAAGCTCCGAAGGTTGCAGACGGCGGAATGGATTAACCGTTGGGCCACCAATCTCACGCTCCTCGCCCTCGATTGCCTCGCCACCCTCTAAGGGCTCGCCATAGGCGTTGAAAAAGCGCCCTGCCAAGTTATCCGAAACCTTGAGTTTGGGCGGCTCGGCGTGGAACACAACCTCCGAATCGGTAGCTATGCCCTCAGTTCCTGCAAAGACCTGAAGCGTTACGTTCTCGCCCATAATTTTTACCACCTGCGCCAACTTACCACCTACGGTAGCCAGCTCCTCGTTACCAACACCCAACGCCTTGAGTGTAATGGTCGCCTTTGTGATATTATCAATCTTGGTATATACCTTTTGAAATGCTCTATTTGTCATAGCCTATTTAGTTTGTTGTGCTACATAATCCTCAATTTGACGCTTATAGTCGGCAAACTTCTCCGACTCCCACTCCGAGTAGTTCATCTGACGGAATAGGTTGATAAGCCCCTTGTAGTACTTCGAGCAGTGCTCAAAGTCGGTAAATGGCATATCCTTACGGCATATCTCAATCACCATCTTATACATCATCTTTTGGCGCTCAACCGAACAGTTGGCATCGATTTTATCGAACGCATCCTGCTGTAGGATAACAAAGTCCAAAAGCTCCGCCTTCCAAAATCTCTCGTGGTAATCAACCGGAACACCATCATCACCTAAGATGTTAATCTGGTCGTTGGCCTCCTTGCCACGTTGGATGATGGTCTTACCCTCATAGACGCTATCAACCCAACCCTTCTCGATATTACTATCTAAGTAGTTCACAATCTCGGGGTACTCCAAATATTTAGAGTATGAGTCCAATGGGTCGATTGCTGGGTAGCGCTTCGAGTCGGCACGCCCCTGCGATAGGGCGTAGAACGAGCGAGCTGCCTTTTTGGTCGATTCGGTAACTGGCTCCTTGAGGTTACCACCCGCAGGCGACACCGTACCCAAGAATGTAACTGAACCAGTCTGACCACTATTCAGACGCACCAAACCTGCACGTGAGTAGAAATTCGAAATAATTGCCGACAAGTCCATCGGAAAGGCATCCTGACCGGGTAGCTCCTCCAATCTATTAGACATCTCACGTAGCGCCTGCGCCCAACGTGATGTTGAGTCGGCCATAACCAACACCTTGAGCCCCATCGCACGATAGTACTCGCCAATGGTCATACCAGTATATACCGACGCCTCACGAGCTGCAACGGGCATATTCGAAGTGTTACATATAATAATGGTACGCTCCATAAGTTTGTATCCCGTTCGAGGGTCTACCAATTCGGGGAACTCCTTGAAGATCTCCACCACCTCATTTGCACGCTCACCGCACGCCACGATGATGATAACATCAGCATCAGCCTGCTTTGAGATGGCGTGCTGAAGAACTGTCTTACCTGCACCGAAAGGTCCCGGAATAAAGCCCGTACCACCTTCGGCCAGCGGGTTGAAGGTGTCGATTGCACGCACGCCCGTCTGCATCACACTGTATGGGCGTGGCTTATCCACATAACTACGCACCGCCTGCTTTACCGCCCAGCGCTGCACCATTGTGATGGTGTGCTCAGCGCCATCGGCATCCGCAATAACCGCCATAGTGTCGGTTACTTTGTATGTTCCAGCTGCAGCAACACTCTTTACCGTATAGTCGCCCGTCAAAACAAAGGGAACCATAATTTTGTGTGCCACCCACTGCTCCTTAACCTCGCCAATCCACGATGCAGCCGTAACCTTATCGCCCACTTTGGCGATGGGGGTGAACTCCCACTGCGCCTCAAAGTCGATAGGGTCGGTCATCGAGCCACGATCGATAAATAGTCCATCCATCTTCTCAAGGTCATTTTGCAGACCATCATAGTTTCGAGATAGTAGTCCCGGCGCCAAAGTGGCTTGGAGCATATGCCCCTCAAACTCTACCTTGTCGCCAATACGTAGGCCACGTGTGCTATCAAAAACCTGCACATAGGCGCTATCACCCACGACCTTGATCACTTCGGCCATCATTCGGGTCTTGCCCGAGTGAACAAAGCATATCTCATTTTGCCCCACCGCACCGTCACACTTGACAATCACGATGTTAGAGATAATACCATTTACACGTCCTGTTGTTTTCATTTTATCTATCTATTTTTATCTTTAATTAACTCCTTTGCGTCCAACTCCGAGAGTAGCTTCTCGAAGAGCTCACGTCCACGCTTTGCATCCAACACACTCCAGCGAGCCACGATATTTAGGCGTACCAAGTATGAAAGAATAGCGTTTATGTCGAAATAGTCAAATGTCGAGAGCTCCAAAGCCTGCTCCCAGCGTATTAGATCAATCTTGCGCTCCTTCTCCAACAGCGAGGGTTCATCATTCACAGCCGCAATCACGGCATCGATATACGAGAGCTCGCCACGCAGACCAAAATCGGCCGCCGAACTACGGTGTAGCTGCTCGACAATCTCGCCATCGCCCACCGTTACACTCTCCACCGCACGCCCCGCTGAGCGAGCCGTCACAGCGGCTGCCACATTGCGCAGGTTACGGTCAAATTGCGAATATGCTCTCAAAAAGCGACTGCTTGACCCAGCACACCCCTTATAATATATCTCAAAGAGGTTGCGCTCAAATCTTTCGTTCGTATCAAACTCTTCGGCCGCCTCCCCTTCGGGCTCATCATAGGCCTCCAATAGCTTGACAACCTCACGAGGCAATGTTGTGGGGGCTTCCAACTGCTCCACCAGCTCGTCACGTGTATAGTTACCCAATGGGTTGTGTTGCGAGCGGGCGTCACGAATGGCTATGATATTCTCACAATCGTAGTAGCCATATAGCTGACGTACCAGCACAGCATCCTTGCGTGAGATGCTATCCAAAACTTCATCGATAACCTCACGAGCATCGAATCCCTTTGCATCGGTATCCAACGAGTACTCCGTGAGTGAGGCGATGAGCGTATAGTATTGTGTCGAAAACATCTTACACTCGGCTATGCATTGAAGATAATCTGTGCCACTTGCTGACGCATATACTCCGATAGAAGAGCCTCCAAATCGCTATCCGAGAATGAGATGTAGTATCCTGCATCCTTTTGCGAGAGCTTAAAGCCCGACTTCACTGAGGCAGAGTAACCAACCTCAACACCCTCTAAAAGTGCCTTGTCAGCGCTCGCCTTTAGCTCGGCGTCGAATTTGGTGCGCAACGCTTCGGGGAGCAAAGCCACAAGCTCAACACGCCCAACACTATCCACTCGCCAGCTCTTGGCCACCTCAACGAGCAACTCCTTGACAAATGCGGCATCCATTGCTGCATCCTTTAGGGTCGATGTCACGCTCTTAGCCACGACCAACGATGCAATCTCAGACTTAATCTTAGCCACGCTCTGTTTGCCTGCCAACGCAATTTCGGTCTGTGAGTTCTTAGCCACATCCGCAGCCTTCTCCTCTGCCGTTTTGACTATTCGTTGCGCCTCTGCCTTTGCCTCATCGATAATTGCCTGCGCCTTAGCCTCAGCATCCGAAATGAGCTTTGCCGACTCCGTGCGACCACGCTCTAACCCCTCATCGTATAGCTTTTGGGTTAGCTGTTGAAGTTTGTTTTCCATAGTGTTTGTTTTATTATATTTTTTTAATTATTGACATTTCGCATATGACCCACAAACTTACAAATTTTTTGTTTGAAAATCGAATTTTAATCCAACTATTTTTAAAATAGACTTAGCATCCTGCCACACACGTCATTGCGGGCTTGATCCGCAATCTCA
>CAYJJV010000004.1:68990-110896 GCA_964370585.1 uncultured Alistipes sp. | reverse complement strand
TAGTGATGCGTTAAAGCTCCTACCTCGTCATTGCGGGCTTGACCCGCAATCTCAATACTCTAATTGTCAGCTCTTTTATGAGATTGCGGATCAAGTCCGCAATGACGGAAACTGAATTTTAAAATCAAATCATTTACTACAAACAACTATACAAATCGCTATTAATCATCATATTATGCAAATAAAATAAAACTTAACGCATCACTACTGATCTCTAAACTAAAAATTACAACTCACTTCCGCCACGCCAAAATCTTTCTTCAACCTCTTACCCCAACCACTTACTTTAACCTCTTGCCCCAATCACTTACTTAAACCTCTCTGCGCCCCAACTCTGCCCAACTCAAATACACCATAAACAGTAATAAACTGTATTTGATGTTGCTTCATTTTGGCTAAAATCCGCCATATATCAATGCTGATTATAAAAAATGAAGCGTATCAACACTTTAGCAAATGTGCTACAATCTCATTTTGTATCAACTATATATGGAGCGCCAAATTTAGATACTTTTTTCTTATCTACAAAAAATGTTGTGTAAAAATCACAATTTCTTAACGTTACACTAACAAACATCATAAATAATTCCAAATTTTAACTCACAATACAAACAGATATTTCATCAAAAAATTGCTATATTACCTATTTTTATCATAAACAGCACTAAAAGCAGTAATATCTATAAAATCAGCTCATTTTGCAAAATTTATGACTATATAACGCAGTGTTGGGGATAGTTATTATATGAAGGTGTATATTGATGCCACAAAGAGCGTGAGAATAGCTCTTAAAATTCTGAAATTGATATGGTTATATCAACACTTCAAAAATGAATATGAGTTATTATACAACTTTGCCATTGCAGGCTTTGAACTGCACTCTTCCTAATCGTCATTGCGGACTTGATCCGCAATCTTCTCTGTCTTCATTGCGTGACTTGCCCCACAACATTTCTATTCGTCATTGCGGCCTTCGAGCCGCAATCTCAACTTCAACCTCTGTAATAGAGATTGCGGGTCAAGCCCGCAATGACGGTTACTCACGCTCACTCTCCCTCAGCGAGTGCGGCTAATAGTTCAATTTTTGCTTATCGTGCAGGCTCTTTAAACCGCAGCATACTATAGTATGTGAGGATTTGAAAGACAAGGGATAAGTGAAAAGTGAGCTGTTAGGCGTGCTCGTCACCACACACCAAGCGAGTGCGAATAATAGTTCAATTTTTGCTTATCATGCAGGTTCTTTAAACCGCAGCATACTATAGTATGTGAGGATTTGAAAGACAAGGGATAAGTGAAAAGTGAGCTGTTAGGCGTGCTCGCCACCGCTACGCCTTTGAAGACCATACTCCCCCGCCAAGCGCTCCATTAAGGCAAAGGCGGCATCATAATCGTTGGGGATTTCGCCATCCAAAATGGCATTTTTTATCACCTCCTTAATATCGCCCAAGACCTTCGAGGGTGGAACATCGTAGATCTGCATAATAATCTCGCCCGTGATTGGAGGTTGGAAGTTTCGAATACGATCACGCTCCTCCAAATCTGCCATCTTGTGGCGCACCAACTCGAAATTCTTGAGGTATCGCTTAACCTTCTCATCGATGCCTGAGGTGATGTCCGCCTCACAGAGCGTCATCAGAGCCTCAACATCATCGCCCGCTTCAAACAGAAGACGACGTACAGCCGAGTCGGTTGCAGCATCTTCGGTGAGCATAATCGGGCGTAGATGTAGAAAGACCAACTTCTGCACAAAGCGCATAGGCTCTGAGGTGGGTAGCTTCATACGACGAAAGATTGGCGGGGTCATCTTCGAGCCCAGAACCTCGTGCGAGTGGAATGTCCACCCTATCTTCTCGTCAAAAGCCTTTGTTTGGGGTTTGGCGATATCGTGCATTATGGCCGCCCAGCGTAGCCATAAATCGTCGCTCTTCTGCGCCACATTATCTAACACCTTGAGTGTGTGTTGGAAGTTATCCTTATGGGCAAAGCGACCTCTACGTTCAACACCCTTTAGAGCGCTTAGCTCGGGGAAGATGAGCGTCAGCAGTCCCGAGAGCTCCAAAAGCTCGAAACCGATGGAGGGCAGGGGCGATAAGACAATCTTGTTAAGTTCGGTAGTGATACGCTCCTGCGATACAATCTCAATGCGGTGTGCGTTGCGCTTTATCGCCTCAAAGGTTTCATCATCTATCTCGAAACCCAACTGTGAGGCGAACCTCACGCCACGCATCATACGCAGTGGGTCATCCGAGAATGTTGTGTCAGGGTCACACGGTGTGCGAATTATACAATCCTCCAAGTCGTACATCCCATCGAATGGGTCTACCAACTCTCCAAACTTCTGCTCGTTTAGCGACCACGCCATAGCGTTGATTGTAAAGTCACGGCGCAGTTGGTCATCCTCTAAGGTGCCTGCCTCGATAAGTGGTTTGCGTGAATCACGGTTATAGGACTCCCTACGAGCCCCTACAAACTCAACCTCAACACCCTCATAGCGCACCATAGCTGTGCCAAAGGTCTTAAATACCGAGACCTTAGCTCTGAGCTCTTTGCCCAAAGCCTCAGCCAACGCCACGCCATCCCCCACAACGACGACGTCAATATCTGTCGATGGACGATGCAGGTAGTAGTCACGCACATATCCACCCACAACATAGGCATCCACGCCTTGCTCAGTTGCCAAGCGTGAAATATGCTTAAAAATTGGATTTGAGAGGGGGTGCTGACTATCTAACATACTGTTTTATCGCCTTTGCCCACTCAACATACGCCTCCCCCATTAGGTGCAGGCCATCATTCGTGTAGCGCTCATCCAACAACCCATCCTCATTTACAAATAGTGGATAGAGGTCGATATAGTAGGCGCCACCCTCTTCACATAGCTCCTTTAGAAGCTCGTTCGTGGGCACAATCTTATCTGAGATGGCATAGTGGCGCTTATAATCTGTGAAGTCACGACCATTTACGGGTAGGATACTTTGTATATATATATCGGTCCATCTCGAACTTTGCTTAAAACGCTTGATCATCGAGCGTAGGTTCTCGACAATGACTTCAGGCTCAATGCCTGCCGCCAAATCGTTGATGCCAATCATCACAAACAGACGCTTAGGCTGCCCCGCAAGGATTGTATCGATGCGCTCTACCATCCACCCCGAGCGATCACCACTGATACCTCGATTTTTAATGTGTTTATTATCAAAAAGTTCACGCCACTCACCACCATCGGTGATGCTGTTGCCTAAAAACACAATATCCGAAGATTTGATGGGCAATGCCTCAAACATCGAGCGCTTGCGTAGATTATACTTACTTTGAGCCACCGAGCTCACGGCTACCATCAGTGCAATAGCGATAAAAATAACTCTTCTCATTTGGTTAAGGTTTTAGTTCTCTTTTATATAGTTGTACAGTATTTTCGATACCATAATATAGTGCATCACAAATCAATGCGTGGCCTATCGAGACCTCATCCACAAAGGGAATTTCACGCACGAAGTAGCGCAGATTCTCCAACGATAGATCGTGCCCAGCGTTGAGTCCCAAACCCAATCGACGTGCCATCTGTGCCGCCTTGATGTATGGTGCAATGGCGCTCGCCCTATCCTCAGCATAGTGCTTAGCGTAGCTCTCAGTGTATAGCTCTACCCTATCCGCACCACACTCGGCAGCCCCTTTGACCATCTCCACAATAGGGTCTACAAATATCGATGTGCGGATGCCTAAAGCCTTAAAGTGCGCCACCACTTCGGTCAAAAAAGCCCTATTTGCGATAGTATCCCACCCCGACGACGAAGTTATAGCATCCTCAGCATCGGGCACCAATGTCACCTGTGCAGGCCTAACTTTCGATACTAAATCGACAAAACTTGGCGTGGGGTTGCCCTCAACATTTAGCTCCGTTGCGATATTTGCCTTTAGCTGCTCAACATCGTCATATCGAATATGACGGGCATCGGGGCGAGGATGCACCGTTATGCCGTCAGCGCCAAAACGCTCAATATCTAACGCCATCTGCCCAAGATTTGGCATATCGCCATCCCTTGAATTGCGCACTACGGCAATCTTATTAATATTTACACTCAATTTTGTCATAAAAAATGTATATTTGCACTTTGATTATAGTGCTAACTTAACAGCATCAATGCGGTGTAAAGTTAATATTTTTTTCTTGAAATGAAAATAATACTCTTCTCTCGACCACAAATTTCACATCCAAAGGGGCAGATCGAGGCTCTCTTTGGGGCTATCGAGCATTACGGTTTCGATTTTTGCATCAACCGTGAGTTTGCTGCAACTCTACACTCGGTGCACGGCATCTCTATTGAGCCACAGCAGATTTATGACCAGATAGAGGAGTGTGATCTCGCAACGCCTCAGGCTGTTATGGTGTGCTATGGTGGCGATGGCACACTCTTGGATGGAGCACAGCGCCTACGAGGTGCCGAGATACCAATTTTGGGTATAAATGCAGGTCGTCTGGGCTTTCTTACCACCGACCCAGCAGTTGGCATTGACGCAATCTTTGAGTGCATCTCAAAGGGCGAACTACACATCTCACGCCGTGCGATGCTCACAATTCAGAGCGATGCACTGCCCCACGACGAGCCACACTTAGCACTCAACGAATTTGCTATTCAACGTCTTGGTGCTGCGATGATTAACATCGAGAGCTATATCGACTCACAGAGCGTTGCCACATATCACGGTGATGGGGTGATTATCGCCACCCCCACCGGCTCGACAGCCTACTCACTAAGCGCTGGTGGAGCTATACTCGCCCCCGAAGCACAATGTCTGACAATATCCCCATTAGCGCCTCACAACCTCACGATGCGAGCCTTAGTGATACCCGACACGAGTGTAGTTGAGTTGCGTGTCGAGTGCCGTGATGAAAATGCCTTTGCCACAATCGACAATAGGCGATTTACAATTGCCAAGAGTGCAATTTTCACCATTCGACGCTCCGAAAAATCGCTCTTTTTAGCCTCGCCACACAATATATCTTTCTACGATACGTTACGCAATAAGATGATGTGGGGAGTAGATCCTCGAAGCTAATTTTTGTCAAAGGATTGTTTATTTCAAAAAAAATTATAAATTTGTGCCCTGAATATGAACAGTAGCGGAGCAACACCTCAGCACATAGCCATCATAATGGATGGCAACGGACGCTGGGCAGAGAGCAGAGGGATGCAGAGATACGAAGGGCACGTGGCAGGCATTGAGGCTGTACGTGCTTCGGTGCGTGGCTCTATCGAGTTGGGGGTTAAGTACCTCACTCTGTATGCATTCTCGACCGAGAATTGGGGGCGACCTCAAGCAGAGGTGGATACTCTGATGGAGTTATTTTGCACAAGTGTCGTCAGCGAGATGCCCGAATTGCAACGTCAGGGTGTCGCAGTTCGTATCATTGGCGATAGGGAGCGATTTTCGCAACGGGTACAAGAGCACCTCACTAAGGCTGAAAACACTGAGCCTAAAGAGGTTAAGCTAACGCTCATTTTGGCGCTCAACTACTCTTCACGTGACGAGTTGCGACGTGCCGTAAAGGCAATATCTGCACAAGTCAAGAGTGGCGAGATGCAGAGTGACCAGATTTGCGAGGCGACAATTCAGAGCTTCTTAGATACTGCCGCCTACCCCGACCCCGACCTTATTATTCGTTCGGGGGGCGAGCAGAGGTTGAGCAATTTTTTGCTCTGGCAGGCATCCTATGCCGAGCTATACTTTACACCGACGCTCTGGCCTGACTTTAAAGAGGAGCACCTGAGCGAGGCGTCAAAGTGTTTCGCCGCAAGAGATAGGCGCTTTGGATTAATAAAGCAGTAACTAAGGGTATTGGGTGTAGACGATAAGAGAGGGCAGACTACGTGTAGAGGATAAAAAATGTATAAGATTTGATATAAAATAGATAGATGAAATTATTAGGTAAAATATTAGCTGTAGCAGCTCTTTTCACGCTGCTCATAACAAAGGCAGGTGCACAAGATATGACTATCAAGGCAGATAGCTTAGAGAAAATAACATTCCCTGAGGATGCACCCATTTTGGAGCGTGATGCCACACCAAAGCTATACTACATACGTGACATCAACGTTCACGGTATTAGCTACTTAAACCCCGACATATTGAAGGCATCTGCTGGTTTAATTGAGGGCGACTCTATCTATATTCCAAGCAATTTTATCCCAAATGCAATATCTCGACTATGGAGCCAAAGGGTCTTCTCGGATGTTAAGATTGGTGCCAATATCGTTGGCGATTCGCTCGACTTGGAGGTATTCCTAAAGGAGCGCCCACGTGTTATAAACTGGAATTTTGAGGGCGTCACAAAGGGTAAAGAGAAGGATATTATTGAGCAGTTACAACTAAAGCGTGGTGGCGAACTCTCGGATTATGTTATCGACAAAAACAAGAAGCTCATCAAGGAGTATTGGTCAGATAAGGGGTTCCGCAATGCCGAAGTCGATGTTCGAATTGAGAACGACACACTCCGTTCGTATGGCGTCAATGTAACCTTTATTGTCGATAAGAAGGAGAAGGTCAAAATTGGCGATATTGTCTTTAATGGCAACTCCGAGTTCGATGATAAGCGCCTTCGTCGAGCATTCAAAAAGACCCACAAAAAGAACTGGAACATCCTAAAGAGCTCGAAACTCGATGAGGAGGAGTTTGAAAACGACAAGGAGCTCCTAATCGACTTCTACAACTCACGTGGTTTCCGTAACGCAACCGTTCTAAAGGATTCGATATACACAATCAACGATAAGCGTATCGGCATTGCGGTCGATGTGTCGGAGGGTAACAAGTACTACATCCGCAACGTGAGCTGGGTGGGTAACTCGATATTCAAGACCGAAGATCTACAAAATATGTTTGCTGTCCACACGGGCGACACCTACGATAAGAAGAGTATGCACAAGCGCTTGGGTATAGGCAAGGAGGCAAATCCAGATGAGATGTCGGTTCATACGCTCTACCAAAATGATGGATATTTGATGTCGCAAATCGAACCTGCCGAGACTGTTATTGGTGCCGACTCGATCGATATAGAGGTTAAGGTGTATGAGGGCAAGCCATTCACAATCAATGAGGTGGGCATCACGGGCAACGTAAAGGTCAATGATGAGGTTATCCGCCGTGAGATATATACACGTCCCGGAGATCTTTACGATCGTTCGCTTTTGATGCAGACAATACGTACTTTGGGTTCAATGGGGCACTTCAATCCCGAAGCCATTGCACCCGATATTCGCCCCGTGTCGGATGAGTTGGTCGATGTAAACTGGGTCTTAGAGGAGCAGGGCTCCGATCAATTCAACATCGCTGGAGGTTGGGGTTCAGGCACATTTGTTGGCTCGGTGGGTATTACACTGAACAACCTATCGATTAAAAACACATTCAACAAGGGTGCGTGGCGACCATACCCATCGGGGCAGGGGCAACGCTTTTCAATCTCGGCTCAGACCAATGGTACATACTACAAGGCATTCTCAGCGAGCTTCACTGACCCTTGGTTGGGTGGCAAGAAGCCAAATTCATTTACACTATCTGCCCACTATTCAGATCAGAACAACGCATACTACGTATGGCAGGAGAGCACACAGCACTTCCGCACCTTCGGACTTGCGGCAGGTTTGGGTAAGCGTCTAACGTGGCCAGACCCCTACTTCACACTATATGGTGAGTTGGGCTATGAGCGATATATGCTCAAGGATTGGTCTTCGTTCATTATGACCAACGGTAACGCCAACATAGCATCGTTGAAGCTGATTTTGGCTCGTAACTCGATGGATCAGCCATTCTACCCACGTCGAGGTTCTGACTTCAGTATATCGGTTCAGGCAACTCTCCCCCACTCGCTCTGGGATGGCAAGGATTATGCAGCCTTAGAGGCGATTGCCGACGATCCATACGCCTCATACGAGGAGCGTGACGCTGCCGAGCAACAGCGCTACGAGTGGGTCGAGTACCACAAGTGGAACTTGAAGGCTAACTGGTATCAAGCCATCAGCCAAAATAGCAAGTTGGTAATTCGTGCCGGTGCCGAGATGGGTTACTTGGGTAGCTACAACAAACATAAGGTATCGCCTTTTGAGCGCTTCGAGGTCGGTGGTGACGGTATGAGTGGATACAATATATATGGTATCGATGTCATCTCGTTGCGTGGTTACGAAAATGGTGCACTTGACCCCATTGGCGAGAGCTACTCACGTGCCTACAACAAATATACGGTCGAGCTTCGCTATCCTATCATCCTAAAGCCATCATCACAGATATACGCCTTAGTCTTTGCTGAGGGAGGTAACGCCTTCTCATCGTGGCAGGAGTTCTCGCCATTCAAGATTAAGCGCTCGGCGGGTGTAGGTGTGCGTATGCAGCTTCCGATGGTGGGAGTGCTGGGTATCGACTGGGGTTATGGATTTGACCCAGCGGCAGGTATGACAACACGAAGCGGAAGTCAATTCCACTTCGTAATGGGACAGACATTCTAATTTTAAGATAAACTAACTAAAAAAAAGATTATTATGAGACGTTTAATATTTTTAACAGCAACATTTATCTTCATAGGCACAACGCTTATGGCGCAAAACTACATCATCGTAGATAGCGAAAAGGTCTTTAAGGCCGAGAAGAGCTACAACGATGCGATTACATCATTGGATGCTATGGCCGAGCAGTACCAAGCAGAGGTTGATAAGCGTTTCGAGAGTGTGGAGGCGGCTTATAACTCCTATATGCAACAACGTAGTGTGTTGTCCGCTGAGGAGCGTGAGGCACGTGAGGCGGCAATCCTTGAGGCTGAAAAGCAGGCTACAGAGTATCAAGAGAGCATCTTTGGCGATGAGGGAACATTGATGAAGAAGCGTATAGAGTTAATCGAGCCGATCCAAAAAGAGATCTTTGCTACAATCGAGGCCTACGCCAAGAGCGTTGGCGCTGAATTGGTATTAGACTCGGCAAACAACCCCTCGATACTATACTCAAATCCAACGATAGACCATACAGATAGGGTTATCGAGAAGCTAAAGTAGAGAACAAAACATTAAAATAACTATTAAAATCAAATCAATGAAAAGAGTTTTTAAAGTTGCCTTAGCCGTTGCAATGGTTATGTGCACAACATCGGTTTTTGCGCAAAAATTTGGTCGCATCAACACACAAGAGATTATCTTCGCTATGCCTGAGACAAAGCAGATGCAGAGCGATCTGGAGACCTATGCACAGGAGCTTCAGAACAATATCGAGACAATCAATGTTGAGTTCAACACCAAGCTACAGGAGTACCAAAAGACGATGAATACTATGTCTGACGCTGTTCGTGAGATTAAGGAGCAGGAGTTGCAAGATTTGCAAAACCGTAGCCGCCAATTCCAAGAGCTTGCACAGCAGGAGTACCAAAAGAAGCAGGGCGAGCTATACGCACCAATCATCGAGAAGGCAAAAGCGGCTATCGACAAGGTTGGCGAAGCTGGTGGTTATGTATGTGTCTTTGATGTGTCGGTAGGCTCTTTGGCATACTTCAACGAGACAACATTGATCGACATCGCTGATGCAGTCTACACCGAGCTTGGCATCGACCCAGCAGAGGCAAAGAAGGCTTTGGAGGCTCTTAGCGCAGGCGCAGCGGCTCCAGCTGTTCCTGCTCCAGCGCAGTAACCCATAGGTGATTAACGCCGATATTGATTGCTGGCGTGAAAAAGGGGCGACCAACAGTTTTGTTGGTCGCCCCTGCTGTTTTCATATATATATATCTAAACTAATTAAAAGTTATACTGAAACATCAAGTTAAGACGGTTGGCGGTGTTTGATGCATTATCCATATTCTCACGCTCACCGTGCAGATACTCAACAGCCACTTGGCAGCGTGGCGTTATGTAGTAGAATATATTACCGAAGATATAGTCGGCATTTTTATACTGCGAATCAGCGTAGTATCCATTGTGCTTCTCAACCTGCACCTTTGAGTATCCACCCGATAGGTACATTCGTGGTGCAAATCTAAATCTCAGTGCCGACTGCCACCCCCACATAGGCATTGTCTGCACCTGCTCGGGGCTCTCAGGGTTGGGGGTAAAATCGAGCCCCGAACCGGTCAAATCCTGAATATATGGTGTGATTCCCTTACCATAAACACCATTTGCATAGAGCTCCAATCTACGAGTTATATTTACGTGGCCACTTAACTGCACACCCCAACCAAACAACGAAGTGTTGCTATCGGTGTAGTTGTTGTGTAGGTATAGATTGCGTAGAACTCCCGATGCTCGAACGTGGCTCTGGTGCCTATCTCCCCACGCATACTGCACATACATCGGAACATCGGGCACACGCTGCTTAATAGGCTCAAAATTGTCGTTATACGTACCACTTGCAACGGGCATCTCGGCTGCAATACCCACCTTTAATCGATGGTCGTGCATAAATGAGTGCTCATATCTCAATAGTGTTGCGTAGTTCATATTATAGGCATTGGGACCCTGAAAATCGACAGTAATAGGCGATGCCTTTATGTCGCAAAATGTCGTAACGTCACGTCCCATCGTGAAGCCCAACAACGATAGGTATGCCACACGTATGCGGGGCGTATAACTACCTTCATCGCCACCTCTAAAGTCACTATCAATATATAGCACAATCTGCCCCAAAGCATCGCTATTAGCGATACCTTTAAAGAAAAGACGTGAGGTTGTGGCATCCATCGCAACGGCTTGGCGTGTTGAGTAGTCGCCCGGCACTGGTATATCGTATGTTACAAAGTCGATATTATCCACTGCACCTTTAAAGTCGTAGCTTGTGCGGAAATTTAGATAGCCACCAAAACCAAATGAGAATCTATTGTTACGTGTCGAGATGACAAATTGTGGTGGCATTGCCTCGTTGCGCCCCGTTCGATGTGTGGCGTTGTAGGCATTGGGTACCATCATTAGCCCTTCACTATCAATCTCAGAAGTACGCTTAACACGCCCCTTACGTGAGAAGAGTGTATCAATCTCGTGGGTCTGAATTAGATAGATCGAGGATGAGTTGTCGCTCTGCTGCGCAGTCTCAGAGATCATATATTGCTGTGCTGAGGCTGAGGCTGCAAGGAGCATTGCGAGAAGAGTAAGTCTAATTTTTTTCATACTTAAAATTTTATTGTTATTGTATAGTGTTGAATTCATCGTTGGGGAGGGGAGCAATATATATGCCAAATATTGTGGCACAATAGATGAAAAAAGCTATCTTTGCAGCGTTAATTTTTAAACTATTATGCTACTCTATCTTGTTATTGCACTTGTTGTCTTGATGATCATTGCCGATTGTATCCACTATAGGCGACTGAGCAAGCGTACAGCAAAAAAACATACAGCGCTCGCCATCTGGATGGGCGTAACGAACCTTCTGCCCGTTGCCGTGCTATGCCTAACGATACTATCGAAGGATAACACGACGCAAGTAATCCTAATTACGATGTGGATTCTATGGGTGTGGATTTTAACCGTTCTGCCACGTATGGCGCTCTATGTTTTTCGTGTTATGCGCCTTCGTCGCACGGCTTGGGTGGTGGCTATGGCTTTGGTCGCACTCTTTTTATGGGGGGCAACACTTGGCAGAACTCGTATTCGTATGGAGAGCATCGAACTACAATCAAATCGAGTGCCCGCCTCGTTTGATGGTTTTCGAATAGCGCAAGTGACCGACCTGCACGTCGGAACACTAATATCGCCTGAGCGAGAGCTGCAGCGTATGGTCGATAGCATCAACTCGTTACGCCCCGACATTGTGGTTGTGACGGGCGATTTGGTCAATATTCGCTATACCGAGCTAACACCCAAATTGCAGATGATACTCTCCAAAATCGAGGCTCCGACCTACTCCATTACGGGCAACCACGACTTGGGTACATATATCAAGGATGGGGAGGCTATATCGTCACACCAAAACTTGGAGCGATTAATCGAGCGCCAAGAGGAGATGGGGTGGCAGATGTTGCAAGACTCAACCATCTATCTTAAGCGAGGTGAGGATAGCATATCGCTCAGTGGCATCTCCTATCAATACGAGCACTGGAGCCTTCGCCACGATCGTGAGATTCCAAGCGAGCACTTAGACAAAGTGTACCGAAGCGTACCTGAGGAGATCTTCAACATAACGGCGGTACACGTACCACAACTCTGGGAGAAGATCATCGAGCGTGGGCAGGGCGACCTAACTTTGGCGGGTCACGTACACAGTATGCAGATGAAACTCAAGGTTGGCAAGCACCAATTCTCGCCAGCATCGCTAATGTATGATGAGTGGAGCGGGCGATACGATGAAGGGGGCCACACCTTATATATAAATGATGGCATAGGGTATGTGGGCTACCCGATGCGTTTAGGGGCAGCGCCTGAGATAACAATTATAGAGCTAAAGCGATGCGAATAACACTCTCTGTGGCGACCAGCGCCGATAACTATATGGACGACAACACTCCCGAGCGCCTTATCATATCGTCGGCAGCGGATTGGGCTGAGGTCTATCGACTGCGAGCCGAGAGTGATGCTATCTTGGTGGGAGCAAACACGTTGCGTAGGGACAACCCAGCTCTTCGCATCAAAGATGAGGCGTTGCGTGATGAGCGCACCCAAAGGGGGCTTTCGAGAGATATTGCAAAGGTTGTTGTATCGGCATCGGGCGATTTGGACCCCGAACTTCGATTTTTCAGCGAGGGAAGTGGTAAAAAGTATGTTATCACCAACAACAAAGATGCAAATTTTGGATGCTCGGCTGAGGTTATCTACACCCCAGATATGATTGATACCCACTATATCATAACCGAGTTGGAGCGTCGTGGCGTCGAGAATCTATTTATCGAGGGTGGAGCAACCATCGCCAAGATGTTTCTCTCACTCAGCAGCGTTGATACCCTTCGTTGGGCCATAAACCCCGCAATCGAGTTGGGCGCTCAGGCAGGTAGAGCACGCTTTGAGTTCACCCCATCAGCTCCTATTGAGCGCCATATCGAGAATTTAGAGGGGGTCGAAGTAACGAACTACACCCTTAGGAGAGATATGCGAGGTGATGATATTAAATACCTAAAGATGGCTATCGATGAGAGCCTCCAAGCGCCACCAAGCGAAACATCGTACCGAGTTGGAGCTGTGATTGTGACCCAAAACGGAGATATTTTCAAGGGCTACACCCACCAAACATCCTCAACACACCACGCCGAGCAGGAGGCGATTAAGAGCGCCGTAGCGGCAGCATCAGATTTGCGTGGGGCGACAATCTACTCATCGATGGAGCCCTGCTCGAAGCGCTCGAGTGAACCCGAAAGCTGTTCAGAGCTAATTGCCGAGTATGGTTTTAAACGTGTGGTCTTTGCGATGTATGAGCCCGACAATTTTGTTCAGTGTGAGGGGGCGCTTACTTTGCGCCGTGCAGGTATCGAAGTTGCGGCATACCCCCACCTCGCCAATGAGGTCATCAAAATTAACTCTCACATTCTACTCGCATAATTATTGATTGTGCTTTTAATATAAAGTGCCGTCATTGCGGGCTTGATCCGCAATCTCAAATGAGATCCTGAATCAAGTTCAGGATGACGGTAAAAAATCAACACATCGGCAGTATCGCCCAATTAAGAGCCTTATTTGCCAACTATCTCACGCACCGATAGTCCCGACCACTGATTGACTGTGTGGGTGACACTTTCAACCACCTCGCCGTCGCTATATATCTCACACTTCGCCTCAAAGGGGGTAGCAGCATCGATCTGTTGGGTTGTGGGTAGCGTGTGTGGCACAAAATAGATATGTAGAGTGATAGATGCACACTCAGGCGTTTCAAGCTCTACCACACGCTCTTCGGGATAGTCATCTGGAGCTGATGCAAGGTTAGCACCCACCTGAGCAATATGGCTCTCATTTGCCACGAAGCCCACACGCTCGCCATCCGCACCAAAGCAGCCAGCAACTATCGAGACGTTATACCTCCACCACTCTGTGTAGGTGCTCGAAATCTTGATTTTAAAAGTTGTCCTTTTCACTGACCACAAAGATATATTTATTTGTTATATTTTACAAATCTTATACCCAGCACCACCCTATTTTATCTCAACAACAACTTATTCGCTACAAAACTATCTATTTTCTTTGCAAGTATGCGACTTTTTAGTAACTTTGCACACTAATTAGTGTAATTTTACTGCACACTAATAAGGCAACACGCTGACTGACAATGCTTTATGCGCAATATAGCATCTGTTAGATGGTGTGGGTTTGTCGCACGACTGCTAAGAGGGGTGACAAAGTTATATTTAACACTCAAATGGAGTTAATGAAGAGCTATACGATAGCCTATAAAGGTATGACAGAGGGGGAGCACAATCTCAGTTATGAGGTTGATGACACCCTATTTGCCGCCATTGAAGGTTATGATATTGAGAGCATTGACTGCAAGGTAGATATAACTATGAAGCGCTCAACACAGATGCTATCGTTAGATGTAACAATCACGGGTAGTGTGGTTGTGGAGTGCGACAGATGTTTAGACGATTGCTCGTTGCCCGTTGCATATCAAGGAGAGCTTTTAGTTAAGTTCTCAAATGAGGTGCAGGAGTACGATGGCGAGGTTATGTGGCTAAGCCCAGCTGAAGATACACTCGATCTATCGCAGTACATATATGAGAGCATAATCCTTTCGCTGCCCTATCAAAGGGTGCACGCCGAAGGGGAGTGTAACGAAGATATGTTGCAACGCTTTCAGATTGTGTCGGAAGATGAGTTTGAGGCGTTAGAGCAGGCCTCAGAGCAGCAGGAGCCACAAAGCTTAGTGGCAAACGAAAAGCTACAAGCTCTTAAAAAGGAGATTGAGGCTGAAGAGCAGGATAAAGAGTTATAAAATAGGTATAAAACAGGTAAATGTTGAACTAAATTAATTGATATTACAAAATGGCACATCCAAAACACAAAATCTCCTCTACACGACGAGATAAGAGAAGAACTCACTACAAGGCAGTTGCACCAACAGTAACAACTTGTTCAAACTGTGGAGCTACGACACTTTGTCACCGT
Source organism: uncultured Alistipes sp. (assembly GCA_964370585.1). GTDB lineage: Bacteria > Bacteroidota > Bacteroidia > Bacteroidales > Rikenellaceae > Alistipes. The sequence continues at coordinate 95,855 of CAYJJV010000004.1, read as the reverse complement.
GTATGCCCAGAGTGTGGTTTCTATCGTGGCCGCTTGGCAATCGAAAAGAGAGCTACCGAGTAGTCCAAAATTGGTAAAGAGTGCGCATTTAAAGTGTGTGCTCTTTTATTGTTTATAGGGGTACCCTACTTAAGTGGGTATCACGCATCGAGCGATGAGATTATTTCTCATCAGCAAATGGACTAAGGTAGTCTGCATTTTTTGAGGTGGAGAGTAAACTTTAGTCGTAAAAGTGTATTAGTATGTTAAAAATTGGTATTGACGCTATGGGTGGGGACTACGCACCCGAAGCAGCGGTTAAGGGGGCTATTGCAGCTCTCGATGCAATAGGCGCAGAGAGTCGTATAGTGCTATTTGGCGATGAGCAGCAGATTCGAGATATACTTGCTTCAGAGGGGTGCTCTGCAGATAGTTTTGATATTGTGGCCACAACTGAGGTTATCGATATGGAGGACCACCCAGCTAAAGCCTTTCTTGCAAAACCCGACTCAAGTATCGTTGTTGGCTTTTCGCACTTAGCTCAAGGTCTAATCGATGGCTTTGCCTCAGCAGGCTCAACGGGAGCTATGATGGTGGGTTCGATGCAGGTCATAAAGCCTATCGTTGGGGTTATACGCCCAACAATATCGTCAGCCGTACCAACAATTACAGGCCGATCGTCGCTACTTTTAGACGTGGGTCTTAATGTCGATTGTCGCCCCGATGTCTTGGCTCAATATGGCCTAATAGGCTCGCTATACGCTGAGGCTGTTATGGGCATCGAGTCGCCACGTGTCGCACTACTTAACATAGGCGAGGAGGAGTCGAAGGGCAACGCCCAGACAAAGGCTACCTACGAACTTATGCGTGAGGAGGAGCGTATCAACTTTGTGGGCAATGTTGAGAGTTCATACATCTTCACCTCGAAGGTTGCAGATGTTATCGTCTGCGATGGTTTTGTGGGCAACACTGTTCTTAAGATGGCTGAAGGTCTATACCAAATCAATAAGAAGATGGGTGCTTGCGAGAACAACCCGTTGTGGGACGCTATGAACTATGAAAACATTGGCGGAACACCAGTTTTGGGTATCAATGCTCCAGTTGTCATTGGGCACGGCCGCTCGACGTCTAAGGCGATAAAGAGTATGATTCTATCCACCGAGAAGGTTATAAAATCTAAGGTTACATCTAAACTGCAAAAGGCATTTAATTAACAATTTAGCGTGGTCACAAGTGGGTTTATCGCTTAAAACATATACAAATTTAGTATGAATAAAGTAACAGCTGCCATAACTGGTGTGGGGCAATATCTGCCCGATTATATATTAACAAACGAGGAGTTGAGCCAGATGGTAGATACCACCGATGAGTGGATTATGTCACACATTGGCGTTAAGACTCGCCATATTCTCAAGGGTGAGGGTGTCGGAACATCATATATGGGTTCTCGTGCGGTAACTAATCTATTAGATAAGACGGGTGTAGACCCTATGGATATTGAGTTGGTAATCTGTGCAACCACTACACCAGATATGTTCTTTCCATCGACTGCCAATCTTATTGCAAATCAGACTGGCTGTAAAAACGCCTATGCATACGATATGGCTGCTGCTTGTAGCGGTTTTATCTTCGCTTTGGAGACAGCATCAAAGTTCATCGAGGTGGGCAGACACAAAAAAATTATCGTTGTTGGTGCTGATAAGATGTCATCAATTGTCGATTACACCAATCGTGCTATCTGCCCAATCTTTGGAGATGGCGCAGCGGCGGTTCTCTTAGAGCCAAACACCGAAGGTTTGGGTGTTATCGACTCATCTTTACACTCTGACGGTTCGGGTATGCTACAGCTATATATGAAGGCTGGAGGCTCTCGCTACCCTGCATCAATGGATACTGTGCAGAACAACTGGCACACCATTATGTGGGATGGTCAAGCGGTATTTAAGTGGGCTGTATCGAAGATGGCGGATGTTTCGGTTGAGATGATGCAGCGCCACAATCTTGAGGCTGACGACGTGAGATACTTGGTGCCACACCAAGCTAATCTACGTATTATCGACGCAACGGCTCGTAGAATGGGTCTAACGGTAGATAAGTGTATGATCAACATCGACCGCAATGGTAATACCTCAGCGGCAACTATCCCAACCTGTCTGTGCGACTACGAAAAGGAGTTGCGTAAGGGTGACAACTTGATTCTATCAGCATTTGGCGGTGGTTATACGTGGGGTGCTACCTATCTTAAGTGGGCATACAACGGCGATAAGTGTAGCGAATAGCACGTCATTTTTGCACATCCTTTGTGCCTGAAATCCTCACATACTTATGTATGCTGCGGTTTCAGTCCCTGCACGATGTACAAAATTAACGCATTCTTCACAACACTTGGGTGTGTGACTTTAAATCTTGAGCGACTATCTAAAAAGGTAGTCGCTCATTTTTTGTTGTCATAAAAATATGACAAAATGGCAGATATTTTCTACTGGCACACACTTTGATAAAGATATATATGGGCGTAAAATGGCTCAAAACAGATAAATTAAATTTGACAAACTATAAACTATGAAACAAGGTAAAATTGGAGTTACAACGGAGAATATATTTCCCGTTATCAAGAAATTTTTGTACTCAGACCACGAAATCTTCCTACGTGAGTTAATCTCAAACGCAGTCGATGCCACGCAAAAACTAAAGACCCTATCCTCTCGAGGCGAGATTCAGGGCGAGATAGGCGATGTGTCGATTAACGTTTCACTCGACAAAGAGGCTAAGACACTGACCATCACCGATAAAGGTATAGGTATGACGATGGCAGAGGTGGATAAATATATCAATCAAATCGCCTTCTCTGGTGCCGAAGAGTTTATGGAGAAGTACAAAGACCAAGCTATCATTGGCCACTTCGGACTGGGATTCTACTCCTCATTTATGGTTGCCGACAAGGTTGAAATCTTCACTCAATCACACGACACAGCTGCCAAATCGGTGCACTGGAGTTGCACTGGCTCTCCCGAATTTGAGATGGAGGAGTTGGAGGAAAAGTGTGAGCGTGGAACCTCAATGGTGTTGCACCTATCGGAGGATTCTACAGAGTACGCTGCCGAAGAGAAGATTGAGGAGTTGTTGCGCAAATATTGTCGTTTCTTGCCTATTCCTATTGTTTTTGGCAAGGTCAAGGAGTGGAAAGATGGCAAATATGTTGATACCGACAAAGAGAACATAATCAACAACATAGAGCCGCTGTGGACGTTGAAGCCCACAGAGATTACCGAAGAGCAATACAAGGATTTCTACCGTGAGCTATACCCTATGGGCGAGGAGCCACTCTTCTCGATACACCTAAATATCGACTACCCATTCAATTTGACGGGTATTCTATACTTCCCGAAGATTCGCAACAACTTCGAGATTCAGAAGAACAAAATTCAGCTCTACTCAAATCAGGTCTACGTTACCGACCAAGTTGAGGGGATCGTACCGGAGTATTTGACACTGCTGCACGGTGTGATTGACTCGCCCGATATTCCGCTGAATGTGTCACGAAGCTACCTGCAGAGCGACTCGAACGTTAAGAAGATTTCGAGCTATATCACACGCAAGGTTGCCGATCGCCTGCAGGAGCTCTTTACCACTATGCGTTCGGATTATGAGCAGAAGTGGGACGATTTGAAGGTCTTTATCCAATATGGCATATTGACAGACGAGAAGTTTGCAGAGAAAGCTAACGACTTTATGTTGTTGAAAAATATTGATGCAGAGTACTTTACAGCAGCTGAATATGTTGAAAAAATTAAGGCAACGCAGACCGATAAGAACAAAAACACAATCGCCCTTTATGTTGATAATGTCACTGAAAAGCACTCATTTGTCGAGGCGGCACGAGCAAAGGGGTATGATGTTTTAGAGATGGATGGTCAATTGGACAGCCACTACATCAACTGGTTTGAGTCAAAGAACAAAGATGTTCGCTTTGTGCGTGTGGATAGCGATGTTATCGAGAAGTTAATCGCTAAGGAGGAGACAACAAAGATTTCGCTCACTGAATCGCAACAGCAGATTTTGACCCCCGTATTCGAGAGTCAAATGCCACGAGATGAGAAGATTAACTACTCAATTTCGTTCGAGGCTCTATCTCCCGACGATGCTCCCGTTGTGATTACCCAGAATGAGTTTATGCGCCGTATGAAGCAGATGGCATCGATGAATAGTGGTGGTATGGGTCAATTTTATGGGCAGATGCCTGACAACTTCACAATCGCTGTGAATGGCAACCACCCCATCGTTATCGATATTTTGGAGGATGTTGAGCGTGGCTATGGCGACAAGCTAAAGTCGATAACCAAAAAAATCGATGCAGCCGTTGCCGAAGAGGGACGGTTCGAGGAGTTGGTAAAGGGTAAAAAGGAGGAGGAGTTGAGCCAAGAGGAGCTTTCGACTCGTGAGGAGCTATCCAAGAAGGTTGTTATGTTGCGTGACGAGCGCAACGAGCGCCTGCGTACGCTGGGTGGCGAAAACAGATTGGTGAAGCAGATTATCGACCTTGCGCTTCTGACCAACGGAATGTTGAAGGGTAAAAATCTGACCGACTTTGTTCAGCGCTCAATCTCGTTGATTGAGAAGTAATTAAGTGGTAACAGATGAGAATGGGGGTGGTGCTTTATGCATCACCCCCTTTTTGTTTAGAGGTGTGAATAATTAGAAATAAGCACGCTACCTATTTGCTCTCGTCACGCAACTTCTGCAACTCATACATCTTATCACGAAAACGTGCCGCCGCCAAGAAGTCCAACGACTTAGCGGCACGCTCCATATCCTCACGTGCCTTATTGATAAGCTTTGTCAAATCCTCGATAGTGGTTGCACTATAACTGCCCTGAGTATCGGCAACTTGCGAATAGTGATCCTCAGCTAATGGATAGGCAATCATATTGACCCCCTCGCTATCAATCTTATTCGCCAAAAGTGCGCTCTGAGCTCCGCCACCGCTCTTCTTGCTGGATGCGGGCAGCACCTCATTCTCAATATTGTATCGTATCTGCTTCTCACGGCGGCGATTGCTCTGCTCGATGGCATAACGCATCGAGTCGGTGCACCTATCGGCATAGAGTATCACACTACCTTCGACGTGACGAGCGGCACGCCCTGCAATCTGTGTGATTGAACGCACGTTTCGCAAAAATCCCTCTTTGTCGGCATCCAAAATCGCAACCAAAGCCACCTCAGGCAGGTCAAGCCCCTCACGCAGAAGGTTTACACCTATCAAGACATCGAACTGCCCCGAACGCAGATCATCCAGAATCTGTATGCGCTCCAAAGTATCTACATCTGAGTGAATATAGCGGTTACGAACACCCACCCTATCAAAGTATTTCGATAGCTCTTCTGCCATTCGCTTTGTAATGGTTGTGATTAAGATGCGCTCCTCACGCTTTACACGTGTATCAATCTCCTCCAAGAGGTTATCAATCTGATTTGGGGTAACACGCACCTCCAACGGAGGGTCAATCAACCCCGTAGGGCGTATCAACTGCTCGGCAACGACACCCTCGCTCTTAACCAACTCATAGTCGGCAGGGGTTGCGCTAACATATATCGAGGTGCCCTGAATATGCTCAAATTCGCCAAAGGTGACGGGACGGTTATCCTTTGCAGCAGGCAATCGAAAACCATACTCGACCAAGTTCTCCTTGCGAGCCCTATCGCCTCCATACATCGCTCTGACCTGTGGCACAGTTACGTGGCTCTCATCGATTACCATCAAGTAGTCATCGGGGAAGTAGTCTATCAGACAGAATGGGCGAGTACCTGCCGCTCGACCATCAAAGTATCGAGAGTAGTTCTCAATTCCGGGACAGTAGCCCAACTCCTTAATCATCTCCAAATCGTACTCCACACGCTGTTTTATACGTTGCGCCTCCATCATACGCCCTTCGGCCTCGAAGTGTGTAATCTGTCGCCCCAAATCCAAATATATCTGCTGTACGGCGGCGTGGATGCGCTCTTTAGTTGTCACAAAGAGGTTTGTCGGGTAGAGCGTAAGCCTATCCAAAGAGTGTATGCGCTGACCCGTTGTTGGGTCTATGCTCTCGATACTCTCAACCTCATCATCGAAGAACGATATACGGTAACACTGTGACCCATACTCGCCAAATGCCGCCATCACATCGACCGTCTCTCCATTTATGCGAAAGGTGGCAGGTGCCAACTCACGCTCGGTGCGAGTGTACAGCGCCTCAACCAACTTATATAGGAAGTGTTTATAATTAACAACCTCGCCCACAGCGACTTTGATAGCCGTAGAGTGAAAATCCGAAGGGTTACCACAACCATACAGACACGACACACTCGATACCACAATCACATCTTGACGCCCCGACAAAAGTGTCGAGACGGTGCTCAGACGCATCTTCTCGATCTGCTCGTTTATCGACAAATCCTTCTCGATATAGGTGTCCGATGAGGGCAGATACGCCTCAGGCTGGTAGTAGTCGTAATATGATACGAAGTACTCCACCGCATTTTCGGGAAAGAAGTTGCGAAACTCATCATATAGCTGTGCCGCAAGGGTCTTATTGTGGCTCAAGACGAGTGTTGGACGTTTCAGCTCCGATATAACATTCGCCACCGTGAAGGTCTTACCCGAACCAGTAACCCCCAACAGCGTTGTATGCTTCGCACCGCCACTTATCGAGCTAATAATCTGCTCAATAGCCTCAGGTTGATCCCCCATCGGTGCATAATCTGAAACGAGCTTGAAATCCATATATTTTTATATATTGTGTTTTAAACACCACGTAAAATCTGAATAAGAGGAGTAAATTTGGTGCGCTAAGTTGTGACTGCTTCACTACGAGTCTTACTCGCCCTTTTCGTCATTCTGAACTTGATTCAGAATCTCTTTAATATCCACAAGAGATTGCGGGTCAAGCCCGCAATGACGACACTTTAAGTTTAATGCACCATTAATATGCCCTATTATTCAGATTTTAATGGCATTTTGATGACCTCTAATTTAATTATCTTATCACGGATTTTAACCCCAATTTGAGTGCCAACTTTTGAGTATTCACTCTTCACGTAGCCCATTCCGAAGCCAATTTTTAGTGTTGGCGACATCGTTCCTGAACTTACCTCGCCTATCATATCGCCATCTACTGTTGTTAGCTCATAGCCGTGACGTGGGATGCCTCTGTCGATGCACTTAAAGCCCACCAACTTGCGCTCTACACCCTCCGTTTTTTGGCGTTGCAGTAGCTCTCGGTCGATAAAATCGTTGCCATCGACAAACTTTGTTATCCAACCCAATCCTGCCTCGATGGGGGATGTCGTATCGTCAATATCGTTGCCATAGAGGCAGAAACCCTGCTCTAAGCGCAAGGTATCACGAGCCACCAAGCCAATATTTTTCAGCCCATCCTCTTCGCCTGCTTGCCACAGAGCGCTCCAAATCTTTGCAGCATCTGAAGGATAGAGGTATATCTCGCAACCACCACAGCCCGTGTAGCCCGTAGCCGAGAGTATAACAGAGCACCCCGCAACCTTAGTCTCAACAAATGTGTAGTAGGTCAAATCCTCGATTTTGGCATCACAGATTCTCTGCACGATTTTCATCGCCAAAGGGCCCTGCACAGCCAACTGCGCCATCTCATCCGATGCATTGTGTAGATTGACCTTCCCCTCCAAACCCATTTCACGTGCCACATCACAGATATGTGCCCAATCCTTCTCGATATTCGAGGCATTGACACACAACATATAGCGATCAGCCTCAAAGCGATAGACCAGAATATCATCCACAATTCCGCCACGCCCATTGGGCATAGCCGTGTACTGCACCTTGCCATCAGTCAGGGCGGCAACATTGTTTGTAGTCAAACGCTGAAGTAGCTCCAAAGCCCCCTCGCCCTTAACCCAAATCTCGCCCATATGGCTAACATCGAAGACTCCTGCACCATTGCGAACAGTTAGGTGCTCATCATTTACGCCCGTAAACTCTAAGGGCATATTAAAACCTGCAAACTCGGCCATCTTGGCGCCTGCTGCAATATGATACTCAGTAAATGGGGTGGTTTTCATTCTATTATACCAAAAATTAAGTTTTATTCCCTCTGCTTCACACCCATACGTGGGCAGCGTGTGAATGGTTTTTCCCTATCGAACAGATAGCGATATGTGGTGTGCATCTTATGGCGTGAGGCGCAGACATAGCGCTCAATCATACGCATCATCACGGGGTTAAAATCGCCAATCCACGCAAACTCTAAGGTCTTATAGCGGTTGCGTTCGGTGTGCAGGTAGGTCTCGATAACGTAGCTCATCATACCCGACTCGACGCCCTTACCGTGAAACTCTGGAACAATGCCAAAGATAAGTCCGAAGATTCTATCGCTGCGTTTGCGCACCTTCAAATCCCACATTAGGCGCAACTTCTGCCATAGTCCAAATTTACCATTGAACTTGCCAATTAGACGATTCAGCTCGGGTAACATAATGAAAAACCCAATAGGCTCGCCATTGAAAAAGGCGAAGAATATGATATTGGGGTCGATGATTGGTTTCATCTTCTGCACCAAAGCTAACGCCTCCTGCTCGCCAAGCGGTTTCACGCCCGAGAAGAGTGCCCACGCCTTGTTGTAGATGATACGAAAATCCTCTGCTGCACCCTCAATATCCTTCATATCTATGCACCTGAAGCTATATCCGGGCGTCTCCTTTAGGCGGCGAGCACGCTCGTGCACCGTTGCATTTACATCATCATCGTAGACCTTCCAAATATAGGTGTGCTGATTAAAGTAGTTCTGAAAGCCATAACTCTCGAACATCTCTTTGTAGTATGGCGGATTGTAGTTGTTCTCATATAGCGGTTGAAACTCAAATCCATCCACCAACAATCCCCACCAAGCATCACGCTGCCCCAAATTTATGGGACCATCCATCGCCTCCATTCCACGACTCGAGAGCCACATACGTGAGGCGTCGAAGAGCATCGTTGCAACCTCCATATCGTCAATGGACTCAAAGAATCCACAACCTCCCGTTAATTGCTCCTCTAAGGCCGCCTTTTCATTGTTGTAGAAGGCTGCAATGCGTCCCACAACCTCGCCCGAAGCGTCCCTAACAACAAAACGCACAACCTCACCATCTGCAAGATACTCGCTCTTTGATGCATCAAAAATCTTCTTGATATCGGGCTCCAAAGGGCAGACCCAATTCCTATCACCACGATATATTCTCTTAGGAAAGTGCAACCACTCTCCCTCTTGAGGTATGGTTTTGACCTCCTCTAAGGTATATTTTTTGCTCATTTATATCAAAATATTTTGTTTGACACAACAAAGATAACCTTTTTTTTATTAACTTTGTTCACATACAAAATTATAAGGTAAAAAAATGGATAAAGAGCTTGAGAAGTGCATAATGGAGGGGCGATGCCTTACAACCGACTTGATGAAGTACCGCATACGCAAAATCTTGCTTGTGTGTTGTAGCTATGATGGCTATGTCTTGGAGGAGGATGGGCATATCGAGTCGCAGATTAATCAAGAGTATGCTGAGCTAAACATCTCGGACCCACCCTCTTTTTGGCGTGTGAGTTCGACTGTCGAAGCGCTGGAGCTATTGGCAACGGATAGCTCCTTTGACCTTATCTTGACAATGTACAACGTTGGCGAGCCCGATGTCTTCGCCTTCTCTCGAATTGTCAAGGAACAGTACGAACACATCCCCGTTGCCCTTCTGACCTCGTTTTCGGCCGATGTCTACCGCCGCATTGAGACCAGCCATAGGGCCTGCTTGGACTACATCTTCTGCTGGCACGGCAATACGGAGCTCATTATCGCCATCATCAAACTAATTGAGGATAGTATGAATGCCGAAGATGATATTTTGTCGGGTGGCGTGCAGGCAATCCTTTTGGTCGAGGACTCAATACGTTTCTACTCGACCTATCTACCTGAACTATATAAACTTATCATACAGCAGAACACCGAATTTTTGAAGGATGCCCTAAACGAACAGCAACAGTTCCTACGCAAGCGTGCACGCCCAAAAATTCTGCTTGCCAAGTGCTACGATGAGGCTATCGAGCTATACAATAAGTATAAGCGCAACCTCTTGGGTGTCATCTCCGATATTGGCTTTGCTCTGCACCGTGACGAGAGCATTGAGCGTGAAAAGGGTGATGCTGGCATCGACCTATGTCGTCATATCAAAACCGACAACCCACTGATGCCCATCTTGATGCAATCATCACAAGTGGCCTTCGAGAGCCAAGTACGGGAGCTTGGTGCAGGCTTTATCGCCAAGAACTCCAAGACTCTTCTCACACAGCTGCACGACTACATAACCAAAGAGTTCGCCTTTGGTGAGTTTATCTTCAAGTACCCCGACAGCGGCGTGGAGGTTGCACGAGCTAAAGACCTCACCGAGATGCAGCGTATGATTGCGACAATCCCAGACGAAGTCTTTACGTTTCACACCTCACAGAACCACCTCTCAAAGTGGCTCTACTCACGTGGACTATTCCCACTGGCGGCCGCCATACGTCAAGACAACAAGAGCAACTACAACACTCTGGAGGAGCACCGTCAGGCGCTTGTGGGGCGTATACGTGACTATCGCATGTTGCTCGGGCAGGGGGTTATAGCACGTTTTGACGCCTCGACATATAGCGATATGGTCGCCTTTGCACGCATTGGCGAGGGTTCGCTGGGTGGTAAGGCTCGTGGTGTGGCGTTTCTGAACTCGATGCTCATCAAGTATAACCTATACGCCAAGTATGACAACGCACGCATCATAATACCCCGCTCGGTGGTCATCGCAACCGACTATTTCGATGAGTTCATAAAGCTCAACGGCCTGAAATATATCGTATCGCAGGATTTAAGCGACGAAGAGGTGCTATCCGAATTTGTCAGTTCGTCGATTCCTTACCGACTGCAGAAAGATTTGAGGGCATACCTTAAAACTATTAAGTCGCCCCTTGCCATACGCTCATCTTCTAAGTTGGAAGATTCACACTATCAACCCTTTGCTGGCATCTACTCCACATATATGATACCCTATGTGGACAACACCGACCAGATGTTACGCCTCTTGCTAAAGGCTGTGAAGAGTGTCTATGCATCGATCTATTTTGCCGCCTCGAAGTCATACATCCAATCCTCGCAGAACCTTATCTCGGAGGAGAAGATGGCGGTCATAATACAAGAGGTGTGTGGTACGGAGCAGGATGGGTTATTTATGCCGACCCTCTCGGGTGTGGCTCGCTCGATAAACTACTACCCCATTGGCGATGAAAAGGCTGAAGATGGCGTTTGTAACATAGCTATGGGTCTGGGTAAATTGGTTGTCGATGGAGGGCTCTCGTTGCGTTTCTCGCCCAAGCACCCCCAAAAGGTGTTGCAGACCTCGACCCCCGAGTTGGCGCTGCGCCAAACCCAAAATGAGGTGTTAGCGCTCAGCCTGAGAGCCGAAGATTTTAGAATCTCGACCAACGATGCTGTGAATATCCGCAAACTCAACATCAACGAAATAACCCCACTGAGGCAGTCAAAATATGCCTGCTCGGTGTGGGATAGAGAGAATGGTAGAATCTCCGACAGTCCATTTGACAAGGGTCGCAAAGTGATAACATTCAACAACATACTAAAGTACAACACGCTCCCTTTAGCCGAGATTGTATCAGATATTTTGCAGTGGGGCGCCGAAGAGATGCGCTGTCCGGTCGAGGTTGAGTTTGCCCTCAATATGGATGTTGCGGCAAATGAGCAGAATAGCTTTAGCGTTCTACAAATTCGCCCAATAATCGACAATCAAGATAACCGCTCCATCGATTGGAGTGAGGTCGATACCTCGAAGGCGATAATCTATGCCGAGAGTGCTCTGGGCGCTGGAATGGTCACATCGCAACACGACATTGTCTATATCAAAAGCGACAAATTTTCATCCCTGCAGACCGAAAAAATTGCCGAAGAGTTGGCTCTGTTCAACTCTCGCATGCAAGACGAGGAGCGAGGCTATATCCTCTTAGGCTCGGGTCGCTGGGGCTCATCCGACCCATTTTTGGGTGTGCCCGTGAAGTGGCAACACATATCGCAAGCTAAGGTCATTGTCGAGTGTGGCGTTAAGGGTTTCGAGATTGAGCCCTCACAAGGTACTCACTTCTTCCAAAACGTAACATCGTTGCGTGTTGGCTATATGACCATCAACCCCTATCGTGGCGATGGAGCATTTGACGAGGAGCGCCTAAACTCGATGCCAGCCCAATACGAGGGGGAGTATCTGCGCCACGTGCACTTCGAAAAGCCGCTCTGGGTATGCGTTGATGGGCGCTCGAATAGGGGTATGATTGCAGAAAGCGAATAAATTATTACAAAAAGTGAACAAGTAATAAAAATTTATATATATTTGTAAAATAAAACTAACAATTTATAACCAATACTACTATGAACGTTGATAAATTAATGGCGGAGCTTGAGCGCAAGTATCCTGCCGAGAGCGAGTACCTACAAGCGGTACACGAGGTGTTGATGACCATAGAGGAGGTCTACAACCGCCACCCTGAATTCGAAGCTAACAGCATCGCTGAGCGCATCGTCGAGCCCGACCGCATCTTCACCTTTAAGGTCGTATGGTTGGATGATAAGGGTGTAGCGCAGGTCAATACTGGCTACCGTGTGCAGTTCAACAACGCAATAGGTCCATACAAGGGCGGTTTGCGTTTCCACCCATCTGTAAACCCCTCGATTTTGAAGTTCTTGGGATTCGAGCAGATCTTCAAAAATGCCCTGACTACCCTACCAATGGGTGGTGCAAAGGGTGGTTCGGATTTCAACCCTAAGGGTAAGTCCGATCGTGAGGTTATGCGCTTCTGCCAAGCCTTCATCACCGAACTTTGGCGACATATTGGCGCCCAGACCGATGTTCCAGCGGGCGATATTGGCGTTGGAGCACGTGAGATTGGCTATCTGTATGGTATGTATCGCAAGTTGGCACGTGAGAATACGGGAGTCCTAACGGGTAAGGGTATGAGCTATGGTGGCTCACTAATCCGTCCTGAGGCTACGGGCTATGGCGCTGTCTACTTCCTGCAAGAGATGCTACACAAGATGGGTCAAGATATTAAGGGTCAAACAGTTTCGTTGTCGGGCTTTGGTAACGTAACGTGGGGAGCCGCTAAAAAGGCTGTCGAGTTGGGGGCAAAGGTTGTCACTATCTCGGGTCCCGATGGTTATATCTATGACCCCGAAGGGTTGAACGAGGAGAAGATTGAGTATCTGTTAGATCTTCGTGCTACGAACAACGATGTTGTAGAGCCATACGCTGAGCAGTTTGCTGGCTCACAATTCTTCAAGGGCGAAAAACCTTGGGGTGTGAAGGTAGATATTGCTATGCCCTGCGCAACGCAGAATGAGTTGAATGGCGAGGATGCTAAAGCACTCATTGCTAATGGCGTAAAGGTTGTGGCTGAGGTCTCTAATATGGGTTGTCGCCCTGAGGCTATCGATGCTCTGTTGGAGGCAAAGGTTCTATATGGACCGGGCAAGGCTGTGAATGCTGGTGGCGTTGCGACGTCGGGCTTGGAGATGACTCAAAACTCGATGAAGCTCAACTGGACGGCAGAAGAGGTTGATGCCAAGCTGCACCAAATTATGGTCTCGATTCACGAGGCGTGCGTGGAGTACGGCACCGATGAGAGTGGCTATGTAAACTATATGAAGGGGGCGAACATCGCAGGCTTTATGAAGGTTGCAAAGTCGATGGTCGAGCAGGGTATCGTCTAAGAACTAAGCGATATATATAACAAAAGGGGAGGCTTTTAGAAATTGCCTCCCCTTTATTTATGTATATCTAAATTGCACTATGCACATCTAAGCGATTCTCGCTCTCGTCGCCAAGTCGTTGCGCAGAATAGAATTGCTACAACGCTCGCTACGATGAACATCCAAAATGTTGCCGACCACCCTAAGTTGGGGTTATCCGCTACGGCTCCCATCACGATTTTGGCAAGGATTGCATCGCCAAACAGATAGCCAAACAGACCCACAAAGCCTGCTGCTGTGCCTGCCGCATTCTTAGGTACGAGGTTCAGCGCCTGAATACCAATCAAGGCAACCGGCCCATAGATACAGAACCCAATGATGCTCAGCGCTATATATACTATTGCACGACACATTGCCGCCACATCACCTCCAAACACCGAGACCATCATCTCGGCCAAAGGCGCTGCCTGCCAGTAGATAAGTATTCCGCCCAAGACCGCCAGCATATATATCACGTTGGCAGGGGCACAGCGCCCCTTGAAGAATTTAGCCGAAATCCAGCCACAAATTATCGTTCCCGGCACACCTGCATAGTTGTGTAGCGAGAATGCCAAGTTGCTCTGGCTGTCATCCATTATGTTCATCTCCTGCAGGTAGATAGGCGCCCAGTCGCCCACCCCATAGCGCACCAAATAGACAAACGAGTTGGCAAAGGCGATGAGCCATAAAACCCTGTTTTTGAAGATATAATCGACAAATAGTCGCTTGAATGGTATCTTACTCTCCTCGCCTTTAGCAGCCTTTTGAGCCGAGAAATCTTGGCGATGTTCATCAATGGGCGGCAGACCACAACACGAAGGGGTGTCACGTATCGCCCACCAGCAGAAGAGTGCCACCACCAGCGCCACGCAACTCGGGAAGATAAATGCCGCACGCCAGCTGCCACCCTCAAAGCCGACAGCCGCCAAGACCACCACGCCCAAAGTTGTCAATAGCCCCAACGAGCCGCTACCCACCGTGTGTGAGGTGTTCCAAACCGACATCTTAAAGCTCCGTTCGTTCTGCGAGAACCAGTGCGCCATAACACGTCCGCACGGAGGCCACCCCATTCCCGAGATCCAACCTACGGCCAGCATCATCACAAATATTATACTCACATTGAGCTGCATATTGGTCGTGGAGTATGGTATAAGTCCCGTTGCAATCATCACGGCAGAGGCCAAGACAAGCCCCACGACCAAGAATTTACGGGCATCCGAGCGGTCGGATAGACTACCCATCAAAAACTTACTGAAGGCGTAGGCAATCGATATTGCCGAACCTGCAATTCCCACGCTCGCCTTATCCAATAGCCCCTCCTCAATCATTCCGGGAGCTGCTAAAGATAGGTTTTTACGCACTAAATAGTAGGCCGCATAGCCTAAGAACGCACCAAGAAATACCTTCAGACGCATCCTCTTATACTCACTATTGACCCTCTCTGGGGCAACCTTCGAGCACGATGTATTGGGTTCAAAAAAGTTTGGCATTAGCTCTATTTGTTTTACTGTTTTCGATATTTACTCCTCAAAGATATAATTTTTTGCTATCATTTTAAAATCCTTCACTTGGTTCTGCACCCACTCATCGTCGTGCCCCATCTCATCAGCCATAATATCGGCAACCTTTTCAGCAACCTCAATCGCCTCACGAGCATCGACAAATAGCATCCTCACACGGCGAGCCAAGAGATCCTCTACCGTCATCGCCATCTCATTTCGCACCGCCCATACAACCTCTGCCGCTGTGTAGCCAAACTTTGGCGATAGGCGCTCACCCAACTCTGGGTGTGTAGCGATGAGCTCTAAGATTTGCTTCTCGTCCGAGCCATATACATATAGGTGGTTATTCAAATCGGGGTTTTTGCGATAACCGTGCAGTCGCAGGCTCTTAGTCACACACTTGCGCTTTGGCAAGCCCGCCACACGTGAGAGCTCATCTACAACGTCTTCAGCCATCAAGCGATACGATGTCCACTTACCTCCCGTGATGGTCAAAAGTCCACTCTCTGAGGTTATGATTTTGTGGCTGCGTGAGATCTCTTTGCTCGACTTACCCTCCTTTTTGGGCACCGCCAATGGCCGCTGACCCGCAAAGACCGATAATATATCTTTATAGGTGGGAGCAGGATTCATATACAATGCCGCTGTACCAAGAATAAAATCGACCTCCTCTTTGAGTGGCAGGGGCTCCTCTTCGGCCACATTGCGTGCAATATCCGTTGTGCCGACCACCACCCTATCGTGCCAAGGCACTGCAAACAATACACGACCATCAGAAGTCTTAGGCACCATAATGGCGTAGTCGCTCTGCAAGAACTTCATATCCAAAACGATATGCACACCCTGACTTGGGCGCACCATATTCGAGTGTACGGGGCTATCCATCGCCATTATCTCATCCACAAAGCACCCCGTCGCATTGACCACCGAGCGTGCCTGCAGGGTATAATCTTCGTTAGATAAAATATCACGACACACAACACCCGATATACTGCCATCATCTGCGTGCGTTATTGCCGTAACCCCACAGTGGTTTAGCATCGTAGCTCCATTCTCGACACAGCTCTGCGCCAAATTAATCGCCATACGAGAGTCGTCAAACTGTCCATCGTGGTAGACAACGCCACCCTTTAGACCCTTTGCTATCGATGTTGGCAGGTGTTGCAGAACCTTTTTTGCCGATATAAATCGTGAGCGCCCATACCCAAAACCAAACGAGAGCATATCATATAGAGTCAAGCCACATAGATACAAAAAGTTATCCCAATGGCGATAGTTCGAGATGACAAACGACTGGTCTTTAACTAAGTGTGGTGCATTTGCCTTCATACGCCCACGCTCACGTAGAGCCTCCAAAACCAGAAACACATCGCCATTTTGTAGGTATCGCACGCCACCGTGCACCAACTTTGTACTGCGTGATGATGTGCACTTTGCAAAGTCGCTACGCTCCAGAAGGGCAACAGAGTAGCCCCTCGTTGCCGCATCTAAGGCGATACCAAGACCCGTTGCGCCACCTCCGATGACAACAACATCCCAAATTTTGCCCTTCTCGGCAAGTTTTTCGAGTTGTGATATTCTTTTCATTTTATTTTATTAAGTTTCGTTTAATGCAAATATAGTTATGTTTTATTTCATTTCAAAATAAATTCGCAATTAATTTCATTTTATTTCACTTACTTTTCAATTTACAACCTTTTTTAGTTGAAATTTACAATTTTATCCGTATATTGTGGACTGCAAATGAGCTTTTTAAAGCGATAAATAGGTATAAATTTATGGAACATATCAGGGATGAACACTCACTATCGCTACCCGAAAGACACGGCGGTATATTAGCAATTTTGGAGCGTCAAGGTTCGGTTTCGGTGGCACAACTTTCGGAACTTTTCAAGGTTTCAGAGGTGACAATACGCAAGGACTTGTCGTTTTTGGAGCAGCAGAACAAACTCTACCGTGCGCACGGCAGTGCCATTCTCACATCGCCCTATATCGGCGATAGGCATATCAACGAGAAGCAGAAGCGCTCGGTTGCCGAGAAGAGGGAGATATGCGAGGCGGCAGCAAAATTGATAACTCAAGATGATAGTATTATAATCGCTTCGGGAACAACCGTTGCGGCACTCACCAAAGAGATACGCCCCATCGGACGGCTGACGGTCATAACATCGACAATCGAGGTGACGCAACAGCTATCACAAAACCCCAATATCGATGTGATACAGCTGGGGGGTATTGCACGTTCGAGCTCGCTCTCGGTTGTGGGACCCTTTGCCGAGCAGATGCTCAATAGTTTCTGTTGCAGCAAGCTATTTATTGGTGTTGATGGGATAGATGCAGCGTTTGGGCTCACGACAACAAATATGTTGGAGGCGACGCTTAATCAGGCGATGATACGCTCGGCTGAGAAGGTTGTTGTACTTGCCGACAGCTCAAAATTTGGGCGTAGGGGCTTTAGTAAGATATGTGATATTGATGCTGTGGATCTAATAATCACCGACTCGAAGGTACAGCAGCGCCATTTAGAGCAGATTCGTGAATTGGGCATCGAGGTTATGATAGTGGGCGAATAGAGGGGCACACACACCGCCCCCAACCACAAAAAAAGGGCGCACCTATCGATGCCCCATACAAAAAAAAGAGCACACCTATCGATGCCCCCCATACAAAAAAAGAGTGCACCTAATAGTGCACCCCTTGTAGCGAGTCCGAGACTTGAACTCGGGACCTCATGATTATGAATCATGCGCTCTAACCAGCTGAGCTAACTCGCCTTAATTGCGGATGCAAAGATAGAAGAAAAATATGAATATACAAAAAATATCTGATTAAAAGTATAAAAATAGTCGTAATAAATATCAATCACCGCACTATGGTATTGATTTTGAGCATTAAAGAGATAATCAACAAAATATGTACTATATTAGTAATGCGTTAAAGCTCCCACCTCGTCATTGCGGGCTTGACCCACAATCTCAATACTCTAATTATCAGCTCTTTTTATGAGATTGCGGGTCAAGCCCGCAATGACGGAAACTGAATCTCACAATCAAATCACAAACTACAGGCGATCATACAAATTGCTATTAGTCAGCGTATTATGTAAATAAAATAAAACTTAACATATCACTACTGTATGTACTACAAAACACAATCCATAACAAAATTGGTAGACACGCTGGTAATTATGCGTGTTATTGCCGGTATTATCCTCCTTGCGCTCTTCTCGTGGGAGATTATCAACGGCAGCGGTGGCAGATTTTCTGCTCTATATATAAATGTGCAGTTTGCCATCTGTATGCTCTTCGTTGCCGACTTCTTCACACTACTCTTTTTTAGTCGCAACAAGCTCAGATATATCAAATATCGCATCGCATTTCTTCTCATATCTATACCCTACATTGCAATTTTTGACTGGCTCAACCTCTCGCCATCCCACTTTTGGACTGGTATAATTGGTCTAATGCCGATGCTCAGGGCATTGATGTCGTTTGTGATAGTTGTGAAGTGGATTGTTCGCAATAGAATCGAACAGCTACTCTTCGTCTATATATTTATTTCGCTTATTTTCAACTACTTCGCCGCCTTGATATTCTACGAGTACGAGCTACGACTCAACAGCGAGCTACACGGCTTTTTCGACGCTATATGGTGGGCGTGGATGAACTTCACGAGCGCTGGAGCCTCGATAATCCCCGTCACCACAATTGGCAAAGCCCTCTCGATGGCGCTACCAACATTAGGGATGTTGATGTTCCCGATTCTTACCACCTATATTTTGGAGAGGTATAATGGATGGTTTTCGAGTAAAAAGGGCGACAAATAGCAAAATTATCTATAAAAAAGCTATCTTTGTGGCTATATAAAATTACACAAAATGAAGCGTTTTTTTAGGGTCACAGTACTCACTATTGCCATTTTGGCATTTGCCTTAACACAAATATCGGCATCAACAATAGGTGTGCCAGAGCGTGAGGCGATAGCACAAGCACTCACACGGATTGTCGAGCGTGAAGTGAAGGGGGCGAAGGTTAGCGTTAAGGGTGTGCGAGCATCACGTGGCAGAGTGCGTATCTACGCCTCGATAGGACTTTCATACTACCCTTTTCGTGAGGATAATACGCTGGCGATGCGTGATTCTATTAGTGCAGTTTTGCCATCCAAATATCGCAAAGCCGACATTGAACTCTACACCGACAAGTGCGAAATATCTGAGCTAATTCCACTAGCCTACCGCACCGACAAGCGAGCAAAGCGTCTCGAACGCTTCACATACTCCCCAACAAAAGCGTTAGTGACGCCAATAGATAGGGCTACAACCCCAACAAAGGGGCTCAATAATCGCCATATTGCGCTGTGGCAGAGTCACGGTCGCTATTTTGACCATACACGCAACACGTGGCGTTGGCAACGCTCCGAGCTGTGGCAGACATCCGAAGATATGTTTACGCAGAGCTTCGTCATCCCCTACCTCGTGCCGATGTTGGAGAGTGCTGGCGCTATCACTCTGTTGCCACGTGAACGTGACACTCAGAGCGCTGAGATAATCATCGACAACGACAACCCAGCCAATGGTCGATATATCGAAGGGGGCGAATGGATGGATGACGGGGTCGGTTTTGCGCACCTCAGAGATATATACAGCGGTGGCGAAAACCCCTTTCGTGAGGGTAGGGCACGCACAAGCGCATCCAATAGTGCAACAGCACAGTGGAGCTCTACAATCGACAATGCAGGACGCTATGCAATATATGTGAGCTATAAATCGAGCAGTGAAAGCACCCAAGATGCCCTCTATACTATCCACCACGCAGGCGGCACGTCACGCTTTAGTGTAAACCAACAAATTGGCGGTGGCACGTGGATTTTTTTAGGATATTTCGACTTAACACCCAACTCTGGGCTAAAGGTTACACTTAGCAATGCATCCAACACAGAGGGCTCTCGCCTATCAGCCGATGCCATCAAAGTGGGTGGTGGGTATGGTAATATTGCCCGAATTGTCTGCGATTCGTTGCGTCAAGATAGCCTTGAGTATAACTACGAGATTAGTGGTTTTACCCGCTCTTCAGAGGGGGCACGCTACTGGCTGCAGTGGGCGGGCTTTGATGAGAGCGTCTACGCTCCAAAAGAGGGGAAGGATGACTACAAAGAGGATTATATGTCACGTGCACACTGGGTCAATGCCCTGATGGGTGGCTCGGAGCGCCTATCGGACTCGGTGGGGCTGGCAATACCTATCGACTTGGCGTTGGCGCTACACTCCGATGCTGGGGTGAGAGATGGCGATGAAACTATCGGCACGCTTGGCATCTACTACACACGTGAGGCTAAGGGCGAATTTGAGGGTGGCGTTGATAGATACCGCTCACGAGATTTGACCGACATTGTTATGACCCAAATTGTGGGGGATGTTCGCCAAACATTCGAGCCTGAGTGGAATAGGCGAGGTCTGTGGAACAGAGCCTACTACGAGGCACGCATCCCTTCGGCACCGACGATGCTCTTAGAGCTATTGTCGCACCAAAACTTTGCCGATATGCGCTATGGACACGACCCACAATTTAAGTTTGTCGTGTCGAGGGCTATATATAAA
This sequence comes from uncultured Alistipes sp., assembly GCA_964370585.1. Classification (GTDB taxonomy): domain Bacteria; phylum Bacteroidota; class Bacteroidia; order Bacteroidales; family Rikenellaceae; genus Alistipes. Next base: position 74,976 of record CAYJJV010000004.1, on the reverse strand, counting down.
GGTATTCTGCGATACATATCATCGCAATATGGCACCGACTATGTTGTACAACCCCTACCCGTCAAGGCATTCTCAACCGAGATTGTAGGCAACGATGAGGTGCACCTTGCTTGGCAACCCACAATCGATACTCTTGAGCCGACAGCCGCACCATCGGGCTATATTGTCTACACACGCAAAAATGGCGAGGGCTTTGATAATGGGCGCTATTGCGCCGAGCCAACCTTCATCGCTAAGCAAAGCCCCGATACGATATATAGCTATAAGGTGTGTGCCGTAAATGAGGGTGGCGAGAGCTTCCCAAGCGAGACACTATCGGCATTGATAAGCTCGAAGAGCGATAACACGGTGATAATTATCAATGGATTTGATAGGGTTAGCGCACCACTATCTGCTCGTGCCGACTCTTTGGCAGGCTTCTACACCGACATAGATAGCGGCGTGGCGGATAGATACGACATATCTTATATTGGCACACAACGTGTATTTGATTTGGCGCTCGCACGTGACAATAATGACTACCGAGCACTCGGGGCGAGCCACAATGAGTATGCAGGCGAAATAGTTGCAGGCAACACCTTTGACTATCCATATCTATATGGGGAGTCGCTACAAAAGTTTGGGCTATCGTTCGCATCTGCATCACGACAAAGTGTTGAGAGTGGCGCTGTACGGCTCGCACACTACCCCGCCATTGCACTCATCTTGGGTAAACAGCGCAAAACAAGAGTTGGCGCCAATCCAACGGTGCACTTTAACACCTTTAGCAAGGCTCTGCAAGGGGCACTGAGGCGATATGCAGCATCGGGTGGAGCGATTTTTGTGTCGGGTGCCTATGTGGTAAGCGATATACTCAGCAAGGGTGCCACACAGAGCGAACGTCTGTTCGCCGAAGAGGTTTTGCACTGCACGTTAGATGCACAAAATCTATCCCAACGTGGCGCCGTTCGCACAACCTCGAGTCGAGGTGGCTTTCGAGTGGCACAATATAGTTTCAACCGCACCCCCTCGCCCGAGATATATCGTGTCGAGCAGTGCGATGCCCTAAAACCCACAAATGGAGCATTTCCAATTATGCGCTACGTGGGCACTTCTCGCACGGCAGCCATTGCATTTGACACACAGGGTGCTCGTGGCGTAGTTCTGGGCTACCCATTTGAGACGATAAACAGTGAGCAGCAACGAGATGTGTTGCTTGAACAGATATTTGATTTTTTACTTCAAAAATAGTACAATGAGCAGAGTAATTGATGGATTAATCCGTAACACCAAGACCATAGCACTTCCATTAGCGATGGTCGTTGGGGCAATATTTAATAAACCTATAACAAAACTGGAAGTGATGACAGATAAAATGCTCACTCCAGTCTTGATATTTGCAATCCTGCTAATCATCTTCAGCAAAGTCGATATTCGTCACCTACGCCTAAAGATGATACATCTATGGCTACTTGTTGCGCAGTTTGCACTCAGTTTTGTGCTCTTTTACACTCTGCGACACGTCGATATTGTCTTAGCTCAAGGTGCAATGATCTGCGCTTTAGCACCCATTGCAATGTCAGCAGTTGTTATGGGGGGTATCTTAGGGGCGAATATCACAACGATGGTGACATATAGCCTCTTATGCAATATATCTGTTGCGCTCTTCTCGCCCTACATTCTCTCATTGGCAGATGGCGGCACAAGCTCTTTTATGCAGATTTTCAAGCAGATAGCACTGCTACTTATCGCTCCATTTGTGGTGGCTCAACTACTAAGGCTAATATCAAAACGCCTATCAAAATGGCTCAGTTCACTCGACAACATCTCATACTACTTGTGGCTCTCGTCAGCAATTATCATAATTGCTCGCACGACAAACTACTTGATGGGTGTAGAGAATGAAAATATCAATACAGAGCTACTCTTGGTAGGGGTGGCTGTCATAATTTGCGCTCTGCAATTTTGGTTAGGGCGCAAGATAGGCGCTAAGTTTGGTGATGCTGTGGCAGGCGGACAGTGCTTCGGACAGAAGAACACCATCCTCGCAATATGGATGGCTCACACCTTTCTGAACCCCATAGCGGCAATCGCCCCGATGACCTATATCATCGCTCAGAACATCATCAATACTATACAGATGTATCTACACAACAAACAGAGGAGAGCCTAAAGCCCTCCTCTGTTTTTTTATTACAAGAGTCGCAAATCTAAAGACCCTTGTTTCTCAAACATATCTATTATCAACGCACTAATGCGATAGCTCGACAACCTCATCGGGGTTGTGTTTATATCTGAAAATCAATGCAAAGACCACAAACAGTAGAGCTGCAAAGGCTGCAAATATATACCACGAGTTTGGCCATCCATAGCCATCCACGACCCACTGTGCGATGTATGAGCCGAAGAATGCGCCAAAGCCGTTGGTCATCATCATAAATAGGCCCTGCGCCGATGAGCGTATCTGAGGCGAGCTCTCCTTCACGACAAACAACGAACCTGAAATATTGAAGAAGTCAAACGCCACGCCATATACCAACATAGATATTACAAACATCCAAACTCCTGCACCCGGATTTCCCGCCCCCAAAAGAGCAAAACGCAGAACCCACGCCACCATCGAGATCAGCATAACCTTCTTAATGCCAAAGCGTTTTAGGAAGAATGGAATCAACAGAATACACAGCGTTTCAGAGATTTGCGATAACGAAATCAAGATTGTCGAGTGCTTTGCAAAGATGGCATCTTTATACTCCTCTAAATTACCAAAATCGTGAATATAACCATCGGCAAAGGCGTTTGTAATCTGCAACAACATACCAAGCATCATCGAGAAGATGAAGAAAATCGCCATCTTGCGCTCCTTGAACAGAGCAAAGGCACGCAGACCAAATGTATCGACAAATGAGGTACTCTTAACCTCAGCAATAGTTGGACAAGAGGGCAATGTTAAGCTATATATCGCCAATATAACACCCAGCACAGAGGAGAAGAATAGTTGGTTGGCATTCATACCAAAATTCAACAAATCGACACACCACATCGCCACGATAAAGCCCACAGTACCCCACACACGAATCGGAGGGAAGTCCTTAATGGTATCCAATCCCGCCTTGTCCAGAGTGTAAAAAGCCACCGAGTTCGAGAGTGCGATTGTCGGCATATAGAACATCACGCTACCAAACACACAGCTATAAACCGCCATATAGCTAACCTCAGCCTGCATCGAGAAGATACCTGCAGCGGCGATAAAGATGGCAGCCACAGCGTGGCAGATACCCAAAAGTCGTTGCGCTGGAATCCACCTATCGGCAACAATACCCATAAGGGCAGGCATCACTAATGAGCCTATACCCATTGTAGCGTAGAAGCTACCAATTTTATCGGCTAAACCGATCTCTGCCAAGTATTTACCCAGCGTAATAAGCCAAGCTCCCCACACAGCATACTGCAGGAAGTTCATAATAATAAGGCGTAGTTTTGTGTTCATCTCTATCTAATTTTTAAACTATTTTGCACTTTAGAATTTTGACGCAACAACAAAAGTAAACAAAATACCCGAAATAATCAAGAGTTTTGGGATAAATAAACTCCGCAAAATAAAAATATGGGTTGGTTATTAACTCTTCACAAACATAAGAGTGTACAAAAGATAAGATGCGCACACCTCATTACCAACCACACAAGTGTCATTGCGGGCTTGACCCGCAATCTCATTGTATTAGAAAGAGGTTCTGAATCAAGTTCAGTATGACGATTATGGCGAGATTGCGGGTCAAGCCCGCAATGACGCAACTGTGATTTTAGTGAATAGCAATGATCATTAAAAGTGCCTTATCTCATCAGCTGTAAAGTTGCCTTCAAAGCGAGCACCTGCTTGAGTGTAACACGCAACATAACCATCTTTAATCTCTTGAATTCTCATCTGTTTGCCAGTCCTATGCAATACAACAAGGTCGCCAATATTAAAACCATCTAAAGAGGTAATCGACACATTTGGATTAACATCATTATTTTGTTTTGACTGCGGATTGACATCACCACGTTTTGACTCTTGTAGCAACTCTTTTATTTCTCTTGTATCACTTGCCATTTGAAAGAACTTTATTATCATAATAACTTGCAATAGCGTCAATCCAATGGTTACAAAAATGATAAATGCAGACATAGATTCCATTATAATACTTTTAAAAGTTAAACATTTTCAAAGGTGAGAACTAATTATCAAATAACCAAATATTTATTACAGTACACCTTCAACAAGTTGCAGAAAAAATTACCCTTGAAATCTCTTCAAGGGTAATTTAAAATCACTTAGAAAGCGACTCTCTTGCTACTAATAGTTCTCCTTCTTAGGCTCGAAATACTTTTGTGGGTGCAGGCAGGCTGGGCATAGCTCAGGGGCTTCTGTTGCCTCGATGATAAAACCACAGTTGCGGCACTGCCACCAGATTTTGCCGTCACGCTTGAAGACTGTGCCCTCGCTAACACGGCTCAATAGCTTTAGATAGCGTGCTTCGTGCTCAGCCTCAACAGATGCAATCATACGGAACGCTTGAGCAATCTCGGGGAAGCCCTCCTCATCGGCAACCTTTGCAAATTCGGGGTATAGAATATCCCACTCCTCATTTTCGCCCATTGCAGCAGCCAACAAATTCTCCTTTGTAGTGGCAATTTTACCAGCTGGGTATGAGGCTGTAATCTCAACCTCACCACCCTCCAAGAACTTAAAGAAGCGTTTTGCGTGCTCCTTCTCCTGCTCAGCAGTCTCCATAAATACAGCCGCAATCTGCTCATAGCCCTCCTTCTTGGCTACACTCGCAAAATAGGTGTAGCGTGTGCGTGCTTGGCTCTCGCCAGCGAATGATTTTAGTAGATTTTGTTCGGTTTTTGTACCCTTTACACTCTTTTTCATAGTCGTTATTTTTAAGTTTTATATGTTTGTATAGCACAAATATAATAAATAAAAATCTGAACTACCAAAAAAAATCAATCATTACTTTTTATACGCCTATTTGTTTTATTTATACTACCATTCAGAGAGTTGCATAAGGTCATTTATGAAGATTTTGTACTCTCGAGGCAACTCTTCGTCCGCCACGCCATCAAAGGCAGCAGGGGGCAAAATTCTATACTCGGGCAGCTCAACCCAGATGGGTACTATCTCAAGCGAGTATCTCACCTCGTCCACCGAGTGCTTCACCACCTCAACACGTGCCAAAATGCCACCATCTCTATAACGCTTGCGTTGATTGGATACCATATTGCCCAGCGAAAAGAGCGTCACACGCTCACCCGTACACTCCCAGCGTTGCACTACGTGGGGGTGGCTACCCACCACCAAATCGACACCAGCACTGTGTAGCATCTGAGCCGTTTTGCGCTGCTCGGCGCTTTCACGACGAGCGTACTCCTCGCCCCAATGCAGGCACGCTACGATGCAATCGACCCCTTTGCGCCTTGCAAGAGCAACATCACGCAACATCGCTGCGGTATCCAACGAATTGACCACGATGGGTCTGCGGGCAGTTATTCCATTTGTGGAGTAGGTGTAGTTCAGAATTGCAAAGTCGATGTTGTTGCGACTAACATATAGAGGGTGTCGGGCTATGAACTGTGCACTATCCGAAAATACACCAGTCGATGCAATGCCTACCCTCTTAAGCTCCTCGAATGTTGTCAGCACCCCCGCTTGACCGCCATCTAAGGCGTGGTTGTTAGCCAACAGAGCCACATCAACGCCCGCCTCGTGCATCGCATCTGCAAGCTCGATGGGCGAGCGGAACATCGGATAGCCGCTATATCTATTTGTGCGTGTGAGGGTGGTCTCAAGGTTCACGACTACCAAATCCGCACCATTAAGTATGGCGGCAATCTCTTCAAATGTCGCTCTATAGTCATACGTGCCATCATCTTGTCGTGCGGCTCGAATTTGTGGTGTGTGTTGCATCAAATCGCCCCCGAAGATGAGCGTTGCACGCTCGGGCAGCGACATCGGAGCACGCCA
>CAYJJV010000004.1:27666-68890 GCA_964370585.1 uncultured Alistipes sp. | reverse complement strand
TCGGAGAATCAAAGCAAGCCTCCAGCACTCCCAATCCACTCGGAGAATCACAGCAAAGCCCCTGCACTCCCCACCCACTCGCACCGCAAAATATTGGCATAAGCAGTAGCACAATATAGAGCACTAAGGTTCCGTTCCTACTAAATGGCTGATTATATGTGATTTTATCCTCTAACACACCACAAATATAGCAAAAATCGGCGAAGTAGTCGATTTTATGTTTCTTAAACGTTAAATTTCACGAAAATTGCGACATTTTTTTGTATATATGCTACATTATCACTATTTTGCGCTCTATTTTTTGCCATATACACAATAGAACGGTATATGACACGTTTGATAGTTGTATTTTTATGACCATAATTTTTGTGTTGTGGAGAAAGTGAAGATATTTTATTTTGATATGAAAAAACAAAAATTTATAAAGAGTTTTATCTCGGCAGTTATCGCCATAACTACCATCTTTGTGTTGGGGTGTAGTGACGATCCCAATATCGGCAAAGAGAGCATCTTGGATGGCGACAACTACATCGGCATTACCTCTCGACCAAAGGTCACAGAGTATGCAACTAAGGGCTCTATTACCGACACGGATAATCTTACGCAGATGGGTGTATTTGCCTACACCAGCACCAATACAACATCTAACAGCTCAGATTACACCCAAAAGATGTTCAACGCTCACTATGTAAAGGATGGTGATCTTATCTTTAAACCGCACGATGATGAGTTTGATACGGAGAACGACTTTGAGTGGTCGGAAAAGTTCCACCACTTCTTTATCTACGCTCCATACGACACTCAGGGTGTTGAGTTTGTATCTGCCACAGATGGCACAACCCCTATCACATCGGGATTTACATCTATAAAGTACACTGAAAAGGATAACAATCCCGACTATCATAACGACCTGCTATACACCGTGCAGCGAAACACACTGCGAGGTGCTTCAAACGTTGTAAGCACAGATCTAAAGCACGCACTCTCGAAGATAAGTTTTAGTGTCAAGAATGTTGGAGAGCCGATAAAGAGTGTTATTGATCCGACACAAGATAGTGTAGCTGTTAGAATCACCATCGACAGCATACGTCTAAGCAATGTTGCACAGTCGGCTACTATGAAGTATAGCACCCTACAAGATGGCCTTGCTTCGTGGAGCGGACACTCAGATTATGGTGGCTACACTATCAATCTGGGGGCAGGTGGTATGGACTATAGTGCAGATACCCGAGAAATTGACGGCAGTGAAGCGAGAAAAGTTATAGGTAACGACCTACCCGAAGATAAGGATGATAACTTCCTCTTCTTAATTCCGCAAAACCTCTACGATAACCCCTCGTCGGTTAAGCTCTTCTATAGCTATGACCCTGATGGTGCGGGTAGTGCCGCAACAGAGAGTCGTGAGAGGATAATCTTCTTCCCGTCGGGGAGCGAATGGAGGATGGGTAGCGCCTACCACTACGCCCTAAATATAGACCCTATAAATGACTATATGTGGATCAATGCACAGTTAATTGATTGGGGAGACACGTTTGATGTCATCTCAGAGGTGACCTATACATATCTTCACTTAGAGAAGGCACACTACTCCCTATCATACAAAGAGGGCGAGCGTGTGAAACTAAATATTCACTTCTCCACAAATGAGATTGATGAGAATATTAGCATCTCGGACAACCCATTCATCACAGATGTACCGCCAACAGATGCAACAACAACTAATGCCATCTATCTAAATGCGGCAAACAACGTTATCGAGTGTATTCTCTATCCAGATGAGAGCTACCGAGAGGATGCTTTGACGCTAAAGGCGGGCATCGTATCGACAAAACTAACTATGGAGTTCTTCCCCTCAAGAGCTATCGACTTTACGAGTAACGTAGCTGTTAATGAGCTGTTGGGGCTCGACCCTTCGCACCCTTTGGTAACATCAAATAGCTATATACTAAACCCTGCCAATGATGCCACAATGGAGTTCTTTATACCGCTTGGCGAGCCATTTAAGCGCTTCGCGGCGGAGACAGGAGGCTTAACATTCTTGGAGGATTTAGATAATTGGGATGTTGAGGTATTTGCTTACGACAACCTTCTATCGATCAACCGAATTGAGTTCGAGAAGTTAGATGCAGGTTATCTACCTACAACCAATGGCGAGCCCTGTGTTAAGGTTATTATGCCTGAGCAGTATGACAATCCGGGTAATATTATACTCGCCGTAAAGGATGCTGCCACAGAGAGGATTCTATGGACTTGGCACCTATGGATTACCGATTATGATCCATACAGCATCATCACCCGAGAGTCGGGAACGGAGCAGATTAAGAACTCCGCTTCGGAGAATATATACCTTCGCCGCACAAACGCCATCGGCAACATAGATAGAGTACATAGATATAAGGAGCTTGATTGGAGCTACCATATGGATAGAAACATCGGTGCACTCGACCAAACTTTCATTGGGCAGGGTGGCTTGGGAGGTCGTGGTTGGTTGGTATATCAGTATGGTAGGTTAGCCCCTATCTTTGGTCACCAAGCGAGAAATCGTGACGGCACAACATATCGTGCAAGGCCATCCTATTCGCTCTCAAGCACCTCACAATTTGAGGCAATAAGTAACCCTTCGCTCGTATATTACAACCGAGATGAGATAGATTGGTGTAGCGATGCGCAGACTGTGGGGCATATTTGGAATGACAAAACAACTATAAACTCAAGTGCTCTTACAGATGCGCAGAAGAGGAAGGATGCCAACGACAAGAGGTATGTCAAGTCGATTTTCGACCCCTCGCCACTGGGTTGGATGGTACCACCTTTGGATGAGTACGCTACATCGGGTTGGGATGCGAAGTATGACACTACGACCAATACGCAGACCTACACATCGTCATCAGAGAATGTATACCACTCTTCAGTGGATATTGATGCAAAGAGTGGAGTGTCGCAAGTTGCAATGGGTTCATTCTCTCACATTTGGTCAAACACCGACAATCCGACAACACCAGCAAAGGCGTCGTATCTGAGATTCAACAACTATAAAACTGCCAACAACACCTTCACTGTGGCGGTAAAGACAGCACCCTACACGCAAGGTGCCCCAATACGACCTATATTCCAATTCTACGTCCCCAAAGAGTAGTTTCGCAACTAAGCTAAAGGATTAAGAGTAATAAGATAAGAGGTAAAATTTGATTTTTAAGTTATGAAGTATATAAATAGGTTAGTTTATTTGTTTGCGCTACTCATCGTTGTTAGTGGCTGTACGAAGTTCGACGAGAGCGACACACACAACACTATACAAAATGGTGATGAGCTGCAAATTTCGTTCAACTTCAACCCTTCGTTTAGTAATGAGGATATGATGCTCACACGCAGTGGAGCTACATATCGTGTTGCTACAAACGCTGAGCTAAAACTCGACAATGTTGTCACCTTAGCCTTCACCAACTTCAACCCCGTAAGGGACCTTGATGGAAATATCACGGCTGCCGATCCGAAGGGAGAGTTGGTTATGTATGCCGAGATGAGGCCCGATCCCAATGGTGCATTTGGCAAGTATATAGCCAATGTACCAAAGATAGAGGACACTCCAGTTGTCTGCTTGGGAGTTGCAAATCTGCGCCAGACGATGGTCGATGCGATAAAAGAGGCGTATGAAACGGGCGAATCGCTTACCTACGAGCGTTTTATGCTCGAGTCAATTATGCCAATTAAATATAGTGAGGTGGATGGATTAAAACAGGTAATTCCTACCAATGATATCCTCTATAATAGGGTTGACCCCACCCTCGATGCATCTGGCAGAATTTCGGGCACATACACTCCCGGAATACTACCTCTATCGGTAGACCCATTCTTCCTCGAGGAGTTTACACGTGAGGCAATCGACAAGTACGCCATAGATTCGGGCAAAGGGGCATCCCTAACAAACTCAATCTTCGGATACTCACGAGTAGATATACTCCTATATGAGATGCAGGATGAGAATGGGCAATATGTAGAGGGTATGCCGCAACACGAGCGTGAGCAGACCTCACTCTTGGAGGCGTATCTATGCAACATAACCAATGTACCGAGCTATACAGATGCTGCCGTTGCGCACCTTGAGCATATCGATGTATCGCAACCTACAACTTCATATTTTATCGATCCCGCAAACTATAGCACCCACCCTCTATTCTCCTACCAGAGGCAGGCGTGGTATCCAATACACGGCGAGAAGCTGTTAGATGGTGCCACATCAATCTATGAATGGGATGATATTATTCAGGGTCTATACCTCTACCCCAACTTAGATGCTGTTGAGGGTGCCGAAGATCAATATGTATCCATCATCGTGAAGGCGACAACGGCACAGAGTGAGCTGGATGCTAACGGAGATAAGATTCCCGAATTTTTCAAGGTTGTGATTAAATATACTGAGAATATATTGGATGAGAATGGCTTTGTAGTCGGCACACGTGACTCACACCTTATTAAACGTAACACGGTCTATCGTCTGAAGATATACAACTTCGAGGGTAATGGCTACTCGACTCTCAAGGAGGCGTATGAGAATCCACCATCAAATGTAATCTACGACATTGAGATTGATGGCGGCAAGGGTAACGACTTTGTGATTACTAACGGTACATCCTATATGGCACTAAGCAATACCGTTGTAGATCTATATGGTCAAGAGAAGAACTGGTCGGGGCGCACCTTTGATGGCTTCACAGTCTACTACAATGAGAATAAGGGAGATGAAGCTGAGGGTGATTCAACAGGGCTTACAAGTGATGAGTGGACTAACGTTACAAAGCGTATATCCTCTGAGACGGCAGGCTTGAAGGTTGTAAATGCAGATCAGTTTAGCGAATCGTTTAAGATAGACTCAACCTTTACCATAAAGCTCGAGGTAAGCGACTCCTTCTTCGCTCCCACAGGCACGGGCACGGGGAGCATAGCCATTCGTGTTGGCAACTTGGTTGAGAGGGTCAATGTTATCTTCCACGAGCTTGCAGATGATGCGCTCGCAATCAACACCTATGCCAACGACCCAAGATATACCTACGCATATTTGGACTATGGCGAGGATATAACTACCGATATTGCTTCGTGGATTCAGTTTGCTGGCACCACCGACTTGGAGTACTCGGCACCTGCTGGTGCTGGTGTCCCCATTGTGCTTGCAGAGCTCGCCACTGGCCAGCGTGACAACCTAAATTGTCCAGCCTTTATCTACAACAACGACCTTGCAAATGCCGAGAGTGTACGTCTGTATGTCTATCAAGAGAATCTGGAGCCCATTGACTTTAGCGATAAGGAGTTCGTTGCAGGTTATATAGGTGGTAGTTTTGCGAGCACCGACAAGCTAACACTCTCCAATAGCTACATCCTAAATCCGGGAGAGACAACGGCACGAAGATTCTATATCCCCATCTCGTCACGTATCAAGGAGGTGTGGCACAAAACTACAGGTTACGCCACAGAGGATCAGATGAGAGAGTATACATACGTTGGCAATGAGTTTGAGATGCCTGAGAATTGGGATGTTAAGGTCCTTTGGTATGATTCGCAACGTGTCTACGATGGTAACTTTCAGATCGAGCGTGCCGAACCATTAACAGACTCTGAGGGTAATGTTATTGAGGAGCGTTTTTCAATAATCGTACCTGCGATGTCGCAGAATTTTGGTAATATCTTAGTGGGTATCGTCGATAAGGAGGGTGGCACAGAGAGTGACCTTTTGTGGGCGTGGTCGCTATGGGTGACCGATTATGACCCGATGGCTATTGCACGAGCAAATGCTGGCTCGGCAACTGGAGAGGCAGGAGTAGGTACATATATTAAGGGGGCAACGAGTGAACATCCTAATAAATTTATACCACACACCGCCGACAACCCGATGGTAGAGGATGATGCACTTCACCGCTATGATGGCGATTTATGGGATAACGTTGGCTCATACAATATTAACTTAGGACGCTTTATGATGGATCGGGCGTTGGGTGCGTTTGATAATACTGCTATTGGTCACGGTTCACTATATGGTGAGGATAACTATGGTCCTACAATTGTTGAACCTGTATCGGGTTCGCCACTCTACCAGCACTCCAACCCACGACCATATCCGGGCATTGGCGCCATCAAAGCAGATGGAACAAAGATTACAAGTTTTCCAACATTTTCTGAGCCTACGGGGTTAGGTTACACAACAGTGATTGGAGGGTTGCGTCGCCCATATGGGTATTGTGTCGGTCTGGTGGGCAGTTACTCACACTGGTTAGACCCAAGCTCACCAGAGGGCAATGTAAATGTTATTTGGGGCGATAAGAGTCTTAAAATTACTTCTTATAGAGATAAAACACCTCGCAATGAAGCTGATGCACAGAAGCGTGTCACCAAATCGATATTCGATCCATCACCATTAGGGTGGATGGTACCATCGAAGTATACATTCAACGATTTCGACACCAGTCCAACTTCTGGTGCTGCAGGTACAAATTTTAATCTCGACGGCAGGACTGAAGAGACCTCAACTGCAAGGATATATAGGGACTATGCAACATTCTACTATGTATCTGTACGTAGCTCAAATACTGGCGCATTAATATTATCAAAGTCCAGTACAAGTGTTGCCGCAGGTTACTATCGCACAAACGAAACATCCGAAACGGACCCTAACGGAGATCAGACTCTCTCGCTTTGGTATGGTAATAACTACTACATCACCTTTGGCCAAGCAGGTAAAGCATCTGGCAATCCAGTTCGCCCTATCACACAGGCGACATATTAATTGAGAGTGTAGACAAAAAATTTGGCGACCGATAAGTCGCCAAATTTTTTTATATATATTGTATAACTACTTCAAGCGTGCTTTGATTGCAGCTGTTTCGGCCTCAAAGCCCGGTTTTTCCAACAGCGCAAACATATTCTTCTTATACGCCTCAACACCCGGCTGGTCAAATGGGTTCACACCCAACATATAGCCACTAATGCCGCACGCCTTCTCAAAGAAGTACAACAAGGCACCAATCGACTTAGCGTTGATACTCTCCAACTCGATACGAATATTGGGTACTCCACCATCCATATGCGCCAACTGAACGCCCAACTCTGCCATAGCATTAATTTCCGATAGGCGACGACCCTCAAGGAAGTTAAGCCCATCCAAATCCTCAGCCTCACGCTCAACCTTAACCTCATACTTCGAGTTTTTAACCGAGATGATGGTTTCAAATAGCGTGCGCTCGCCCTCTTGGATATATTGACCCATCGAGTGCAAGTCAGCCGTAAAGGTTACGCTGGCAGGGAAGATACCCAAACCATCCTTACCCTCGCTCTCGCCATAAAGCTGTTTCCACCACTCGCTAACATACTGCAACTGTGGCTCGTATGAGCCCAAAATCTCAATCTTCTTACCCTTCTCATATAGGAAGTTACGAGCACAAGCGTATATCGCCGCTGGGTTATCCTCAATGGCAACATCGGTTGAAGTGGCACACTGCATCGCCTGCGCACCCTCGATTAGCTCGGCAACGTTGATGCCTGCCGCCGCCAAAGGCAGTAGACCTACGGGTGTCAATACCGAGAAGCGACCTCCCACGTTATCTGGAATAACAAATGTCTCGTAACCCTGCTGTGTAGCCAAAGTCTTCAATGCTCCACGCTTCTCGTCCGTAACGGCAACGATACGCTCTGCCGCCTCCGTCTTGCCATATCTACTCTCAACCTCCGCCTTTAGCAATCTAAATGCGATAGCTGGCTCGGTAGTCGTTCCCGACTTCGAAATTACGATAACAGCTATCGAGTGCTCCTTCGATGCCTCGATTAGCTCACGTGTATAGTCCTCCGAGATGTTTTGACCGGCAAAAACAACGGTTGGCTCGGTCTGTTCACGGCGAAGTAGCTTGAATGGGTTGCTCATAGCCTCCAAGACAGCCTTAGAGCCAAGATACGAACCACCAATTCCAACACAGATGATAAGGTCGGCCTTCTCACGTAGGCGTGCGGCACAGCTCTGAACTCTCGCCAAATCCTCCATAATTGTTTGAGGTAGATCAACCCATCCCAAAAAGTCATTTCCTGCACCCTCACCCGAGTGCAAAAGTGCGTTTGCCGCAGCGGCACGCTCCTTTAATTGTGCCGAAATCTCAATATCACGGCTTACAATATCCAAATTCAAAAGTTTCATAAAATATATAAAATTAAACCAATTTATGTGTTAATGCCTGCATCGCACGCTTAGCCGATGCACGCTCGTATAGTATCGAATAGACCATCTCGACGATTGGCATCTCGATGCCCTTGCTCTTTGCAATGTGGTGCATACAGTCGGCAGCGTAGTACCCCTCGGCAACCATCGTCATCTCATTTAGTGCACTTTTAACGGTGTGACCATTACCCACCAAGAGCCCCAAACGGCGGTTACGACTATATGTCGAGTAGCAGGTGACCAACAGATCGCCAAGATATGCCGATGCCTGCGTATTGCGTTGCGCTGGGTAGCTACTATCCAAGAAGTGCGATAGCTCATCGGCACAGTTCGAAATTAGAACCGACACAAAGTTATCGCCATAGCCCAAACCTACACTAACGCCAACCGCCAAAGCGTAGATATTCTTCAAAATGGCGGCATACTCCACTCCATACAGATCTTCCGAGTAGCTAACCCTCAAGCTATTACACTCAAACATCGCTCCAACCAAGTGCGCCACGCTGTTATCCGAGCAGACCGACGTTAGGTATGAAAGTTTGCCTCGTGACACCTCTTCGGCGTGCGAAGGCCCCGACAAGAGTCCAATTTGGCGATAGGGCAAATCGTACTCTGAGTGGATATACTCAGCCACCGTTTTGTAGTCGGGCGAGATGATTCCCTTCACCGCCGAGACGACAATTTTATCTCTCAGCGACACGGTCAAAGGCTCCAAAAAGCTCTTCAAAAATGCCGATGGCATAGCAAGTATTACAATATCGGCAGCCGCCACTACACTATCAATATCGTTGGATGGCAAAATCATCTCTTTATCGAACTCTACATCGCTCAAATAGCGAGAGTTAGACCCACTTTCAACGAGCGACTCCAGCACCTCTGCATTGCGCACATACCACTCAACTTTGACCCCATTTTGCACCAAAACAGTCACCAAAGCTGTAGCCCAACTTCCGTGCCCAATGACCGCACAGCGCTTCTGCCTATCTATCTTAATATTCATAATTTTACCAAAAAATTCTGCCACTTTTCAGCGCACATTTGCCACAAAGATATATATTCTATGCCAAAAGATGTAAGAATCTGTTTAAAAATCTGCAAAAATAATTTAGATATATAATCACTTTTTGTTATCTTTGCACAGATATGCCACTTTTTTGTTGTCGATAGTCGATAAAAGAGGGGTGGGTATTTTGTATATCATTGACAATTAACGAGATAAAAATAATATGGGACTTTTTTCACTCACACAAGAGTTAGCGGTCGATTTAGGAACTGCCAACACTCTAATCATCTATAACGGCAAGGTTGTAGTAGACGAGCCCTCTATCGTGGCTTTAGATGTGCACACTGGCAAGTTGGTTGCCATTGGCCACCAAGCACGACAGATGCACGAGAAGACGAATCTAAATATCAAGACAATCCGCCCGTTAAAAGATGGTGTGATTGCCGATTTCAACGCCACAGAGCTAATGTTGCGTGGTATGATTAAAAAGGTCAAGACTTCGGGTAGTCTATTTGCGCCATCGTTGCGTATGGTTATCTGTATCCCTTCGGGTTCGACCAACGTTGAGATTCGTGCCGTGCGTGACTCTGCCGAGCACGCTGGAGGTCGTGAGGTCTATATGATTTATGAGCCGATGGCTGCCGCATTAGGTGCTGGTCTGGATGTCGAGGCTCCTGAGGGTAATATGGTTATCGATATTGGCGGTGGTACATCTGAGATTGCTTGTATCTCGTTGGGTGGTATCGTATGCTCGGAGTCGATAAATACAGCGGGTGATGTCTTCACGGCCGATATACAGAGCTACGTACGCCAACAACACAACATACGCATCGGAGAGCGTACGGCTGAGGCTATCAAGTGCTCGATTGGTGCCGCTGTGCCACACTTGGACGAGGAGCCTGAGGATTATGTTATCACGGGTCCAAATATCCTCACGGCGTTGCCACAAACCGTATCCCTTAGCTATAACGAGGTTGCCTATGCCCTCGAAAAGTCGCTTGTCAAGATTGATGCAGCGCTGATGAAGGTTTTAGAGACAATACCACCAGAGCTATACTCTGACATTGTCAAAAATGGTATCTACTTAGCTGGTGGTGGAGCACTTATTAAGGGCTTGGATCGTCGCCTATCTGAGAAGACAGGTATTCCGTTCCACATCGCTGAGGATCCACTTCGTGCTATCGCTCGAGGAACTGGCATTGCGCTGAAGAATATCGGTCGATTCTCATTCTTGATGCGCTAAAGCGTTGCAAGCTACCCAAACTGTAAGAGATTAAAAAAAGGTGCGCAGACTCTTTGACTTTATACGCAACATCTATGTGGTGGTGCTCTTTGTGCTATTGGAGGTGGTGGCTATCAACTACTACGCCTCCTCTACGCTCTACACCCAAGCACGCCTACTGACACGCACCAATCAGGTGGTTGGGGGTGTGCACTCACTCTTGAGCAGCGTAGGTCAATATTTTGGATTGGCGCACGACAACAAGTTGATGATACGGCGCATCGTCGAACTCGAAGAGCAGGCGGCACACTTGCGTGAGCAGCTCTTAGAGGCACGAACAAATAGTGGCGAAGGGGTTGAAGTGCCAGATACGCTACTCGAAGAGAGGTTGTCGCAGTACCGCTATGAGGCTGCACGGGTGGTATCAAACTCAATCAACAAGTCACACAATATGCTAACTCTGAACAAGGGGCGAGTGGATGGCGTGGTGCCGCATATGTCGGTCTTAACCCCCGATGGAGCGATGGTCGGCTATGTAGTTTCGATGTCGGAACACTACTCGGTAGCAATATCTGCACTCAATAGTTCGTTTAGAGTAAGTGGCAAGTTACTGGGGAGCGAATATTTCGGTCTGGTACACTGGAGGGGCGAGAGCGAGAGAGTTGTCACGATGACCGAGCTATCGAAGTACTCAGCGCCATATATTGGACAGAAGGTGGTCACGAGCGGATTTTCGCAATACTTCCCAGCAGACATCTTAATAGGCACAATCACAAGCGTAGAGCTTAACGCCACCTCAACGGCTTATAGTGTTGAGATTGAGTTGGCTGCCGAGATGACCCGTTTGGATAATGTTATTTTGGTTGAGAATCGTGACGCAATGCAGATTGAGCTGCTTGAACAGAGTGCCACACAGAGTAAAAAATAGAGAAAAATATGTATCGAATAGTACCATATATCGTTTTGTTTGGGTTATCGTGGCTATTTCAAGCCTTTCTGTTTGACAATCTCACGGTAAGCATATACCTTGCCCCGATGGTCTATATAGCATTTATTGCTCTACTACCCATCACCACCCCCAAAATCGTTATGCTACTTTTAGGCTTAGCGATGGGTGTTGCGAATGACTACTCGATGGGTACGGCAGGCATCAACACCATATCGACACTACTTATCGCCTTTCTAAGGTGGTGGATTATCGTGGCTTTTATCGGGTCGGAGTCCGCCAAAGAGGGTGGAGAGCCATCAATGGAGCGATTTGGGGCTAAAAAGTTTATACTCTACATATTCACACTCGCCACTATACATCACACCATCTTTTTCCTCTTCGAGGCGCTATCTTTTAGCAATATTTTACCAATTCTGATGCGCTTAGCAATAAGCACTGCGACGACAACCCTCTTTGTATGGGCTGCAGCACGCATCTTCAACAATCGAGGTGCTGTGCTATGAAAAAGATAGAGGAGGTATTGCGTGCACGTACTCTGCAAGTGATTGTGCTGTTGATTTTCACTACACTCGTTGGGCGGGTGGCATACATACAGCTCTTTGATAGCCGTTATGATGCAATGGCCGAAGCCAACGTATCACGCCGAGTTATTCAATACCCAGCACGAGGCGAAGTGTATGACCGTACGGGCGAATTCTTGGTTCAGAGCCGAGAGTGTTACGATCTAATGCTCATAGCTCGTGAGTTGCCCAAAGATGGCTTCGACACCACACTTCTAAGTCAAATTGTGGGGCTACCCATCGAGCGTCTGCAGCGTCAAATAGCTGTGGCACGTCGCACACCACGAGCACCATACTTGGTGGCTGAGTATATCAACAAAGAGGATAAACTGCGATTAGAGGAGCAGCAATTCATCGGTTTTTATACCCAAGCCCGCACCGTACGCCAATATCCCCGCAAGATTGGAGGCAACCTTTTGGGGTACCTCAGCGAGGTGAACTCCGATATGTTGAAGCGATACACCTCCTATCGCACGGGCGACTATGTTGGCATTAGTGGTGTAGAATCGGCCTATGAACCATACCTGCGTGGCGAAAATGGCGTTAAGGTTTTGGAGCGAGATACGCACGGTGCAATCAAGGGCTCATATATGGATGGAGCGATGGATTCATTGCCCAAATCGGGAAAGTATATCGTATCGACCATCTCGGCACGCCTTCAACTCTTGGGCGAAGAGCTTATGCGTGGTAAGGTGGGTGCCGCAGTGGCGATTGAGCCCTCGACGGGCGAGATTTTGATGATGGTATCCTCCCCTTCGTACGACCCCGATCTACTTGTGGGGCGTGAGCGTGGCAACAACTATATGGATATGTTGTATAACACTCGCCGACCACTATTTAACCGATCTGTTAAGTCGAGATACCCTCCGGGCTCAACCTTTAAGTTGGTGCAGGGGCTCATCGGGCTGCAAGAGGGGGTGTTGCGACCCCACTACAGATATGGTTGCCAAATGGGCTACCATAGTGGGCGTATGAGTATCGGATGTCACGAGCACCGCACCCCTGCCAACCTGTCATACGCCGTCGCAACATCGTGCAACTCCTACTTCTGCCACGTATTCCGTAACATATTGGACAACCCAAAGTATGGGGGTGTAAAGGATGGTTTTGACGTGTGGCGTGATTATGTTCTCAGCTTTGGCTTTGGGCGTAAGTTGGGCTCAGACTTCTTGGATGAGGGCAATGGCTACGTCCCCGATCGTGAGTTCTACGACAAACGCTATCGAGGTTCGTGGAACTCGCTAACACCCATATCGCTATCAATCGGGCAGGGTGAATTGGGGTGCACGCCCCTACAGTTGGCAAACTTGGCTGCTATCATTGCAAATCGTGGCTACTACTATATACCCCACATCGTAAGAGATATTGAGGGTGAAGATGAGATAGATGCACGCTTTCGTGAGCGCCACTACACGATGGTTGATTCTGTTCACTTCGAGCCCATCATACAGGGTATGTGGCGTAGCGTGAATGGTGATGGTTCATCCACTGGAGCACGTCTCGAAGGGTGGGATGTCTGTGGTAAGACTGGCACAGCACAAAACCCACACGGCAAGGACCACTCAACATTTATCTCCTTCGCACCACGCCAAAACCCACGTATCGCTATATCGGTATATGTCGAGAATGGTGGTTGGGGTTCGACCGTTGCCGTACCCATAGCATCGCTTTTAGAGGAGTACTACCTGACCGACACTATTCAGCGCCCAGCACTGTTACAGTATATTAAAGATATGAAGATAAACTATCCTAACTATGATAAGTAGGCATAAAATAGGGCTATTGGGGGGCTTCGATATAGTTGCGGTGGCGCTCTATGTTGTAGTCGTATGCATAGGGCTACTCTCTATCGTATCGGCAACCTATGACGAGGGTAGTGCTACCCCATTCTCATTTTCGCACCAATATATAAAGCAGGCGATTTGGGTCGGAATATCGGCAGTTATAGCCATCGTTGTGATGCTTATCGAGCAGCGCTACTACCATATGTTAGCCTACCCGATATACGCCATAGGTATCGTAACGCTTATCGCAGCACTGATATTTGGTACTGAGGTCAATGGCGCTAAGGCTTGGTTTGAGTTTGGCTCTTTTAGAGTCCAACCTGCTGAATTTGTGAAGATTGGAGCCTCGATGGCGATGGCAAGGTGTATGAGTAACTACTACTTCTCGATCGAAAAGCCGAGTAGCCTACTCAAAGCGGCAATGATTATAGCGCTGCCACTACTAATCATCGTAATGCAAAACGATACGGGCTCGGGCATCGTCTTGGGGGCATTTATTCTGGTTCTCTATCGTGAGGGGCTGAACAACTGGCTCTGCATCCCCGTTGTCTTGGTGGCTACACTATTTATAATCTCGTTTCTGCTATCGCCGTTGGTGCTTTTGGTGCTGCTGATAGTTATCTTTACTCTGTGCGAAGTGATGTTAAATAGGCAACTACGCTCACGACTAATCTACTTAGCCGTCATCGCCCTTGCCACCATTATGCTAACACTCATTGCTGAGCTAATATCCCCAAATAGCCTCAGCATCTACCATAGTCTATTGATTACAACGCTAATCTCATTGGTATGGGCTGTTATCTACGCCTTTCGACAAAATTTGCGTAATACTCTCCTATTGGTTACGATATTTATCGGTTCGATGGTATTTCTTCCATCATCGGACTACATCTTCTCATCAATCCTAAAGGAGCACCAACAGTCACGCATCCTGAGCTACTTGGGCATCATCAGCGACCCTTTGGGTCAGGACTACAACGTAAACCAATCGAAGATTGCCATCGGCTCGGGAGGTATGTGGGGCAAGGGATTTTTGAATAGTACCCAGATAAAGTACGATTTTGTCCCCGAACAGCACACCGACTTTATCTTCTGCACCATAGGCGAGGAGTGGGGCTTTATGGGTACATTTATAACATTGGCACTGCTCTGCGCCCTAATTTTGCGCCTAATACAGATGGGCGAGAGGCAAAAGGAGGCATTCGGCAGGGTCTACTGCTACTGTGTAGCTTCGATATTGCTCTTCCACGTCTTGGTCAATGTTGGTATGACCGTCGGACTGATGCCCGTGATGGGTATTCCGCTGCCCTTTATAAGCTATGGCGGTTCATCGCTCGTAGCCTTCACAATATTGCTATTTATCGCCATACGCTTCGACGCTGCAACACGCCAAAGCGATGGACAAAATATTTAACAAATGAGTCAGAACAATCCCAAAGGATTAACCTCAACGGAGGTCGAAGAGAGTCGCCAGAGGTGGGGCGAGAATGTAATAACCCCCGCAAAGGATGATTCGGCTTGGCAGCTCCTTCTAGAGAAGTTTAACGACCCCATAATACGCATCCTAATCCTTGCGGCTGTACTCTCTATTATAATAGGTATCATCCACCGTGACTTTACCGAGTCGTTGGGCATCATAAGTGCCATTTTGCTGGCAACGATGGTGGGATTTATCTTTGAGTGGGATGCTATGCGCCGTTTTCGCCGTCTAAATCGTGTCAATGACGACACATTAGTTAAGGTAATACGTGATGCAGATGTGCGACAAATCCCACGCCGTGATGTCGTGGTGGGCGATGTTGTGCATATCGAGAGTGGCGAGATGATACCAGCAGATGGTACGCTCATCGAGGCGGTATCGCTTCGAATGAATGAATCAACCCTCACGGGCGAATTGGAGGTTGAGAAGAGCTGTGACGAGGCGCACTTCGATTCGGATGCCACCTACCCCACTAACCGTGTATTGCGTGGCACAACTGTTAGCGATGGCTATGGAGTGTTCCGTGTCGATGCCGTTGGCGACAGTAGCGAAGCGGGACGTGTCAGCGAACAAGCTACTGCCAAGAGTAGCGAGCCGACACCGCTCACACGTCAGCTCACACGCCTATCAAAACTCATCGGTTATGTAGGCATTTCGCTTGCCATTGCGATATTTGCAATACTAACTATAAAGGGCATCTTTTGGGGTGATATGCTCTCTGGCGACTGGTTGGATATATCGCAAAGAGTGCTCAATATATTTATGATTTCGGTGGCGATAATCGTAATGTCGGTACCCGAAGGGTTGCCTATGAGTATCACTTTGTCGCTTGCGATGTCGATGCGCAGAATGCTTAAAACCAACAACTTGGTACGCCGTATGCACGCCTGCGAGACTATGGGTGCCGTGACAGTTATCTGTACTGACAAGACTGGCACGCTGACTCAAAACCGTATGCGTGTGGCTCAGATGCATCGCTTAACCGCAGAGCCAACAGAGCACTTAGCGGAGTGCATCGCCCTGAACACCACTGCCTTTTTGGATGGTGAAGGGGCAGTGATTGGCAACCCCACTGAAGGGGCGCTCTTGGAGTGGCTACATAGTGAGGGATTTGATTATAACACCCTTCGCAATGGTGCCAAGATTATCGATAGATTGACCTTCTCGACCGAGCGCAAATATATGGCGACCATCATCCAAAGCGGTGTAAGTGACAGACGCTATCTCTTTGTAAAGGGTGCTCCCGAGATTGTGATGGCGATGTCGAGCGGTATTGCCGACAAGGATTCAATATCGGAGCAACTATTGAGCTATCAAAACCGTGCTCTTCGCACGCTGGCGATTGCATCAACAGTGACCGAGCTTGAGGATTGTGAGGAGGCTATTCTATCCAACAATCTAACTTTGGATGCTATTGTTGCTATCGAGGACCCCATCCGTGAGGATGTTCCGAAGGCTGTCGAGCAGTGCCTTAGAGCCGGCATCGATATTAAGATTGTAACGGGCGACACACCAGCTACGGCACGTGAGATAGCCCGCCAAATAGGGCTGTGGGATAGTCGATCGGATAGTGATATATGCCATATAACGGGTACCGAGTTTGCTGAGAAGAGCGATGAGGAGCTATTGGAGTTAGTCGCCGATCTAAAGATAATCTCACGTGCTCGTCCATTAGATAAGCAGCGCTTGGTGCAGCTCCTACAACGTCGTGGCGAGGTGGTTGCCGTAACGGGCGATGGAACCAACGATGCTCCTGCTCTGAACTTCGCCAATGTGGGGCTCTCGATGGGCTCGGGCACATCGGTGGCGAAGGATGCCAGCGATATTACACTCATCGATGACTCATTCTCATCCATTGTCACGGCAGTGATGTGGGGGCGCTCGCTGTATCGCAACATTCAGCGCTTTATACTCTTTCAGCTCACAATCAACTTCGTAGCAATCGTAATATGCCTATTTGGGGCGCTATTTGGGACAGTTATGCCACTCACAATCGTGCAGATTCTTTGGGTCAATATCATTATGGATACCTTTGCTGCTATGGCTATGGCATCACTGCCGCCACGTGAAGATGTTTTGAATGAGCGACCTCGAGGTCGTGACGAGTTTATCATCACACGATCAATGGCGCTCTCGCTATTTAGCTCGGGCATAGTTATGATTGCGGTTCTGCTATCGATGCTATTTATGTGGGATGGTGGCCAAGTGGGCATCACGCTACACCATTTGACCATCTTCTTCTCGACCTTTATCTTCTTCCAGTTCTGGAATATGTTTAATGCAAAGGGTTTCAAATCTCGTGATGGAGCATTCCGAATTGGCAGGCGCTACCGTGAGTTCTACCTCATCTTGATTGCCATCGCCATCGGGCAGGTCATCATCGTTGAGATAGGTGGCGAGCTATTCCGCACCACCCCACTTTCGTTGCGAGATTGGGCATATATCATCGCAGGAACATCCCTCTTGGCCATCGCTGGCGAGGCGGTGCGCTATATAACATCACGCATCACAAAGGGAGCCGAAAAGCACAAAGCATAAAAAAGCTGTGACCACTTTTTCACAAAAGTAGTCACAGCATACCTCAAAATCTATTATTACCTTGCGAGGTTATACACACAAACATAACAAAAATTTCCCTAATAAAGCTCTTTAGTAAAGCCACCAATTTGCGAGTAGAAATTTTTGTGTGTTTGTGAACCACACACTACACAATCATATTCTACCCCACCCCCAAACCCCCTCCCTTAGGGAGTGGGCTTTGTCGCTACACATTCGTTTCGCTCCTCAGAGGTAGTTGTGTTAGGGAACAAAAACCAAAATGGCTGTTTTTCTTATGGTACAAAAGTAGTGGGTTTCAAATCACTACGCAATCACAATAAGTAGGTATTTTTATAGTTAAAGAAGTTTGTTGTTAAAATTTAAATTCGTTTATCGTCATTGCGGGCTTGACCCGCAATCTCACTCCAAGAGTGTATATTAGAGATTGCGGGTCAAGCCCGCAATGACGGAAAGAAGAGATACAATGACCGAAAGCATAAAGAAAGAGAGAGAGAGAGAGAGAGAGAGAAAGAGGATAATTTCAGATGACCCCACTTTAAGATCTATATATCCGCAAGAAAGACAACAAAAAAGGGAGCGACCAAATTAGATTGGTCGCTCCTTTTGTGCCAAGAGTGTGAATAATGAGTTAGTTTTGGTGCATCGTGCAGGCACTAAAACCGCAGCATACTTTAGGTATGTGAGGATTTGGGAGATCGTAGGATGTGCCGAAAATGACTCATTAGGCACGCTCTTTTCAATTACACTATATCTCGCTATTCAATCTCAACTAATATAGCGTCAGTTGGGACATTATCGCCAACGGCATAGAATATCCGCTTCACAACACCCGCATAGTCGGTCGTAATCGAGTTCTCCATCTTCATAGCCTCCAAGACAAGAATATCATCCCCCGCCTTTACTGTATCGCCAACATTGACCTTGAACTCGGTAATCTTACCCGGCAGTGGTGCTGTCACAGTGTTGCCCGTGATGGGCATATCAGCAGCTTGTGCCACATCCTCCTGCTCTTTACCACCTTCAGGCCTGTTTTGCTCCCACTCCTTAACCTTGCGAGCAGTCAGATAACCCTTTGCCACCAATGGGAAGAGCTCCAAAAGCAAAATCTCCTTCTCGTTCGCAGCCAACTTCACGCCACCCGCTTCAGGCAGTTCGGGGTTGGGCTGTAGCTTGTTCTTCGAGGTGTCGTATGGGGTTTCATCACGCACACCGCAAATTTTAAATCTAAATTCAGGGTCGATTGCCACTGGCGTCTTACCATACTCGCCCTTAACCAAGCCGACAAACTGCGAACTCTTATTGGTATACATCGCACGTCCTGCCTTCTCATCCAAAGCACAGTTCACAGCCTGAGCACCAACAATTTGCGATGTTGGCGTAACCAACGGTGGTAGACCTGCCGCCTTTCTAACCGATGGGATAAGCTCCATAGCACGTGGCAGAATATCCTCAGCATTGAGCTGCTTTAGTTGTGCCACCATATTGGAGTACATACCACCCGGAATCTCGGCACGTTGCACCAACTCATCGGGTGGAGGGAAACCAAAGTGCGCCTCAATTCTTCGGCACGTATCGATAACAGCCTCTTCGTCGTTGGCTTGTGCCGCTGCAATAGCTATGTCGAATAGCTCATCAACCTGCTTAGGTAACGTATCAACAAGCGGATTAAAATACTTAGGTTCAGCCTTCTCTGCGCCAAAGACCGACAACGATAGCTCTTTGCGAATACTACGCAACTGCTCATTAATCTTCGCCACAGCCTCCATATTAACGCCTATATCGATGCCCAACTTCTGTGCAAAGACATAGACCAACTCAACGGCTGGAGCACCCGTGCCACCTGCAAAGTACCAGCAGTTGGTATCTACAACATCAACGCCTGCAACGATGGCAGATAGAACAGAGGCCAAGCCATAACCGGGTGTACAGTGGGTATGGAAATCGATAGGTATATCGACATTTTGCTTAAATAATCGCACAAGTGTCGCCACACGTGCAGGAGGTATCAGACCCGACATATCCTTAATGGTAATCATATCGGCACCTAAAGCTGCCATCGCCTTCGCCTTGCCCACAAAGTAGTCATCGGTAAAGATTGGCTTTTGCCCCTTGCAGCCCAAGAGCTTTTGGAAAAATGTACGCTCCTCAGGCTTTGGGTCTACCGTATAGCAGACCGCACAGTCGGCAATACCGCCATACTGTTTCACATATTTTATAGTCGATTTTACATTCTCAACGTCATTCAAGGCGTCAAAGATACGCATTATGCCCAGACCGCTCTCGATGCTATTGCGACAAAAACCATCGATAATATCATCTGTATATGGCGCATAGCCAAACAGATTGCGACCTCTTGATAGCGCCGTTAGCTTTGATGAGGAGCCTATCGCCTTATGAATTAACTCCAACCTCTGCCAAGGGTCCTCGTTAAGATAACGCATCACGGAGTCGGGAACCGCCCCGCCCCACACCTCGAGAGCGTAGAAATTTGCATCCTTGTAAAATGGCAGGCAGCGATCAACCTGCTCCTGTGTCATTCGTGTTGCGAACGATGATTGTTGTCCATCACGCAACGTAAGATCTCTGATTTTTAGTTGTTTTGCCATTGTATAACCTCAATTTTATCTTAAAATTAATTTATTGTTATTCCAATAACAAAGGTAATACTAAATTTTCAAAAAACAAATTTTTCTGTTATTTTTTTCACAACAGTTGAAATTTGGTCAAAAAAGATGTTGAGATTGCGGCTCTGAGGACACAATGACGACACTTAATTAACGCATCAGTAGGATGAAAATATTAGAGATTCGAAATGCCTTCGGCCGTCAAGTATATGATAATATAACGCAAGAGTTTACCCACAAACATCGACACGGCAGTTAGATATATATTACTTCGCATCATCCCCAAGACCAGCGCCATCGCCTCGCCAATTGTTGGCAGAAAGGCGAAGAAGCCCATCACAGCGCCACGCCCTGCCAAAAAGCGCTTTGCACGCTCCACTTGGCGCTCTTTGACCCCTAAGCGTGCTATCCAACGGCTATTGCCACACGCACCAATCCAGTAGCAGGTCATACCGCCAAGTGAGTTACCCACAGTTGCCACAGCGATACAGAGCGTAGGGTCTAACCCCATCCTAAGGAGCACAATAAGTATAACTTCCGACGCAAATGGCAGAATCGAACCTGCCAAAAAGGCGGCAATGAATAGCCCAAAGTAGCCCCAATCGACAAGAAAATCGTTTAAAAACTCCATTCTGACGACACTCTCAAGTACTATTTTAGAGCCTTAACACCCTGCTGCATAACTCTGTCGATGGGGAGGATATTGAGATAGAAGCCATCATCCTCTAAGCGTGTATTTCGAGCTATGTATGCTCTTAACTGCCCCTTAATTATCTTGCGTGAGCGCTTTATATCGGCATAATTTGGCTTTACACCCTTGCGAGCGGCGTAGCGCACAAAGTCATCGACTAAATCTGTGTCGGCATCAAGCATCGCCTGCAACTCATCTAATGTTGAGAGTGCATCCAACGCCTTACGATGTTTATCGGCATACTCGATAGTGTATTGATATAGGATATTGCGCCCCACAACCTCGACAAAGTAGTCGGTAACATCCGCTGTGTCGATAGGCACAAAGATATCGGGCATAATACCGCCACCGCCATAGACCGTACGCCCCTTGACGGTTGTATACTTCAGCGAATCGGCAAAGTGGATGCTGTCGGCCGAAAAGAGCTCGTTGTTACGTAGGCGATTTGCCATATCATCGGCATAGCTCTCATCATCGCCAATCGTATATGGCTTTTGTATCGAGCGCCCCGAAGGGGTGTAGTATCGTGCCACAGTTAGACGCAGTGCCGAGCCATCGCTATATGGGATTTGTTGCTGCACCAACCCCTTACCAAACGAGCGGCGACCGATGATTTGCGCTCTATCGTTATCTTGCAGTGCGCCAGCCAAAATCTCGCTTGACGAGGCGCTGCCCTCATCTATCAATACCACCACCTCAATATCCTGCGCAACGCCGCCGCCAGTAGCGTATTGGTGCTGCTGCTTGCCACCCCGCTCTTCGGTGTAGACAATCAAAGCGCCTCTACCCAAGAACTCATTTGTGAGCATTATCGCTTGGTCTAAATACCCGCCCGAGTTGCCCCTTAAATCGAGTATTAGCGCCTCAGCGCCCTCTGCACGTAACTCAGCCAAAGCCAACACAAACTCATCGTGCGTTGTTCGTGCAAACTGCCCCAACTTCATATATCCGATGCCATCTTCAATAATAAACGATGACTCAAAACTATGAATTGGAATAACGCCACGCTCAACCTCAATCTCAACCAAATCGTCGATGCCTTGACGCTCAACGCCCAACTTAACGGTTGTACCACGCCTACCTCGCAACATCTTAACGACACTGTTTTGGTTCAACTTTTGCCCTGCAATCAACGAATCATCCACCTCCACAATCCTATCGCCCGCCTTGATGCCCGCCTTATCGCTGGGCCCCTTTGGGATTACATTCAATACGATAACCGTATCGACAGCCATATTAAAGACCACGCCAATACCATCAAATTCACCCTCCAAAGGCTCATTCACTGCCTGCAACTCCGATGCAGGGATGTAGTCCGAATGAGGGTCAAGCTCCTTGACAAGTGTTGGCAATAGATGCTCCACAATCGAGTCAATCGAGACCGAATCGACATATCGAGCATCGATTAGCGAGAGTGTATATATCAACTTATTATCCACCGCACCCATACTTCTGAGTGCCCCCTCGATTTGGAGCGCCGTATGGCCACGATTCAGATAACCGCCCAACAATACACCACACCCAACGCATAAAGCGAACACAAAGGGTAAAAAGAGTCTAAATTTTCTACTATTATTCATCGTTATTTATTCTTAAAAGTGTATGCCAAACCAACGCTTAGGATAGTCTGTGTACGTACATCGACATTCTCGGCACGGTTATATGTAAGCAAGAAGTTGAGCCTCGTAGTCAAGAACTTCGTCGCCTTAATATCTATCGTATTTTGCCATCTAAGGGTTGGGTGTATAACCAAATTTGGTTTCTTCGACAGATCGCCTTCACCCGTACTATTCCACTCATCTATCGCCGCAACATACTTGCCATAGTCGGTATATTTATTCTTCATACCGATATTTGTTATCCATCCAAAGAATGACGACATCGTAGTTGTATAGCGCAAGAAGCCATTTTTGCCGAACGTACGGTCGAAATCTAACTGTACAGAGGAACCGCCCTCATACTTACTCTCGGCATCGGGTCCCGATAATCCATATACTTGCCAGCCGGGCTTGCCATCCCAAACATTTAAGCGCACCTGCTCATTTGTAACATATACACTACTAAGGGCTATAGGCGAGACATTGACCTTGATGGGGAACTTCTGGCTGGGATTTGTGAAGGTGATACCAAATGAAATATCGAAATAGGCAGGAGCTAAAAATGTACTCTTACGCTGATCCTCACCCTGCTGTGTTCGTGAGATGTAGCCATTAGCAAACTGAGAGCGAAACTTAATAATCGAACCATACGACCAGTTCTCCGACATCTTAAACGACGGGGCAGTAGATAGTGAGAATTCATCTTGATTCTTGAACCAAATATTATCACTTGTCGTCTCACCTGCCTCTGTGGTGGTCTCAACCTTCATTCTATTTACCCCCAGCTTTGCATCGACACGTGTCTCGACCGAAAATTTACCCTTCGTAAATGTGTGGCGCAAAAGAAATGCACCTGTCATTGCAATAGAGTTATCACCGCCCGAGACCTCAATCCAAGGGTCATTGTGGGTGGTTAGCGACCCCAATACACTCGCACCAATTTCGAGGTAGTTGCGCTCCTTGCGTATCGCTGCACGCTCGGCACGATAACGAGCATCGCTATAGTAATCGTGTCCTGCATCTATCTGCTCGATTGAGTCTTGACGCATCACCTTTGTGGGTTTTGTGCCACTCTGAGAGATGGAGATTTGAGCGAGCAGGAGTTGCGGCACTATAAGAGCCACCATAGCAAGAAATATCTGTAATTTTTTCATTATGCGACAAAAAGATAATTGTGCCACAAAATTACGATTTTTTTACAAAACTTTCCCTATATTTGTACTATAACTTAATGATATAATATCAGTAATGATGCGTTAAGTTTTATTTTATTTACATAATATGATGATTAATAGCAACTTGTGTAGTTATTTGCAGTGAATGATTTGATTGTGAAATTCAGTTTTCGTCATTGCGGACTTGATCCGCAATCTCATAAAAAGAGCTGATAATTAGAGCGTTGAGATTGCGGGTCAAGCCCGCAATGACGAGGTAGGAGCTTTAACGCATCACTAATAATATAATAAAGCGATATATATGAAGCAGTTTGGAGCGCACGTAAGCGCATCGGGAGGCGTTGAAAATGCCCCCTACAACGCAAAACAGATTGGGGCAACAGCATTTGCACTCTTCACCAAAAATCAGCGTCAGTGGACATCTCCTCCATTGAGCGAAGAGCGCATCGAACTATTTAAAAAGGGGTGTGCAGAGTGTGGCTATTTAGCTCAAAACATTCTACCCCACGACTCCTACTTAATCAACTTGGGGCACCCCGAAGATGAGGCTCTCGAAAAATCACGTACCGCATTCTTGGATGAGATGCAGCGCTGTGAGGCTTTAGGTTTGTCGCTTCTGAACTTCCATCCCGGCAGCCATCTAAAGCAGATTAGCGAGGAGGAGTCTTTGCAACGCATTGCCGAGTCGATAAATATCGCATTAGATAAGACAAAAGGGGTCACTGCCGTTATTGAGAATACAGCAGGTCAGGGTTCAAATCTGGGCTATCGTTTTGAGCACTTGGCATATATCATCGAGCGTGTCGAGGATAAGAGTCGTGTTGGGGTCTGTCTTGATACCTGCCACTCGTTCGCTGCTGGGTACGACCTGCAAACAGCTCAGGCGTGCGACGCCACCTTTGCCGAATTTGATGAGGTGGTAGGCTTTAAGTATCTACGAGGTATGCACCTAAACGATGCCTTGAAGGGTGTGGGTAGCCGTGTAGACCGCCACGCACCTTTGGGCGAAGGACAAATCGGCATCGAGTGCTTTAAGTTCATTGCACAAGATAGCCGATTCGACAACATTCCACTAATCCTCGAAACGCCTCAAGAGGAGCGCTGGGCCGAAGAGATTGCGATGCTTAATGAGTTCGCTGGACAATAGTATTTATCGCCCCCTCAACTCTTTTGAATAGCTCTGGCAGGTCTACACCTATCAGCTCTCTGTGGCGCACCACAACACGCCCCGCCACGACAACAGTATCAACATCTGACGCCTTACCGCAATAGATAATATTCGACACAACGTTGTGGATGGGTTGTAGGTGTGGTTTTTGCATATCTATAACTATCAAATCTGCCAAAGCTCCCACTTTTATAACGCCCAACTCATCGGCTGAGTATCCCATCACTGCAGAGCCATTGACGGTCGCCATCTTCAGCGCCTCATAGGCAGGGAGAGCTAAGGGCGAGCCTGTTGCCGATTTCTGCAAAAAGGTCGCTGTACGCACCTCCTCGAAGAGGTCTAAATCGTTGTTTGACGAGCTGCCATCGGTGCCAATCGTGATTGTTGCACCCGCCTCACGCAGAGCCTCCAAAGGGGCAACACCGCTCGAAATCTTCATATTGCTGTGCGGGTTGTGCGACACAACAACGCCACGCTCAGCAAGAGTCACAATATCGCTATCTGTCAAGTGAATACAGTGTGCACCTATGGTCTTAGGGGTCAATAGGCCCAAAGAGTCTAAATGCTCGGTTGAGGTACAACCATAGCGCTCCTGCATAATCTTAACCTCGTCACGTGTTTCAGAGATATGGGTCATAAATGGCAGGTCATAGCGCTCGCATATAGCCTTTGAGCGTAACAAATTCTCAACCGACACAGTGTATGGAGCGTGTGGCGCAACGGCAATATTGACTGTTGAACTACCCTTTGCACGTTCAACAGCACGCTCTATTGTGCGCTCCGCCTCATCTATGCTATGGTCAAAAAAGCTACACCCCAAAAGGGCACGAATCCCCATCCTATCTGCCACCTCAACACACTCATCCTCATAGAAATACATATCTACGAACGAAGTTATGCCACCCAACAACATCTCGGCAATCGCCAACTCCATACCAACCTTGACATCCTCAACAGTTTGGCGACTTTCGAATGGCCAAATATAGTCGTTCAACCACGACATCAACGATATATCATCGGCATTGCCTCGTTGCAGTGTCATCGCAGCGTGGCAGTGGGTATTGATAAGTCCGGGCATAAGGAGCTTACCACTCAAGTCAAAGCGCTCCGCATCCGTGTGCTCCGCCTTAAACTTCTCTATATCATCTACGGACGATGTCACCATCACAATTTTATCGCCCACAACTCCCACAGCACCCTTAACAATTAATGGCTCGCCATTGCAAGTTGTCATCGTGAGGATTGTTGCATTTTCAAATAGTAGTGTCATAATTCTATATATTTTTTATCTTCTCTTCGTTGCTACTCCACCGCCTCGCCCCGAACGGTCAAAATATCACGCTCTGAAGTCGATGTCGAGTGGATTTGTAGCACCTTATTAAATGTCCCTAATTCCTTCTTCTCAATTTGGTATCTAACCCGTATCACCCCCTTTTGGTTCGGAGCGATGGGCTGGTGTGGATACTTCGCTTTTAAGCACGAGCAGGAGCTCTTTACACGCAGGATAACCAACGGTTCGTTACCCCTATTTATAAATTCAAAGTCGTGGTGCAGATCGCCATCACCCTTTTTGACCACACCAAAGTTATGCACCGAGCTCTCGAATTCAATCTGAGCCCCATCCACCTTTGGTGGCTCTTGCGCCTGTAATTGAAGGGCGTAAAGTATCGATAAGAGTATAGTTATTAATCTCATAACTTAAATTAGGTTTATTACGAAGAGAGCGTGAATAGATATGTAATCAAGCCCCCTTCAACTACCGCTCTACTCTCTGTAAAGCGGGTTTTGCGTGCAGCACTGAGTGCCGCCTCGACTAACTTCGTATCTGAAGATGTTGAGCCCTTAGCCTCATAGGTGGCATTTGTAACCACTCCACGACTATCAACAACTACCCTTACCACAATCTTGCCAGTTAGATTATCGCCCGGATGACTTGGTATTGGCAGTGCCCCCACCAATCCACGCCCTTGAAGGCCTTGATCTAATTGCGCTAACCCATCGGGATTGAGTCCTTGACCCGTTCCGCTTGCCCTATCTTCACCCTCTGCAGCACGTGAATTACCCACATTATCGGGCTCATCCACCCCACCTTTGTTCATATCAAAGAGTGCTTTAGGGTTGGGCGTCTGGGTCACTTCGTCCGTGCCAGCGACCTGCTCAGTTAGCTCTTCGGCAGCAACTTTATCGTGTACACGAGGCTCCGTAGCCACCCTAACAACAGGTTTTGGTGGCGGCTCGGGCGCAGGCTCTGTTAGGTCGATAAATATTGTATCCTCGTTTTTGTCATCCGCCTTTGCTAAGTCAAACTCAACGAGCACGAACGATAGTGCCAACACCACTGCGTAGGCAACAAACGCCACAAGAGCTATGACTCGAGGTCTTTTATCGTTGGGTTTATAGTATTGCATTTTTTGTTTTTTGAATAATTATTGTATCATCCACATTAAAAATATAAAATCTCTTCTCGTCATTACGTTGTGTCGTCATTGCGGCCTGCGAGCCGCAATCTCAAACGAAAAGTGCAATTAAACGAGATTGCGGGTCAAGCCCGCAATGACGAAACTGCGACTCCGCATATTGGTAATTAATTCAAATTAGAGGAGCAGATTTCCAACTGCATTTAGTTCAAATAAGTGAGGTAACACCACGCACCATTAATTCAAATTAGAGAAACAGATCCCCCACAACATTTAGTTCAAATAAGTGAGGCTATTTTTTAGGCGTGCGAGGCGAGAAAACCGCAGTTTACTATAGTAAATGAGGATTTTCGAGTCCGAAGCACAACGCCAAAATAGCCCAATTATTTGGACTAAAGAGGGGATGTTGCGAGAATTAGTTTATAATCATTATCCTTCGCTATATTCATAACCTTAACTACCTCATCCACAGCTACTGTTTTGTCGCAATGCAGAGATACTGTCGCATCTTCAGCGTTGGATAGTCGAGCACTCAAAGCCCTCTCAACACCCGCAATGCCCTCAACACGCTCCAACTCGACATAGTATATGTAGTCGTCGCCCTTCTGCTCGATTGATACTGTTGTCATCGCCTTATCCTTTAGCTGGTTAGAGCTCTTGGGGAGCATCAACTTTAGCGCATTTGGATTGATTAGCGTTGTAGCAATAAGCAAGAATAGCAGTAGCAGGAACATCAAATCGGTCATCGAGGATGCCGAGAATGAGTTATCAACTTTTGAACCACGTTTGATTGCCATAACTATCTATTTTTGAGCTGGTTGATTCAAAATATCCATAAAGGCGATTGAGTTTGCCTCCATCTGGAAAACAAGCTTCTCGATACGTGCCACGAGGTAGTTATAGGCGAAATATGCAGGGATACCCACAATAAGACCCATCACGGTTGTCACCATCGCCACATACATACCGCTCGATAGGAGTGCCAAATCGACAGTGCCACCCGCAGCCGACATATCCATAAAGGTCTGCACCATACCCAACACTGTACCCAAGAATCCAATCATCGGAGCGCCACCTGCAATCATCGCCAAGAAGGGCAAGCCATTCTCCAACTTCGATACCTCCAAATTGGCAACATTCTCAATTGAGTTCTGAACATCACCCATCGGGCGACCGATACGCTCGATACCCTTCTCAACCATTCGTGCGATAGGTGTATCGCTACGCTTGCAGAGGTTGATGGCTGTCGCAATCTTACCTTCTGAGATAAAGTCACGGATGCGATTCATAAAGTTCATATCCAAAACCGACGCCTTGCGGATAGCTAAAAAACGCTCCACAAAGATAAAGATGGTAACTCCACCCATCGCCAACAGTGGCCACATCAGCCATCCACCCTTTGTAAAGAGTGTCCACAAACCCATTCGGGTCTCCTCACTCGCTACCGCAATCTCGGCAGCCTGCATAAAATTGATCATAATCTTTCTATTTTTAAAATTTATCTAAGTTTTACTCTTTTTACTCATAACTGCTATCACCGTTTCGCTCCTCATAAAGCTTGATCTGCTCCTCTTGCAACAACCTATCCTGCTCCTTCTCATCCTCACGTTTGCGCTCTCGCTCCAACTCTCGCTGGCGCTTTCTCTCTCGCCTATCCTCAGACGAAAAGCGCTCCTTAACACGACGTCGCAAATCCTTGAGGTTGTTAAAATCCTCTTTGTAGGATACCCCTATGCCGGTCTCCTGCATACCCTGATTTTCGTTGAATCTATCGATGGTCTGTGTAAAGGCCTTGAGTTGCAACGCTCCCGACTTATCGATGTAGTATGTGATGTATGCCTCGCCCATAAAGTTGGATGCCGAGCCATTGACAGATTGAGTGTTATCAATCAAATAGTTACCCTCCAACTCAACAAAGAGGCGATTATTGACCAAACTTCGAGATAGCCCAAAATCGACCTCCTCGTTGCTCAGCTCGGTGGATGGACGATAGCGAATGACGATATTGTAGTCATCGGCCGAGAGCCAGCTACTCAACATTCCCGAGAGCATCTCCATTCCCGTTGCCGATGAGATTGCACTTCCAGCGCCCGACGTGGCGAGGCTACCCTCAGACATAAAGCTATTGAAGATCAGTAGATACAAGAACTGCATATCAACACTCTCGGGCGAACTGAGTATGTTGGCAATAAGGGTTTGAATCTCAGGATCGGCACTTGGCACCTCAACATCGAAGCTCACTGCTGGATTGGATAACCTATCGGTTAGCGATATTATACAATCCACTGGCACCGATCTGTCAGCTGTTGTGCTGCTGGAGCCCTGCAAAAGGGGTTGTAAGGAGGCCTTAACCTCATATATTGCATCGATATTCAGGAGAGCATCCATCGGCGAGCCCGTCCACGTAATTGAGGAGCCACTATCAATTGTAAACCTCTTCTCGATAATATTCATCAACGTAAAGAGATAGGTTCCATTAGTTATGGTGTAGTCGCCAAAGATGTTGAATGTATTGGTTGATGGGATAATCTCCAAACTAAGCTGCCCCGTACCTTGTGCTTTGATGACGCTCCCCGACACCGACATATCGACATTGACGTTGGGCAAAACATTTATATCCAACGATATAGCCATCTTGCTCTCGCCTTGAAAACGACTCTTTTTTGTGCGTTCAAACTGTCGTTTACGCTCCTCGACAACATCCTCAACGCTCTTTGTTTGGGGAGTCTTAAAGCGTACAAAATCGGCATACGATATGTTGGTCGAGCCCGACAGAGGCATCGAGAACTTTGAGTTGTTATCTGTCGTGGCAGCAATATCCATCTCAACACCCCTCCTATCACCCTTAATCTGTGCCGTACCAGTAGCAAACATTCGCCCATAGAATAGGTCGTTATCCTCTTCGGTGGTGTTGAGCACCAACATACGCTTAGGCTCAATGAGCACACTGTACGATATGTTAGAGAGGTTGTTCATATCCATACTAAAGCTAAAGTCGCCTCGATTACCCTCACGGTCATATACGGGTACTGAGGTGGTCTTAAAGCGATTATCCTCGATGTTGAGTGTCGCCTTAGGAATTGTATATCTAACCTTCGTGTAGTCCACCATCGTCGATAGGCTATCCACCTCCACACTACCCGAAAGAGCTGCATTACGCCCCTCGCCTTGCAGGATGAGCGTTGCATCGGCACGCCCTTGAGTATTGGATATAACGGAGGTCAAAATAGGATCCAAAAGCCCCATATCGACACTGTGCAGATCAGCACGAGCATAGTAGCTCTGCTCTGAGGGGCGATAAAACCCCACGATAATGGGTTGCTGTTGCCTTATTGATTTAAGTGATAAATCGGCACGATTCTTAGCCACATCCCACGTCGATTGCAAGCTCAATTTGGGTATATCGACTCCATTTACACTCAAGCTATCGATGTCGATATTGGCACGCAGCGCTCCCTGTTTAAAGACCGAGCGCATCATCGCCTCGCCACTCATTCGCCCATCGAGCTCATACCCCATCTTAGAGACGAACTGCGAGAAGGGTGATATATCGAAGTTGCGCATCGAGAGTGTAACAGAGTCGCTACTGCTACCCGATGCGATGCCATCCAAAAGGAGGTATTGATCACGATTCGAAACAAAAAATGTATCTACAACCACACGCTTGGGCTCCAAGATAACAGAGCGAGCCATAATACTCCACCTCTCGGTGCCACGAGTGATTGTCGAGGGGACAACACGCACCTTCACAGTGCGCCCCGCCGTCCCTTTGCCCGAGATGACATCGGCACCCAAGCCAATGCGTCCAGATGTTTGTGTTGTGGTGTCACGAAAGCCCATCGATAGCTGCATCGAGCCCTGCCGAGCACCTCCCGTCACAGTGGTGTTGGGCAGGTGTATACCACCAGCATAGAGATCTTCGGATGAGGCGTATAGGGTCAATGAGTCGCCACGATTCTGAGCATTGACATTTAGGCGAGTCGCCAACAACGAGCCACTCTCAATGTAATCTGATGAGAGTTTCAGCGTAAGTTGATCGCTGGCAGGATTGAAGAGCAGACTCATCGATGAGTTGTCGGCAACCATAAACTTCTTCTCAACTACCGCATCCAAAACTGGGTTCAGGTTATCAACCTCGACACTGAGATAGGAGTAGTCATTTGCAATGGCACTCGTATTATCTGAGGGTGTAATGCCCAACGCATCGCTTTGCAGAATGGGCAGATAGCGCCATACACTTTGACGCAGATAGTCAAAGACATCTCTATAAGCACTCTTCGAGCGGAAGGTCAAATCAACGAAGTCCGATTCGAGCTCTACATACTTGCTATTTTGCGAGTTGCGCCCCACCAGCGACACTCTATCGGCCTCAACACTCTTATCGTTGTAACTATATTTAGCATCCGTTATCGTTACACTTCCATCAATATCATCGATTGTCAATCCACTCGCATTTGCAACCACCTTAGCCGATAGTATCGATACAGAATCTCGCCGGTTTAGGTTAAGTGCCGCCAAATTCGCCCTACGCAGATCGAGCGTAAAGTCGTAACGAGGAGTTGTATCGTTTAGATCTACAAGCCCCAAAAAGTCAAACTGAAGGTTCTCATCTCGAGCCTCAATATGGCCATCAAACAGGCGATTTTTGAGGTGCCCATCCAACTGTAGACTATCGTAGCTATACCCCATAACTTGGAGCTCATCTATCGAGCCCGTAATCTCGGCATCGGTATACCCACGCCCCACAACGCCATCCACCACAACACCCATCGAGAGGCTACCCAACACCTCATTATTTGGCAACAGTGGCGATAGGTTAAACTTATCAATCACTACATCTCCCTTAATATCACGCAGATCGTGCTCCATAGGCACAGCCCTTAGATTGCAACTCATACCCCCCAAATCGGTCACAATATCCGCCTGCATATCAAACGAAGAGAGTAGCCCCTCAAATTTCGCCTTTAGCCTCAGCTCGCCTGCCGTTGTGAGCATATCCACAACCCCTTCAGATAGCCCCTTTTGGGTTATGGCGGTGGTCAAGCGGTTCAAATCCGTTGCCGATGTGGATAAACTGTCGATGCTCAAATCGAAGTGTGTATTATTAATATCTGGCAGATTGCTCAGATAGGCACTTGCCACCAACGAGGTGCTATCTGCAAACTCAAAAGAGTCAATATCGAGCTCAAAACCCGACACTGAACCCATCATCGATGCATCTATTCGATTAAAGACCAAGTCCCAATCACGCAACTTAGGGGCAAAGTAGGCAACATCGTCCGATGCCAAGCGGGAATTTTTTATTGCCACATCTAACAAGACCGTATCGACAAACTCACGATACTCCGCCCACGAACCACCCACAAGCGACACGTGCTCAAGTTCAATATCGGAATGTGGGGTCAAGATCTGCACACCCTCGAAACCCAACGAACCATTGACCATATAGAACAGTCCCGTAAGGTTATCCAATTTAAAGCCACTTCGCTCACGCCCACTCAACGCCTCGATATTGGTATGGATAGCAGTTCCATCGATGGTAAACGACTCAATCTCAGAGTCAATATCATAGATATGCATATTACCATAATCGACACCATATTCGGGATTGCGCTTTTGGTTGCGCACCAAGCTAAAGTACATATCATCCACCTTTGCTCTGTCGATTGAGAGTTTGAAGTTCCCCTTTTTGGGTTTGTTGGGGTCACTTAGGCGTGTGACAATTTGACGAATATTCATCTCACCCGAAGGTGTATCTTTAAGGTTTAGGCGCACCCCTTCGGCACGAGCATTTGCCAATACTATACCGCTGCCGCCAAATAGCCCTGCGCTCGAAAGTCGAGCCCTAACATTGCCCACATACAGAAGCGTATCCCCCTGATAATCTTCAACATAAAAACCCTTGATAGCGACACGATTAAATAGCGATAGATCTATCCTATCGATGCTCACACGGGTCTCTAAGCTCTTTGATGCCGCCTCCATAGCACGCTTTAGAACAGCGTTTTGGATGGCAGGAATATCGAGCAGCAAGGAGATAAAAATAGGTATGCATATCAACAACAAAATTGTTATTGATACCACCTTTGACAATATTTTTATACCTTTGTGCATTGATAATCTCTATATAAGATTGCAAAGTTAAAGAAAATAGTTAAAAAAACCACCAAAAATAATGGATATTACAACTCTTGGCATCGAATCTTCGTGTGACGACACCTCAGCTGCCGTTTTGCGCAACTCTATGCTGTTATCAAATGTCATCGCCTCGCAGGCTGTGCACGTCAAGTATGGCGGTGTGATTCCTGAGTTAGCGTCACGTGCTCACCAGCAGAATATCGTCCCCGTAATCGACACAGCCCTTAAAGAGGCGGGCATCACAATCGAAGATGTGGATGTGATAGCCTTCACTCGTGGGCCCGGTTTAGTTGGCTCGTTGTTGGTTGGTGTATCGTTTGCCAAAGCCTTGTCGATTGCCCATAACATCCCGATGGTCGAGGTAAACCACCTGCACGGCCATATTCTATCGCACTTTGTCGATATTCCCGAGAGGGAGCTCGAGCACCCTTCATTCCCATTTTTATCCCTTTTGGTGAGTGGAGGACACACACAAATCGTGCAAGTATCATCGCCATTCGATATGCAGATTATCGGCACAACAATCGACGATGCCGCTGGCGAGGCGTTCGATAAGTGCGCCAAAGTTATGGGGTTGCCCTATCCCGGAGGGCCGGTTATCGACCGTCTGGCAAAGGAGGGTAATGATAAGGCATTCCAATTCGCTCGTCCTCAAGTAGATGGACTAAATTACTCATTCTCGGGACTAAAGACCTCGTTCCTATATACGTTGCGTGATGCTGTAGCCAAAGATGAGGATTTTATCGAGAAAAACAAGGCAGATCTGTGCGCCTCGTTGCAGGGTACAATTATCCATATTTTGTTGGATAAATTGATAAAAGCGTCAAAGCAGACAGGTATCAAGGATATAACTATCGGAGGTGGCGTATCGGCTAACTCGGGGCTACGCAACGCCATCGTCGAGGAGGGCAAAAAGCGTGGCTGGCGCACCTTTATCCCCGAATTTAAGTTCACCACCGACAACGCTGCAATGATTGCAATGGCGGGCTACTATCGCTATCTCGAGGGGCAATTTGCAGAGCTCGACGTATCGCCCGTAGCACGTGCCGAACAGATGTAGTTACCCATAAAAAAGAGTGGCACAAAGGGTTGAAATTGTGCTATTTTTGAAACTTTTAATGGAAGATTATTAGTGATGCGTTAAAATTCCCACCTCGTCATTGCGGGCTTGACCCGTAATCTCAATGCTCTAATTGTCAGCTTTTTTTATGAGATTGCGGGTCAAGCCCGCAATGACGGAAACTGAATTTTACAATCAAATCATTTACTACAAACAACTACACAAGTCGTTATTAATCATAGTGTTATGCAGGCAAAATAAAACTTAGCACATCACTACTAATGGAAGATATTGAAAATATGATTGCAAATTATAGGTTATTTCACTATTTTTGCACACATTATCATATAAAATATCTTTATGACCCTTTTCAAACGTTGGAATAACATTGTAGGCTGGGCAGTATTTGGAGTTGCCACACTGGTCTACCTATTGACAATAGAGCCTGTAGCGAGCCTTTGGGACTGCTCGGAGTTTATCGCAACATCATACAAATTGGAGGTCGGACACCCACCCGGTGCACCGCTCTTTATGTTGCTTGCACGCTTAGCAACGCTCTTCGCTCCCAATGTGGACTATGTGGGCATCGCTGTGAACTCGATGAACTCGATTGCCAGCGGCTTCTGTATCCTATTCCTATTTTGGACAATCACACACTTAGCTCGCAAGCTCATAACACGTGGCGGCGCTGAGCTCACAAAAAATGGGGCACTCTCGGCAATCGCAGCGGGCGCTGTTGGAGCCTTAGCCTATACATTCACCGACACATTTTGGTTCTCAGCCATCGAGGGCGAGGTATACGCCCTATCTTCGATGTTTACGGCATTGGTTGTGTGGCTGATGCTCAAATGGGAGGCCGAAGCAGACGAAGCGCACTCGTTGCGTTGGATTGTTCTAATCGCCTACCTAATGGGACTATCGATTGGTGTGCATATCCTCAACCTATTGACAATCCCCGCCTTAGGACTTATATACTACTTCCGTCGCAATGAAGAGGTGACACTCAAAGGCATTATCACGGCTGTAGCTATCTCATTTGCCATACTTATCTTCATAAACAACATCGTCATCCCATACACAGTTCAGGTTGGCGCCTTGAT
Source organism: uncultured Alistipes sp. (assembly GCA_964370585.1). Classification (GTDB taxonomy): domain Bacteria; phylum Bacteroidota; class Bacteroidia; order Bacteroidales; family Rikenellaceae; genus Alistipes. The sequence continues at coordinate 33,168 of CAYJJV010000004.1, read as the reverse complement.
TGACTATCTATTTGTCAATTCGTTTGACCTGCCCGTCAATTCGGGTATGATTCTCTTTGCGTTGCTGCTTATTGTGGGGTTGGGCTTTGGCGCTTGGATTACTCATCGCAAGGGTAAAGTGTTGGCAAACGTGGTTCTGTTGTCGATGCTTATGATATTTATCGGTTTCTCGTCATACGCCTCCGTCACAATTCGTGCTGCGGCAAACCCGCCGATGAACTCAAATAACCCCAACAACCCATACGCTCTACTTTCGCTCTTGAACCGTGACCAATATGGCACACGTCCTCTGCTTTATGGCGCCTACTACTCGGCACCCCCCGTTGGCGTTATCGAGAAGGAGGTTACATATTTGGATGAGGATGGCAAGTATAAAAAGGCCAATATAATAGCCGACTATGAGTACGCATCGGAGCATAAACACCTCTTCCCACGTATGTGGCGCTCGACAAAGAGCGAGGCGGAGTTTAAGCAGTGGTCGGCGTACCGCACCAAAGTTGAGACGTTGCGTGATGAGAAGGGTAATATCGTGCGTGACGAGGCGGGTCGCCCCATTCGTGGCGAGGTGGTAGATTTCGGCCGCAAACGCTCATACGACGATGGTTATGGAGCTCAGAGCTTTACGGAACCCACATTTTTGGAGAACCTCAACTTCTTCTTCAACTACCAGCTATCATATATGTACTGGCGATACTTCCTATGGAATTTTGTGGGACGCCAGAGTGATATACAGCCCACATCGACAACAATCACGGATGGCAACTGGCTATCGGGCATAAAATTCATCGACGAAGCGTTTATTGGCCCTCAGGATGACCTACCACGTGAGGTCGAAGAGAACAAGGGGCGTAACAAATACTACTTCTTACCCTTCATCTTGGGTGTTATCGGTATGCTATACCAACTAAATCGTGACCAGCGCAACTTCACCATCGTGATGCTTCTGTTTGTTATGACGGGCTTGGCATTGGTGGTCTTCTTCAACACGCAACCCTCCGAGCCTCGTGAGCGTGACTATGTATATGCAGGCTCGTTCTACGCCTTCTCGATTTGGATTGGCTTGGGGCTCTTGGCGATATACGATGTTGCAAAGCGCCTACTTCGAGGTAGAAACCGTGTGGCACTCATCTCCTCAGTGGCTATATGCCTCACGGTGCCCACGATTTTGGCTGTCGAGAACTGGGACGACCACGATCGCTCGGGCAGATACATCGCTCGTGACATTGGCTGGAACTATCTGCAATCGACACTGCCAAACTCAATAATTCTGAACTATGGCGACAACGACACCTTCCCAATCTGGGTCAATCAAGAGATGTACGATGTTCGCCCCGATGTGCGTGTTATGAACACCTCATATCTCGGTGCTGAGTGGTATATCGACCAGATGAAGGGGCGCGCCAATGAGGCGGCAGGCATCCCATTCTCACTACCTAAGAGCAAGTACACCTACGCCAATGACTATGTGCCGATTGTCGAAAGAATCGACCGTTCGGTAGATATAAAGGAGATTATCGACTTTGTGCGTAGCGATGATAGAAATACCAAAGTGCAGCTATCGGACGAAGAGTGGAGCGATTACATCCCAGCTCGCAAAATCTCGATTCCCGTAAATAAGCAAAATGTCTTAGCATCGGGCATCGTTGCCGAAAAGGACAGGGATTTAATTGTCGATTCTATCCACTTCCAGCTGCGTGGCAACTCTTTGGGCAAGCATCAGTTGATGATACTTGATATGTTGGCTAACTTCGATTGGAAGCGCCCAATATATATGACCCAAGTCTATATCTTCCAAGAGTTAGGCCTAATCGACTACCTCCAATTTGACGGCTATGCATACCGCTTTGTTCCAATCCTTACGCCCGTTGAGAGTGCGTGGGATATTGGGCGTATTGATGCCGACTACGCTGCACCGCTCCTGCGTGAGAGCTATCGATATGGCAACCTTAGCGATGAGGATGTATATGTGGATAACTTCATTCAGCACAGCCTTAGCGCCGCTTCGGCACGTTCGGCCTTTGCTCGTGTGGCCAAAGAGCTACTGCTCGAGGGGCGCACCGATGAGGCGATGGAGCTCTTGGATTTGGGATTGGCGAAGCTGCCAACATCGCAGCTACGCTTTACCGACAGCAACACCTACCCATTTATCGAGGGGTACTACGCTGCATCGGCTGTAGGGGCTGAGGGAGCAGCTGAAAAGGGAGATGCCCTACTTGAGGAGTATGCTCAGTCGTTGATCGAATATTTGGACTACTATCTGCTATTCGAAGGTGTGCAGGGCGATATGGTCACAGCTCTTATCGATGATAAGCTCACACAGTTGGGTGACCTCTACTATATGGCTGTCTACGCACAGCGAATGGAGGTTGTCGAGGAGCTAAACAACTTCTACCGCTCGTTGGGTATCGACGAGGCAGACCTAATATCGACCGACAGTCTGCATAGTGCCGAAAGTTATATTCAATAAAAAAGCTAAAACAATGCGTCTATACACATCTGAACTTATCAAAAAGTATAAATCTCGCACCGTTGTAAATCACGTATCTATCGATGTGAAGCAGGGTGAGATTGTGGGTCTTTTGGGCCCCAATGGAGCGGGAAAAACAACCACCTTCTATATGATTGTGGGGCTTATCAAGCCCAATGAGGGGCGAATATTTCTCGAAGATGACAATGGCATAGTGACCGAGCTTACCGATATGCCAGTATATCGCCGAGCACAGATGGGGGTTGGTTACTTGGCTCAAGAGGCGTCAGTTTTTCGTCGCCTCTCGGTCGAAGATAATATCCGCTCGGTCTTGGAGATGTCTAACTTTAGTCGAAAGGAGCAGAACGAGCGAGTGGAGGCTCTAATCGAGGAGTTCCGCCTACAGAAGGTGCGCAAGAGCTTAGGTATTCAACTATCGGGTGGCGAGCGCCGCCGTACCGAGATTGCACGTGCTGTGGCCATCAACCCATCCTTCATCCTCTTAGATGAGCCATTTGCAGGTGTAGACCCAATCGCCGTTGAGGATATTCAGAGCATCGTTGCCACACTAAAACACAAAAATATTGGTGTCATCATCACTGACCACAATGTGGATGAGACGCTCGCCATTACCGACCGCACCTACCTATTATATGAGGGTAAAATCCTCAAAACGGGTAGTGCCGAAGAGTTGGCAGCCGATCCAATGGTGCGTCAAGTATATTTAGGTCAGAACTTCGAGCTTAAACGTAGTCATAAACTCACACAGCAGATGAAGGATGACCCAAACGCTAAAAAAAATGTTATTGACAATGGATAAAACCATCTCAAAATGTGCTGTCGAGGGGGTCGTTGAGCCTCCATCCTCCAAGAGCTATGCCCAACGTGCATTGGCTGCAGCCCTGTTAGCTCAAGGCACATCACAACTACACAACCTACAATTTTGTGACGACACACTCGGCGCCCTTCGCTGCATTAAGGCACTTGGCGCTACCGTCACGGAGCTCAGCGAGCGCTCAATCTCGATTCAGGGGGGGCTAAACCCTCAAAGTGGAGTCTTAAAGGTTGGCGAGTCGGGTTTAGCCACACGCCTATTCACACCCATCGCCTCGTTGTGCGACAAAGAGATTTTAGTCCAGGGCGAGAGCACGCTCCACTCACGTCCGATGCATATGATGCTCACCCCACTGCGTGAATTGGGGGCTCGCATCGAGGATAATAACGGCTATCTTCCACTAAAGGTTCAAGGGCCAATACACGGATCGGAGATTGAGGTTGATGGTTCGCTCTCGTCGCAATTCATTACGGGATTACTGCTCGCCCTGCCTTTGGTCAAGAGTGACACAACGCTCACTGTTCACGGCGCCGTCTCGACACCATATATAGATATGACAATCGCCACAGCCAAGAGCTTTGGCGTTGAGATACACCACCGTGACTACACCGAGTTCTACATCCCATCACAACAACAATACCTCCCCACCGACTACACCATCGAGGGGGATTGGAGTTCGGCAGCCTTTCTGTTGGTTGCTGGCGCCATAGCTGGAAGCGTTACGGTTCGCAACCTTTCGCCCCTCACAAAGCAGGCTGACAGATTGATATGCAAGGCTTTGGAGCGTGCAGGTGCCGAGATAATCTTCGATAACAATACAGTCACCTGCTCCCATCGTGAGCTGCACGCCTTTGAGTTTGATGCTCGCCACTGCCCCGACTTGTTACCCATTCTGTCTATTTTGGCTGCAAATGCCGAAGGGTGCTCAACTCTACGTGGCGTTTCACGCTTGGAGCATAAGGAGTGCAATCGTGGTGAGGCTATCGTTCGTGAGCTCACAAAAATTGGTGTATCGGTTGAACTAATAGACCCCGATACGATGCAAATCGTAGGGGGCAAGATAGGCTCTGCCACTGTTCAGAGTTATGGCGACCACCGTATGGCGATGTCGCTTTCGGTGGCAGCATTGCGCTCCGAAGGGGGCATAACTATCGAGGGTGCCGAGTGTGTGGCAAAGAGCTACCCCAACTTCTTCCGTGATCTGGAGACGCTAATGGTGTAGAGGATGAGGAGTGTGACCTACAGAGAGTTGCAAGAGCGAGTAGTGGCAAGCACGGCTCATCTATATGATGAGCGGGAGGCTCGCACGATTGCGCTTCTGCTCGCCTCGTGGCTCACAAATCGCACATCGTCAGCACTTCTTGCCGACCCAACAAGAGGGTATGAAGTGAATGGCGATATGTTAGACGAATATATAGTCAAGCTCTCGCAAGGCACCCCTATCCAATACATTACGGGTCAAGCGGAGTTCTACTCTCGTATATTTTCGGTTGGGCGTGGAGTACTGATTCCTCGCCCCGAGACCGAAGAGTTGATCGAGTGGGTGCTGCAAAGTGGATGCGAGGGTGCTCAAATTTTAGATGTTGGGTGTGGAAGTGGCGCTATCTGCATCTCGCTGGCGCTGGAGAGCACAACAGCACAACTATCCGCTATCGATATATCGGATAAGGCGCTACAGATTGCCTGCGCCAACGCAAAAGAGTTGGGTGCTAAGGTGGAGTTTCGATTATGGGATGCACTGAATGGTTTGGAGCACTGCTTTGAGCAGAGCTTTGATATTATCATCTCTAACCCACCATACATCCCACAGTCGGATAGAGCCACGATGCACTGCAACGTTACAGATTGGGAGCCCGACAGAGCTCTATTTGTGGCGGATGACGACCCGATAATATTCTACCGTGCAATAGCCACATCGGCACTAAAGATGCTACTGAAGGGTGGGCGGCTCTTCTTCGAGATATATGAGCACTCAGGTCAAGCGATAGTTCAGATGCTGGAGCGCTTGGGCTATCGAGATATTGAGCTTCGTGAGGATATAAACTCAAAACCGAGAATGATATGCGCAACGAGGGGTTAAAAAAGGGGCGAGAGAAGAGGCGAGAGAAGAGCTCCGAAGAGGCTCTTACGGCTCTGTGCCGAGTATGCGCACGTGCCGAGAAGTCGCAGTCGGATGCACGCAGGCTGATGTATGGCTGGG
>CAYJJV010000004.1:0-27566 GCA_964370585.1 uncultured Alistipes sp. | reverse complement strand
TGCGCACGTGCCGAGAAGTCGCAGTCGGATGCACGCAGGCTGATGTATGGCTGGGGCGTTGAGCCTTCGGCAATGGATGGCGTTGTGGAGCGGTTGGTTAGAGAGAAATTCATCGACGACAGCCGCTATGCCGCTGCTTTCGTACGAGAGAAGATGCGCCTAAGTGCGTGGGGCGAGATGAAAATCCGTGCAACGCTGAAGCAAAAATCGATAGCGGATAGCGTTATAAATGAGGCGTTAGCACAGTTTTCGGCTGACAGTATAAACTCACGCCTAATATCGGCATTGGAGCGTAAAATAAAGAGCGTAAAGCACAAAAACAGCTACGAATTAAGAGATAAATTAATAAGATATGGCATATCGTTGGGCTACAACTACACAGTGGTAGCGGATGCCGTTGGCACAATTACAAAGGATATATGCGACGATTTTTAACACCCCTTTTCACACTTTTTACTCTCATTGCAACATCGCAAACATCCAACGAGAGTGCCATCGAATACCCCATTCGTCAAGCCTCACGGCTCTACTCGGCAAATTTTGGCGAGATACGCTCGGGACACTTCCACACGGGCATCGACCTCAAGACCGATGGCATTGAGGGGCGTGAAGCTGTGGCGGTCGAAGATGGATTTGTGTCACGTGTTGTCGTATCGGCATCGGGGTATGGTTTGGCAATATATCTAACCCTTGACAATGGGATGACAGCTGTATACGGGCATATGTTACGCTTTCGAGAGGATATTCAAGAGTATGTAGATGCAAAACGCAAAGCGGACAGAACAAACAACGTAAACCTATACTTCAACTCCAAAACGTGGCCCGTGAAACGGGGCGATTTAATCGGCTATGCTGGCGATAGTGGCTCTTCGGGTGGTCCTCACCTACACTTTGAGCTACGTGACACCCCCACGCAGAGCCTCTACAACGTTGTCAAAGAGGGCTATATCCGCCCCAAAGATAGTATCGCTCCCTTGATTATGCAGCTGCACTATATCGAGGTCGATACCCTGCAAGGCATACCCCACCACGCAACAAAACGCACCTACACACCTCGCAAGCTTGGCGAAGGGCGCTATGCTTTGCACACAGATGGCGCTATAGAGGTTGGGCGCAACGGCTACTTTGTCTTGGAGGCGACCGATAGGCGGGATGGCGTATGGAACAGCTTTGGAGTGTGGCGTGTGAGGGCGACAATAGATGCGGAGTGCTTTTTTGAGTATCAGATGAACACTTTAACATTCCCCCTATCACGCCACTCAAACGCAATATCGCACTACGCCATAAAGCGAGAGTCACGCAACGAGGTTCTACGATTGGCACATCTGCAGGGGGCACCGACCGACCTCTACACAACGATGAAAAATCGGGGCGTAATCTCTGTCGAGGTGGGCAAAAGGCACACCATAACCATTGAGGTTGAGGATGATAGCGACAATCTCTCAACCCTTCAATTTGATATTGTAGGCTCACAAAATAGCTTCAAAGCCACCGTGCCGGATGGCGCACAACGCATCTATGCCGACAAGCGAACGCACCTAAATATCGATGGAGGCAGAGCCCAAGCAACAATCTCACAAGGGGCGCTCTATGAGTCGATTATCGCAACGCCCCAGCGGGTCAAATCAACGCCAATAGATACAAGTTTGGTCATCCTATCGCCCGCCTACCGCTTTTTAGAGCAGGGTGTCCCCTTAAAAGGTGCAATCGATATATCCATTTTCATAGATTCACTCCCCGCTGAGATGCACTCAAAGGCGAGGGTGGCACGATACAACGAAAAAGATGGTAAGCTATCCTATGTAGGGGGTAAGTATAGTGACTCTCAGATTAGTGTATCGACCAAGACAACTGGAGCGTTGATGATAGTTGCCGACACCATCGCCCCAACAATCACCCCACTTTTCAATAGCAACACAGAGATAGCGAGGCTTGGCGAGATACAATTTGGAGTTAAAGATAACTTTTCGGGCATAGCATCGTGGCAACTCTTTGTCGATGGCGAGTTCACACCCAGCTACCACTACCCCTCAAAGCGCCGCATAAGATACCCTATTGCAAAGAGTACGACAAAGCGTGAGCGCACCGTAGAGCTGATAGCCACAGACCTTTGTGGCAACAAAACCACATACACCACAAGAGCTATATATTAATTAGCTCTTGCGCCTGAGTTGCAGTATAAGAACCGCAGCCGAGATAATCACAATACCGATAACAATCCATATCGAAGGGTACTCATCGGGTAGCATCAACCAACTAAGCGCCACACCAATAATTGGTATGGTAAACTTCCAGATATTGAGCTCCGAGACCTTAACCGAAGGTAACGATAGTAGGTAGTACCACACCGAAAAAGCTGCTGCAGGTATTATCGCCAGCCACAGAATGGTCAAGTAGAAGCTCGTGGGCAACACCGAAAAATCAATTTCAGGGCGCTCGACAGCCAATGCCGCAATGAGCAACATAACACCCCCCGAGAAGTTAGCCACGAGGGTGAGCATTATGGGTGAGATGGTCGCTTTATGCTTAACAACCATAATATTGGTGTAGGAAGCGCAAATATTGCTCGTTATGAGCAACGCAACACCATAGTAGAACTTAGCGCCCGCAACACCTGCAATCTTCTCGCCACTAAGACTGATAAATACAACACCCGCCACACCCAAGACGACAGCTATGATTTTGCGGGCATCTAATCTGTCATCCACCATCGTAAAGTGCGCCAAGATAGCCACAAAGAGGGGTCCAGCACCAATAATAATCGATGCAATAGCACTCGGCACGAGGTTCAAACCCATATAAAATAGACCATACTGCAGAAATGTCTGCACAAGGGCGAAGAGTAAAATAAAGCGCCACTGTCGCAGATCCTTACGCCAATCCACCTTCATAAGAGCAACCACCGGCACAAGCAACACACCCGCCAACACAAACCTTATTGCCGACAAAGTTATGGGTGGCACCCAATCAAAAGCCAACTTGGCTGTAGGGAATGCTGAGCCCCAGAGTGTCGTCGCAACTAAGGCTAAGGCTATGTACTTAAAGGATGAAGTGGTCTGTTTCTGCATATTTGGACTAAATTTTGCACCACAAAAGTATAAAAAATATCGCTCTCTGACTAATTTCGCACCTCTATTTTTAAAATATCTGATATTTGTGTTATCTTTGTTGCGAAAAGTCGAGATAAAACTATGTTTGAAAATTTAACCGATAAATTAGAGCGCTCCTTTAAGCTACTCAAGGGCGAGGGGCGTATAACCGAGATTAACGTTGCCGAGACGCTAAAGGAGATACGTCGTGCACTTATCGATGCCGATGTCAATTATAAGGTTGCTAAGAACTTTACAGACGATGTAAAGACAAAGGCGATGGGTCAGGATGTTCTGAAGGCCGTAAAGCCGGGTCAGATGCTCACCAAAATCGTGCGTGACGAATTGGCCGAGCTGATGGGAGGCACGGCTACCGATGTAAAGTTGGAGGGTACACCTGCCGTAGTGCTTATTGCGGGTCTGCAGGGTTCGGGTAAGACCACCTTCTCGGGTAAGTTGGCATCGCTGCTTAAGGCTAAGCGGGGACGCACACCACTGCTTGTTGCCTGTGACGTCTATCGCCCTGCGGCAATCGATCAGCTCAATATTTTGGGGCAGACGGTTGGTGTTGAGGTATATAGCGAGGTGGAGAACAAAAACCCAGTACAGATTGCTGAGAATGGTATCGCCTATGCACGTCAAAAGGGTTACAACACCGTGATTGTCGATACGGCAGGTCGCTTGGCTGTCGATGAGGCGATGATGCAGGAGATCGAGGCGATAAAGCGTTCAGTGAAGCCATCCGAGATACTTTTCGTTGTCGATGCGATGACGGGTCAAGATGCTGTAAATACGGCTCGTGAGTTCAACTCACGCTTGGATTTTGATGGTGTTGTTCTAACCAAATTGGATGGCGACACTCGTGGTGGTGCCGCAATTTCAATTCGTTCGGTTGTCGATAAACCGCTCAAATTCATATCGTCGGGCGAGAAGATGGATGCCCTGCAGGTCTTCCACCCAGAGCGTATGGCAGATCGTATTTTGGGTATGGGTGATGTTGTGTCGCTCGTTGAGCGTGCCCAAGAGCAGTTCGACGAAGAGGAGGCACGTCGCCTGAAGAAGAAGTTGGTCAAGAATCAATTTAACTTCAACGACTTCATCTCACAAATCCAGCAGATTAAGAAGATGGGTAATATGAAGGAGTTGGCGTCGATGATGCCGGGTGTGGGTAAGATGCTCAAGAATGTTGATATTCCTGACGATGTCTTCAAGCAGACCGAAGCGATTATCGGCTCGATGACCCCTGCCGAGAGGGAGAGCCCCGAGATTCTGAACACTCGCCGCCGTGAGCGCATTGCCAAAGGTAGTGGCACAACTTTGGCGGATGTAAATCGTCTAATCAAGCAGTTTGACGAGAGTCGCAAGATGATGAAGGCTGCAGCGAGCGGCAACCTCAAGATGCCCAAGATGGGCGGTGGAATGTTCCGAAGGTAAGAGGTTTTAAATAGTTAATAAAAAAAGATGCTAATCTATCCGATTAGCATCTTTTTTTAGGAGAATATGTGGAGTGGATTTAGTGCATCGTGCAGGCACTTAAAGCGCAGTTTACCTAAGTAAATGAGCATTTAAAAGACAAGTGATGTTTCAAAAATCGCCAAAGATTTAACAATTTTTAGATGATGCCAGCTTCGTAATAGATAATAATCTGCTCTATCATCCTATCCTCCCGTTCTTTGTCATATTTGGACTTCAGATCGTGACCAAAGAGGCGTGAGATGCCCTGCCAAAAGCCCGCAACAAAGCCACCCTTGAACTCTCGAAGCACCTCATAGGCGGTATAGTCGGTCTGGCGGTCGATGAGCTTGAGTAGAACTTTGCCTTCGCTGCGTGTCATACGCTTTAGAATGGGGGTATACTCCGATTTTATCTCATCATAGACACTTTGGATATACTCTCTTTGCGCCTTTTTGCCCTCGATACTCTCTAAATCGAGCTCCATCTGCGTAAGTTTCACTCGGGCGGTCTTTGCCATTGGGTAGACCTTCTTGACGGCAGCGACCAAGCGCCAATACTCACGCATATCCTTAGGGCGTGCAAAGACATAGGCCGGAGGGAGCACTATCGAGGCTATTGAGTCGCCATTTTCGACCTCCCAGCGCTGAGCGACATAGCCACGCCCCCGCTGTGCAGATACCACAGAGATGCCGAAGAGCAGAAAAAAGAGCAGAAGCCAATATCTCATAACTTAAGGGGAGTTTAAAAAACTTCCTAAAATATAATTATCTTTGCAAAGTTAATAAATCAAATTTAAAACGTAAAAATATAGTCAATATTATGTTACAAAAGGGAGTTTCAGGCGAGAGCCGCACGATTGTTACTGAACAGAACACAGCCCTAACGATGGGTTCGGGCGATATGGAGGTCTTTGCTACACCAGCTATGGTCGCACTTATGGAGAGTGCCGCAATGAGGGCGATTGCCCCCCACCTTTCAGAAGGCGAAACAACAGTCGGCACCGAGATTAACGTTACACATATCAAGCCATCGAAGTTGGGGGTAGAGTGCATTGCAACGGCAGTTGTGACCGAAGTTGATGCTCGCAAGATAACGCTCAACGTTGGGGCACGTGATGCTGAAGGGATGATTGGCGAGGGTGTTCACACACGCTTTATTGTCGATCGTGAGCGTTTTATGGCGAAGATGCAGGGTTAAAACTGCATCTTCACACCGACGGTAAACATAGCCCCATAATCGGGGTAGAAGGGGTATAAATATAGCTCCTGAAAGGCTAAATTTGTCCCTTCGGCAAAGATTGTCAAATTCTGTTTCACTCGCCAATCCACGTTCGCCTTTAGGTTGATGGCAAAGGGTATTGTCTCAGTTTGGATATAATACGTGTTGCCCGTTGTGGAGAGATCATCCGCAACCAATACCGACCAATCTTGTGCACTCTTTATCTCTGCCGATAGGCCAAATGTTAGCTTTCGAGAGTGATATTGCCCGCCAATCTCTGCCATAAGCGTTGGTAGACTAACATCCACACCGCCATAATATTTGTACTCGGCATCCTCGCTAAATGAGCTTAGGCGAATATCGCCCCAAAAGGTGAACGTGCGTGATGCCCTAAACTCTGCCGATGCGTTGAGTGATAGCTCTTGCAGGTGTCCCAGAGTGGGGTAAAACGATGCCGTGTTGCCTCTATCGCCACTGCTGTGGATACGAATACCATCCATAACCCAAAATATATTGTTATCCTTGAGCGATAACTCACCAAAGAGTCGATAGTTAAATCTTTTGGCGGATAGCGTGCCCGAGATACCCGCACGAGCGTTGTAGGTCACACTGTTGCGCCCCTGCACGATGTCACGCTCAACGTATGGGTTCTTTTGGACAAGCTCTTGATAGCTGTTTGACGAAAAATCGCCATCCATCTCAACGAATGGCAGAAGTGCTGTTGAGCCAAAGTTGAGTTCGGCACGCAGATATGGGATAACATAGTAACTATCGCCACCATCAATCTCAGAGGGCACTTCAGGTATCCAATCCTGCATATTTGTAGTTAAGACGCTATAAAAATCGGCTCCTGCTGCAATATCCAACACATCGCCCACGTGTGCATAGCGCAGCGTGAGCGCACCAATCAGTTGGGTGTAATCATCGTCATACTTATCCTCACCTGAGGAGTATTGCAACGAACCGCCAATATCAAATGTGTGGCGATCAAACGCACGAGCCACACGAGCCGAGAGCCCCATATTGCTCTGCTTGCGCTCATCGTCATAGCGCTGCGTTGGGCTATCGGGTGTCAGTGTGCCACCAATGGGATACTCATATAGTTCGGGGTTGGAGCTAAAAAGTGAGCCCGAAGCCACGATTTCAAAATTTGTACGGCTCAAATCCAAGAACTTATCGCCAAAGCGAATATCAAGAGTCGTTGTGCCATATTTCAGAGCCGCCTCATTGGGTTTTGTCCCACCAAGCGAGGCTGCTGCATCGACACTCGAAGCATAGGCTCCATAGCGATGCAATAGGCGATTATCATAGCCCACTGCCGCCTCCAACACTCTACGCCCGAAATACTTACCTGCCGCAACGCCCACTTGGTTATACATACGTGTGGAGGTGTTTTTGATGCCGTAATCATTCTCAATTTGTCCGAAATATCCTCGATGGTTCACATACCCCATCAAATAACCCGTGCTGGCATTCTCGGTCGAGGCGTAGAGGTCCAAAACCGTATTCAACGGAGCACCTGCACCCACCTTTACATAAAATGGCTTAGGGCGGTTGAACTCCCAATAGGTGACCGTTGCAGGGCTAAATGGGCGCACTGCAAGGGGTGTTTGAATCGATAGTGGCGTTATCGAGTAGTCAATATCGGGCTCGATGGCGACCGTATCGACCATATTGGGCTCGATGGCGAGCTTTTCTGCCCGCTCCAACTCGGGGATATACGCCTTTGTGACCTCAACTTGTTTTGCCACCTGCGCTGAGGCGATAAGTGGCACACACACCATCAAAATCGCTATAATTGATACCTTTTTCATCCTTAATTTAATTTTAAAATTCTCTCTTTAGCCTCATCAACAATACCATCATCGGATGGCGTATATCCATCCGCAACGCTCTGATATGTGGCACGAGCTTGGAACGTATCACCCTTAGCCACATAGACATCGCCCAGAAGGATAAATGCCCGAGCCAACCAATAGGCATCAATTTTACGCTCGGAGAGTGTAAAAATCTGCTTTTCGGTCTTATCCATATCGCCACTCTTATAGGTGTGCTCGACCAACCAATAGGCGGCCTCTGAGCCCTCTTTTGAGTTTAAATCCTGCGCAAGAGCCACATATAGGGCTATCGCTTCGTCACTCTTGCCCGCTTCACGAAGCTGTGTGGCACGTGTGTAGCGAGCTATGCGCAACGCCTCAGCGCCCGCCCCATCGCCCCGTGCTATGACATCTGCCGCTGCAACTGCTATAGCTGAGGTATCCTCTGTTGCCAACGCTGAGCGCATATAGCCCAACATCGCACCTTGCTTTTTCGCCCCAGTTGATGCCACATCATATAGGCGGCGGTAGGCATCCATAGCCTGCAAATATTGCCCCTCATCGTAACACAATGCGGATAGTTTATCTAAGGTCGCCTCGCTATACTGCACGCTACCCGATTGAGATAGCTTCGTGAGGGCATCGATTGCCTGCTCTCGCTCGTCAAGGCGCAGATAGCAGTCGCTCAAGTAGAATAGCGCATCATCGATATGATACCCCTTCGGAAAGCCATCGACATAGCTCTTCAGCGAGCGTGATGCCGCCTTTGCATCCCCCACAAGGTAGAGTCGCTGTGCTGCAGCAAAGGTCAAAGAGTCCCGAGAAAGGGCTGTTGTATCGCTCTCAACACCCACTTTGGCAGCATAATCAAAGTAGGCAGCAACATCCCCCTTTTCAACATATATATTGCGTATGCCCTGCATCGCCTCCTTTGCCTGAGTGGATTGAGGCGATGAATTGACCACCATATCGTAATACCTCAACGACTCGGTTTGGTTGCCCAAGTTAAGGTGCGCCAAACCCAAATTAGACAACGCCTGCTGGCGCTGTGGCGAGAGTGGGTACTCTTCGATAAAGCTCTCCAACTGCTTGGCACCCTCTGAGTAGCGCTCTTGGGCTATGTAGCTACGCCCTAACTCGAACGAGGCGTCATCCACATAGTCACCCTCGCCCGTTACAATAATCTGCTTGAGTGCCTGCTCCTTCTCTTTAGTTTTACCCTGCACGCCCAACGACACAGCACGCTTGTACTCGGCATAGTATCTATTCTCATCGCCCAGAAGGGTCGCTTTGTCGTAATTCTCGACCGCTTTACCAAATTCACGCCCCGAGTAGAAGGTGTCACCTAAGCGATTATAGGCGTCCGACAGATAGCCATCACGAGGTTGATACACAGCCACAAATTGCTCAAATTGGCTCTGTGCCTGCTCATAATTCTCACGCATCATAGCCGCATAGCCCAAATTATAGAGGGCCAGAGCATACTCACGCTCACTACGTGGCGCCTGCCTTAAGTATGCGTTATATTTAGCCATTGCGATGGTGTACTCCCCTTCGGCAAAGGCTATCTCGCCCTGCCAAAAGTTGCTGAGCGCCGTATACTTAGCCACCACCTTTATCGCTGCCGACTCCACCAAATATTGCTTTGCGAGCGTCAAATCTCCCGCCTTAAAGGCCTCTAAAGCACGGAAATATGCGATTTTTTGTAGCGCACCTCGAAACTCACCATCGGCATCTGGCAGACGCTTAATGGCTTCGTATGCTGCCGTGTAGTCGTTGGAGTTGTAGTAGGCGGCAACCAGCAGTTCACGTGCTTGCGGCGTGCGCTCCGATTCGGGGTAGCTCTCGATATAGCGAGTTAATAGGTTGATAGCGCCATTAAAGGCCCCACCGCCCAACTCATACTGTAATTTGGCGTAGTTAAATAGGGCATCTTCTGTAATTTTAGCATTATGGCTACTATTTGCCGACATCGCAAAGGCCTGCATTGCCGAGTGCTTATCGCCCAGACGAAGGTAGCAATCAGCCAAGTGGTATGATGCATTTTGGGTCAGCGCATCCTCCGCTCCAGACGCAGCTCGCAGGTGCGGAGCAGCCGCCTGATAGTCGCCCAGTTTATAGAGCGAAAAGCCCGTTATGTAGCTCTCTTCACGCCCCGCAACGCCACCTGCCGCCTCATAGGCACGCACGTGCTCCAAGCTCTTCGCATAGTCCCCCAAGCGAAACCATGCCTCAGCCGTACAACGCTCCAACTCACTTAAGCGCTCGCCCTGAAGTGTAGCGATAAGGGCGCTACTATTATCGACAACATAGCGGTAGTTACCCTCTTTGAACTCAATTTGGAGGAGGTAATAGGGCGCCAAATCGCCATATACATCGCTCTTGGTTAAGGCTTGAAAACCCTCCTTAGCCGATGCCATTTCGCCATTTATGTAGTCGATATATGATATGTAGTATAGTGCGTGGTCGTAATAGTCGCTCTTTGGCGAGATACGCTCAAAGTAGTTATACGCCTTGCCATAGTTCTCACTAAGAAACTCAATATAACCCACACGAATATCATACTTCTCCTGCTGTTGAGGGTTCAGAGCCTCATAATCGACCTCTTCGAACGCCTTTGCAGCACTCTCAAAATCATCTTCAGAGGAGTGGTAGGCGGCCATCATAAATTGTATATCGTTGGCGTAAATCGAGTGTGGATAGCGCTCAATAAAGCTACCCAAAATCTCCTGCACCGCATCGCCCTTTAGCTCATAGGTGCAGGCAGCTAAGTAGAAGTGCAGCGCCTCTCGCTCTTGGACTTCATCGCTTTGAAGCTCCGACAGGGCACTCTCAGCGTGGTGACGAGCCTCGACCCATCGCCCCTCGTTGTATAACTCTTGGGTACGGCGTAGGTGCTCCTTAAAATCTATTGGATGGGCAAAAAGTGCAGTTGTGACAATCAAAAGTGTTGATAGCGTGAGAAATCTAACTATTAATCTCTTCATAGGGCTTAAAATTTTAACAAAGGTAGAAATTTTTGTCCCTTTTTCAAAATTTAGGAACAGATTTTGCAACCACTCCAAAAAGAAAATTTAAAGATTATAATTTATGACACAAAAGGTAACTCTACAACTAACTGGCGAGAATGAATTTTCGCTTGCCAACGGTCAAAAAGTCGAGGATCTAAATCCTAAGCAGGCACTCCTATACGCAACGGCATATTGCGCTGGGCTAACCGTCACACACGTTATGGCAAAGGAGCGCATAACGCCCAAAAATTTCACAATCGAAATCACGGGCGAGTTGGAGGATATTGAGCCAATGGCGGCAGCTACATACACCTCCTTTAACTTAAACTACAACGTCGAGTGCGCCAACACCAAAGATGAGGCAAAGGCGGCACGTGCCATTGAGTTGGGTCACGACAAATATTGCGGTATGGTGAAGATGATGCGCAAGGTGGCGCCAGTAACCTACGAGGTGATGGTTGTAAACACCACACCCCAGACGGTCTATGCAGAGTAAAGGGTTTTGAGAGGGGTCGGGTGCGACATTTTATTTATATGTATAAACGGCACCACCCACACTCAAAAAGGGGGCGAGACAAGCGACTAATTCTCAAAGTGGGTCGGGTCTCGCTCCCGCCTTTTAATAGGCAGATTAAAAATAGTGCAGTTTAGGCTATTTTTAATCTGCTTTTTTGTACCTTTGCGGGGCAGTAAAAAAGTAAAAATGAGAGATATGATATTATCGTTGCTTGCACTATCCCTGCTCTCGGCTTGCAGTGGTTGTGGCTCTGCAACTCGGATAACTGAGGGTGTGCAAAATAGCCAAAAGAGCTACACCACACCCAAAGAGTATGGCTACATAGTCAAAGCTACCCACCCCCACTCCACAAAGAGCTACACACAAGGGTTGCAGTACTACAACGGTGTGATGTGGGAGGGAACGGGCCAATATGGCGAGTCGGTGGTGCAGACTATCGACCTAAAATCGGGCGAGAAGAGCATCCGCCACCGCCTGCCATCGTCACAATTTGGCGAGGGCATCACAATCCTCAACGACACGCTATACCAGCTCACGTGGTACGCCAACACGGCATACCTCTACGACATAGAGTCGGGCAAGGAGCTAAAGCGCTTCAACTACCCAAATGAGGGTTGGGGCATAACCAACGATGGCGAGTGGCTATATATGAGCGATGGCTCGGAGCGTATCTACCAAATAGACCCCGCAACATTCAAGCGAGTAAAAAGCATCACGGTGCTACACGAGGGCTCGCCACTGCACTACATCAACGAGTTGGAGTTTATCGATGGAAAAATCTGGGCAAATATATATCTAACCGATGCCATCGTAATAATAGAACCATCCACTGGCGAGGTTGAGGGGGTTATAGATCTAACGGGCATCCTACCCCAAAGCGAGCGAACAGCATCAACAGATGTTCTGAACGGCATAGCCTACGACAAAGATTCGGGACGTATTTTCGTAACGGGGAAGTATTGGAGTCGCCTTTTTGAAATTGAAATTGTAGAGAAATAGATGAACAGCAAACTAAATAGAGCCATTGAAGAGCGTATCCTACTGCTGGATGGCGGATTTGGAACAATGGTGCAGGGGCACAAATTGGCTGAAGAGCACTATCGAGGCGATGAGTTCGCCACGTGGGGCGTAGAGCTGAAGGGTTGCAACGATATTTTGTCCTTGACCCGCCCCGATATTGTGCAGGGCATCCACCGAGAGTACCTCGAAGCGGGTAGCGATATTGTGACCACCAACACCTTCAACGCCAACTCTATCTCGCTCGCCGATTATGGATTGCAGGCGTTGAGCTACCGTATATCTCTCGAGGCGGCTACGTTAGCTCGCACGGTGGCGGATGAGTATACCGCCACAACACCCCACAAACCACGTTTTGTGGCGGGCTCGATAGGTCCAACAAACAGAACCTCATCCATCGCATCGGATGTTATGAACCCCGCCTCACGTGAGGTTTCGTTTGACACGCTCGTTGATGCCTATTGCGAGCAGGTGCGTGCCCTGATTGATGGTGGGGTCGATATTTTATTGGTCGAAACAGCTTTTGACACACTCAACGTTAAGGCTGCCTTGTATGCCATCAACAAAACACAACTCTCGATGGGCACTCATCTGCCCATTATGATCTCGGCAACCATTGCCGATGCCAGTGGACGCACCCTCTCGGGGCAGACAATCGAGGCATTCTACACAACCATTGCCCACGCAAAACCCCTATCCATTGGTCTTAACTGTGCCTTTGGGGCACAGCAGATGCTACCCTACTTGGAGCGCCTGAGCGCCATTGCTCAGTGCGCCATCTCGGCACACCCCAATGCGGGGCTACCCAACATCAGTGGCGGCTATGACGAGACACCCAAGATGTTTGCCGACGATGTGAGTCAGTATATGCAGCGTGGGATTATAAATATCATTGGCGGTTGTTGCGGTACAACGCCTCAACATATCGTGGAGCTGTCGCAAATCGTTGGCAACTACTCCCCACGCCAAACGCCTCAAACACCCCCCACAACCCACCTTAGTGGCTTGGAGAGACTTACAATCAGCGCCGAGAAGAACTTTATAAATATTGGCGAGAGGTGCAACGTTGCGGGCTCTGCCAAGTTCGCACGCCTAATTCGTGAGGGGGCGTTTAGTGAGGCTGTCTCGATTGCACGAGCTCAGGTCGATGCTGGGGCACAGATTATCGATGTATGTATGGACGATGCGATGATTGACTCTGAGAGGGCGATGCCCAAGCTCCTCAATATGCTATCTGCCGAGCCCGAGATTGCACGTCTGCCCATTATGGTCGATTCATCAAATTGGGATACCATCACAGAGAGTCTAAAGGTGTTGCAAGGTAAGCCAATAGTGAACTCCATCTCGCTAAAGGATGGCGAGGCTAAATTCTTGGAGCGAGCCTTAGAGATTAACCGCTATGGCGCTGCAGTGGTTGTTATGCTATTCGACGAGCGGGGGCAGGCGGAGAGCTTTGAGCGCAAAGTTGAGATTGCCCAAAGAGCTTACACAATATTAACTGAGGGTGGTTTTGCCCCCGAAAATATAATCTTCGACCCCAATATCCTCGCCATTGCAACGGGCATCAAGGAGCACGACACCTATGCCAAAGCATTTATTGATGCCACACGCTGGATAAAGCAGAACCTGCCCTACGCTAAGGTGTCGGGTGGAGTGTCGAACCTGTCGTTCGCCTTTAGGGGCAACACGGCACTGCGTGAGGCTATGCACTCGGTATTTTTGTACCACGCCATTGAGGCTGGAATGGATATGGGTATTGTCAATGCTCAGAGCGGTATTGTATATAGCCAAATCGATGATGAGCTTCGTGAAAGGGTTGAGGATGCCATCCTTTGTCGCCGTGAGGATGCCGCAGAGCGCCTTATCGAGTACGCCACAAAGGTCAAAAACGACAAAACAGAGCAGGCTCTGCCCGACACAACTTGGCGTACACTACCCCTAAAGGAGCGCATCGAGTGGGCGATGATTAAGGGTATCGAGGAGAGAATTGAGAGCGACACCGAAGAGGCTATTGGCGAGCTAAAAGAGCCAATCAAAGTTATCGACACCCTGCTAATGCCCGCTATGGAGCGTGTTGGCGAGTTATTCTCTCGTGGCGAGATGTTCCTGCCGCAGGTGGTCAAGACGGCACGCATAATGAAGCGTGCGGTGGCTGTACTAACCCCTCACTTAGAGCAGGGCGATATGAAGAGCCATAAAAAGCGTATCTTGGTGGCAACTGTCAAGGGCGATGTGCACGATATAGGCAAGAATATAGCGGCAGTCGTAATGTCGTGCAACGGTTATGAAATCAACGACTTGGGGGTGATGGTCGAGTGCGAACGCATAGTGGATGAGGCGCAACGATGGGGTGCCGACTGCATCTGTTTGAGCGGTTTGATAACCCCCTCGTTGGAGGAGATGATAAAGGTGTGCGAGGAGTGCGAGCGTCGTGGCATTACTACTCCCATCATCATCTCGGGGGCCACAACTTCGCCCCTGCACACTGCCGTAAAGATTGCTCCACACTACTCTGGGGTAACGATACACTCAGCGAACGTAAGCTACAACAACTACATCCTAAGCCACCTCTTCAGCGACGATAAGGAGCTATATATCGACAAGATAAAGTATGACCAGATGCTCCTGCGCAAGGATTTCGAGCGAAAGGCTAATGCAAAGGAGCTACTGCCACTTGACGAGGCACGCAAGGCGAGCGAAGGGGCGCAACCCACCACCGCAACACCTCAACACAAGGGCAAAGTTGTTCTGCACGATTTCGAGATTTCGGATGTCGAGCCATATATCGACTGGCAGATGCTGCTGCACGGGTGGGGTATTAAGGGGCGCTACCCCGATATTTTAGAGCACCCAGAGCGTGGCGAAGAGGCGCAAAAGGTGTTGGCGGATGCTAAAGCCTTGTTAGAAGATATCAAGCGTGGGCGCAAGCTAACACTGCAGGCTGTCGTGGGCATATTCGATGCCGTGCGTGAGGGTGATGATATTATAATCACCGACACAAAGGGACGGCAAAAGCGCTTGGCGATGCTACGCAACCAGACACGTGGCGATAGAAACCTATCGCTTGCCGACTTTTTGCCAGCAAAGGGTGGCGCTATCGGTTGCTTCGCCCTAACGGCAGGCGTTGGGCTAAGCGAGATTGTCGAAAAGGCGAAGAGCGAGGGCGATGACTACACCGCCATAATGGCAAAACTGCTCGCTGACCGCCTTACCGAAGCCTTTGCTGAGGCTGTACACGAATTTGTTAGGCGTGATATGTGGGGCTATGAAGAGGGCGAGAAGTTGAGTGCAGAGCAGATTATTGCAGGCAAATATCGTGGTCGTAGAGTGGCATTTGGTTACCCCGCCTGCCCCGACCACTCGCTAAAAAGTGATATTTTTGAACTTCTGGCTGTTCCCATCACAACGATGATGCGCCTGACAGAGAACTATATGATTACACCTGCCGAAGCGCTTTGCGGTCTACTTTTCGCTGATGCCGACTACTTTAGTGTAGGTAAAATCGGGGATGACCAACTTGCAGATTACGCCTCACGTAGAGCAATGAGCGAAGAGCAGGTCAAAGCCCTTATTCCAAACAATATTTTATAGATGAACGTAACCGAACACCTATCCCAAGCCCTCGATACGGGGCGTACACTCTTCGCCTTCGAGCTGCTGCCACCTCTAAAGGGGGATGGCCTGCAGAGCGTCTTTGAGGCTATCGACCCACTGCAAGAGTTCGACCCGACATATATCAACGTCACATTCCACCGTGAGGGTATCGAGAAGATTCAGCGCACGGATGGCACAGTGGAGCACCACTTGGTGCGCCGCCGTCCCGGTACGGTGGGTATCTCAGCAGCTATCCAGCAGCGCTATGGGGTCGAGGTTGTGCCTCATCTAATATGCGGAGGAGTGTCACGCTACGACATTGAAGATGCCCTTATTGACTTGGATTTTATGGGTATTCACAATGTACTGGCACTACGTGGCGATAGCTCCAAAAGCGAGCCTGAGTTCACCCCCAAAGCAGATGGGCACCGATATGCCGTTGAGCTTGTCGAGCAGGTGGTGGCGATGAATAGCGGGCGTTTTGTCGATGCGCAAATCTCGGGCACTCACCGCACACACTTCTCCATTGGCGTTGCGGGCTATCCCGAGTGCCACTTTGAGGCCAAAAGCAAAGATGCCGATATTGAGAACCTAAAGCGCAAAGTGGATGCAGGGGCAGAGTATGTGGTAACGCAGATGTTCTTCGATAATCGCCACTACTTTAACTTTGTGGAGCGTTGCCGTGCGGCAGGTATCACGGTGCCAATCGTTGCGGGTATCAAACCACTATCTACCCTAAAACAGCTCACTGTTCTTCCCGAAATTTTCAATGTCGAGATTCCCGAAGCGTTGAGGCGTGAGGCGCTGGAGCACTCTAAGTCGGTGCGTGAGGTGGGTGCTGAGTGGGCAATAGCGCAATCTCGTGAGCTAATGGCGGCAGGCATACCCGCCCTGCACTACTACACAATGGGGCGCACAGATAATATAGTAAAGATTGCAAAAGCGATATTTTAAAGACGACGAGCTATGGATTCTATCACATTTCGCAGGCATCTGCACTCTCAGCCTGAACTATCGTTCAAGGAGTACAAGACGCAAGAGTTTATCTCTGAAGAGCTAAGACGCTTGGGTATCGAGCACCATAAAATTGCCGATACTGGCATCTTGGCTCGCATCGAAGGCGCAAAAGGCGGAGCCGATAGTCGTTGCGTTGTCCTTCGTGCCGACATTGATGCTCTACCCGTTTGCGAGGCAAGCGGTGTGGAGTTTGCATCCAAAAATGATGGTGTTATGCACGCCTGCGGGCACGATATTCACGCTGCGGTGTTATTTGGAGTCTTGAAGGAGCTATCCATAGCCAATGAGTTTGAGGGTACACTTTTTGGACTGTTTCAGCCTGCTGAAGAGTGCAATCCGGGCGGTGCGATTAAGGTTTTGGATGAGATGCCCTTTGAGCGTTACGATGTTCGAGGTGTTGTTGCTCTGCACGTTGAGCCTGAGTTGGAGGTTGGCACATTGGGCTTTCGAGAGGGTCAATATATGGCGGCAAGTGACGAGCTACGTTTTCGTATCAATGGCAAAGGGGGACACGCTGCAATGCGCCACAAAATCATAGACCCGATAGCGGCAGCGGCTGAGTTTATCACACCCCTTTTAGCTATGAACTCCGAGCAAATAGTCCTCTCGATTGGCGATGTTCGGGGCGAGGGTGCGACAAATGTAATCCCCGACATAGTCACCTTGCAGGGCACTTTGCGGACATTTGACCAGATTAAGCGAGAGGAGTCATACACAAAAATTCACCACATAGCCGACACTATCGAGAAGGCGATGGGGGTCAATATAGAAACAGATATAAGCATCGGATTTCCATCCGTTGTAAATGATAAAGAGCTAACCCGCAGAGCGATAGAGCTGGCAAAGAGCGGCGGCATTAATGTAGAGCTACTACCACTGCGCACCACAGCCGAAGATTTCGGCCACTACACACAGCGCTACCCATCGCTCCTATACCGTTTGGGCGTGGGGCATAAGGCGGGGGCGCTGCACAGCGCAAAATTTGCGCCCGACGAGCGAGCCATTGCAGTGGGTATCGACTATATGACGAGGTTAGCATTAAAAATTCTAAAGTAAAATGGTAAGAAAAAAAGATAGAGGCGAGCTAAGAGATAGAGCCGCAATAATTTCGGCACTTTTCCGTGATATGCCCAACAACAAATTCTCAGTCAAGCAGTTGGCGGCACTCTCAGGTGGAGCATCACCCGAAGGCAAGCGTGAAACAGTCGAGTGTTTAGAGCAGCTCTTTCACGATGGTGTAATCGAAGAGGCGGGGCGCAATAAATTCCGCCTATCAGCTCGATTTTTGCCCACACAAAAGGGTGTGGCATCGATGATGCCCTCAGGGACCGTATATATCAAAACGGGCGAGGGCGACGAGAAGGTCTATATCCACCAGCGCAAGACACTAAACGCTTTGGATGGCGACAAGATCGAGTACCGCATCACGAACCAGAGCCATAGCGGTCGTCAAGAGGGCGAGATTGTCGCAATCTTAGAGCGCTCACACAGGGTATATGTTGGTTTAGCGATGTTGGGTGGACGTAGAGTATTTGTCCGCCCCGATTCAAGGCGTATGCCGATGGATATATATATCACTCGTGACAACAACCTCGAGATTGAGGATGGCGATAAGGTTGCGTTCCGCATCGAGGGGTGGTCAAGGGGCGACAAGTCACCTACGGGCGAGATTATCAAGGTGTTGGGCGCTTCGGGCCAGAACGACACCGAGATGCACGCAATCTTGACCGAGTACAACCTTCCATACAACTTTGAGCCACAGATTGAGGCGGAGGCTCAAAAAATCAACGCCACGATAACCGAAAAAGAGATAGCCGCAAGGCGTGATATGAGGGGTATAACGACCTTCACTATCGACCCTGCCGATGCCAAAGATTTTGATGATGCGCTATCAATTCGTCAAATCAAAGAGGGCGTTTGGGAGGTTGGCGTACACATTGCCGATGTTACCCACTATGTACGCCCGGCATCCGATATTGACAACGAGGCCATCGAGCGTGCAACATCGGTATATCTGGTCGATAGGACTATTCCGATGCTACCCGAGCGCCTCTCCAACGAGATATGCTCGTTGCGACCAAATGAAGAGAGTCTCTGCTTCTCGGCAATCTTTACGCTAAACGATAATTTAGAGATATTAGAGGAGTGGTTCGGGCGTACTATCATCTACTCCGACAGAAGATTCACATATGCCGAAGCTCAGGAGGTAATCGAGAGCGGGGAGGGCGATTTTTCGGAGGAGATTCTGACCCTGCACCGCTTGGCTCAGTCGCTTCGTCAAGGGCGATTCCGTGCTGGGGCGATTAATTTCGAGCGTGAGGAGTTTAAGTTTATCTTGGATGATAAGGGGCGCCCAACTGGCGTCTACACCAAAGAGCAGAAGGAGTCCAACCAGCTAATCGAAGAGTTTATGTTGTTGGCAAATCGCCGTGTGGCAGAGTTCTGCGGCCGAAAGGGGGGCAAAGCGAGCAAAGCGAGCAAGGGCGATAGAGATAGTGAGCGTCCAATGGTCTACCGCATCCACGATGAGCCCAATGGCGATAAGTTGGAGCGATTTCGCCAATTTGTGATGCGCTTTGGCCACTCGTTTAAGGCCAACAAGGGGCGTGCGATTGCCAAAGAGCTCAACACTTTGATGTCGTCAGTGAAGGGTAGCGTTGAGGAGAATGCCCTCTCGGTTATGGCTGTAAAATCGATGGCTAAGGCGGTCTACTCAACAGATAATATTGGCCACTATGGCTTGGCATTCCCATACTATACCCACTTCACATCGCCCATCCGTCGCTATCCCGATATGATGGTGCACAGAATTCTGGCTCACTACTTGGCGGGGGGCACAATCTCCGATACAAACCAATTAGAGGATTTGTGTCGCCACTCTTCGGAGCGTGAGATGTTGGCATCCGAAGCCGAACGTGCATCGATAAAGTATAAGATGGTGGAGTATATGAGCGACTACATAGGCGATGAGTTTGATGGCCACATCTCGGGGCTTACCGAGTGGGGTATCTTCGTTGAGCTTGACGATACCCATATCGAGGGTATGTCGTTCTTGCGTGATATTGAGGGTGATTTCTTCCAGTTCTATGAGCAGCAATATGAGATTATTGGTCGCTCGACAGGCATACGCCTAACGATGGGTGATGCGGTAAAGGTGAGGGTGAAGCGTGCCGATATTCAGAAGCGACAGTTGGACTTTGAGCTAATACTACCAAATAGAAGAAGAACAAAGCGATAAAGCTCTGAAAGGGGAAAAAGAGCAACTATTTTGAGTAGAAAAATGGTGGCTCTTTTCGAGATTTATCACTTTTAACAACAAATAGGATGGGCGAGCCCCGAGATTTCTCACTTTCAACAACAAAGGGGGTGGCTAAAATTAGCCGCCCCCTTTTTGAGCTGTTGATGAGATTTGAACTCACGACCTCTTCCTTACCAAGGAAGTGCTCTACCCCTGAGCTACAACAGCAATCCCTTTCGGTGGCACAAAAGTAGATAAGAAAAATGTAAAAGACAAAAAAAATTGCCTTTTTTTGAAAAATAATGTATACCTTTACCTGAGATAAACTATAAAGAGAGATGAAAAAGATATTAATCATTGGTGCAGGGGGTCAAATTGGCTCTGAGCTTACGCTCTACCTGCGTGGTATTTATGGCGACACAAATGTCGTTGCAACAGATATGCGAGAGTGTCGAGAGCTCTCCGAAACGGGACCTTTCGAGATTCTAAACGCACTGGATGCTACGGCTATGGCATCGGTTGTGGCACGCTACGAAATTGACACTATCTTCAACTTGGTGGCACTTCTGTCGGCAGTTGGCGAGCGCAATCCACAGATGGCGTGGCAGGTCAATATGGGTGCGCTGAACAACTCGTTGGAGGTGGCACGTCAGCACCACTGCGCACTCTTTACACCCAGCTCTATCGGTGCTTTTGGCGCCTCGTCACCTAAAGATTTGACACCCCAAGATACCGTAATGCAGCCCTCGACAATATATGGAATATGCAAACTCACGGGCGAGCTTTTGAGCAACTACTACCACCAAAAATTTGGCGTTGATACACGCTCAGTACGCTTTCCGGGCATCATCTCAAACGTAACACTGCCCGGAGGTGGCACAACCGACTATGCTGTCGAGATATACTATGAGGCGGTGCGTTCGGGCGAGTTCGTCTGCCCCATCCCGAAGGATATGTATATGGATATGATGTATATGCCCGATGCCCTGCGTGCCTGCGTGGAGCTAATGGAGGCAGACCCCGCACGGTTAGTGCATCGTAACTCCTTCAACGTTACGGCTATGAGCTTCACGCCCGAGATTATATATAACGAGATTCGCAAGCGCCTACCCCACTTTACGATGAGTTACGATGTAGACCCCGTAAAGCAGGCGATAGCCGATAGTTGGCCTAATAGCTTGGATGACTCAGCAGCACGCTTAGAGTGGGGGTGGTCGCCAGAGTGGAACCTCTCGAATATGACAGATGATATGTTGATGCATATTGCTGAAAAGTTGAAAAATTAAGAGTTTTATTCAATAGCTATGAAAAAGTTTCTGTTGTATACGTTTGCGGCTCTGACACTTATGCTGGCGATAACACTCGCCGGAGCACGCTACCTCATATCCTATGCGCTCGACCCACGAGAATTTACTGACAACAGATATAACACGACACTCGACACGCTATATGCCCAATACCCACACCTCGAAGGGTGGGTCGATTCACTACAACAAAACAGCGCCCTACGTGATACGACAATCATAAAGATGGATGGCTCACACCACCACGCCTACTATGTTCAGGCACCACGTCCAACCCAAAAGACGGCAGTCATCGTTCACGGCTACACCGACAACGCAATGCGGATGTTTATGATTGGCTATATGTATAACCACTCGCTGGGCTACAATATTTTGTTGCCCGACCTACACTATCACGGCCAGAGCAGTGGCGAGGCGATACAGATGGGTTGGTTTGATCGGTGCGATGTTATGGAGTGGATGCACTTTGCCAACGAGCGCTTTGGTGGCTCGACAAAGATGGTTGTGCACGGCATCTCGATGGGTGCCGCCACGACGATGATGCTCTCAGGCGAGAGCCAAGAGCCCTATGTTAGGTGTTTTGTCGAGGATTGCGGCTACACGAGTGTCTGGGCTCAATATAAAAAGGAGCTGCGAGAACAGTTCTCACTGCCATCGTTCCCTATATTGGATGCCGCAAGCTATCTATGCGATGTTATGTATGGGTGGAATTTTCGTGAAGCATCCGCCATCAAGCAGTTGAAAAAATGCACTCTGCCAATGCTATTTATTCACGGCGCAGAGGATGATTTCGTCCCTACCAGTATGGTCTACGAACTCTACGATGCCAAACGTGAGGAGAAGGAGCTGTGGGTCGCCCCCGCATCACGCCACGCACTGTCGTACCACGACCACCCTGAGGAGTACACACGCCGAGTTGAGGCGTTTGTATCTAAATATATTTAAACTCCACATTGCGAGATTATAGAGTCAATCAACACTTAAAAGATAGTTAAACGCAGCCTAAACCTACAAAGATGGGACAAAAATTCAATCTACTCACAACACTGCTCCTCTTTTGGGGAGCTACAGTTATGGCACAAAGTATCAATTCGCCAAACTCAGAGCTAACTCTAAACTTTGAGCTCGACCAAACGGGAGCACCACACTATGCCCTGAGCTACAAATCTCAGGATGTAATCAAGTCATCGAAGATGGGCTTTACGCTCCACCCCACAATCGATTGGAGCCGTGATTTCGAGATTGAGGGTGTTACGTTCAATGACGTGAACGAGAGTTGGGAGCCCGTCTGGGGCGAAGAGAGCAAAATTGAGGACAACCACAAAGAGATGGCCGTTACGCTTCGCCAAAAGGCAACACAGAGGAGAATGACGATACGATTTAGGCTCTTCAATGATGGTTTAGGGTTTCGATATGAGTTCCCCTACCAAGATGAGCTTCGCCACTTTGTTATAGTGGGAGAGAGTACCGAATTTAACCTCACTGGCGACCACAAAGCATTCTGGATGCCAGCAGATTACGACACCAACGAGTATCCAACAACCACATCTAAACTATCTGAAATATCGTCACTCATCGATGAGGTTCTTAAAGAGCCATTAGCAGCCAAATCGCCCTCTGCAACCCTTGCCGTACAGACCCCCTTGATGCTTAAATCGGAGAATAACCTCTACATCAATATACACGAGGCGGCACTAATCAACTTCCCCGCAATGGCTCTTGACGTAGATGATGAGAGCTTTACGCTCACTTCACACCTAACACCCGACGTGAATGGTATGCGAGGATTCATCGACACGGGCAGCGTGACACCTTGGCGCACGATAGTGGTTAGTGACGATGCTCGTGAGATACTCGCCTCAAGGCTTATTCTCAACCTCAATGAGCCAACAAAATTTGAGGACACCTCGTGGATTACCCCCATAAAATATATTGGAGTGTGGTGGGAGTACTTTGTTGGGGGTGGCTCTCAGTGGTCCTACACCGACAGCCGTGATATTACAATCTCACAGACCGACTACACCAAATTAGAACCCCATAATCGACACGGTGCCAACACTGAGCACGTAAAGGAGTATATCGACTTTGCAGCTGAAAATGGATTTGATGCCGTATTGGTGGAGGGGTGGAACGAAGGGTGGGAGGATAACTACGCCTACCACAAGGAGCGCATATATAGCTTTACGAAGGCCTACCCCGACTTCGATGTTGAGCATCTGCACGAATATGCAAAATCTAAGGGGGTCAGGATTATGATGCACCACGAAACTACCTCTTCGGTTATCGACTATGAGCGCCAAATGGAGGATGCATTCAAATTTATGGTCGAGAATGGCTACAACTCGGTTAAAACTGGATATGTGGGTAGAATCATCCCTCGTAGCGAGTACCACGATGGCCAATGGATGGTAAACCACTACATATATGTGGCCGATAAGGCGGCTCGCCATAAAATAATGGTCAATTCGCACGAAGCTGTACGCCCAACTGGGCTATGCCGCACCTATCCAAACTGGATTGCTCAAGAGTCGGCACGTGGAACGGAGTTTGAATCATTCAACGGCAACTCTCAAGACCACACAACAATCCTCCCCTTCACTCGCCTAATGGGCGGGCCGATGGATTATACGCCGGGTATATTCGAGGGTGACCTCTCGGTGTATGGAGATAACAAAGCGCAACTAAGCACCACTCTTGCAAAGCAGCTGGCTCTCTACGTTACGATGTACAGCCCACTGCAGATGGCGGCCGATCTGATTGAAAACTACCGAAGATTCCCCGATGCCTTCCAATTTATCAAGGATGTTGCCGTTGATTGGGACAAGAGCTATGTATTGGAGGCTGAACCGGGCGATTATATCACTATTGCTCGAAAGGCTAAGGGCAAAAATGAGTGGTTTGTTGGTGCAATAACGGATGAGAATAGCCGCTATGCCACTATCGATTTGAGTATGCTTGAGAGTGGTAAAAAGTACACTGCAACCATCTATGCCGATGGCAAAGATGCCCACTGGTCAGTGAAGCCCAAGAGCTACAAAATCACCACCAAGAGTGTAGACTCGAAGAGTGTGCTAAAGCTATACTTAGCACCGGGTGGAGGCGCCGCAATATCGATAAAAGAGCAGTAGAGGGGCGAGCAAGAGTAGACACGCATAATTTAAGAGTTTTGCATCGAAATATATAGATTAAATTTAACTAAGATGAAAAAAATTGTTGTAACACTGCTATTTCTATCTGCTCTACTGAGCAGTAAGGCTACCCAAAGTGAGCCATCGCACCCTGAGCTAATTAGGGTAATCGAGCCTAAGTATGAGCGGATATCTAAAAGATTTGATAACCGATATGGTAGCCTACTTGACAATAAATTTGACAACAGATTTAGTGTTATACTCGATGGCAAATATGGGACTATTGACGATAAAGGCGAGGTTGTAGTTGAACCAAAATATGACTTTTATCCTCTTAAAATCAAGGGTAGCGAGCTATATATTGTTCGGCAAGATGGCAAAGCGGGCGTAATTAACTCAAAGGGCGATACCATTGTCGATTTTCTATATGAGACCATCTATAGTGCAGGTAATAAAAAACTTATAGTGTCACGCAATGGCAAATGGGGAATAATTGATATTGAGGACAAAACCCTGATTGAGCCCCAATATGGCGAAATTAGAGAGGTAACCCCTGATAAGTTCATCTGCGAAATAGATGGTAAGTGTGCTCTTGTGAGCATAAGCGAGGGGGTGATAGTTGAGCCAATCTACGACGATACAAAAATGGAGTCTCTATCAAAGCTTATCGCCATCAAAAGGGGCAATCTTTGGGGGTTGATGGATACCTTAGGTCGAGTAGTTGTAGAACCAAAATATCAAGATATAGGTGATAGCAGGCTTTACGTTCAAAGGTATGGAGTAAAAGTCAAAGATGGTGGCAGATATGGCTATCTAAATGGCGCTGGCAAGATTATTATCCAACCAAAATACAACACTGCCCAATATTGGGGCAAGAGCAACATCTTAGTTGAGCAAGATGGCAGGTATGGGCTGTTGGATAGCAACTTCAGAGCTATATTAGAGCCTATTTACAACAAAATAGATAGGATAAAAGGGGGCGTAGCCGAGATAAAACTGGGTTCGCTGTATGGTCTTGTCAATGATAAGGGGGAGATAATCGCAGAGCCCAAGTATAACTCAATAGGCGATCTTAAAGATGGTATTGCACGGCTCTATGCCAACGGCAAGGTTGGATTTATCGACACAAAGAGTGGCTTTATAGTCGAGCCACAATATAGCTCGATATACCCCTTTAGCTCCTCGTTAGCTATTTTTATGGATGACACGGGGCTGTATGGTATAATAGACAAAAAGGGGAATATTATCGTTGCACCCTCGTTCGATTCCATATGGGACTTTAACAATGGCTTTGCAAAGGTTAGGCGAAGCGATCAATTTGGCACTATTAACTTTCGGGGAGAAGAGGCGATTGAGATTGGACGTTATAGATCTATCAGCGATAAATTTAACAATGGGCAGGTTATTGTAGGTAACGACAAACTGCTCTATGGTGTGGCTAACACTTCGGGGCAGCTACTAATTGAGCCGCAATATATGCGCTTAGAGCAGATTGCAAGTGGGTTATACAAATTCCGTTCGGGCGATAAGTGGGGCGTTGTTACGGCAACGGATGGCATGGTTATCGTAGAGCCACAATACAACTATATATCTAAGTTTACTAACGATGTTGCAACTATCAGAGAGGGCGAGTTGCGTGGCTTAATATCCCCATCGGGAGAGGTGATAGTAGAGCCAAAATATAACACTATCAAGCTCGATGGTGATTTGGGCATCGTTGAAAGAGATGGCAAGGTAGGCATTATTAGCCTTCTCGATGGGCGCACCATCGTTGAGCTCCAATATGACGCAATAGATGCTCTATCGGGTGGCGATACTTGGATTGCCATAACCGAACTCAATGGCAAAATAGGGCTAATCTTTATAGATACTGGTATCACAATAAAAATGGCGCATTAAGGTAGGCGCCTCTTCGTCATTGCGGGCTCGACCCGCAATCTCTTTTATAGCGTTTGAATTTGAGATTGCGGGTCAAGCCCGCAATGACGGTTAGGTGCAAAGGGAGATAGTCGTAGCCTGCAATAACGAAGAGCACTTGGCGAATGCCAATGGATTCGGGTAAAAAAGCAAACGAAATTATTTTAAAACTCAA
Source organism: uncultured Alistipes sp. (assembly GCA_964370585.1). Lineage (GTDB taxonomy): Bacteria > Bacteroidota > Bacteroidia > Bacteroidales > Rikenellaceae > Alistipes. The sequence continues at coordinate 1,069 of CAYJJV010000004.1, read as the reverse complement.
AAAAATAGTTCTTAAAATTATTGAGCCACTTTTTTATATTTTAACACTATCTTTGTGACAAAAATTTAGTATTATGAAAAGAACAATCTTTTCGCTGCTCTTTATCTTCGCAGCAACACTCTTAATGGCTAGTCCAAAGGTTAAATCGGGCAAGTTGGTAGAGTATAAAAATTTCGAGTCATCAATAATTAAGCCACGTGATGTATTTGTGTGGCTACCTGACAGTTACAACCCCAAAGAGAGGTATGAGGTGATATATATGCACGATGGGCAGATGTTATTCGACTCAACAACTACATGGAACAAACAAGAGTGGATGGTAGATGAGGTGGCAACAGAACTTATTGAGAGTGGGAAAACACGCCCCTTTATTGTTGTGGGTGTGGCAAACATCACAAAGGATAGATTTGGAGACTATTTTCCACAAAAAACACTCAATTACGCTCCTAAAGGTGTAGAGTTCTCAGAGGATTACACACCAAATGCTGATAACTATCTACGCTTCTTGGTGGAGGAGCTAAAACCGTTTATTGATAAAAACTACTCCACAAAACGAAGGGCGAAACACACCTCAATAATGGGTTCGAGTATGGGAGGGCTTATCTCGCTATATGCGGTGTGCGAATACCCAAAGGTATTTGGCAGTGCCGCTTGTCTATCCATCCACACGCCGATGGTTACCTCTAGTGCATTAGAGGATATGAACCCTGACATATTTGCCGAGGCATTTAGGGAGTATCTAAAAGAGAACCTACCAAAAACGAACAGCCGTAAGATATATATGGATAGGGGCGACCAAACATTAGATGCCACATATCCCAAATATCAAGATGCACTTGATAAGCTCTTTGAGGAGATGGGGTGGAAATCCCCTATATGGTTTTCGATGGTCTATCCCGGCACAGCGCACCGTGAGATTGATTGGGCAGAGAGACTACATATTCCGTTTATATTTTTAAAAGGAGAAGAGAAGTTTTAAAATTTTGTATTATTAGTGATGCATTAAAGCTCCCATCTCTTCATTGCGAGCTACGACACGCAATTTATGCCACCTCTTCGTCATTGCGGG
>CAYJJV010000003.1:101776-111636 GCA_964370585.1 uncultured Alistipes sp. | reverse complement strand
GCAGTTCTGCTGCTCTTTAGTCACCCTGCGGGAGCACGCAAGATGGACGAGGCTGCAAGCCGAAGTCAATCCGAAAGACTCGACTACAACTTTGTCTTTTGCGAGATTGTAATTAGTGCACCAGTCGGGCAGATAAAGCGGCAATATGGACGTGGTGTGAAGATAGACAATATCAAGAATATGGCCGCCATTGTAAGTACCACAGTTGATGCCGACTCGAAGATAAATGCCGAAAATACCTCGTAATTAATTAGCTCTGTGCCAATCCCCAACCACATCATAAATATCAAAGCGGCAAAGATGTAGTAGCGGATGTTATTTAGAACTTTAGCCGTTTTGTGTCCAATTTTTAGTTTTGATGCAGGGATAAGACCAATAAGCTCCTGCGCTGCACCCATCGGGCAGTGGTGGTGGCAATATGTACCCTTTTTACCAAAAAGTGGCATTATTAAGGTGATTGCGAGCATCGACAGAGCAACTATCGAGAGTGTGAGGTTCGCACCATTCGAAATCCACGCCGTAAACGAAGCGAGCGATAGGAAACTACCGCACCAAAAGCCCAAAACGGCAACATTTAGAGTGAGTTGCACAACTCGTAAACCCTTGTTTTTTCGCTTGATAAATGTCATCACAACCCCAAATAGTAGAACTGCCAACCCTGCAATACCACTCCATCCAATCTCATCTATGAGATTTTGCGTTGCGCTGACCTCTACATTGCTGGCATATTGTGCTGCACGCTGTACATTCTCAATTATTGCCTTTGAGCTATACGTTGCCCCCGAAACGGCATCTATTTGCGCCACTGCAGCCTCAGAGGTGGTCATCCCAATCCACTTTTGGGCAAGACCACTCTTGACTACCTGCTCGAAGAAGTCAGGCGATTCGTAGTTTTCGAGGTATGTGACGCTCTGAATTCTATCATTGACAATGTGTAGCTTGATGGGTGTTGTGCCACCGAACCCCACAACATCCTTCGCCAAAGAGGTTGAGTTTATTATGCGCTCGCCATTGTTGCCCACCTCTTCGGCTGGTATAATGACCTCTTCGGCTTTGGGGTGCAGAATCTCCTCGACGGGAGTGCCGACCACTGAGCCACTATTTTTGATCGCTACAGCTGCAAACATCAGAGCTATAATGGCGATGTTTACAACATATCTCACCTTATCCATACTATCTATTATATGTGTTGTGGTGTAGCTTTGATGCATCCCATTTATCCTTTGGCTTAGCCTCGCCTTGAGGATAGCCAAAAACGATGACATTCAGCGCATAGGTCCCTTCAGGTAGGTTTAACAATTTACTCATACTCTCAACTCGTCCCGTACCATTTTCGGGGTATGCACCGCACCAAACCGCCCCTAAGCCCATACCGTGAGCCGCAAGGAGAATATTCTCTGTTACAGCCGAACAATCCTGCACCCAATAATCTGGCATCAGCGCCTTTGCAGGTGTGCCCAACACAACAATCGCCTGTTGAGCCTTTGCTGCCATATGTGCGCCCTTGATTATGGTGGGTATAGCATCCAAAATCTCACGATCGTCGATTGTTATGATCTCCCAAGGTTGATAGTTGCCCGCTGAAGGTGCCGCCATACCCGCCTTGAGGAGGATCTCGATCTTCTCCTGCTCGACACTCTGTGAGGTGTACGATCTCACGGAGCTACGTGTCATAATATTCTCGATTATAGCATCTTGTGAGTCGGTTGCGGTGGTTGCCTGCTCGGGCGCTGTTACGTCACGAACCAATAAAAGTACTAATGCCACTGCAAGTAGCAGTGTGATGATTTGCCAAATGTGTTTCATAATATTTTTCTCTTAATTGATGTTGTTTTGTCTGTCGTTGATTATTGCCCCCATATTCTCCTTTGACCAGACAACTAAGGGTTGAATGTGGCACATAAATGAGATGGCACGCTCGGTGAGCGAGTACTCAACACGTGGCGGAATGGTGGGGTAGGCTTGGCGAACGACAAAGCCATCCTGCTCCAGTGTGCGTAGAGTGACGGTTAGCATCTTCTGTGATATATCGGGCAGGGAGCGTTGTAGCTCCTTGAATCGAACTGTCCCCCCAACTTGGAGTGTGTATAGCACCAACAATGACCACTTGTCGCTAACTCTCGATAGGACATTACGCACTGGGCACTCGGGGTCGAAGCTATCTTTGAACTTAATCTTACTCATACTAAATTGTATCGCTTTAGGCTACAAAGGTAAGTAAAAGAATTATATACAACAAACTGAAAATTAGCTAATTATTTTTCTGTTCTGTAAAAGCTTGATTCTCAGTAAAAGTTACTTGTAGGTTACCAACTTTCGCAAGAGTGCCCTCTTGCACCCAATAATTTTTCGTCATATCTTTGCACTATAAAAGTAACCAAGATTATTTTTGAAACTAATTATTATAAAAGAGCAATGAAAGAGTTAATTGATTATCTAAAAGCAAACCCCGTGCAGCACTTGGCCACTGTTGGTCTGGATGGTAAGGCGAAGTGTCGCCCATTTATGTTTGCTACAGAGTTTAATGGCAAATTGTGGTTCTGCACATCGAACCAAAAAGATGTCTACCGTGAACTGCAGGCCGCCCCATCGTTGGAGTTGAGCGTTTCGGCTGCGGATTTTTCGTGGTGTAGAATTAGTGGCGATGTGGTATTTGAAAACAATATGGAGGTAAAACAGCTCTGTATCGACCACCTGCCAATCGTTAAGCAGATCTACCAGACAGCTGACAATCCATCCTTCGAGGTCTTCTATATCTCAGAGGGGAGGGGGGTAATAGCTGATTTTTCGGGCAATTCACCACGTGAGTTTAAGCTGTAGTTAAAGGCTACTATGAGGAGTGTGGAGTCTCAACTTTTTTGGTTGAGACTCCATTTTTTATACTCTATCTTCTGTAATTTTGTTGTTTTATTACCTTTTTTGGATAATATTATTGGGAAAAATGGGTTTAATATAAATATTATCACTACCTTTGCCATTTATTGGTAGTTATCCAATGTGTGGAATTTAGAAATTAAATAAATTTTTTAAGTTATGATAAGAAAAACAGTTGCTATTGCAGTTACACTTGCAATATTTTTAGCTGTTGGTTGCAAAAGCCACCAGCCACAGGGCCAAGCGCCTCAAAAGTACAAGCTAATGAGTGTCGAGGGGGCAGATTTTGCCACAACGACAAGCTATTCAGCATCAATTAAGGGTAAGCAGGATGTAGCAATATATCCTCAAGTTACTGGTTATCTGGCATCTGTCAAGATGGTAGAGGGTCAGAATGTTAAGAAAGACGAGGTTCTGTTTATCATCGAGCAGGCTCCCTTTTTAGCAGCCTATGAGGCGGCAAAGGCGGGCGTAGAGGTTGCACAGGCTGCCGTTGGTACTGCGCAATTAAATTACGACAACGCAAAAGAGCTTCGTGCGAAAAATATCATCTCTGAGGCTGAGCTACAAGCGATTAAAAACTCGTTGGAGGGTGCTAAGGCGCAACTCTCGATGGCTTTGGCACAAGAGCAGAGCGCAAAGACAAATCTCGACTTTACTGTGATTAAGAGCCCATCGAATGGTGTTGTGGGTAAGTTGCCATATCGTCAAGGGACGTTGGTGTCGGCAAATCTGCCTCAACCTTTGACCGTTGTGTCGGACAACTCGCAGATGTATGTCTACTTCTCAATCACCGAGAATCAACTCTTGGATATGATTGATGAGTATGGAAGTATCGATGCCACAATCGCCAAGATGCCAGATGTTGAGTTGGAGCTAAGCAATGGCTCGCTATACTCAATAGTGGGTAGAGTTGAGACGATAAGTGCAGTGATTGAGAATAATATGGGTGCTGTTAGTGCTCGTGCCGTATTCCCAAATCCTAAGCGTCAATTGATAAGTGGCGGAGCGGGTAATATCGTATTCCCAACAACCCTTAGTGATGCTATTGTAATCCCTAAGGCGGCAACCTATGAGATTCAGGATAAGACATTTGTCTATAAGGTTGTTGATGGTAAGGCGAAGTCTACCGTTGTTGAGCTATCGCCCAACTCAAACGATGATGACTATGTAGTGCTCTCGGGACTCTCAGTGGGTGATGTAATCATCGCCGAAGGTGCTGGTTTAGTACGTGAGGGTGCGCCTGTTGCGCAGTAAAATTTTGACTTAACTTTAGAGTAAAAGATGAATATTAAATTTTTTATCGATCGTCCAATCTTCTCGATTGGTATATCGATCTTTATAGTGATATTTGGAGGCATCTCGTTGTTGTCTTTGCCCATCGAGCAGTATCCAAGCATTGCGCCTGCAGCGGTTTCGGTTACCACGTCGTATCCCGGAGCTAATGCTGAGGCGATCCAAAATAGTGTTATCGCCCCACTCGAGGAGTCGATAAATGGTGTAGAGGATATGATGTATATGACCTCAACAGCCAGTAATAGTGGCGATGTTGAGATTACCATCTACTTTAACCAAGGTACAGATGCCGATATGGCAGCTGTCAATGTGCAGAATAGGGTTACGATTGGCTCGGGAACACTCCCTGCCGAAGTTACCCAAATTGGAGTGACAACCCAAAAAGAGCAACCGGGTAACCTTCGAATCTTTGCCCTCAGAAGTCCAAATGGCACCTATGATGAGAGCTTTATTTCGAACTATATAGCCATCAATATTCGCCCTGAAATACAGCGTATTAGTGGTGTTGCAGCTGTGACTGTATTTGGTTCAAACTATAGTATTCGTATATGGTTAGACCCTACAATAATGGCACAATACAAGCTTGTACCATCAGATATTTCGGCACTATTGGCTGAGCAAAATATTGAGATGGCAACGGGAGCTTTCGGTGAGAACTCAGGTCAGGTGTTCCAATACACGATGAAGTATACGGGACGTAAACAGAGTGTTGAGGAGTTTGAGAGCATTGTCGTTAGGTCGCTGCCCGATGGAGAGGTGTTGCGCCTGAAGGATATTGCTCGTGTTGAGTTGGGACGTGATAGCTACTTCTTTAACTCAAAGATTGATGGGGATGCAGGTGTGCCAGCGATGGTTAATCAGACGGCGGGCTCAAATGCTACGGCCATCAACTTGGAGATTGATCGCCTATTTGAGAGCCTCGAGGAGCAGATGCCTGAGGATCTGGAAATTGTAACTATCCAAAATACAAATGACTTCCTGTTTGCATCAATCGAGGCGGTTGTTGTGTCGCTTATTTTGGCTATTATTCTGGTCTTTGTAGTTGTATACTTCTTCCTGCAAGACTTTAGAGCGACCCTAATCCCGACCATCTGTATTATCATATCGCTGGTGGGAACCTTTGCATTTTTGATGATTGCTGGCTTCTCGTTGAACCTCCTCACGCTATTTGCCCTTGTATTGGTGATTGGTACGGTGGTGGACAACGCCATTGTGGTTGTTGAGGCTGTTCAAGCACGCTTTGATAGTGGTTATAAATCATCATACAAGGCCACAACGGATGCTATGCAGGGACTCCTTTCGGCGCTATTTACAACGACACTTGTCTTTATGGCGGTATTTATCCCCGTGTCGTTTATGGGTGGTACGTCGGGAGTCTTCTATACCCAGTTCGGTTTGACTATGGCGGTAGCTGTGGGTCTGTCGTTTATCAACTCACTAACCCTCTCACCTGCGCTTTGTGCCATTATGCTAAAGCCAAATCCAGAGGATGGTGAGGGTAACAAGTTTGCAAATAAAGTTCGTAAGGCCTACAATACCAGCTACAATGCAATGCTGAAGCGCTACACAAAGGGGGCGATGTTCTTCATTCGTCGCAAGTGGCTTGTCTTTATAGTTCTTCTGGGTGCAGTAGTTGCGTTGGTCTATATGATGGCAACCACTAAGCAGGGTTTTGTCCCCAGTGAGGATACAGCTATGGTGCTGGTCGATGTCACAACTTCGCCGGGTAGCACGAGCGATGAGACAAAAGAGATATTCGATGAGATATATGCCGCAATTAGTGATATTCCTGAATTTGAGACTTGTGCACAGGTTGTTGGTTATGGTCTTATTTCGGGTCGTTCGAGTAATGCAGGTTCGTTCTTTATCAACCTAAAGAATTGGGATGAGCGTAAGGGCGATGATAGCTCTGTCGATGCAGTTATTGGTAAGATATATCAACGTACGGCACATATCAAGTCGGCGCAAATTTATGCTCTGGCGCCGGGTATGATTCCCGGCTATGGTGAGGGTGGAGGCTTCGAGTTTCATACCCAAAACCGTTCGGGTAGTGATATTAAGGAGTTCTATAATGTCACACAACAATATTTAGCTAAGTTGAACGCACGCCCTGAGATTGCGATGGCATATAGTAGCTACAATGTCAATTATCCACAATATATGGTTGAGGTTGATGCTGCAAAGTGTAAGCGTGCAGGTGTCTCGCCTCGTGATGTGTTGAGTGTAATCGGCGGCTATTATGGTGGTGTGTATGCTTCGAATTTCAACAAATTCTCGAAGGTCTACCGTGTTATGATTCAGGCAGAGGCTGATACTCGTAAGAATGAACAGACGCTAAATAATATCTTTGTGAGAATTGGCAATGAGATGGCTCCAGTTGCACAGTTTGTAACCTTGAAGAAGGTCTACGATCCAGTTGAATTGAGTCGTTTTAACCTATATCCAAGTATTGGTGTGAATGGTGCTATGGCTCCCGGATTTAGTTCGGGTGATGCAATACGTGCCATCAAGGAGGTAGCTGCCGAAGAGCTACCACGTGGATACACCATCGACTTTAGTGGTATGACTCGTGAGGAGCAGAGCGGTGGCAATACAACGGTTGTGGTCTTTGCTATCTGCTTTGTCTTTATCTTCGTTTTGATGAGTATGCTATATGAGAGCTACTTTATTCCATTGGCAGTTATTCTATCTGTTCCGTTTGGTCTGTTGGGTAGCTTTGCCTTTGCAAAGTTGATGGGGCTTGAGAATAACATATACCTACAGGTGGGTCTTATTATGCTTATTGGATTATTGGCAAAGACAGCGATTCTACTCACAGAGTACGCCTCGCAGTGTCGTATCTCAGGAATGAGCATCAAGCAGTCGGCATTCTTCTCGGCAAAGGTTCGTATGCGACCTATCTTGATGACTGCATTGACGATGATCTTTGGTATGTTGCCATTGATGTTTGCAAGTGGCGTCGGTGCTGAAGGTAACCGTACTATCGGTTCAGGTGCTGTGGGAGGTATGGTCGTAGGTACATTGGCACTACTATTTATTGTGCCAGCGCTATTTGTTATCTTCCAATCGCTGCAGGAGAAATTCAAGCCAATAGAGAAGTTTGAAGAGCCAACCGATCCAATGATTATCAATGAACTCAAAGCAATAGAGGAGTATAACAAAAAAAGAGCTTAAATGATGGCAATGAATAGAAATTATATCGTAGTGGCAGCGCTCGCAATGGTGATGAGTAGCTGTGGCCTCTATACTAAATTTGAATCCCCAGCTCTGCCTGAAGGTGATTTGGCTGGCGAGAGTATCACTCTGCCCGATAGCTCACTTGTTGCTCTGCCTGCGTGGGAGGAGTATTTTACAGATGCAACACTGCAGGGGTATATCAAGACGGCGCTTGAGCAGAATAGTGATATGCGTGTTGCCGAGTTGAATGTGTCGCAGGCAAAGCGCCAACTCACCACAGCACGTTTGGCATACCTGCCAACGATCTCTCTATCGCCTGAGGGTAGTGTCGCCTCATTTGATGGCTCTTCAGCCGTGAGGAGCTATAATGTGCCCATAACTGCAAGTTGGGAGATTGATATATTTGGTCGCACACGCAACCTAAAACAGCAGGCAAAGGCGGCTTATATGCAGAGTGAGGAGTATGTGTTGATGGTTAAGACTCAGCTTATCGCCTCAGTTGCAGCAAACTACTATGCGCTAATATTGGCAGACGCCCAACTCGATATTGCACAACGTAGCTTAGCGCTCTTGAATGAGAGCCTTGAGACGATGATCGCCCTAAAAGAGGCTGGTATGCAGACTCAAGCGGCGGTAGATCAGACTACGGCGACAGTTAGGAGCTTTGAATTGACAGTTAAGGATTTGGAGTTGAGCGTTAATACAATCCAAAACAGCCTATGTCTACTTCTGAATCAACCGCCTCATACTCTTGTAAGGGGTGCACAGATTGATGTTCCAGTGCTGCCTATCGAGCAGTCGATATCGCTTGCAGCACTCTCGGCACGTTCGGATGTACGTGTTGCTGAGCTACAGCTATCGCAGAGTTTTTATGGCGTAAATTATGCCCGAGCATCGCTCTACCCTTCTCTTAGATTGAGCGGTAGCGCTGGGTGGACTAACAGTGTTGGTGGTGCAATTATGGACCCTGCAGGAGTTCTTCTCTCGGCACTTGGTTCGCTGACGCAGCCTCTATTTGCTGGCAATCGTAATCGTGCAAATTTGGAGAATGCCAAAGATCAATATGAGCAGCAGTTGATTCTCTTTGAGAAGAGCCTACTCACGGCTGGTAATGAGGTTAATGATGCAATGGCTGAGTGTGAGCTCACGGCTCAAAAGCGAGTGATTGCCTCTGAGCAGGTTGCAGCCTTAAGCTCGGCAGTCGATGCGACAAGTGCACTTATGAGCGCTGGTCGTGCAAACTACCTTGAGGTCTTAACGGCACAAAACAGCTACCTCTCGGCATCGCTCAACGCAGCCTCAATTACCTACTCTGAGGCCATTGCGCATATCAACCTATATAAAGCACTTGGCGGTGGTGTAGAGTAGGTGTTTACTCAATTTAACTCTCTTAAAGAGTGTGCCTAATAGGTCATTATTCACACTCTTGCAACATAGGGGGGCAACCAACAGACCTGTTGGTTGCCCCTTTTTCTGTTTGTAACGGTGGTTTAACGTTATAAATTTGTGAAAAATATCGCAATGTTTTGGCCTTTTGAGTGCGTTTGATACTCTTTTTTTTGCTATCTTTGTAGTTAGCCCTGTAGAGGCGTGTAGCTTAGGGCGCACTTTTTTTGATTATCAATGCAGCACAATATGAAGAAGGTATCTATAATATTACTCCTTTTGATAACCTCGCTAAAACTCTCTGCCCAGTGGAGCGATGTGGTTATTAACTTCGATAAGTATGAGCATAACTTTGGGACTCACACTTGGCAGATAGCCCACTATGACAATCAATGGCTATACTTTGCCAACAATCTCGGTATGATTGAGTATAACGCCAATAGATGGCAAAATCTTAGCGATGAGAGCGGTGCTGAATTTCGTAGTGTTATGCCATCTGAGCGTACAAATAGGATTTATACTGGTGGTATAACTGAGTTTGGCTACTTTGAGCCAGCGCCTAATGGAGAGATGATCTACACCTGCCTCTCGGATAGTTTGGGGTTAAATTTGCAGGGTAGCCATCATCAGAATTTTTGGAATATAATGGAGTATGAAAACACGCTCTATTTTCAAAGTGATAATTCGATAGTTAAAATCGTTGATAATCAACTATTTACTGTTGATGTTGGGAGTAAGATATTTGCCTCCACAATCATCGATGGGGTGTTATATCTCGGAACTCAGCGTGGGCTCTTTATGTTGGCTGGAAATGGTGTGTTGAAGATTGCCAATAGTGAGTGTTTGGATGACAAGGTGATTCGCAAAATCTTAAGCTATAATGGAACGATGCTGTTGGTGACAAGTAGAGGTGGACTCTATGAGTATGATGGTAATAGGGTTATGCCATTCAAATTTGCCAATAGTGAAGTTGTGAAGGGCAAGAGTATATTCTCTGCCACAATTTGGGGCGATAATCTTGCACTTGGTAGTGTGAGTGATGGTATCTACCTATTTAACCTAAAGGGTGGGAGTGTGCGCCATTTTAGTCGTGATAATGGACTACAGAGCAATACTGTTTTGTCGAT
>CAYJJV010000003.1:78970-101676 GCA_964370585.1 uncultured Alistipes sp. | reverse complement strand
CAGATGTTAATAAGGCGATAATCGGGAGCTATGATGCGCTCTACGTTATATCGAAAGAGGGCGCTCGCTGGGCGATAAAACAGAAGATTGAGGGGTTTAGTGGAGCGCCATACTCCATCAAGTTTATATCCAACAATGAGCTCTATATATATGATTTAGAGAATGAGGCGGTTATCTTATTAGATGATGACTTTAAGAGAGCATTAAGCTACACTGAGTTGGAGAGTGGAGAGGGTTTGCATCTGAATAGTGTGAAGTTGAAGGGTGTTGATATATCGGCACATAACAACTACATATCAATTGTGGGGGCTGATACCACGACCTTTATCAATCTGCCTAATCAATTCCGCATCACAAAGCTATCCAATGGCGCCACTGAACTCAATGATTCGTTGGTTGCCATAACGCACGAGAATGGATTTTCGGCACTCAATACAAATAAAGTGTGGATGAAAGCTGCGTATAAAGAGAGGATTGTTGTCCACGAAGTGTACGACATTAGCTTTGGGGATAGCTTGTTGTATCGACGCAACTTTGCACGTAAAAGAGGCGATATATCGCTACACCACACCCATAACTCTCTGCGCTTTGTGGTTGCGATGAGCTCTTTAGAGCATACTCACTACAATAGATACCAATATCGACTATCGAAGGGTGATGACGAGGCTCTATGGTCTGATATGAGTGCACTCAATGTTAAAGAGTATAACGACCTTGAGTATGGTGAGTACACCTTCAGTGTCCGTGTAACCCCCTCTGAAGGGGTGGTTTATAGCGACTCAATTAGCTTTACAATTCAAACCCCTTGGTATCACACTCAGTTGGCTTATGCTCTCTATCTATTGATGCTTTTATCTATGATAGCTCTGTGCTACTACGCACTCAATAGTTACTATAAGCGTAGAAGTCTTAAACTTGTAGCTCAGAGAATGCGCCTTCAGCAGGAGAGTTTTGAGCGTGAACGTGAGCAGCATCAAGCGCAGGTCTTGGAGTTAGAGCGTGAGCAGATTGAACATACACTTCGCCATAAGAGCATCGAGGTTGCCAATTTGATGATCAACTCTGAAAATAAGAGGAGGTTATTCGACGAGATACGTGACGAGCTTGCCACTTTGCGTCGGGGAATTGTTGCCGATAAAAAGGAGCAGTCGCTATCGCTTCTGGATAGCATAAATAGCCAAATAGAATCCAATATTACGGGTGAAGAGACTCTGAAACGTATCGAGCAGGAGTTCGATATTGCGCACGATAACTTTATGAAGCGCCTTGTTGCGCAGCACCCAAATCTGAACTATAACGAACGTATGATGTGTGCCTATTTGAAGGTGGGATTGAGTACCAAAGAGATTGCTCCGCTGCTCAATATTTCGATACGTGGAGTGGAGACTTTGAGGTATCGCATACGAAAAAAGTTTGATTTGGGCAGAGAGGACTCTTTAAGAGGTTATCTGAGTGGTAATAATTCGCCCTTGTAATTGATTGATTGTTAAGTGTTTATTGTAATTGGCGTATTTTTGGCGTAATAATAAACTGGGTTGGCGTATTTTTGAATATGGGAAAAGGTTGCATTGTTTGTAGTGCCTATCTACTTTTGTCTTAGCCGCAAACGAAAGTTTTGGCTACTACTAAAAACCTTATTAACCATATTAAATGAACGCTTATGAAAAAAGTGATCCTATCGCTTATTTTGGTTCTATCTTGTAGCTATCTGTTAGCTCAAGGGAGCCAAGTTGAAGTTAGTGGGCGTGTTGTTAGTGCTACAGACAACACTCCAATTCTCGGAGCTACGGTAATGCTCAAAGGTAGCACATCTATCGGTACATCTACCAATGTGGATGGCGAATTTACACTTACATTACCTCAAGATGCAACACTTTCAGTCACATATATTGGCTATCAGCCTACGGATGTTGTTGTGGGTGCTCGTAGCTATGTTGAGGTGACACTAAACGAGGACTCAGAGTTGGTCGATGAGGTAATCATCGTAGGTTATGGCGTTCAAAAGAAGAGCGTCGTGACGGCTGCCATCAGCAAGGTGACTGGCGAAGAGTTAAATATGACCCGCCCGTCACGTATCGAGGATGCGATGAAGGGTAAGGTTTCGGGTGTGCAGATTACACAGAGTTCAGGTCAGCCCGGTAGCGACTCTAAGGTTCGTATTCGTGGAATTGGTACGGTGAACAACTCGGACCCCCTATATATTGTCGATGGAATGCCCGTTGATGGTGGTATTTCATACCTTAACCCTGCCGATATTGCATCGATTGAGATCTTGAAGGATGCCGCTTCGGCTGCAATCTATGGTGCTCGTGCGGCAAATGGTGTAATCTTGGTGACAACCAAGAGTGGCGAGACGGGTAACGCCGTTGTCAGCTACAACTTTAGCTATGGAGTGCAGAACCCTTGGACTAAGAAGGGTGTTCTGAACGCAACAGAGTATATGACCATTATGAATGAGATGGATGTCAATGATGGCAACCAGCCTCGATATAGTACCGACCAAATAGCTTCGGCAGGTGTGGGCACAGATTGGCAGGATGAGGTCTTTAACTACAACGCCCCAGTGCAGCAGCACCAAATTAGTGTTAGTGGCGGCACGGAGCGCAGTAAATATTTCCTATCGTTTGGCTACTTCGATCAAGAGGGTATTGTTGGAGGCGACTATGGTAAATCAAACTATACACGCTGGAGCGCTCGCTCGAACGCTACACATACGCTATTCGAGGATCTTAATCGCAGCTTCATAAACAGGGTGCGTGTTGGTGTGAACATTAGCTACTCTCGCTCCATATCGACAGGTATTGAGACCAACTCGGAGTATGGTTCAATTTTGGGTAGCGCCGTGGGCTTCTCGCCGCTTGTTTCGGTATATGCAGATGATACAGAGTTAATTGGCCGTGAGATAAATGGCGAGCTAATTCAAAAGACTGAGGCGGGGTGGATTATGTATGATTATCCAACTGCCGTGAGGGATGCAAATGGTCGTGTCTTGTCGTTGCCACCATCGGGGTATCAGGAGATTGTGAACCCAGTAGCGATGCTCAACGAGCCAGCTAAGACGACCTACAACGATGATAAGATTATCGCAACAGCGTGGGCTGAAGTAGATATTTTCAAGGGTCTGAAGTTCAAGACGAGCTATGGTGCCGACCTCGCATTTTGGGGTAGTGATGGCTATGGCTTTGAGAACTATATGGGTACGATGAAGAAGTTGGAGAAGAGTTGGGTTTCGAGCTCGATGAATCGTGGTTATAAGTGGCAAATTGAGAATGTTTTGAGCTACACAACTCAATTCGGTCGTGATCACAACTTCTCGGCTGTATTGGGACAATCGGCACAGAAGTACACATACCGCAACTTGGGTGGTACGGATTACGACCTATTGGAGACCGACCCCGATAAGGCGAATATCAACTCGGCAATCGCAGATAGCGACGATGAGCGTGTTTGGGGTGGTACAGGCGGCTTCGATATGACCTCGTTGGCATCATACTTTGGACGTTTGGACTACAACTATGCTGAGCGTTATATGGTTCAGTTTACGTTGCGTTACGACGGTTCGTCACGCTTCGGTGCCAACAACAAATGGGCGCTATTCCCTGCTGTGTCGGCTGGTTGGAACGTTATGAATGAGCCATTTATGCGTGATATAAAACCTTCGTGGTTCGACGCTCTAAAGGTGCGCTTTAGCTGGGGTCTGAACGGAAATGAGAATATCGGTAACTTCCGCTACGCTGCCCTTATGGATGGTGGTCAGAACTACTACTTCGGAGGGGGTTACAACGTTGTGGATGAGAGCACGAGCGGATTGTTGCAGTATGGCTCTTCGCCTTCGGCGTTGGCAAATCCCGATATTAGATGGGAGGAGTCGGAGCAGATCGACTTAGGTTTCGAGGCTCGCCTATTCAAAAATCGCTTTACAGTTGGGTTTGACTACTTTGTGAAGAACACAAATGGTATGTTGATGGATAAACCTATCCCATCGTATGTGGGTCAGGCGGCTCCATTGAGCAACTTGGGAAGTATGAAAAATAGCGGTGTTGAGATTGAGCTGGGTTGGAAGGATGCTATTGGCGAGGTTAATTACTTCGTCTCGGCAAACGCTTCATACCTTAGAAATGAGCTTGTGAATCTGGGTAATGCATCGGGTGAGACGAACTATGAGTCGGCAGGTGCTTCGGGTATTGGCGACTTTGTGCACGCCAAAAATGGTGAGGTGTGGCCATACTTCTACGGTATGAAGACAGATGGGCTGTTCCAAACGTGGGATGAGGTGAACTCATACGTAAATGAGAGTGGCGATAAGATGCAACCAGATGCGATGCCGGGAGATGTTCGCTTTGTGGACTACAATGGCGATGGGGTCATCAACGACGATGACCGCACCAAGATTGGCAAGGGTATGCCAGATTGGACATTTGGCTTCACGGTGGGTGCCGATTGGAGAGGATTTGATGCAAACCTATTCTTTCAAGGGACACTTGGAAACGATATTTATGACTACTCACAGCGTGGCGATATCCCTGCTATGAACCGTCCTGAGTGGATTTTGGATAGATGGCACGGCGAGGGAACCTCTAACTCGATTCCACGTATGACAGCTGTCAATGCCAATAAAAACTGGCGCTCGTCAGACCTATACATCAAAGATGGCTCGTATTTGCGTCTGAAATCGGCACAGATTGGCTATACGCTACCAGCGAAGGTCGCTAAGCGTCTTTTGATGCAGAGCATACGTATATATGTCTCGGCAGATAACCTCTTAACGTTTACTAAGTATGATGGTTTCGACCCTGAGATTGCATCGCATAGCTACACAACAATAGGTGTTGATAAGGGTATCTATCCACAGTCAAGAACTATATCTATTGGAGCCAACATATCATTCTAATACCTAAAACGATACAACAATGAAAAATATAAATAAGATATTATATATATATCTTGCCGCTATCGTGCTCTTGGCACAATCGTGTGGCAATGACTTCTTAACCTCGTCATCGACCGAGAAGCCTGCAGCTGGTGCTGCGGCAACTGAAGGGGCTATCCTTTCGAACTTGGGCGCAGCTTACCAGATTCTACTCTTCGATAGCTATGCTGCCAACAACTTTAACTCAATTCTTTTGATGTCTGATCTACGTTCAGATGATATATTTAAGGGTGGCGGTGATGCTGGTGACCAGAGTGCACTATTCTCATTGTCGCAGTTTAGAGTGAGCCCAGCCGAGAGTTTGGGTGGCTTGTGGTCGATATACTACTCGGGAATTGCTCGTGCCAACAACGCAATCATAGCTTGTGAGAATGCTGTTGGTGTTAGCGAGGAGAGTTTAGCGCAATACACAGCTGAGGCCTACTTTCTAAGGGCATACTACACGCACTTATTGTGGAAGCTATTTGGTGATATACCATACTTTACCGAGCCTTTGACTGACCCATATCTTGCTCCTCAATATACGGCTGATGAGATTTACGCCTATATTATGAGCGATTTGGAGGTGGCTTGTGCTGAGGGGTCAATGCAGATGAGCACGAATGGTGGCGCAAATACGGCTCGTGTGTCGAGAGCTGCCGCTTTGATGCTCAAGGCTCGTGTTGTGATGTGGCACAAGGATTCGGCTCGCTATGCTGAGATAGCAGGCGATATGGCTGAGATTATTACAAGTGGAAAATATACGCTGCTTGCAGATTTTGGTGCTATATGGGATGATGAGAATGAGTTCTGCTCGGAGTCAATCTTTGAGGCCAACCACCTACCAGAGGGTAAGACGTGGGCCTCAGGATGGCAGGGTTATGGAACCAATCTGCCAGCCTTCATATCGCCAAACGAACTTAAAGACCCAAGTGAGGTATTTAAAGGTGGTTGGGGTTTTGGCCCTGTGCGCCAAGAGGCTTACGATATGTATGAGATAGGCGATCTTCGTCGTGAGGGTTCAATCAACGATTGGCGTGGTGCAGAGTATACGGCTCGTTTCCAGAACACAGGTCTTTTCCAACGTAAATATGCAGCTCGTGAGGGTTATAACCCCCCTCCCGGAGATTTGGATCTGAACTTCACAAACAACCTGCGCATATTCCGTTACGCTGAGACACTGCTCAACTATGCCGAGTTGGTCTCGATGCAGGGCGTAGCTGAGGTCGGTGGCGTGTCGGCTCAGGCTTGCTTGGATGATATTCGTGAGCGTGCTTTTGGAGCGCCAAACTCAATAGCTTTGACTGAGCAGAATATAAAGGCAGAGCGTCGTCGTGAATTCTTAGGTGAGGGTATGCGTTTCTACGACTTAGTGCGTTGGGGAGATGCTGCAACGGTGTTGAGCGAGGATCTATCGGAGTTCAACTCAAATCGAAGCTATGTTGATGGCAAGAGCTGTTATATCCCAATTCCGCTATCTGAAATTGAGCGCACCAAAGGTACAGAGTTCCCACTCGAGCAGAGATATTATTAATGGTAAATTTAAATAGAGAATATTGAGATGAAAAATATAGTAAAATTTTGTTTTGTGGCTCTAATGGCAACTGTTATGTTGTCGGCGTGTGCTCCAAACGAGCAAGATGACCACTCGTTAGGTCGTATTGTAACTGTTACGGAGAGTGATATTACATACTCCTCAGAGTTATCATCACGAAGTGATAATGTGATCATATTTACTAACACTACAGATTTAGGACAGCCTTTTGTTGCTGAGTGGGATTTTGGTAATGGCGCTAAGAGCAAAGCCCTTGTAGCTGAGGCGCTCTACCCAACAAAGGGGGAGTATACGGTTAGTTTGACTCTCTATACAGCAAATGGTTCGATGGCGACAAAGAGTTGGGTGGTGAATATTGCTCAGGATGACTTCTCGCTAATAAGTACTCCAGTCTATACCAATCTAACGGGCGAGTTTGACGATGCGGATGGTAAGACGTGGGTGATGGATCAATACAACAACTTCACATCCGAAGTTGTGGCAGCATTGACAGATCAGGGTAAGTTGGCGATGGTGGATATTCGTGGCCATATGGGCTTAGGTCCAGCGGGTAGCTACTCGCAAAATTGGTGGGGTGCATCCTCTCCAAGCGAGAAGTTGCCGTGGTTGATATATGCCACTAAGTTTAACTTTAAACTCAATGGGTTAAAGCTAAATATTGAGACAGATGGCAAGGGTTATGGTCGTAGCGCTACAACTGGCGGCTTTGACAATATGGTGCCTGAGGGTTACAACAACGAGGATGCGAGCTTCGACTACGATGGTGGCGACTACACATTCTCAATCCTTGAGGCGGGTGATTTCCCATCTCTAACAATCTCTGATGATGGGTATATGGGTTATCAATGTGGCACACAAGTATATGAGATTATCTACCAAACAGATAAGGTGATGGCGCTTCGTGCCTACAATCCCGTTGAGAATCAAGATTGGGTCTTTGTCTACTGTTTGGAGGAGTATAATATAGGCGCTAAGCCACAAGCAGTGCCTTTGGCGGATGATTTCGAGGATGATGATGCGGCTCTGGCGTGGGTCGCTGAGGATATGGGCGCTCTGGGTGGTGTGTCGGACAATCCACGCTTTGCAGTGAATAGCTCTTCGAAGGTCTATCGCTACCAAAAGGGTGGTATGTACTCAAATCTATCTGTTACAGCGGATGGTTATACATTCGACTTAACAGCTCAAAACAAGATTCGTGTAAAGGTATATATCCCGAGCGACAACGACTTCTCAGACGATAGTGAGCTCCTTTCACAGCTCGCCGTGAAGCTCCAAAATAGCAAGGCTGCAGAGCCTTGGGCGAGCCAAACAGAGCTTATCAAAGAGGTTACGCAGTTTGATGAGTGGGTTGAGTTGGAGTTCGATTTTAGTGCAATAGCAGACAATACGTCATACGATAAGATTGTCCTACAATTTGGTGGCGAAGGTCACTCAGCTGAGGGGCTATTCTATCTCGATGACTTCTCATTTAACGAGTAGAGATTAGGTGAATTTTTTTAAGTTTTTATTGCTGGTAACGCAAGGGGCTCTGCTCCTTGCCTGCTCGGCGAGTGATGGAACAACTCCTCCAGAGCAGAGCATTCGCCCCTATGGCAGTGATAGCTCACTTGAGGGGTATGAGTTGGTATTTTCGGATGAGTTTGATGCCGAAAAGAGCTCACTGCCTGACACAAAAAAATGGTGGTATGAAGAGGGCGCACACGGATGGGGTAATAACGAGATACAGAACTACATTCCGGCGGTGCGTGGTGTGGATAGTTGTGCAGTGGTTCGTGATGGAGTGTTGGCTATCACATTGAAGAGTGTGGGCAGTGAGACTCTTTCGGTTAGGATCAATAGCCGTGAGAGTTGGACCTATGGCTACTTCGAGGGGCGTTTGAAGCTCCCCAAAGGCAAGGGTACGTGGCCAGCGTTTTGGATGCTGCCTGAGCGTTTTGAGAGTTGGCCGTTGGATGGCGAGATCGATATTATGGAGCACGTGGGTTATGACCCCAATGTCATCCTCTCGACGATTCACTGCGATGCCTACAACCATATGCACCAGACCGAAAAGCAGGGCATAATTAAGGTGCCAACGGCGCAAGAGGAGTTTCACGTATATGCTGTTGAGTGGACACGGGATTATATCAAGGGTTATGTCGATGGGTATTGCTACTTCACCTTTGAAAACGATGGTAAGGGCGACAAGACAACGTGGCCATTTAACGTGCCATTCTACCTGAAGCTCAACTTGGCGTGGGGCGGAAATTGGGGCGGTGCTCAAGGCTTAGATCCAACGGCTCTGCCAGCAACATACGAAATAGACTATATAAGAGTATTTAAAAGGAGATAAAATGAACAAATTACTATGTGTGCTCGCTGTGGCACTGCTTTTTGTGGCGTGTGGCAAACCGCTCTCTCCAACCCAAGAGAGGGTTGAGGCGTTGCTATCACAGATGACCTTAGAGGAGAAGATTGGGCAGATGAACCTAATCTCCGATCCATACCTCTCAACTGGCGCTTCGGCTGCCACCGACCACAATGCCAATATTGACGAGATGGTACGCTCGGGCGCTGTGGGTAACTTCCTAAATGTTGTGGGGGCAGAGAAGACGCTGCGCCTACAGAAGATTGCAGTCGAGGAGTCACGATTGGGTATTCCTCTCTTGTTTGGCTTTGATGTTATACACGGCTATAAGACAATGTTCCCCGTGCCGTTGGCAGATGCTGCCAGTTTCGATCGTGAGGCGATCGAGAAGAGCGCCCACTACTCATCGATTGAGTCGGCAGCCAATGGAATCAACTGGACCTACGCCCCAATGATTGATATATCACGTGACCCACGCTGGGGACGTGTTATGGAGGGTGCTGGCGAGGATGTATACCTAACCACTGAGGTGGGTTTGGCTCGTGTTAGGGGTATTCAAGGCACATCGCTTGCAGACGAGAATACGATTGCCGCTTGCGCTAAGCACTTCGTGGGGTATGGAGCCTCGATTGCTGGGCGTGATTACGCTGCTGTCGATATACCTGAGCGTGTGTTGCGTGAAACATACTTGCCACCATTCAAGGCTGTGGCAGAGGCTGGTGTTGCGTCGTTTATGTCGGCTTTTAACACCGTCAATGGCGAGCCAGCATCGACCTCTCGCAGATTGATGACCGATATCTTGCGTGACGAGTGGGGCTATGATGGCTTTGTGGTGTCGGACTGGGCATCTGTTGGCGAGACGATTGCACACGGCACAGCCGCAAATGGCAAAGAGGCTACTTTTGATGGCATATATGCAGGTGTGGATATGGATATGGCGGCAAACCTATATATCAACCACGCTTTAGAGTTGATCTCTGAGGGGCGCCTAAGCGAAGATGAGATTGACGATATGGTGCGCCGAATTTTGAAGACCAAGTTTGATTTGGGGCTGTTCGACGATCCATATAAGTATAGTAGCGCAGAGCGTGAGGCGAGTCAGACTCTAACGGCAGAAAATCACGCAGCATCACGTGATGTGGCTAAAAAATCTATCGTCTTGCTAAAGAACGACAATAGTGTTCTACCTATTAAAAAGAGCGTTAAGCGTATCGCTGTGATTGGCCCTTTGGCCGACGATAAGGATGCCCCGCTGGGCAACTGGCGTGGTATGGCAACGCCTCACTCTGCCGTGTCGCTTTTGGAGGGTCTGAAGGCTGCAGTGGGTAGCGATGTTGAGATTATCTACGCAAAGGGTTGCGAGTTGGTTGAAAATGAGGAGATGAACTTCTTTTCGCCACTCGAAGTAAACGAAACAGACCGCTCGCTATTTGGCGAGGCTCGTCGTGCGGCTCGCCGTGCCGATTTGGTCATCTTGGCGGTGGGCGAGACGGCATATATGTCGGGCGAGTGTCGTTCGTATGCCGATATTTCGCTAAAGGGTCTTCAAAGAGAGTTAATAGCCGAAGTTCAAAAGGTGGGTAAGCCAACCGTTATGGTGCTATTTACGGGTCGTCCGTTGGTGTTGACCGATGTTGTGGATAGGGTAGATGCTATCGTGAATTGCTGGCTATTGGGCTCCGAGTCGGGGCACGCCATTGCCGATGTTATGACGGGTGCATACAACCCTTCGGGTAAGTTGCCAATGACCTTCCCTTATCACTTGGGGCAGGTGCCGATCTTCTATTCGCAACTCAACTCAGGTCGTCCGTTTGACCCAACACCACACGGATTTAGTACGAAGTATCGTGATATTCCAAATACGCCACTATTCGCCTTTGGACACGGATTGAGCTACACTACATTCGACTATGAAGATATATCGCTGAGCTCCGATAAGATGGATGCGGGAGGTGATATTTCAGTTGTAGTGACACTTCGCAATGCAGGTAGTTATGACGGCTCGGAGGTTGTGCAGCTTTATGTTCGTGATCTAATTGGTGAGGGTGTTTCACGCCCACTAATCGAGCTTAAGGGCTTCGAGAAAATATTTATCAAAAAGGGCGATAGAGCTAAGGTTGAGTTTAAAATTGGCTCGGATGATTTGGCATTCTTGCGCCTCGATGGAGAGTTTGCTCCTGAGGCTGGCGAGTTTGAGATATATGTGGGAGGTGCTTCGGATAACCTACCGCTGAAGGCTCGGTTTACACTTTAAGTAGAGTTCTCGGTAATATATTAAGACGATGGCTGCCAACTCTTTGTTGGCAGCCATCGTCTTATCTACTATTTTCCCCTTTTTTAAGACTCCTCCTGCATACAGTTAGCACGCAGAGCTAAGCGCTTAACCCATACCACAAAGCCGCCCGTGAGGATAAGGTTCAGAACAAGGGTCAAGACTGAGATAATCAGGGCTGGCCCCCCTAAGCTATAACCAAGAGCGATGAAGATGACACCTGCGCCAACCTCGCCACGAGTGAACATTCCAACTGAGAGTGCCAAGCGCTCACTAAATTTACGGTCACGGTAGAAGAACACGGGCACCATCTTACCCAAGTTCGAGAGCACTGACACCGCCAAGACGTGCAACACAATCTCGCCCCACGACATCATCGGTTGCGATGCGGTAATAGAGTCGCTGGCTACCGCTTCAGAGGTCATAGAGCCTGTCACCAACGGCATACTCAGACCCACCAACAACATAAATATGAACGACACGCTGGATGTTACTCGCTCCTCTGTGCGGCTCTCGATGTGGTGGTGTTTCATAATCATACCCACAACAAAGGCGGGCAACAAAATCTCGATATGCAGCGAGTGGTCTGTCACAACATAGATTGTGTGGATAATGGCATAAACAGCCACTGAAAGCGCCAAGATACGCTTCCAATCCTGTTTAACTCGCCACGAGGATTGATACCTCCATCCAAGAAACAATAACACAACGACAAGCCCCAAAATAACACCCATCTGCCACTGCATACCTATCATCAGGATTTGTAGCGGTATCATCAATAGGATGGTGTCAAGGTCGTCAAAAATTGCCAATACCTGTATCTTCTTATATATCCAGCTCTTTTTCAGGCACAACGCCGCCAGCATCGTAAAGAGTATACCTGCTGAAGTTGGTGCTGCAAAGCGACTAAGTAGTAGATTCTCCTTCCAAGCATCGCCAGATGCCCACTCCGAAGATGGCAACAGAACAAAAACATAGTAGGCGGCGATTAAAAGCCAAGGCAGCGCTGCGGTTGCCATTGCGATGAAGTAGTCGGCAGTATAGCTGCGCCACTTAGATTTGTCAATCTCAAACTCACGCCCTACGTTTATCATAATAAAGCCTAAACAGATGTATAGCAACATATTCGACCATTCACGTAGCTCTGCGTAATTCTCGCCAAAATATCCGGGCAAGATTTGTGATAGTATAAGACCAAGTATAAGAAATAGTGAGAAAGAGAGTACCTTGCGCATTATTTTTAGTTTTTAATTAGCAGTAAAGTATCGACAAAGATAGCGCTTTTTTTGGATGTTTTAGATAAATTGCTATTTATCGTGAAAAAAATAACAGCAACTATTATTTTTGTGATAATTATTTTATACCTTTGCGCCGTAAAAAATTAGAAGCAAATTACATATAAACCATAAATAATTTAGAATTATGCAGATTGTAGAGATTCACGCAAGAGAAATCCTCGACTCACGAGGTAATCCAACCATCGAGGTTGAGGTTCGTACAGTATCAGGCGCTTTCGGCCGTGCAGCTGTTCCAAGTGGAGCATCAACGGGCGAGAACGAGGCTTTGGAGCTTCGTGATGGCGACAAGGCTCGTTACTTGGGTAAGGGCGTTTTGAAGGCTGTGCAGAACGTTAATGACGTAATCGCACCAGCTATCATCGGTATGAACGTTGCCGATCAGGTTGGCATCGACAAGGCGATGATTGCTCTTGACGGTACCGAGACTAAGTCAAACTTGGGTGCAAACGCAATTTTGGGCGTATCGTTGGCAGTAGCACGTTGTGCAGCTGACCTATTTGGAATGCCACTTTACCGCTATATCGGTGGTACAAACGCTAAGACTCTACCAGTTCCTATGATGAACATCATCAACGGTGGTTCACACTCTGATGCCCCTATCGCATTCCAAGAGTTTATGATTCGCCCAGTAGGTGCTGCATCACTTAAGGAGGGTCTTCGTATGGGTGCTGAGGTCTTCCACAACCTCAAAAAGGTACTTCACGATCGCAACCTATCGACTGCAGTTGGTGATGAGGGTGGTTTCGCTCCAGCGCTTAACGGTACTGAGGATGCTCTTGACTCAATCATCAAGGCTATCGAGCTGGCTGGTTACAAGGCTGGTCGCAAAGAGGAGGGTGGCGATGTTTCGATCGCTATGGACTGTGCAGCATCTGAGTTCTTCAAGGATGGTATCTATGACTACTCTAAGTTTGAGGGTGCAAATGGTGCTAAGCGCAACTCTGCTGAGCAGGTTGAGTTCCTTAAGGGTCTAATCGAGAAGTACCCAATCGACTCTATCGAGGATGGTATGAACGAGAGCGACTGGGATGGCTGGAAGCTACTCACAGAGGCTATCGGCGACAAGTGCCAGTTGGTAGGTGACGACTTGTTTGTAACCAACGTTGATTTCTTGAAGAAGGGTATCGAGATGGGTTGCAGCAACTCAATCCTTATCAAGGTGAACCAAATCGGTACCTTGACTGAGACTTTGGATGCTATCGAGATGGCACACCGTGCAGGTTACACAAGCGTAACATCACACCGCTCGGGTGAGACTGAGGATTCAACTATCGCAGATATTGCAGTAGCTACAAACTCAGGTCAAATCAAGACTGGTTCGATGTCACGTTCTGACCGTATGGCTAAGTACAACCAACTTCTTCGTATCGAGGAGGAGCTTGGTGAGGAGGCGATTTACGGATACACAAAAGTATACCGCAAGTAGTTGGGCGAGCGTGCCTAATAGCCCATTTTTCACTTATCCCTTGCGGCTGAAATCCTCACATACACATAAGTATGCTGCGGTTTCAACCACCGCACGATAAGTAAAAACTGAACTGTTATTCACACTCTTAATATATTTTTAGGGATGGTTATTTTGAGCCATCCCTTTTTTGTGTTTTGGGGGCGCTTTTTGATTTTACACAAAAAATAGTTGCAAATTCCCGCTTTTTTGTATATTTGCAATCTTAAACACATATTTTATCTACTTAACGCTATGGGATTTGTTCCATTCACATTTGTTGATTTAATAGATATAGTGCTTGTCGCTGTCATAATGTACTGGATTTACCGTATGACAAAGGGGACAAATGCGCCATATATCCTATCGGGCATCATCATCATATATATGTTGTGGGTGGTGGTTAAGGCTCTCAATATGGAGCTTCTATCCTCAATTTTGGGGCAGTTGATAAGTGTTGGAGCTATCGCCTTGATTATCGTCTTTCAGCCCGAGCTAAGACGATTCCTGCAGATGATAGGTATGCGACAAAAGCACTTTAACTTCATAACACGCATATTCTCAACGGCCTCTGATACGATGCGCACCAACGTGTCGCCCATTGTTGTGGCGTGCTGTGAGATGGCACAAGAGAGGGTCGGGGCGCTGATTGTAATAGGTCAGCAGAGCGACCTTCGGTTAATTGCCGAAGGTGGAATTGCCATTGACGCTAAGGTCTCAACACCACTTCTGCGCAATATATTCTTCAAAAACTCACCCCTGCACGATGGAGCTGTTGTTATTGAGGGCGATCGTATTGTGGCGGCACGCTGCATCCTGCCCGTAACGCAGAGTGAGGTTCCTAAATCGTTTGGCACACGCCATAGAGCGGCGATTGGAATGAGCGAAATATCTGATGCCGTGATAGTCGTGGTGTCGGAGGAGAGTGGCAAAATCGCCATCGCTCAAGGTGGCGAGTTGCGCAAAAATATCGCCCCCGACGATCTACATCAAACCCTGCGTGAGTACTTCAAGATTAAGAGTCGTAAGGCAGAAGAGGAGCAGGAGGTAGCTGAATAAATAGTAGAGTGCAACTATTTACACTCTTGCGACATTACCAACATAAATAGGGCGGCCAATACTTGGTCGCCCTATTTGCTTATCCCTATTGTAGGAGTGTGCCGAAAATGAGTTGTTAGTCACGCTCGACTAAAATGGCAGATCGTCTACCTCTGCTGATGAGCTATGTGCTGGCTCTTCGGTGAACGGCGGCATCTCATCCATCGGTGGTGCTACTGCTGCATCCTGCTGTTTGGGTTGTAGACGCCACGCACGCACGTCGGTGTACCAACGCTCGTTATACTCACGTGATTCGATATTTACCGATACCGTATATACTCCACCCTCTTTGAGCTTTGCCACATCGTCGGGACGGTTAAAAAATGTTACGCACACCTTGCGAGCAAACGCCCCATCGGCTATCTCAAAGACAGCATCTTGTCGTTGCCACTCACCACGTGCCGATGTTCCCTGTGTTGGGGGCAACATCTTAAAGAGTGTTCCTTCAAATTCCATATTTATATGTGTTAATTGATTTACTTTCGTGCAAAGATACAAAAATTTATGACAACAAGCCACGTGTGATGCTCCAACGCATCTTCAATAGCCATTTCGACTGTACGGGGCGGTGCACAACGCATAGAGCGAGGGTTGCCACCCACTTCAGCGCCTCTTTCGCCATAGCTTTACAGTAGCTACCCTTTTTGCGTGCCAAGAGCTTTTGACTCACACCGACGTTGTAGCATAGGCGCTTAAAATAGCCATCGTTTAGCTTGTCATCCTCGATAATGTGCCAAATTACGGCTCTGTGGGCATAGCGTATTCTCTCACCCAAAGCCAAAACACGTTCGCACAGATCATTCTCCTCGCCACCAATCAGACGCCCATCAATGCGCCCCAATGTAGGGTCAAAGAGGGGTATTATCCCCTTTAGCTCGGCTCGAAATGCGATATTGCCAGCGCCCGGAATTTGACCTTTTGGGAAGAACTTTGATTGTGCCCCAAAATCCTTTGGGTTGGCGATGGGCATCTCAACATATCGTGACATCCATCGAGGTCTAATAGTTGGATACTCCGCCACGATGCGCCCCCCTGCCACCAGCGCCTTAGGGTCTGCATCAAACAGAGCTATGTATGATGCGATGAACTCCTCATTTATGCGCTCGTCATCATCCACAAATGCCAAAACAGCACCTTGCGCCTCTCTTACGCCACGATTGCGAGCTGCCGATGCTCCTGCCTCTCGCTCGCTGACAATGCGCAGATTAAGGCTCGGGTGCAGTGCCACAAACTCGGCAAAACGCCCAGCCGTATCGTCCACACAGTTGTTATCAACAACGATGCACTCCCACTCTGACGCGGGGTGGGACTGTTGCGCCACTGAGTGCAGTGTTCGTAGGAGCGAGGCCGAACGATTGTGTGTAGGAATTATGAGTGAGAGGCGTATCATAGTGCGAAGATAGTTAATTTTCTGTGATAAATTACACTCCTTAACTTTTAAAGTGTTATATTTGCACTAATAATACACTTAATTAGGAGTATGAAAAGGTTGAAAAACGCACTATTAGTTGCACTTTTGCTTGTCACAACGCTTCAAGTTGCGGCGCAAGATGTCGTGTGGTCACAGATGACAAAAAAGGTTGGCGATAATCTCTTTGAGGTGATATTCAAGGCTGAAATCGACGAGGGGTACTATATGTATGATATGGGGCCCTATGTTGGAGGGCCAAATCCAACGTCATTCACATTCTCGCTATCGGATGGTGTTGAGGCTGTTGGCGCTGTCGAGCCGCTGACTAAAGCTAAGGTTGCCTACGATGAGATATTTGCGATGGATATTGGTAAATACACCCTTGAGGCGCAATTTGCTCAAAAATTCCGAGTGATGACCCCCAATGCAACCATTTTGGCGACTGTCGAGTGGATGGTCTGCGACGATACGAGTTGTACGCCACCTACCGAAGAGGATATTACAATCTCATTTGGCGAGGGGGCGAGTGAAGGGGCAACCACTAAGAGCGTTGAGCAAGAGACAATCACTGCAACTAAGAGCGCTCCCGCCGCACCCACAAAGGGTGGTTCGCTGTGGGCATTAATTATCGAGGCGATGTTGTGGGGCTTTGCGGCTCTCTTGACCCCTTGTGTATTCCCGATGGTGCCGATGACCGTATCGTTCTTTATGAAGGGCGAGGGGGGCGTGGCTCGTGGTAGAGTGCGTGCAGCACTTTA
Source organism: uncultured Alistipes sp. (assembly GCA_964370585.1). Taxonomy (GTDB): domain Bacteria; phylum Bacteroidota; class Bacteroidia; order Bacteroidales; family Rikenellaceae; genus Alistipes. Next base: position 84,584 of record CAYJJV010000003.1, on the reverse strand, counting down.
TGGTATCTTTATCGTTGCGCTGTACACTCTACCTATTGCTGGTATAATATTGATTACAAGGGTGTTGGGTGGCGATAGCGTCACTGCCGACATATTTAATTGGTTGGCAACACACTGGCTACCTAACGTTATATTCTTCATCGTATTTATGGTATTTGCCGCCTCGTTTTTCGGAGCCTTCGAGATTACGATGCCCTCGTGGATGGTCAATAAGAGCGACAGCCGTGCCGACTCAAAGGGGCTTGTAGGTATCTTCTTTATGGCGATGACTCTGGTTTTAGTCAGCTTCTCTTGCACGGGTCCAATCGTGGGTTCGGTCTTGATAAAGTCCACTTCAGGCGAGTTCTGGAGCCCAATCGTTACGATGGTGGCATTCTCAACAGCATTTGCGTTGCCATTCACGATATTTGCACTATTCCCATCGCTACTCAAAAAGATGCCACGAAGTGGCGGTTGGATGAACTCCGTAAAGGTTGTTTTGGGATTTTTAGAGGTGGCGTTGGGACTAAAGTTCCTCTCAGTTGCTGATCAAACCTACCATTGGGGTCTATTAGATAGAGAGGTATATCTCGCAGTGTGGATCGTCACATTCTCTCTGTTGGGGCTATATCTGTTGGGTAAGTTGCGATTTGCACACGACGATGAGCGCCCCACTCTCAGCGTTGGGCGTTTGGCAGCGGCGATTGTGACCCTCTCGTTTGTGGTATACCTCATTCCCGGTATGTTTGGCGCACCTCTAAAGGCGCTATCGGGATATCTGCCACCTATGCACACCCAAGATTTTATCATTGGGCAGCAGGGCACTGGCTTATCCACTAATGAGAGCTCAGGGCTGAAAACTATAGATGGTAAAGCGCCCCTATATAGCGACTTTTTGCACCTCCCGCACAACCTAAAAGGCTTCTTCGATATAGCTGAGGCTGAGGCGTATGCAGCGTCAGTTGGCAAACCTCTGTTTGTCGATTTTACGGGTCACGGATGTGTTAATTGCCGTGAGATGGAGGCCAGAGTTTGGTCTGCGCCCGAAGTGTTGGAGATATTGAGCCGTGACTATGTAGTGGTCGCTCTATACTCCGATGATAAGAAGGTTGTGCCAGACAAGCAGTGGGTTACAATGCCCAACGGTAAGGTCTTGAAGAGCTTGGGTAAGATCAACTCCTACTATGCTCGTACACGCTTTGGAGCTAATGCGCAACCATACTACATAATCCTCAATGACAAGGGCGAGGAGTTGGTCACACCACGTGGTTATGACCTCGATGTTGCGGCATTTGTTGCGTTCCTGCAAGATGGAGTTAAAGCCTATAAAGAGGGTCAAATGTAGGTTAAAAGGCTTTTTGCACTCTCCGCACAGAGAAACTACCACTTCAAGTATAATAAATTGAAAGTTGCTTCGTTTTTATGAGAAACGAGGCAATTTTTTTGAATTTAACTTAATATTATATTATGAAAAAGGTATTTTTATTTCTCTCAGCAGTAGCTATTTCAGCCACCATTGGTGGAGCAACTGCTTGGAAACTAACACAAAACAGTGGTGAGAGTGTTCAATTTATCGACCGTGAGGTTGAGCGAACGCCAGCTCTCGGAGCACAATTCACAGCCTATGAGGCTGAGGGCTATCCCGATTTGACATACGCCGCTGAGAATGCCGTCAAGGCGGTTGTAAATATCGAAGCGACACAGCGCATCGAGATGCCACAGCGCTCGCAGGGTTACGACCCATTCTTAGAGTTCTTCGGCATTCCTCAGCAGCGTGGTGGCAACTCGCAACCACAATTCCGTGAGCAGCGTGCAGGTGGTTCGGGGGTTATCATCTCCGAGGATGGCTACATCATAACCAATAACCACGTCATAGATGAGGCGACCGAGCTGCGCATAAAGCTCAATGATGGGCGTACCTTCTCGGCCGAGATTGTCGGTAAGGACTCTGCCACCGACTTGGCGCTTCTAAAGGTGGATGCCGAAGGTTTGCCAACCCTCCCATTCGGCTCTTCAGATGCCCTGCGATTGGGTGAGTGGGTCTTGGCGATAGGCTCGCCATTTGACCTGCAATCGACCATCACGGCAGGTATCGTATCGGCTAAGGCTCGTGCGCTGGGGGCTATACCTTCAGACTTTAGTATCGAATCTTTTATTCAGACCGATGCGGCGGTAAATCCCGGTAACTCGGGTGGTGCATTGGTAAATACGCACGGCGAGCTGGTGGGTATCAACACCCTAATCAAGTCGCAAACGGGTAGTTTTATCGGCTACTCATTTGCAATTCCAGAGGCTATCGTCAAAAAGGTGGTGATGGATTTAAAAGAGTTTGGAGTGGTTCAGCGTGCCATTCTCGGAGTTAGCTTTGCGCCAGTGAATCAAGAGTTTATTGATGCTCGTGGCGAGGAGTTGGGCATCACTGAGATTGGTGGAGTCTACATCGCATCGGTCATCGAAGATGGTGCTGCATCAGAGGCAGGACTACGCAAGGGCGATATTATCACCCACATAAATGGTGTCGAGATAAACGATGCTGCGACCCTTCAAGAGCAGATTGCTCGTCACCGTCCAATGGATAAAATAAAAATTTTAGCAAAAAGAGGCTCATCTGTGAAACATTTTGACGTCACTCTGCGTAATAAGGCAGGGAAAACAGAGTTACTATCTCGTGAAGATGTCGATGTAGTCGAGGCTTTAGGTGGTAAATTTGTGGATGCTTCGACAAAGTTATGTTCTGAGTTGGAGATTGAAGGTGGTGTTCAGGTTGCTCAGATAAAGCAGGGTGGAATTCTTGCTCGTGCACGTGTTAAGCAGGGTTTTGTTATTACACACATCAATGATAAAACGATTTTGAGCACGGCAGATATGCAGCGCTTGAGCGACAAAATATCATCAATCGACGGCATCTACCCCAACGGCCGGGCGGCAAGCTACGTGCTCGTCGAGTAAGTGGACTGAGTGAATGGGCTGAGTTGAGTGTAAGTGCAAGTAAGTGGCTGAGTTGAGTGGACGAGAGGGCTGTTTGCTAAATAAAAATGATTTAAAATAGTGGAGCGTAGAGCTAAGTGGCTACGCTCCAAAAAACAAAGAATAAGATTAGATGCGTCAATTAAAAATTACTAAATCCATCACCAACCGTGAGAGTGCCTCATTGGATAAATACCTACAAGAGATAGGTAAAGAGGACCTTATCACAGTTGAGGAGGAGGTGGAACTCGCCCAACGAATCAAAAAAGGTGACCAAGAGGCACTCGAGAAATTAACAAAAGCAAACCTTCGCTTCGTGGTATCTGTGGCAAAACAGTACCAAAATCAGGGTCTGTCGTTGCCCGACCTTATCAACGAGGGTAACTTAGGACTAATCAAGGCGGCTGAGAAGTTTGACGAAACACGTGGTTTCAAATTTATCTCATACGCCGTGTGGTGGATACGCCAATCCATCCTGCAGGCTTTGGCAGAGCAGTCACGCATCGTGCGACTACCACTCAACCAAGTGGGGTCGTTGAATAAGATAAACAAGGCATTCGCACGCTTCGAGCAGGAGCACGAGCGCACACCCTCGCCCGAAGAGCTGGCGCAGGAGCTCGAACTCCCGAAGGAGAAGGTGACCGACACGCTACGTGTTGCTGGTCGTCACGTATCGGTGGATGCTCCATTTGCCGATGGAGAGGATAACTCGCTGTTGGACGTTTTGATTAACTCCGACTCGCCAAACGCTGATCGTGGGCTTATCAACGAGTCACTATCGACAGAAGTAGACCGTGCTCTGGAGACCTTGACCGATCGTGAACGTGATATTATCAAGTACTTCTTCGGCATCGGAACATCCGAGATGACACTCGAGGAGATAGGCGAGAAGTTTGACCTAACACGTGAGCGTGTGCGCCAAATCAAGGAGAAGGCGATACGTCGTCTGCGCCACTCGTCACGCTCGAAACTACTAAAATCCTATCTTGGATAGCCTACCAAATAATTGGCTTTTTGCCGATTTTTTCAAGGTAAGCATTAGCTTTTGAGAAGTGCTTGCACCCCCAAAAACCACGATAAACGCTTAGTGGCGAGGGGTGGGCAGAGTTCAAGATACAATTTCTATTAGGGTCGGTTTTCCGACCCTTTTTTTGTGCAAAATTGCCCCACAGTATATATACAACACCCTCACACTCACGATTTACAGCCTCGACAACGGCGTCGGTAAAGCTCTCCCAACCTCGCCCAGCGTGCGAGCCAGCATCATCGGCTCGAACGGTCAGAACCGAGTTCAAGAGCAGTACCCCCTGCTCTGCCCACCTATCCAGATTGCCCGATTGGGGTGTTGGTGTGCCAATGTCGTCTGCAATCTCTTTGAAAATATTGCGTAGCGATGGTGGGAAAGGCACACCATCATTGACCGAAAAGGATAATCCATTCGCCTGACCCTCACCGTGATATGGGTCTTGTCCGATGATTACAACCTTTAGCTTGTTAAGTGGGCACTTATCGAATGCCCGAAAGATATTCGCCTTTTCGGGGTATATTCTCTGTGTTGCGTACTCGCTCTCGACAAACTCCATTAGCTCACTAAAATATGGCTTTTCAAACTCGTCAGCGAGCAATTTTTTCCAATCTTCTGCAATATTTAGTTTCATAGTTTTATACTTTATCTCTATTTTTTGCTGATTGCATAACACTGTGTATCATTGCTTGTTGCAAGTCGCAATCTCGCCCGTTTCGTCATTCTGAACTTGATTCAGAATCTCGTTTTTTACCACAAGAGATTGCGGATCAAGCCCGCAATGACGGTGTGGGGTTCGTCTGCGGATCAAGCCCGCAATGACGTGATGGTAGTTTTAAAGCACCAGCAATTATTTGGCATAAAGATACAAAAAAGTTGAGCTACGACAACATCACTGCTCTCTTTAGCTCAACTCCACTAAAAGATTGTTATTTTACTAATTTTTCCTCTTTGTCGTAATATTCAACCTCGCTCCACTCTCTACAACCTCAATGCTCTCGATTGTATCGGCAGCCATATCTTTGAGCTTAAAGTCATCTTCAACCTCTTTACCATCAACATATATAGTTGGTTTTACACCCTCTTTGATTGACGAGGCATCGCCCTTGATGACTATTTGAGCTGGTTTGCCATTGCCCTCTTCTCGCAAAATGAGCACCGACATATCCTCACTCTTTGAGCCATCGCTGTTTTGTGTGACCTCTTTGCCCACAACAACGCTCATATCGCTATCCTTATCTTTGAGTGGGACGATGACCATATCTTTAGGCTGCTCGCCCTTCATCTTAACCACAATCACACCATCTTTCGCCTTGTCGCCATATTGTGAAGTAGCAGAGGCATCTTTGAGAACAGTTACCGACTCAATATACTCAGGTGCAATCTTTCTAAAATTCTCCTCGCTAAGCTCAACACCATCAACGATATAGAGTGGCTTGCCCTTTGCCCCCTCAACTCTAACAGTTGCAACTTTACCCTTTGTTGTGACATATATATCGCCATTGCTCTTGACCTCAACACTTTTGCTCTTGCCTGCCTTTATATCATCGAGCGAGGAGCCATCCTCAACTTTTTTGCCATCTACATATATAGCGGGCACTTTGCTGTTCTCCGATGAGCCCTTAGAGGTATCTCTTGTCGAGA
>CAYJJV010000003.1:76673-78870 GCA_964370585.1 uncultured Alistipes sp. | reverse complement strand
CACAAAGTCGATAGGTAGCATATACTTAACACGCACTATTTTGCCCTTCTGCTCACCGGGTGTCCACTTAGGTGATAACTTTAAAATACGCTCAACCTCCCTTTTGAATTGTGGGTCTACAGATTGTATGCTTTCAATATTGCTTATCGAGCCGTCACGCTCAATTATAAACTGCACCACCTCACGCCCCTGAATCCCAGCCTTTTTAGCCTCTTCTGGGTACTTGATTTGCGCTGCAACCCATTGGCGGAACGCCATCAAATCGCCACCCTCGAACTTGGGCATTGTCTCAGCAACTACAAATGGAGTGTCTGGATCGTTTTTATCCTCTAAGAGTAGCGCTGTTGGCTTCTCAACGGATGTAGATGCTGTTGCGACAACAATCTCATCTACTTCATTGCCCTTTTTCTCTCTCATCAACCTAAAGTCGATAGGCAACACTAAGGCGACACGCACCTTTTTGCCACTCTTATTTATACCGGGCGACCACTTGGGTGATAGTTTTAATATGCGCTCAACCTCTTTAAATAGTTGATTATCTGCCGACTGTACGCTGCGGATGTTAGATATTGAACCATCCTTCTCTATTAAAAAAGCTACTGTCTCACGACCCTCTATTTTATTTTTTACCGCCTCAGATGGGTAGACCAACTGCTTCATAACCCAAAGGCGGAAATCATTTAGGTCGCCACCTTCGAATGTAGGCATCGTCTCGGTTACCATCACTGGCTCATCATCGCCACTTAATGCTATCTGAGTGGTAGTGGTCACATCCTCCGCCTCAGCTGCACGTGTCGTGAATGAGAATATGCACATCAACGCTACAACAGCGGGCATCGTCGCCAAAAGGCGTATCGAGCTATATTTAGCTCCTCTTTTTGTTGTCATCATTTTAAATCGTTTTTTAGTTAAAGAGTTACGCAAACCGTTGGTTATCTCCGGATTACAACCTAAAATCTGCTTTAAAATAGTATTCATATATTGTGTGGTATCGCAACCACTCGCAATTACATCTTTGTCGGCCTCATACTCCTGAATTTCAGTCAAATATCGTGACTGCAGCCACACAAATGGGTTCCACCACACGACCACCTTTATTAGCTCCATCGCCAAGCGCTCGAATGTATGGCGGTGGCGGATATGGCTTCTTTCGTGGCAGATTATCGCCGCAAGCTCCTCTTTTTCAGTTTGTGACCATATAAATATAGAGCGTAGGAACGAAAATGGCGTTATGCGTGGCAGAACCATAAAGAGGTCATAATCCTTTCGATGCTCCACCTGAGCACCACGCTTAATGCTGCTTATCTTCAGCATTTGGTTCACAACACCCCACAGCATCAGAGTTGTGCCCAGCGCATAGATGGCGATTGCGATAGCTTCAGGGGTTATCGTAGGGGTATCTGCAACCTCTGTTAAGACCATCTCGGTGCCGACCATTCCAATATCGAATGTGCCTATCTCTACGCTCTCAACAACCTTATCGGGTGCCCATACGGGAATCTTCAACAAGGGAATTATGAGCGCCAAAATGGGCGTTATGATAAGGTATAGACGAGATAGTCTAAATGATGCACGACGCTCCATTAGGATGCGATATGCCGCCAACATAACGCCACTGCAGACTAAAACCTCAACCAAATATACCATCAATGCCCTCATCTTACGCTACTTTTTTGTCGATTGCACAATCTTCATTATCTCCTCGAGCTCGGTTGCCGATAGCTTCTCATTTTCCGAAAAGAACGACACCAACTGTGTGATTTTTCCATCAAAATGAGCAGATAGCATCGATGAAAAGACACTGCGAGTGTACTCCTCCTTTTTAACCAATGGATAGTAGATGTGGCTGCGACCTGTCCCCGCCTTGCGAGCCACGAAGCCCTTATCCTCCAAAATTTTGATGAAGGTGGCGGCTGTGGTGTACTTGGGCTTTGGTTCATCCAAAAGCGCAATAATATCGCCAATAACACCCTCGCCAATGCTCCATAGGGCGTTCATTATCTGCTCCTCGCCCCGTGTTAGTTCCAATTTTTTAGTGCTCATCATTTGCAATTTTTTAGTTGCCTTAATACTTTAATTCGTCATTCTGAACTTGATTCAGAATCTCTTTTTTACCCCAAGAGATTGCGGGTCAAGCCCGCAATGACGGTGTTGGTTCGTCCGCAGGTCAAGCCCGCAATGACGGTGTTGGTTCGTC
>CAYJJV010000003.1:28881-76437 GCA_964370585.1 uncultured Alistipes sp. | reverse complement strand
ATGACGGTGTTGGTTCGTCTGCAGGTCAAGCCCGCAATGACGGTGTTGGTTCGTCTGCAGGTCAAGCCCGCAATGACGGTGTTGGTTCGTCCGCAGGTCAAGCCCGCAATGACACTACCTTAAATATAACGAATAAGTAGTAGTTGCCCCTTAGAAAATTATAATTATCTAATGCAAAGTTACTACTAATATTTTAGTATGCAAACTTTTCTACTACTTTTTTAGTAAAAAATCGATTTTTTCTCAAATTACCCCTTGTAGAGTCGCAAAACAGATTCAAAAAAGTTGGTTAGTCGGGAGTTTTTTGTAACTTTGTGCTCTAAAGAGGTGTATGAATTTAATATAAAACTATAATATAATGTATAGAAGTCACACTTGCGGTTGTTTAAGAGCCGAGAATGTAAATCAAGAGGTAACACTTGCTGGCTGGGTGCAGCGAGTACGTAAACTTGGAGCGATGACCTTCATCGACCTTCGTGACCGTTACGGCATCACGCAGGTGGTGGTCGAGGAGGGCTCTGATGAGGCGGTGCGCACGGCAGCTGCGCAACTGGGTCGTGAGTGGGTCATCCAGATTAAGGGCAAGGTTATTGAGCGCTCATCTAAAAATCCAAAAATGGCTACGGGCGATATTGAGTTGGCAGCTATAGAGATTAACATCCTGCACGATGCTGTCGTTCCGCCATTCACAATCGAAGAGGAGAGTGATGGAGGCGATGATTTAAGGATGAAGTATCGCTACTTAGACCTTCGTCGTCCACCCCTACAGCGCAATATGATTCTTCGTCATAAGATGGCGCAGGAGATACGCCGCTTCTTGGATTCTGAAGGTTTCCTTGAGATTGAGACCCCATATTTGGTGAACTCAACGCCCGAAGGAGCACGTGACTTTGTGGTGCCAAGCCGTATGAGCCCAAACCAATTCTATGCACTTCCACAGTCGCCACAGACGCTAAAGCAGCTCTTGATGGTGGCGGGATACGATAAATATTTCCAGATTGTGCGCTGTTTCCGTGACGAGGATTTGCGTGCCGACCGTCAGCCTGAGTTTACACAGATCGACTGTGAGATGTCGTTTGTCGAGCAGGAGGATGTGCTCTCAATTTTCGAGCGCTGGGCAAAACATATGTTCAAGCACGTCAAGGGTATTGAGCTTCAAGAGCCTCTGCAGCGTATGGCGTGGCACGATGCTATGGATAAGTATGGCTCCGACAAGCCCGATTTGCGCTTTGGTATGGAGTTTTCGGATATTACCGACTTGGCTAAAGGCAATGGGTTCTCGGTATTCGATGATGCCGAGTATATCACAGGTTTTGCAGCTACGGGGTGCGCATCATACACCCGCAAGCAGATAGATGCCCTAACCGAATTTGTTAAGCGTCAGCAGATTGGCGCAAAGGGTCTTATCTGGATTCGTGTTGATGAGTCGGGGGTTAAATCTTCGATTGATAAGTTCTACTCGCCCACCGAAGTTCAGGCTATGGCTAATAGGTGTGGCGCAAAGGTGGGGGATATGGTCTTTATTCTTTGCGGTAAGAAGTATAAAACATTAACGCAGTTGTGCGCTCTTCGCCTCGAAATTGGCGAGCAGTTGGGTTTGCGTGACCCCGAAAAATTTGTGCCGCTGTGGGTTGTCGATTTCCCGCTCTTCGAGTGGGATGAAGAGACGGCACGTTTCTACGCTGTACACCACCCATTCACAGCTCCAAAAGAGGAGGATATCCAATTCTTAGACTCAGATCCGGGTCGTGTGCGTGCCAACGCCTATGACTTTGTCTGTAATGGTGTTGAGTTGGGCGGTGGCTCAATACGTATCCACGACTCGGCACTTCAGGGGCGTATGTTCGAGCTATTGGGCTTTACGGCTGAAGAGGCACAGGTGCGCTTTGGCTTTCTGATGGATGCCTTTAAGTATGGAGCACCGCCACACGGTGGCTTGGCGTTCGGTTTTGACCGTCTATGTTCGTTGTTTGGTGGTTCGGAGTCTATTCGTGACTACATCGCATTCCCGAAGAACAATGCAGGGCGTGATGTGATGTTGGATGCACCGGGTGCTATCGACCAAGCGCAGTTGGATGAGCTATGTTTGGGCTTAGTTGCCCCTTCGGCTAAAGAGTAACAATATATAGCTATGGCAGCACCACTCGCCGAGAGATTACGCCCACGAAGTATCGACCAATATATTGGTCAGAGCCACTTGGTGGGTGAGGGTGGTGTGTTCCGCAAATTCTTCGATACGGGCAATATCCCATCGTTCATACTGTGGGGGCCAGCTGGGGTGGGTAAGACCACCCTTGCCAATATTGTTGCCAATGAGTTGGAGCGCCCCCTATTTACACTATCGGCGATAAATTCGGGTGTTAAGGATGTGCGTGAGGTTATCGAGTCGGCAAAACGACAGCGTTTTTTTGACTCTAAACCGCCACTTCTGTTCATCGATGAGATTCATCGCTTTAATAAGAGCCAGCAGGATTCGCTGCTGGGGGCTGTCGAGCAGGGTATCGTCACGCTGATTGGTGCCACGACCGAGAACCCATCATTCGAGGTTATCTCGCCCCTGCTAAGCCGCTGTCAGGTCTATATCCTACGGGCTATGCAGGATGAGGAGTTGGAGCTCTTGCTGCAGCGTGCCCTAACGCAGGATGCAGAGCTAAAAAATCGAGATATTGAGGTTGTGGAGCGTGAGGCGCTATTCACATTCTCGGGGGGCGATGCTCGCAAGCTATTGAATATACTCGATATTTTGGTTGGGGCGAGCGATGGCAAAATTACAATTACGGATGAGTATGTTACTGAGTGTCTGCAACAGAACATAGCTCTGTATGATAAGAATGGCGAGCAACACTACGATATAATCTCGGCATTTATAAAGTCGGTAAGGGGTAGTGACCCCAATGCGGCAATCTACTATTTGGCACGTATGTTGGCAGGTGGCGAGGAGCCTCGATTTATCGCTCGCCGCTTGGTTATTTTGGCCTCAGAAGATATAGGCTTAGCAAATCCAAATGCACTGCTATTGGCAAATGCCACATTCGATACGGTACACAAGATTGGTATGCCTGAAGCACGTATTCCGTTGGCCGAAGCGACCATATACTTGGCGACAAGCCCCAAGTCGAACTCAGCCTATGAGGCGATAAATAGAGCGCTGACGATGGTGTCGAACGACACCACCAACCGCCCCGTTCCGCTTCATCTGCGCAACGCCCCAACCCGATTAATGAAGCAGGAGGGGTATGGCAAGGGGTATAAGTATGCCCACGACTATGAAGATAGCTTTACCGAGCAGGAGTTCCTGCCCGATACCTTGATTGGCACAACCTTTTATCGTCCCAATACCGAAAACTCGACCGAGAGCAAAATTGCCGAGCGTATCGAGAGATTGTGGGGCAAGAAGTACCAGTGAGACGCATAGGCATTATATCCGACACACACGGCACGTTCGATGAGCCGTTGCGTGAGTTTCTCAGTGAGGTTGATGAGATTTGGCACGCTGGCGATATAGGCTCTTTGGCGATAGCCGATGAGATTGCACAATTTAAACCTCTTCGTGCCGTTTATGGTAATATTGATGATGCAACCACAAGGCGAGCATACACCGAGCACCTGACATTTATGTGCGAAGGGGTCAAGGTCTATATGACCCATATTGGTGGCACGCCCAAGCGCCCTGATGCTCGAGCGCTGAAATATATAACGACACTCCGCCCGCAACTCTTCATTTGTGGGCACTCGCACATTTTGCGTGTGGGCTATGATGAAGAGCGCAATATGTTGTGTGTCAATGCTGGAGCGTGCGGCAAGTATGGCTTCCATAGGGTGCGCACGGCAATTCGCCTAATAATTGATGGCGATAAGATGCACTCGATGCAGGTCGGCGAATGGCAGCGCTAAGATAAGCTTTTATACCTATTTTAAATAGGAGAAAATATTACAATTAGGCGCATATATCCCTCATTACACACATTGTGTAATAATAAAATAATCCTTTGCGTTATCTATCCGTGTTGAAACTTCGGCACATTTAATTTAGATAACCATATAAAAGGATATATATGCAGATTAAAATTTCAAAATCGTTGGAGAGCATCATCTCACGAGTCGCCTTCAATACAGTAAAGGCAAACATTACCCATTCGCACAAAGATTACATTATCGTGGAGATGTTACGTGAAGAGGGCTCTTTGGCATACCAACTGCTATCGTTGTCGCTCAAAGATTGGGAGCTGTTTCAAGTTCAGTTGCGCATCGAGCGTGAATTGAGCGCAGTAGAGCCGCACTATGAGCGCTCGGCTGAGGGGTTTTGTCGCTCGTTTGCTGAAGAGTTGTTCGTAAAGTATAACACTTCGGGGACAATATCAACAGCGCACGCCCTTGTGGCTATTCTCTCGGATAGAGATACTATCGCTGCTAAGATTTTGGAGATGTATGGTGTTACCAGCTCAACTGTTGAGCGTGAGATTAGCCACTTCACACTTACAGCAGAGCGAGAGAGTAGCAGTGAACACGCCACTCAAAGCGAGCAGCTAAACCCTGCATCACGCCCCGTAGTGCAACCAAAACGTGCGAAGTCAAAGCCTAAAAAAACGTCACTACTGGATAAGTTTGGTGTAGACCTTACAGAGATGGCTCGTGCGGGCGAGATTGACCCCGTCATAGGGCGTGAAGCGCAGATTGAGCGTATGATACATATTCTATCACGCCGCAAGAAGAACAATCCAATCTTGGTTGGCGAGGCGGGCGTTGGTAAGAGCGCCATTGTCGAGGGGTTGGCGCTTCGTATCGCACGGGGCGATGTCCCACACTCGATTCAAAGCAAACGCATATTCTCGTTGGATATTTCGTCATTGGTTGCAGGGACAAAGTTTCGAGGCGAGTTCGAAGAGCGACTTCAACAACTCATCGAGGAGCTACGTGAAGAGCGTGACACAATCATCTTTATCGATGAGATACACACCATCGTGGGGGCTGGCGCAACGCAAGGGGCGTTGGACACAGCCAATATCCTAAAGCCATCCCTTGCTCGTGGTGAGTTGCAGACAATCGGAGCTACCACCTTAGATGAGTTTCGCAACAATATCGAGAGCGACTCGGCATTGGAGCGCCGATTTCAAAAGGTGGTCGTCGAGCCAACTTCATCGAGCGAGACCCTGCAAATCCTACGCAACATAGCCCCAAGCTATGAAGAGCACCACAATGTACACTACACCGATGAGGCTCTTGCGGCGTGTGTGTCGCTAACCGAGCGCTATATTACCGATAGAGAGTTTCCCGATAAGGCTATCGATGTGATGGATGAGGCGGGTGCAGAGGCGCATCTGAAAGCTGGGTCACGCAACACACAAAAGACCCCTCACAGTGTAACCAAAGAGGATATAGAGAGAGTGATAACCAATATCACGGGCGTGCCTATCGAGCGAGTCGGTGGTGGTGAGCTAAAGCGCCTAAAGGCTTTAGAGAGCCACTTGTCTGGGCGTGTTATTGGACAAAATGAGGCTGTGAGTAGGATTGCACGCACCATTCGTCACTCAAGAGTAGGGTTGCGGGATGCCAACCGCCCAATCGGAGTCTTTATGTTTGTAGGACCTACGGGAGTGGGTAAGACCCTACTGGCGAAGGAGGTCTCGAAGTGGTTGTTTGACCAAAAGCGTGGTATGATACGTATAGATATGAGCGAGTATAGCGAGAAGCATAACGTTGCACGCCTCATTGGTGCTCCTCCCGGATATGTGGGCTACACGGAGGGTGGACAGCTAACCGAAGCGGTGCGCCGACAGCCATACGCTGTGATTCTTTTCGACGAGATTGAGAAAGCGCACCCCGATGTCTTTAATGCGATGTTGCAGATATTCGATGAGGGCCACCTAACGGATGGTTCGGGCCGCAAGGTCGATTTTCGTAACACAATAATAATTATGACCTCCAATGTAGGCTCTCGCAAGGTGGCAACACGCCCACAAAGAGTTGGTTATGCGACTACGACGAGTGTTGAAGTGGAGGAGGTAACCGAACGTGTGGAGTATCGCAAGGCGTTGGAGGCGAAGTTTGCCCCCGAGTTTTTGAATCGAGTAGATGATATTGTGCTATTTCGCTCGTTAGCGCTTGAGGATGTTGAGCGAATTGTCGATTTGGAACTTAGTCATCTTCGTCAGCGCACCGAGAAGTTGGGCTACACAATTCGTGTCACAAATGGTGCAAAGCGTCGTCTTGCCTCAAATGGTTATCAGGCACGTTATGGGGCACGTGCTCTAAGGCGCACGTTGGTCGATAGTGTCGAGGTGCCGCTATCACACCTTATCGTCGATGGCAAGCTCAATGAGGGTGACACTATCATCATCGAGAGTGATAAGAGGAGTGGTGTTCGTCTGAGAGTGGCGTAGATATAGTAACAACCAACTTAAATATATGAATATAGAAGAGGGTAATAGACTGTTAAGTCTATTACCCTCTTTGCTATTTTGAGCAGATACTTTAACTATAAGAATACTATTTGCACTCCTCTCGAGGCTGGCATTCTCATTTAAAATTCTCTTGATGCTCTACCTACTCAGCGGCTGGAGTCTCGACCTCTTCAGCAACCTCTTCAGTTGCATCTGTAGCCTCCTCAGTTGCCTCAGTAGCCTCTTCGGCAGCCTCTGCTACAGCCTCCTCAGATGCAGCTTTAGCTTCAGCAGCTTCAGCAGCCTTCTTCTCAGCGATAGCCTTAGCACGATCCTCATTGACCTTAGCCTCAGCAGAAAGACGAGCCTTCTTATCACTTGATGCATCTGTTGCCAACTTACTCTTCTTAGCATCAATTGCAGCAGCCTTACCCTCAGCCCACTTGTTGAAACGAGCCTCAGCCTCAGCCTCAGTGAAAGCACCCTTCTTAACGCCACCCAATAGGTGTTTCATATAAAGAACACCTTTGTACGAAAGAATTGCACGGCAGGTGTCTGTTGGTTGTGCGCCTTTTTGTAACCAACCCAATGCTTGCTCGAAGTTTAGGTCAATCGTAGCAGGATTCGTGTTGGGGTTATATGTACCCAACTTCTCGATGAATTTACCATCACGTGGCGCTCTGCTATCTGCGGCAACGATGTGGTAGAAAGCGTAGTTCTTCTTACCGTGACGTGCCAAACGAATTTTAACAGCCATTTGCTATAAAATTTAATTAGTTAATAAAAAAACGCTTATCCTTTACGGATTTTTAAGCCTGCAAATGTAGATAAAAAAACAACAACAACAAAATATTACAGTGAATAGTTGCAAAAATAAAAAAATATTCTCTATCTTTGCGCAACAAAAATCCCAATATAGAGGTCAATTTTGTATGGTTCCGTAGCTCAGCTGGATAGAGCAACAGCCTTCTAAGCTGTGGGTCTCAGGTTCGAATCCTGACGGAATCACTCCTCCCCTCAAGTGACATATTAAATCATCTTTTGGTGTTAGTAATCCTGCTTTAGAGTTGTTGTCTTGTGTTGTTTGCCTTCCCTTGTGTTGTCTTCCTCGCCAGCACTCCCAATTTATCTTTTTGCTATATATATAAGGTCAAAGGCGTTGTCTAACTCTTTGCTCACTTTGTAGTCTGCCATTGTAATGGTTGACGTCAAGCCGCTATTCTCACGTAGCAGGCGGCGGCGGTTCATTCGGTTTAGAATGTCGTATGGTAGTTGTAGCGCCCAGCGAGGTAGGCGGTGTTCAAGATTTAGGGGGTCAAAACGTTTTATTCGGCGCACCCCCTCACGGTTTTTACTATAGTACTCCATCGTGCGCTCATTGCCCGAAACGCCAAGCGCCTCAACGCTCGAAAAGCAGGTCAAAAGCAACTCTTGCAACTCTTCAGGGTGGTACTCTCGCACGTGCCAAGGGTTGCGTGTGAGCGACATTGGGGCGTTGGGGGTAGATACTATAAACTCTCCATTGGGGCGCAAAAGTCGATGCACCTCTGCCACAAAATCTTTGTCCCGAGCGATATGTTCGATGACTTGAAACGAGACAACAAAGTCGAAACTATTGTCGGTTAGGGGGATTGGGGGGATGCTACTCTGGATGAATGTAACATTTTCAAAATCAATAACATCATCCGCAGGA
Organism: uncultured Alistipes sp.; assembly: GCA_964370585.1. Classification (GTDB taxonomy): domain Bacteria; phylum Bacteroidota; class Bacteroidia; order Bacteroidales; family Rikenellaceae; genus Alistipes. The sequence continues at coordinate 68,364 of CAYJJV010000003.1, read as the reverse complement.
CGGTGTTTGTCTAAGGTTGTAAAATGGCTCGTCTTGGGGGCGATTATCTCAACCCCATAACCGCTTCCAGTCCCAATCTCGAGAACATCGCCCGATATACGCTCTGCTGCAAAATGGTATGCCAATAGCGAGCGTTGAAAGACAAAATTATCGGATGCCTCCCTCGATACTCGCTCGGCGCTATTGAGTTTTGCCATCTTTCTACTTTAACTTTATGCCACCCTCGACAACCTCGATTATACCCTTTTTTAGGAGCATACCCAACGAGCGTTTAAAGACCTTTTTGCTCATCTCAGTGATGCGGGTCACCTCTTCGGGGGCGCTATTATCGTTCAGAGGTAGAAATCCATCGCCTTGTTCAAGAAGCTCCAAAAGCCTCTCGGATGAGTCCTTGATTTGTGCCAACCCATTCTGTTGCAGGCTTATATCTATGCGATTGTCTTCGGTGATGCGTGCCACAAAACCCTTCGTTCTGTCGCCAACTGCGATTGGGCGGAAGATTTGGTTAGTGTATATCACACCCCAGTGGCGGTTGTTAATCACAACACGATAGCCAATCTCGTCGTTGCGATATGCCACAAAAATATCTACCTCTTGGCGAGGCTCGACCGTGATAAAGTCATTGCCAATAAAGCTGCGGAGCTTGGTAGTGGCGACACAGCGACCCGTTACGTTGTCGGTGTATAGGTAGACTGGATAGCTCTTACCCTCCATAATGCCACCCTGTTGGTTGCGGTTGGGCAGGAACAGATCCTTGCCGTGTAGCCCCCAATCCAAGAAGGCGCCGTGCGCTGTCTTATCGACAACTTTTAACATTCCAACTTCGCCCTCAAGCAGCAGCGGGCGCTCGGTTGTGGCAACCACACGATCCTCCGAGTCGTGGTAGATGAAGACCTCCTTTTCGTCGCCCTCCTTATCCGTTAGTGAGGTGTAGCGGTTAGGCAATAGTACCTCATTTTGCTCATCATCTTCGAGAAAGAGTCCCCATTCAGATATGCGTGCGACCTTTAGGGTCTGTATGCGTCCAATTTTATACATATACTCTTCTATTATAATACAACCTTCACAACTTCACTCTCTAACAGAGCGGGAATATATAGTACCCCATTAACGATAGATATATCGGCTGGCCCCGAGAGGGTTTTCTCTTTGAATTGCAGGCGCTCACGCTCTCCGCTCTTCAGATCGATTGAGCCTATCTCGCCATCTACCCAGTTCGAAAAGTATAACTTGCCATTGTAGATGCTCAAACCATCGTACTGCCCTGCAACAGTTGTGATTGCTTTGGGGATAGGTATCCTTATATCCTTGATTTTGTAGATCTGGTTTACCTCCTTTGTGACCCCATCGGCAGGGTAGGATGCTATATACATAGCCCCATTATCATCAAATGCGATGCCGTTAGCGCCCTCCACACGACCATACATCTTCAGTGGACCGCCAGCCACATCAACAGTGTAGATTGTGCCGCTGTTGGTGACCGTGATGTATGCCTTGTCCCCAAATATGGCTATATCGTTCACATACTCATCCTCTTTTGGTGTGTAGATTATCTCGGTGGGGGTTGTGAGTTTGTTCAGGGAGTATACAAGGATGCGATTAACATCGGCAATGTAGAGCCTGTTCTGCCCAATTGCCATACCCTTTGGGCGGCTTAAAAAGTCGCTTGCCTTGATAAACTCTGTTATCTCGCCATCACTATACTTCATAATATAGCCACCTCCCGTGTCGGATAGCGGATTGAGCTCCTCGCCCCCGAAGTTACTAAAGAGCACAGCATCGCCCATCGCAACGCTACCCTCGCTAAAGTTCAACCCCTCCCTAATTGAGGTTGTGTCGTAAACTTTTGGCTCGGTTGTGCACGCCACTGTCATTGCAGCCACAAAGAGAGTTAAAAATCCTATCTTCATAATATTTTACACTTTAATTATCCGCAAATATAGCTCTTTTTTGGCAGAAAAATGGTGTTAAGGGGGGCGATATGAAATAATTATCACATTTTGCGCTAATTCTTTTGCAGGTAAGATAAAAATTGTCTAATTTTACGTATAAATTTTCGTTGTATGAGATTGAAAATTGCAATTTGCCAGACAGATATAGAGTGGGAGAATACCGCCCGAAATCTTGAATTGCTGCAACCCATAGTTGAGGCTGCCGATGGTGATTTAGTGCTTCTGCCTGAGATGTTTGCGACGGGTTTTAAGCTCTCGCCCCAGTGTGTGGCTGAGCCTTCTGATGGACTGATTGTCACAACTTTAAAGCGTTGGGCAAAGCAGTATAATAAGGCTATTGTGGGCTCTGTTGTGATTGCTGAAGGGGTGAAGTACCGCAATCGTATGTACTTTTTCAAACCCAGTGGCGAGGTGGAGTACTACGATAAGCGCCATCTGTTTCGTCCAGGTGGCGAGGCACGCCACTACACGGCGGGGGATAAGCGTGTGGTGGTTGAGTGGCGTGGCGTGAGGTTTCTGCTCGTTGTATGTTATGATTTGCGCTTCCCGGTATGGTTACGAAACAGAGGGGATTATGACGTGATACTTTGCAGCGCTTCGTGGGCGCAAAGTCGCCGTGAGGTGTGGCGAACGCTGCTCAGAGCTCGTGCAATCGAGAATCAGTGCTATATGGCAGGGGCAAATCGTGTGGGCATAGACCCTGAGGCGCACTACTCGGGCGACTCGGCACTAATTGACCCACGTGGCAACACCCTCTCGGATGCCGATTCACGGGTCTGCACCCTAACGGGAGTGCTGGATATTGATGCCCAAAACGCTTTCAGAGCGTCATTCCCTGCGTGGGAGGATGCCGATGATTTTGTGATAAATGTTTAATAATTAAAAATAAGGTATGAAAATTGAATTGGCTGATAATAGAAAAAGCGTAGCAAAAAGTGCTATAAGGGTGCTCTCCACTATCTTTGTTATCTGTTTTGTGTTGTCAAAATCTGCAACATTTGCCGTAGAGAGCGAGCAGTTAAGGGAGATATTGATGTGGGGTGGTTATGTGAGCTTAGTAGCTATTTTGGTGGTAAATCTAATGGTAATCATTAAGGATATTAGAGCGGGGAAAATCTATATCATATCGCTTGTCTATTTAATCTTGGCGATAGTGCTGTTTACATTGATTATCACCAATACATCAATTATTGGGGTTTTGAGATAGGCTCTCTAACTCTGTGTGATTTGGGCGTAGAGCGGCTTTGTGGGTCGCTTTGCGCCTATTTTGATTTGTGAAATATTTTTTTCGTTCGTCATTGCGGACTTGTTCCGCAATCTCTAACAATCTAATTGTCAGCTACAATTAGAGATCCTGAATCAAATTCAGGATGACGGTAAAAAATTAGTAATGACACCAAAAAATTAGCACATCAATAGTTATCTCTCTCAATCACTTGCCGTGCCCATCCTTCGAGCAGCACCCATCCCCTGCGTGGTGCTCCAAAACGGTGTGTGGGAAGGTGCCGTGCGAGATGATTTGGATGGGGCAGTTGTAGTTTTGTAGGTGCTCCGAAGTTATTATGTTGGAGTTGTGGCGATGCAGGTGCTGATTGACACATACGATATGTTTGACAACGCTGGTTATCGTCCCCACATCGTGCGACACAATTATAATCGCCATCCGTTCGTTTAGCTCCTGCAAAAGTGCGTACATCTCGCTCTCGAACCGATTATCGACAAAGTTGGTTGGCTCATCCAAAATCAAGAGCTTGGGGTTGGAGATGATGGCTCGGCACAAGAGGGCACGTTGTAGCTGCCCGCCCGATACCTCGCCAATGGGGCGTGAGGCGTACTGCTCGATGCCAGCTCGTTGTAATAGTGAGCGCACTCGCCCAAAATCCTCTCGGTTATAGCGCTGAAAAGCTCGCCGTGCCTGCAAACCCGACAGAACCACCTCCTCGATGGATATTGGGAACGACCTATCGAAGGCGTTTATCTGAGGCATATAGCCAATTTTCAGCTCGCCATTGTGCTCTAACTGCTCGCTGTATGTGATTTTGCCACTGTATGGCACCGAGCCCAAAATCGCCTTGATGAGCGTTGTCTTTCCGCCCCCATTGGGGCCTATGACCCCAATAAAATCGCCCTCAGAGATTGTGAGCGAGGCATCCACAAGGGCAGGGTAGCCATCATAGCTAACCCCAACGTTATGTAGCTCTATAAGGCTCATTGTGGCTTGGTTAGTAGATGAGTTATATCGGTAATATTCTCTATGACATCCTCACGCAAGGGGTCTATCTCTACACACTCGGCACCAATATCGTTGGCTATCGCCTCGACGCTCGATATAGGGTATTGGCGCTGGTAGAGTATCGACCTTAAGCCACTCTCACGTGCCCTATCGATGAGCTCTGCAAGGCGTTTTGCCGATGGCTCTTTGCCTTCAGCCTCGATTGCTATCTGCTCGATGCCATAATCGTCAGCGTAGTAGGTCAGGGCGGGGTGGTAGATGATAAAAAAGTCGATGCCACTTGCCTTGATTCGACTCTCGCAGTTACTATCCAGTGAGGCAAGGCGCTCACGCAGTGCCTCATAGTTTTTGGTGTATTTGACCGAGTCGGGGTATTGTGCTGCAATAGATAGGTAGGCATTCTCGCTCATCTTAAGCAGGCACTTGGGTGAGGTCCAAATATGTGGATCTACACCGTGCGTGTGGTGAGAGTGGTTGCAACTGTGCGAATGGGCGTGGTGAGCGTGCGAGCAGCTACCCTCCAAAAGAGCAATGCCCTCGCTGAGGTTTACAACTCGCTCAGGGTCTTCGATGTTGCTCAAAATCGCCTCTTCGAATGCCATAAGGGAGGTGCTAAATATCAACTTAGAGCGTTGCAAGCTAACCATCTGTTTTGCCGACAACTCATACATCTCGGGGCTCGCCCCAGCGGGCAGGATAACCTCAATGGGTATATCATCCTCGACAATCGCCTCAACGATACCCTTTAGTGGGGGGATGGTGACGAAGATTTTATCGCTCTGCACACCATCTCTTTGAGTGCAACCAAGCCCCAAGATGGTTATCAATAGTAGAAGTATAGTTCTGTTCATAATTTTTTATTTGTTTACTGCACAAAGATAGTAAAAATGGGATAACATACCATATATATAGGGTCTTTCGCCTTTTTTTACTATCTTTGCGAAAATTATAATCAAGACTAAAGCGATGCATAAATCAGGCTTTGTAAATATCATTGGCAACCCTAACGTAGGGAAATCGACCTTGATGAACGCCCTTGTGGGTGAGAAACTATCCATCATAACTCAGAAGGCACAGACAACTCGTCACCGCATTATGGGTATAGTGAGTGGCGATGATTTTCAGATTGTATACTCCGATACACCCGGAATCCTAAAACCCAATTACAAGCTCCAAGAGTCGATGATGAAGTTCGTATCGGGTGCCGTGTCGGATGCCGATGTGATACTGTATGTTACAGATTGTGTGGAGGATACCAATCGCTCGGCTGAGATTATTGAGCGCATAAATCGTAGCGAGCAACCCACCATAGTGGTTATAAATAAGATAGATCTTTCGTCGCCCGAGAAGTTGGAGGTGTTGGTAGAGAAGTGGCAGGGGCTGTTGCCTAAGGCCTATGTTGTGCCAGTATCGGCTAAGGAGAAATTCAATGTTGAGGGGCTATTCAAGCTCATCTTAGAGCAGCTGCCCGAAGGCGAGGCATACTACTCGAAGGATACGCTGACGGATAAGACTCTGCGCTTCTTTGCATCGGAGATTATTCGTGAGAAGATATTAAAATTCTACGACAAAGAGATACCATATAGCTGTGAAATTGAGATTGATGCCTACAAAGAGGAGCCAAAAATCGACCGCATTTCAGCCACGATATATGTTGCTCGAAACTCCCAAAAGGGTATCGTAATTGGTCATAAGGGGGAGCGCCTAAAGCGTGTGGGGACGGCAGCACGTGAGGATATGGAGCTATTTTTGGGTAAGAAGGTCTTTCTTGAGTTGCACGTTAAGGTAAATGACGATTGGCGAAACAGCGAGCGTCAGTTGCGCCGTTTTGGGTATGAGTTGGAGTAATATTTTCTGAAAAATTACGTTTTAGCGTTGTTGAAAAATAAAAATGGTGTCAAATGCGTAGATTGTCTATATTTTTAGTGATTTTGGTGGTGTCGGTGACAGCTCTGAGTGCTCAATACAATCGTGAGTACTTCTTTTGGGTTGGGCAGCGAAGTATGATGAATAAGGATTACCAAGAGGCGATACGTGTTCTGAATACACTCTTGCGCTTCGATGATGACGCCTTTGAGGGGTACTTCTTACGTGGAATTGCTAAATATAATCTTGACGATTTGATAGGTGCCGAAGCTGATTTCTCGGCCGCTATCGAGCGCAACCCAGTCTATACACAAGCATACACCTATCGAGCCATAACACGCTCACGCTTGGGTAATTATGATGATGCTCTGCGTGACTTCGAAGAGGCAATATCGTTGCGCCCAGACCTGCCCGGCGCATACTTCTATCGTGGCGTTACTCGCCTGCAAGATGGACGGTTTGCTGAGGCAATCGAGGATTTTGATATGTTCATAAGGTACGAGGGTAAGGTCGCTGAGGCCTACATAAATCGAGGTGTGGGCTACCTTAATCTAAAGGATACTGTGGCTGCCTATGAGAACTTTGATGCCGCCATAAAGACTAACCGTGAGAACCCCGATGGCTATATACGTCGTGGAGCGCTGCTGCTAAAGCAGGGACGTTATGCCGAAGCCGAAGCGGATTTTGATATGGCCGTAGAGTGCGATACGATGTATCTTCCATCCTTCTTTAACCGTGCTTTGGTATACTCCGAGACCAACCGCCCACAACAGGCACTATCGGATTTTGATAGAGTGGTGGCGTTGGACTCAACATCATCGTTGGGCTACTTTAATCGTGCGATGTTGCGCAGTCAAGTGGGTGATTATAACCGTGCTTTGGAGGATTATGATAGGGTGGTGCAGGCGCTACCAAACAACGTATTGGTCTATTACAATCGTGCCAGTGTGCTTGCCCGTTTGGGCGAAATTAAGCGGGCAGAGCAGGATTACACATCGGCAATCAATCTCTACCCTGACTTTGCAAATGCATACATCTACCGCTCACAGTTGCGCCAACTTCTGCGTGATACGAAGGGAGCGAAGAGCGACCAAAAGGTTGCCCAGCAGAAGATCGAAGAGTATAGCTCACGCCTGAAGAGCGACAGCACCTACTCGATATATGCCGACACTACACAACGCTTCGATAAGCTGCTCTCGTTTGAGAGTAACTGGGCTGGTAGTAGCTTTGCGCAGAGCGTAGCTGATGATAGTGAGCAGGGTATGCGCCTATTGCCACTATTTAAATTTACGATGCTACAACCCGATACAACAGTCGTTGTTGAGCGCAATAAGCTACAGCGTGTCGAGGATTTTGAGCGTAGCGTCAATAGTGAATATTTAAAGCTATCAACACGCCCAAGCGATCTTGCGGCTGAGCGTTTGATTGCTCTGGATAGCCTCTATGAAGCGCAAATCCGCTCAGAGGATGATCAGTGGCAAATCCTATTTAAGCGAGCCTTAACCCAGTCGCTCATTAAGCAGTACACCAACTCGGTGAATACATACTCGCAAGCCATCGAGCATAGCCCTACAAATCCGTTTATATACTTCAACCGCTCGACGACAAATGCCGAGATGGTCGATTTTATCTCATCCATCGACAACTCATATCAGCGAATTGCTATCGATTCGGACCCTGCTGCCCGTCTGCACACAGCAACAAAGCGCACATATAGCTATGATGATGCGATTGCCGACCTAAATAAGGCGATAAAACTATTCCCACTCTTTGCCGAAGCCTATTACAATCGTGCCAATCTGTTGGCACAATCGGGTAAGTTGCCCGAAGCGCTTGCCGACTACACAAAGGCTATTGAGCTCGATGGTGAATTTGCCGAAGCTTACTACAATCGTGGCGTGGTTCAGATATTTCTAAAGGATACTCGCAAGGGGTACCTCGATCTGTCGAAGGCGGGCGAGTTGGGCATCACGGATGCGTACGAAGCGCTGAAGGATTATCGTGGTGATGAGTAGTAATTATCTGAAAATTAAGTATTAACCCAATAAAATAGTATTATGGTAAAAACACTACAACGCAAAATTAACGACTCGACGACGGCACGCTGGATAGCGCTAATTTTGGTCTCATTTATGATGTTCTTTGGCTATATGTTTGTCGATATGATGTCGCCATTGCAGAGCTTAATTGAGCAGCAACACAACTGGACACCCGAAATTTTTGGTATGTATGGCTCGTCGGCATACCTTCTCAATGTCTTTGGATTTTTGATTGTTGCAGGTATAGTCCTTGATAAGATGGGTATTCGATTTACGGGTACTCTATCGGCATCGTTGATGGTTGCGGGTGCTGCGATTAAGTACTATGGACTCAGCGACGCCTTTGTGGGGTCGGCATCTGAGGCGTGGCTCAACAGTTGGTGGGTATCGATGCCTGCTACGGCAAAGCTCGCATCGGCAGGCTTTATGATATTTGGTTGTGGTGTCGAGATGGCTGGTATAACGGTCTCGAAGAGTATTGCTAAGTGGTTCAAAGGTAAGGAGATGGCTTTGGCGATGGGTGCTGAGATGGCAATCGCCCGTGTGGGTGTCTTTGCTATATTCTCGCTATCGCCCTACTTGGCCTCATTGGCCCCAGCGAGCGTTCTGCGCCCAGTTCTATTTTGTAGTATTCTGCTTATTGCAGGACTAATTGCATTTATCGTCTTTGCGCTGATGGATAAGAGGTTGGATTCACAAATGGGCGAAGATGGCGTCGCTACAGAGAGTGACGATGAGTTTAAAATTAGCGACTTGGGTAGGATTCTCAGCAGCAAAGTATTTTGGATTGTGGCTCTATTGTGTGTCTTGTACTACTCGGCAATCTTCCCATTTCAACGCTTTGCCACCAATATGTTGGAGAGCAACTTGGGCATAACAGCTAAGACCGCTTCAGATATATTCCGCTGGTTCCCGATAGGTGCTGCAGCGATTACACCGCTCTTGGGGCGTTTTCTGGACCATCGTGGACGTGGAGCTACGATGCTTATCTTGGGAGCGGCACTGATGACGGTGTGTCACCTTGCATTTGCCTTTCTCTTGCCAGCATATCCAAGCACCTATGTCGCTTTTGGTGCTATTATCTTGTTGGGTGTTTCATTCTCATTGGTGCCTGCTGCTTTGTGGCCTTCGGTTCCAAAGATTGTCGAAACACGCTATCTTGGTTCGGCATATTCGCTAATATTCTGGATTCAGAATATCGGTCTGTCGCTTTTCCCACTTCTATTTGGTTTTGCGCTTGAGGCTACTAACGCAAATCGTGCTGAGGGTGCGCCATATAGCTATACATCGGCAATGTTACTCTTTGTTGGGTGTGGTGTTGCGGCGATGTTGCTCGGCGTTTGGCTTAAGGCCGAAGATAAGCGCAAGGGGTATGGGTTGGAGTTGCCTAATATCAAAAAATAACTCTAAGCCACCCCGACTCTCTAGTTAGGATTATTCACACTCCTATTATAGTGGGGCGAACAACAAAAAAGTTGCTCGCCCCTCTAAATTTTAGTGTGTATAGACCTTGCCCGTCTGCGTTATCTCGCTCTCGAACTTGATGCGTGACTGTGTGGGGTACTCCAACTCTTCGAACTCGGCAACAGCGTTCGCAATATCCTCAAGGAGTATCTGTGCCATATCTCGTGTTAAATCTTGGCGCACAACCATACGCATAACAATCATATTGTCAATGTTTTCAGGCATCGAGTAGGCGGGTATCATCCAACCGCTCTGTTGCAGGGTCGCCTGTAGATCGTAGAGTGTCCACTTAGCGCTCTTCTCATACGTTGGGTCTAACGACCAGATAAACAGTGGATTGACAACATCCTTAGCGAAGAGCTTAAAGCACTTATGTTTGCCAATCTCACGATGGCAATATCGTGCCGTATCCATCGAGGCTTGTTGAATTTGCTTGTAGCCATTAAATCCATAGCGGATAAAGTTGTAGTACTGACCCAGAATCTGAGCCGCAGGACGTGAGAAGTTTAACCCCACCTGCGTAATGTTGGCGCCCAAGTAGTTTACCGAGAATGACATCTCTTCGGGTAGATACTCCTCGCCACGCCATACGACCCAGCCTAAACCCGGATATACTAATCCATATTTATGCCCCGATGTTGAGATTGACTTCACCCATTTGAGGCGAAAATCCCACTTTAACTCTGGCTTTAGGAATGGCAGGATGAAACCTCCCGATGCGGCATCAACGTGGATAGGAATCTCATATCCAGTAGCCCTATTGTACATCTCCAAAACATTATCCAGCGCCTCGACATCATCGTTTAGCCCCGTCCACGTAACGCCAGCAATGGGCACGATACATATCGTATTCTCATCGCACATCTCAATCGCCTTTTCGACATCTAAGGTTGGGCACTTGGCACTCAAAGGTACGGTGCGAAGTTCGACCTGCCATAACTGGCAAAACTTCTCCCACACAACTTGAAATCCGGCACTCATCACCAAGTTGGGCTTGTCGTAGGCTTTACCCTGAGCTGCTCGGCGCTTACGCCAGTTGAGCCAGGCAGCAACGCCCGCCAACATACATGCTTCGGACGAGCCGATGCCTAACGCACCGCTCTTCCACTCCCCCTTTTGGGGCGTGTTCCACATATTGGCAATGATATTGATGCAGCGGCCACACATCACTGCCACGTGGGGATACTCCGTCTCGTCGATATAATTTATGTTTATCGCCTCGTTCATCAGGCGTGTCGCCTGCTCATCCATATAGGTTGTGACGAAGGTCGCCAAATTCAGGCGAGGCTGTGTCTGTGCGTATGTTTCGTCCTTGACAATCTGATATGCCGTGTCGGGGTCTATACCCTTTTTGGGGATGAAGTCTGTGGGTGCGGTGGTTGGTTTTGTTCTTGTCGCCCTCTCAGCGGTGGCAGTTGTGGATCTGTTTTTCATAATATCTCAAAATTTTGTTTTGAGATAGTTATACACTAACTATGCCATCGAATTAATACATTGATTGTCGTGCTGCAACAACATCATTCATATTGCGAAGATAGGATAGACATATCGAATTAAAGCTCTCGTGGCAGTCGATATTACAGACGTGGCCAGCCTTTGGAATGATGTGCAGGACCGAATAGCGGCTATCTTGCAGTTGGGTGCGTACTTGCGTGATAAATACATAGTCATTCTCGCCCATCAAATAGAGGGTCGGAATTTCGGGTTCGTGGCTGCAGTATATATCCATCACACGGTTTAGACCCCTATTGAGCGACAGCCAATTCAAGAACTCATTGTTGGTAATCTTGATGGCGTTGCTGATAAAGAGCATACGTGATTTGCGGTGCGCCGGGCGTGGCATAATGATATAGGCATAAGCCTTATAGAGGGTCATATATGGGATGTATCGCTTGACTACATCAACCATCCCCGAGAGTATTCTCGTGCGCAGACCCAAGCGCAGAATCGCACCCGCCATAATCATCGACTTGATGTAGGTTTTGTCAATTTCGACAATCTCACGCACGATGATTGTGCCGATTGAGAGTGCTATAAAGTGGCAATTTTTAAGTTTTAGGTGGTCTAAAACTTCGATTACATCTTCGGCCAAAGAGCGGAAAGTGTAGTTTTTTGGTTTGCCGTCTTGCATCATCGGGCGGTTTTGCATTGCCGACATACCGTGCCCTCGAAGATCTAAAAGTAGAAGGTTGTAGGAGTTGCCAAATTGACGAATTTGTCGATACCACACGTTGGAGCTACCCCCTGCGCCGTGCACAAAGACAATCCACTCCTCGCTCGTGGGGCACTCGACTGTTTGATAGTGTAGCATAACTCCTCCCTATTTTTTGATTATTGCCTCCATAATCTGCTTGCGATATTGCTCCAAGATCACAGTATCGGAGGAGATAATCGCCTCCACAGCGCCATAGTCGCTGATGACCCTTAGAGCGTATTGCGATTTGTAGAGTCTTGAGATGACGAATGCCGCAAAGGCAAAGAGCGCCTGTGTCAACGTGATGATGGGCATAAAGAGGAATATAGACAAAAAGGCAAGGGCGAGGCAACCCACTGCGATGACGATAAATACGTTGCGCAGAAAGTGATAGCCCACCCTAACAACATCAACGAAACGCACTTGACTTAGGTCAAAGTACATTTCGTTGATAAGTAGTACATCTCCTTTAATGGATATTACTCTCTTTAACTCCATTAATTGTAAAAGTGTATGGGGCACAAAAACTGCACCCCATTTGTGTGTAAAATTACTCCTCAAGACGTGATGGATCGTACTGTGCATCACCAAACGCAAGGATTGGATAGAAGATAAATGGCAAGAACCACATACCAAGCATAAAGCCAACACCCTTACCAAACGCCTTTGCAAATGCAAGGAAGATAAGAATGGAAAATACGATGTTCACAAAGGGAATTAACAACATAAAGAACCACCAAAGAGGTTTCTTTGCGATGTTAATAATTGTGATTGTGTTGTAGATTGGGATGATTGCTGCCCAACCGGGTTGTCCCGCCTTCTTGAAGATGATCCAACAACAAATAATTGGTAGTAGTGCAAACGCTAATGTGAACACTAACCAAAAAAATACGCCTAAGCCTGCTGCTGCTGCTTCCATAATTAAATAAGTTTAAAAGTTAATAATTTAATGATATTTTAGTGACTAAATGCGACATAGCCACATTAACTGCCACCACAAAGCTAAAATAAAAGTTTTAAAATAACAACTTTTTTGCGCATTTTTTCTCCTCAAAGTAAAGAAAATTGTATAAATGCGGAAAATATTTTTATATCCCAAAAACTTTTCATACCTTTGCGCACCCGTAAAGTGCGGGGTTTGGATTACAATAAGTTAAATTAAACGTAAAAAGAGTGGATTCATTAAGCTACAAGACTATCTCGGCTAACGCTTCGACAGTGACCAAAGATTGGGTCGTTATCGATGCTACAAACGAGGTATTGGGACGTCTTAGCTCGCAGATCGCAAAGATTCTTCGAGGTAAGAACAAGCCCAGCTACACTCCTCACGTTGATTGTGGCGACTATGTTGTCGTAATCAATGCTGATAAAGTGAAGCTCACGGGCAAAAAGATGACCGACAAGGTCTACACGCGCCACACAGGTTATCCCGGTGGTCAGCGTTTTGCATCTCCTGCCGACTATTTGGCAAAAAAACCAACTTTCATCATCGAAAAGGCTGTTAAAGGTATGCTACCTAAGAACCGTTTGGGTGATAAGTTGCTCAAAAACTTAAAGGTTTATGCCTCTGAGGAGCATCCTCACACGGCACAAAACCCTAAATTGATTAAATTAAACGAGATTAAGTAAGAATTATGGAAATTGTAAACACCGTAGGTCGCCGTAAGGCAGCTGTGGCTCGCGTATTCGTGAAGCCGGGCAAGGGTCAAATTACAATCAACCGCAAGGAACTTGCAGCTTACTTCCCATTGGAAATTCTTCAGTTTCAGGTTAAACAACCACTTTTGGAGACTAACACAACTGAAAATTTCGATATTATGATCAACTTAGTTGGTGGTGGTATCAAGGGACAAGCTGAGGCCGCTCGTTTGGGTATCGCTCGTGCATTGTGCGAGATCGACGCTGAGATGCGTCCTGCCCTTAAGAAGGCTGGTTTCCTAACACGTGATCCACGTGAGGTAGAGCGTAAGAAGCCCGGACAACCCGGAGCACGTCGTAAGTTCCAGTTTAGCAAGCGTTAATATCGCCTGTTAGATCAAATTTCGGCAACGCACAGTGCAGGTTTAAATTGGGTAGACTACTTTTCAGAGAAGAGGCAAGCCATCTTCACGCAATGTATTACTCACCTTATTGCCGCACTGCGGAAAACACCTCAAGACCACCAATATCTCGCATCGGATTTGTTATCCTTTTGCCTTATATATAAAAGGTGCTACTTTAAGGTGTTGCTAAAAAGAGAATTAAAATTACAAAAAAGAAACTGAAATTAAGATGTCACGTACAGATTTTAATACATTATTGAGTGCTGGAGCACATTTCGGTCACCTAAAGCGTAAGTGGAACCCTAAAATGGCTCCCTACATCTTTATGGAGATGAATGGCATCCACATCATCGACCTTCACAAAACTGTGATGATGGTCGATCACGCAGCAGCAGCAATTAAGCAGATCGTAAAGAGCGGTCGTAGAGTTCTGTTTGTTGCAACAAAAAAACAAGCTAAAGATATTGTTGCCGAGAAGGTGGCAGCCGTAGGTATGCCTTACGTTACTGAGCGTTGGGCTGGCGGTATGCTTACAAATTTCCCCACAATACGTAAAGCCGTTAAGAAGATGTCGACTATCGACAAGATGACTAACGACGGCACATTTGATAACTTCTCAAAGCGTGAAAAGCTACAGATCTCTCGCCAACGTGCTAAGTTGGAGAAGAACCTTGGCTCTATCGCCGACCTTACTCGTCTGCCTGCAGCGCTATTTGTTGTAGACGTGCAGAAGGAGTCTAACGCAGTGAAAGAGGCGAAGCGCCTTAACATCCCAGTATTTGCAATGGTAGACACTTGTTGTGATCCAACCGACATTGATTACGTAATACCTGCAAATGATGACGCTTCAAAGTCAATCGCTGTAATTCTTGACGCAATGTGCGCAGCTATCGCTGAGGGCGCAGAGGAGCGTAAGCTCGAGCGTGAGAAGGAGACAGAAGAGGGCGCAGTTGAGGGTGATGCTCCAAAGAAGGATGCAAAACCACGCATCAAGAAGAGCGTAAGAGCTGAGATTGAGGCTGCAGAGAGCGCTGTTGAGGAGATTGTTGCTGCAACTCAGACTCCATACGAGGAGCCTAAGGTTGAGGCAGAGCCAGCGGTTGAACCAGTAGCTGAGGCACCAGCAGCAGAGGTTGTTGAGGCTGTTGAGGCTGTTGAGGCTGTTGAGGCTGAGGAGCCAAAGGCATAATTTAGAGTATAAAAAATAAAAAATAGAAAACTATGGAAATCAAAGCAGCTGATGTAATGAAGCTACGCAAGATGACCGGTGCTGGTATGATGGACTGTAAGGGTGCACTTATCGAGGCTGAAGGTGATTTTGATCGTGCTCAGGAGATCATCCGTGAGAAGGGTAAGTTGGTCGTTGCAAAACGTGCAGACCGCACAGCAACTGAGGGTGTTGTAGTGACTAAGATTGTTGGCGAGAAGGCGTATATCCTATGCTTGGCTTGTGAAACAGACTTCGTTGCTCAAAACTCAGAGTACTCGGCTTCGGCTGAGGCTATGTTGGAGGTTGCAGTTGCAGCAGACGCTGCCGACACAGCATCTCTGTTGGCAACAAAGAATAGCGAGGGTCGTACAGTTGAGGAGATGGTAACCGAGAAGTCAGGTCAAACTGGCGAGAAGATCGAGTTGGCATACTATGCTCGTATCGAGGCTCCTTATTGCGTGGCTTACGTTCACTTCAACAAGAAGTTGGGTACAGTGTTGGGCTTCAACACGCAAATCGATGAGACAGTTGCTCGTCAGATTGCGATGCAGGCTACAGCTATGGCTCCAGTTTCAATCTCGGAGGCAGATTGTCCAGCTGAGGTTGTTGAGAAGGAGCGCAAGATTGCTCTCGAGATGATGAAGCAGGACCCTAAGAACGAGAACAAGCCAGATGCTATCTTGGAGAAGATTGCAGAGGGTAAGATGCGCAAGTTCTTCGAGGAGAATACGCTTTTGAACCAGCCAGTTGTTGGTGAGAAGGAGACAATCGCTGAGCTTATTGCTAAGACAAGCAAGGATGCTACGGTTGTTGCTTACAAGCGTTTCGCTTTGGGTGAATAGTCACACTCGTATGAGCTATTAGACACACTCATAATATTTAGGGTGCGCCCGACCAAGTGATTGGTCGGGCGCTATCTTTTTTTTGTGTGGTCTGTTAATCTGTGTATTATGGAATTTGGGGGATTTGCTAAAAAAATGTATAAAAATTTGCTGATAATGATTTAATTATTTAAATTTGTATGTAAACGTTTTGCAAACTAATTAAAAAAAACTTAATTATGAAGAGATTATTTTACATTGTAGTGGCAACAATAATGTTGTCGGCATTTGCAACAAATGCATCTGCACAGGGTTTTAGCTGGGGTATCAAAGCCGGTGTTAATACATCAAGCATCAATATTGATGATGATTTTGAAAGCCTTGAATCTAAATTGGGTTATTTCGGTGGTGTATTCGTAGAACTTGGTCTTTCAAAGACATTCTCTATCTCGGCAGATGCTCTTTTCTCGGCACAAGGTGCTGATGATATAGATCTATCATATTTAGATGTGCCAGTTCTTTTGAATGTGCATCTAACACGTGGGTTGGCTATTAAAGCGGGTATACAGCCATCTATCCACATTGGTGGCGATGATTTTGCAGATATGGAGGTAAATACTTTTGATCTTGCTATGCCAGTAGGTATATCTTATGAGTTTGGCTTTGGTCTTATCCTCGATGCTCGTTATCAATTTGGCCTAACAGACACATTTAAGATTGAGGACACAAATGTTAAGTCTTTACAGAATGTTGTGTCACTATCTGCAGGTTTCAGATTCTAATTCGAGCGTGAATAGTATGCCACTTTTCACACTCTCTGTATAGCGGGCTTTCAATAGAGTGAACTTAAAACTGGTAGATTATTCCACTCACAATAGTATGGGGCGACTAAAAAACTTAGTCGCCCCATTATTTTAGCAATAGTTCAATGCGATACTACTTCTGACGGAAATATATCTGAATAGGAACACCCGACAAATCCCACTTTTCACGCATATTATTCTCCAAGTATCGGCGATATGGCTCACGAATATATTGGGGGAGGTTCACAAAGAATGCAAACTGTGGCGTGGGGGTAGGTAGCTGTGTTATATACTTGATTTTGATATTCTTACCCTTAATTGCTGGAGGTGGATAGTTGTCAATCACGGGCAACATAACCTCGTTTAGTTCCGATGTTGGGATGCGACGCTGGCGTGACTCATAGACCTGCATTGCGGTCTGTAGGACATCCAAAATACGCTGTTTATTTACAACCGAAGTAAATATAATAGGTATATCGTTGAATGGAGCGAGCTTTTTACGAAGATACTCTGTCCACTCCTTTAGGGTGTTGTTGCCCTTCTCGATTAAATCCCACTTATTGACTACAATGACGCACCCTTTACGATTGCGCACGATGAGGTTGTGTATGTTGAGGTCCTGAGCCTCCAAGCCCTGCTGTGCATCGAGCATCAAGATACAGACATCGGCAGCCTCGATGGCACGAATGGAGCGCATCACGGAGTAGAACTCCAGATCCTCCATCGTCTTACCCTTTTTACGCATACCTGCCGTATCGACAAGGTAGAAGTCCATTCCGAACTTATTGTATCGTGTGTGTATCGAGTCACGTGTGGTGCCCGCAATCGGAGTTACGATGTTGCGCTCCTCGCCCAACAGTGCATTCGTAATTGATGATTTACCCACATTTGGGCGCCCCACAATCGTAAAACGTGGTAGGTTCTCATCCTCGTCAGCCTTTGCATCTTCGGGAAGGGCATCCATTATCTCATCCATCATCTCGCCCGTACCACTACCGCTCATCGAGCTGATACAGTAGGGATCGCCAAGCCCTAAGGCGTAGAACTCGTGCGAGGAGTATATCTGATCGTTGTTATCAACCTTGTTGCATATCAAAATCACCTTTTTGGTGGTGCGGCGCAGTATATCGGCCATAACCATATCGAGGTCTGTAATACCAGTCGATACCTCCACCATAAAGAGTATAACATCTGCCTCATCGATTGCCAACATCACTTGGCGGCGAATATCATCCTCAAATATATCGTCTGAATTGACCGTGTAGCCACCCGTATCGATAATCGAGAACTCTTTGCCTCGCCAATCACTAACGCCATAGTGGCGGTCACGTGTCGTACCTGCCGTTGCATCAACAATGGCTTTACGTGCCCCTACAAGGCGGTTGAAGAGTGTACTCTTGCCGACATTGGGACGGCCTACGATTGCAACTAAACTCATAATTTAAATCTTTTTAATTGAGCGCAAAGATAGTGTAACTACCTTAGATTGCCAAATATTATAGACTATATATATCTATTATCGCTACCGCTCGCCTGAATTGGGTATAACAGAACAAAGCTCTGCGAGCTAAAGTGGCTCTCGATAGAGTTCATAATGCGGGTCATCGAGGGGTGGAACGACAACCTATCGTGGCGGCTCATCACAAACCAAATGGCATCATCGCCCCCAATTTCGTGCTCCAAAGCGGGAATATCCTCCCAACCCTCAAATTCACGATACTCGATGCTCTGAGGGATATTTTTACCTGTCGTTCTGAGGTGCTCTAAGGTCTGTTTCGAGGCGAAGAATATGAGTTTCGCCCCCGAATTTGTTGCAACGTTGCGAACTCTATACAACCACTCCTTAAATCCAGCTTCGGCTTCGGCACGATTGGGAACGATAACCAAGTGGCGCTTGATGGTCTGAAGTGGTTGCGATGGCTTGTAGAAGAATGTCGTAACGTTACTCTGCTCGACAACATCCATCGCCATAGCACCAATATCGAGCTTTGAGCTCTGTCCATCACGATTACGGTGGATACCCATCACAATTTCAGTTATGGATTGCTCACGCACAACGCTCACGATGGCATTTGCGATATTGACATCGTAGCGCATCAGTGGCTCCAAGTAGCACCCAGCCCCTGCAGCAGCCTCAGCGGCGTGGTGCAGAACCTTCTCGGCACGCTGCTCGCTCCCCTCATCCTCGACCTGATTGTTGATTGTATGCAGGGCGTATAGTCCACGTTTATGTTTTGGTTTTTTGAGCATAACACTCAGTGCGACCAACTCATCGGCATAGCGCTGGCTGGCGATGGGGATAAGCGTATGGCGCTCACGCTTGATTTTAGGCTCGGCACTCTGCGAAGGGCTCTTCGACAGAGCTATGCGGTGCGCCCCACGCTGTGTGGCGAAGGTTGAGATGATGCAGCTTGCCAAGATGGTCAAGATTGTACCGTTGAGGATGCTCTCATCGAATAGGCGTATTGGGTGGCCATCTGCCGTAGTGCCAATAGTGAGCTCATAGCCCGCCATCACGATGACAAGTGCCGCTGCCACGTGTGCAGCGCTTAGACCAAATATTAGGGTGCGCTCATCTGGTGTTAAGCGAAACGATTTTTGGGTTATGTATGCCGCAATCCACTTCGATATGACTATCATTAATGTCATAATAAGACCAACTTTTAGCGAGTCAAAATCGTAGATAAAGGCTCGGTAGTCAATCATCATACCCACGCTAATTAGGAAGAATGGGATAAATATGGCGTTGCCAATAAAGTCGATGCGACTCATCAAGGGGGATGATTTGGGGATTAAACGACTGAATGCCAATCCCGCCAAGAAGGCACCGATTATGGGTTTTAGGTTTGCTAATTGTGCAAAGTATGAGCCCAAAAATACCATCGCTAAGACGAAGATATATTGCGAAACGCTATCGCTCACACGCTTAAAGAACCAGTGTGCAATGATGGGGAACAGAAATAGTATCACCGCTACACACGCCACGACAGATAGCGATAGTCGCCACGCAAAGCCACTACCAACATCGCCAGCAACCAAACCCACAACAACAGTTAGCAGCAGTAGCGATAGGGTGTCGGTGATGATTGTGCCACCAACAGAGATGGTTACGGCACGATTACGAGCGATACCCAATTTGCTCACAATCGGGTAGGCGATAAGTGTTTGCGAGGCGAACAGAGCTCCCAGAAGTAGTGATGCGAATGTTGATAAGTGGAGCAGGTAGTAGCCCGTTGCGTAGCCAAAGCCCAGCGGAATGAGAAATGTTAAAACTCCAAATATTATGCTCTTTTTGCTGTTTTGCTTAAAATCTGATATATCCATCTCTAAACCTGAGAGGAACATAATATACAACAAACCCGCTGTTCCCGATAGGATTATGCTGCTATCTCGGTGCATTAAATTGAACCCATACTCGCCCACCACAGCACCTGCGACAATCAGCCCCAAGAGGTGCGGAATCTTTAGGCGGTTGAGTATCAACGGGGCAGCAAAGATGATGATAAGAATCAACAGAAACTTCAGGATTGGATCCTCTAAGGGGAGTGTTATAGCGGCAAAGTGTAGCATATTTGTGGTGGCATTAGCGCTATTTTGAATAGGCAGAGCCTACCCAAAACAGAGGTTATTAGACAAATATAGGTAAAAAAATTGAGGTTTTCTAATATTATTTAGAAAAAAACACTATATTTGATGAGTGTAAAATTAAAAATATGTCATCTAATGGAGCAAAATAGCGTTAATCGCAGGGTGCTTTTGCCAGTGTTAGCAGGCTTCTTTATAATGGGATTCTGCGATATTGTGGCACCTATATCTGCATACATTGCCAAAGAGATGCCTGCTGCCAACTCGTTGGCTGTGAGTTTTTTGCCCTCGATGGTCTTTCTGTGGTTTCTGCTCCTGCCAACGCCCATTGCATCTATAATGGGGCGCATCGGACGCAAGCGAACAGCACTTATTGGATATACATTGACAATCGTAGGGCTCCTAACGCCATACCTTGCCGGACGAGATGATAGTTTGACCCCATACTTTATCGGCTTTGGACTGTTGGGCATTGGCAACACGGTGGTGCAGGTGGCTGTAAACCCACTCTTGGCGAGCCTTGCACCCTCAAATAAGATGACCTCATATCTAACCATTGGACAGATATGTCGTAATAGCTCGCTACTCCTTTTAGCGCCAATCTCAACGCTACTTATCGCCTACTTAGGCTCGTGGCGTTTGCTCTTGCCACTATACGCTGCATTGACACTTTTGGGTGGGGTGTGGCTACAGCTAACAACTGTTACTGAAGAGTATGCTCAGAGTGGCCAAAAGAGCATCTGGAGCACCTTTTCGCTGCTGCGCAATAGCACAGTTGCAATCTGTGTAGTTGGAATTGCAGCATTTATCGCTACAGATGTGAGTGTGGGGTTCCTGTCCGTGCGCCTCGTTGATAGCCCCTCGTCGATGCTCACAACAACTGGTTTTTACGCCCTGCGAATTATCGGTACGGTGGTTGGGGCGTGGGTATTGAGTCGATTTTCAGATGTTAAGTATTTGCGCTTAAATATGGTTGTGGCATTAGCTTTAGCACTATTTTGTATGCTTTTTGCACAAGGCACAATCACTATATATATCACAATCGCCCTTATGGGCTTTACGCTATCGTGCGTCTTCGCAACGCTATATGCTGTTGCAGCGAAGAGTGCGCCCGATAGAGGTAATGATGTCGCTGCTCTGTGTGTTATGGCGATATCGGCTGGAGCTGTGGCTGCGCCCGTGTGTGCCAAAATCATCGATATTGCAGGGCGAAATAGCTACGGATTGATATTTACCATTGCGATGATACTCTATCTACTGTGGGCATCATTTAGACTGAAAAATTAAATTTTAACTAATACTTTAAGATTATGAAAAAGAGACTTCTCGTTCTGTTTATTTCACTTATTGCTACGACTGCTGTGTCGGCTCAAGTGCCATTCTTTCGTGTGCAGTGGGGAGTAATTGGTGGTGTTAATGTTCCAAATTTTAGCACCTCGATGGATGCTGCCGAGATAGAGTCGAAGCTGGGCTGGCAGGCAGGTATCACGATGCAGATGAAGGCTGGCCCATTGGGTTTAGAGCCTCAGATTATGTATGTTAGAAATGCATTCGATATGAAATTCGATGGCGAGGATACAAGATTTGTATCTAACTCTATTGATGTGCCGGTTCTAATCTCGGTACCTCTGTTTACGGGGTTGAAGTTCTATGCAGGTCCCGTGTTTACGGTCTACAACGAGGGTACAGTCAAGTACAACGATGGCAACTCCTCCGATATTGGCCCCATACGCCCAACAATGTCCTATGCCGTTGGCGCAGGTGTTACCTTGTTGCGTAGGCTTACGGTCGATGTGCGCTATAATGGCTACTTTTCGAATAAAGATGTCAAGACTCCAGAGGGTATTGAGCTTAATGATTTTGGCAACCACAACGTAGCTGTGAACTTGGCAATTAAATTCTAAGAAGATGGCGGATCGTATCCAACAGCGGATTCATTTGGATGGTGTAGATCCCCGTGAACTATATGGAGCGAAGAGCTCTCATCTCGACTACATAAAGCAGTTGCATCCACAGCTTGAGATTATGGCACGTGGAGAGGAGCTAAAGCTATGGGGAGATGAGCAGAGTGTTGAGCGTTTTGTTAAACGCTTTGAGTCATTATTGGCCTACTATAAGCGTTACGGCCACATATCGGTGCAGGTTATCGACCAATCCTTTGTGGGTGGTATGCAGGGGGCTCAAAAGAGCCCTGCTGCACAGAGCGATGTAATCGTATATGGCAATGGGGGTAATATAATACGGGCTCGCACCATAAATCAGAGGCGTTTGGTTGAGTTATACGAAAAAAATGACCTCTTATTTGCTGTTGGCGCTGCTGGATCGGGTAAGACCTATACAGCGATAGCTTTGGCAGTCAAGGCGTTGAAGGAGCGTGAGGTAAAGCGCATCATACTAACACGACCAGCTGTCGAGGCGGGCGAGAAGTTGGGCTTTCTGCCGGGCGACGTAAAGGAGAAGTTAGATCCATATCTGCAACCTCTCTACGACGCTTTGGATGATATGATACCTCGTGCCAAACTCACAAAATATATCGATGAGGGTACAATTCAGATCGCACCATTGGCATATATGCGAGGGCGCACGTTGGACAACGCCTTTGTGATTTTGGATGAGGCGCAGAACACCACGCAACCCCAAATTAAGATGTTTTTGACACGTATGGGACGCTCGGCAAAGTTTATCATCACGGGCGATGTTACACAAATTGACCTGCCACGCAAATCGGAAAGCGGTCTAATAAGTGCAATGGATACACTAAAGAGTGTTAAGGGCATCGGTTTTGTGGAGTTCGATAAGCGTGATATTCTTCGCCATCCGTTGGTCAAAGATATAGTCGATGCATTTGATGCAGAGAGCAAAAATTCATCTTCGTCATTGCGGGCTTGATCCGCAATCTAATGATTATTAATGAGATTCTGAATCAAGTTCAGAATGACGAAAAGGGTGTGGTAAGCCCGCAATGACGACACTTTAATATAAATAGATTAGTAGTAAATTGTAATATTATGAACAAGAATTTAAGCGCACTATCTCCTGCCGCAGTTTGGAGACACTTTGAGGCTATATGCCAAATCCCTCACCCCTCATATTTCGAGGAGAAGATACGTGAGTATATCATCTCATTTGCCAAAGAGCACTCATTGGAGTGGAAAGAGGATGAGGCGCACAACATCTACATCGCAAAACCCGCCACCGAAGGGATGGAGGATAGAGCGGGCATCGTTATGCAGGCGCACCTCGATATGGTGCCGCAGAAGAATAACGACACACAGTTTGACTTCGAAAAAGACCCCATTGAGGCCTATATTGATGGCGATTGGGTAACAGCTAACGGCACAACTCTTGGTGCAGATAATGGTATTGGCGTTGCTGCAATGCTTGCAGTTTTGGAGGATACGAACCTCGTTCACGGCAATATCGAGGCGCTATTCACCGCCACCGAAGAGGCGGGTATGGAGGGGGCTTTTGGCCTGAAGGCTGGGCTTCTGAAGAGCGATATTATGCTCAACTTAGACTCCGAAGATGAGGGCGAGCTATATGTTGGTTGCGCTGGTGGCGAGGATGTCAATGTTGCATTTAACTACACACCTCAGAGTGTTGCACCGAGCGGTAATATAGCCGTAAAGCTATCTGTAAAGGGGCTTAAGGGTGGTCACTCGGGTATTCAGATTGTTGAGCAACGAGCAAATGCCAATAAATTGGCGTTTCGCCTCTTAAATAGCACCTCGATTAGCTACCTTATCGGCTCAATCAATGGTGGTAGCCTGCGCAACGCCATACCTCGTGAGGCAGAATTGACGCTTGTCATTTCGGATAGCGATTTTGCAGCTCTTGAGCAGCAGGTTAAGAGATACGAGGCGGTGGTTCAAAAGGAGTTTGCTGATATTGAGGATGCAATATCAATCACTCTCGAAAAGACAGATATGCCCACTTCGACAATCGACAAGGCGACAGCTGAGCGTATCGTGCGTTCGGTTGTAGTGTGCCCCGATGGTGTAATAAAGATGTCTACGGCAATGAAGGGGTTGGTGCAGACCTCGACCAACTTGGCAATCGTTGTGTCGGACGAGAAGAGTGTTAAGCTCCAGTGCTTGATGCGTAGCTCGTCGAATAGCGAGAAGGCAGCTTTGGGCTCGGCTATGGAGGCGCTCTTCAAGCTCTCGGGTGCCGAAATTGAGCTCTCGGGTGCATATAATGGGTGGAACCCCAATATGGCATCGCCAATTCTGAAGACTATGCGTGAGTCATACACCGCACTCTATGGCATCGAACCTAAGGTTATGGCTATCCACGCAGGTTTGGAGTGTGGAATCATCAGTGGTCCATACCCTGAATTGGATATGATCTCGTTTGGCCCAACAATTCGCTATCCGCACTCGCCCGACGAGAAGGTTGAGATAGCATCGGTGGCTAAATTCTATGACTTCTTAGTGCATACGCTTGCGAATGCACCTAAAAAAGGGTAGGGAGGTGACTGCGGATATATCAACACAGTGGTTTGTCATTGTTAATCCAACTGCGGGGGGTGGTCGAGGTTTAGACCACCTGCCGCAGATTACTAAATACCTGCGTGAGGCTCATATCCACTACGAGCCAGCATTTACAGAGCATAAGTTTCACGCAACGGAGCTCACCGTCACGGCCATTAATGAGGGGTATCGCCACATCATCGTTGTGGGGGGCGATGGCACCCTGCACGAGGTTGTCAATGGTCTCTTTATCCAAACAGTCGTTGAACCTAAGGAGGTTCTTGTATCGGTTATTGCCGTTGGAACGGGCAACGACTGGGTGCGCTCGTTTGGTATGTCGAGCAGATACTCAGAGGCTGTAAAGGCAATCGTTGATGGCTATTCGTTTGTGCAGGATGTGGGTGTGGTATCGTATGAGGAGGCGCATTTTCGCCAGAGTAGATATATGGCAAATGTAGCGGGTGCAGGCTTTGATGCCCACGTCGTGCGCCGGGTTTCGCATATGCACAAGAAGGGGCATACGAGCCGTTGGCGCTATACGTGGTGTTTGGTGCGCTCGTTTTTTGGATACAAGCCTACTGGAGTAAAGATTTGGGTTGATGATAGATTAATATACAATAACCTTCTATTTAGTGTGGCTGTGGGTATCTGTAAATTCAATGGTGGTGGTATACAGCAGCTCCCCGATGCCGTAGCTGACGATGGAGAGCTGGACATCTCGATTATTCGCCCAGTGCACTTTTGGCACCTACTCTTCCGTGCCCACTACTTTTTCAATGGCGATATATACCGCATTGGGCATATTCAACGCTCACGAGGTAAGCATATACGTATCGAATCGACACCCGAGATATTTGTTGAGGTGGATGGCGAGACCTTTGGAGGTACGCCGTTGGAGTTCTCGACAATCAATCGTGCTGTGCGTATGGTGGTGACAAAGAGGTTCTACGAAAAGCAGCAGTAATTTTGGGTTCTACCCTCCCAACCACCAATGAGTTTAGTCTTTTCAGCCAACTCTAAAGCTCCTGCTTTAACATCTCTTCGGCAGCTGTGAGGGCGTTGTAAAACTCCTCACCCCACGCACGTATGATTGGCTCTTTTAGGGATTTGTAGATGGGCATTTGTAGCTCCTTTCCTCTTCGGCAGGCTGATGAACAGACCCCCCAACGGTGGTAGTTGAGCCCTTCGCTCCCGTTCGAGAACTTTAAAACACGAATAGGGTATAGGTGGCACGAGATGGGTTTGCGGAAGTCGGTTTTGCCCTCCAAGAATGCCTTTTCGATGGCGCAGAGCGTTATTCCATCCTCGTTTTGGTAGGTGTAGGCGCACTCAGCTCCATTCACAAGTGGGGTAGTGGGGTCACCATCATCATCGATTACCATAAAGCCATTCTGCTCAACTGAGGCGATGCCCTCTTTGGTCATATATGACTTGTATGCCTCCCACTCACGCTCTAAAATCGTAGCCTCGTCACCCTCTAAAGGTGCTCCTGCATTACCCTCAACGCAACAGATGCCTTTGCACGCTGCAATATCACAAGCGAACTGTTCACGCAAAATATCGATGCTAACTATCTTATTGTCAATCTCAATCATCATAGCTGAAGACGGTTTTTGATGATTCTATCATACAGCTCATCTATCGTAATTCCAGCCGCCGCCAACTGTTGTGGGACGATGCTACCTGAGCTCATTCCGGGTATAGAATTGACCTCAATTAGGCAGGGGATATTATCCTCGCCCACAATGAAATCGATACGAACGATGCCTTCGCAACGGCACGCACGGTATGCTAAGCGTGTCAGGCGGTTGAGCTCCGACAGAAGCGACTCCGAGATTGGTGCTGGAGTTATCTCGTCGGCTAATCCTGCCGTATATTTTGCATCGTAATCGAAGAAATCTCTCTTCGAGACTATCTCTGTGATGGGTAAAATCAGCTCCTCATCGCCAATAATTGCGATGCCACACCCCATCTCACGACCCACAATCGCCTCCTCGATTAAGAGCTCGCCACCGATTGATGCCGCCTTAATTGCTGCAGGTAGCTCCTCTTTTGAGCTAACCTTTGAGACCCCAAACGATGAGCCATTAGCGTTGGGCTTAACGAATAGAGGTAAACCTAACTCGCTTATAATGTTGTCGGTGTCGAATTGTGCGTTTGGCTCTAAAAGTAGACCCTTAGCTGTGCGAATACCACGCTCTTTGACTATGCACTTGGTGATCGCCTTGTCGAAAGTGATTGCCGAACTCAGTTGCGAAGATGATGAGTAGGGCACACCCATAATATCGAGGTAACCCTGCAGACGACCATCCTCGCCCGGTGTGCCGTGTATGATGATTATGGCGAAATCGAATGTGATACGCTCACCCTTGTGGCTCAACGAAAAATCGCCCTTATCAATCTGCACAACTTCGCCATCGGGGGTGGTGTAGCTCCACGAGTCACCATTGATGTCGATAAGCCAAACGTTGTAGTCGATAGAGTTTGCCAGTGCTGCGCCACACTGTGCAGCGCTCTGCAAGGATATTTCGCGCTCCTCGCTATTGCCACCTGCCAAAAGAGCAATATTTAGTTGTTTCATAATCTATGGGTTGTAAATATCTGTGTGTCTGAATGATAGAATCTCTTGAATCATCTCCATATACTGCTCCGCCTCAATGCAGTTGGGCTCAAGCTCTAAGGCACGACGAAAATCGTTCATTGCCGCCCCCCAAGCCTGCTGTTTGTAGTGTAAGATGCCCCGCTCTGTGTATAGAGCGTCACTCTCGGGCGTAGCTTCAAGTAGCTCGCTTAACTTTGAGAGCTGTGAGGCGATGCTATATAGCCCACGTTGGCGGATATATCTCTCGACGCCTGCATCAAGAGCCTCTTCGCATCCGCCACCTCGCTCAATGAGGGTGCGTATGGCAGTTGATGATATATCGATAGTTGGGGCGTTGTCTAAAATAATGAGTCTATCTTCAAACTTGCTTATAGAGTAACCATTGCGAGGATAGACAAATATGGGGTAGTTCAGTAGCGCCTCATAATCACGCCACTCATCCAAACGCTCCACTTGGTCAGCTCCGATAAGTAGCGAGAAACGCATCTCAGAGCCAAATTGTGCGCTAAGATAGTCCAGCGTTGCTACCGTGTATGAGGGTTTTGGGAGTAAGAACTCAACCCCCGAAGGCACAATTTTATCGGGATATTTTGAGGCTTTGCAGGCGATCTCTGCCATCTCAAAGCGCTCCAATTCGGATGCCATCACGGCGCTGAGTTTAAAGGGGCTCTGGGGCGAGATGATCATCACAACGCTATCGCACAGCTGCTCCTCGATGGCGTACTCCGCCAAGCGAATGTGACCCTTGTGGATGGGGTTGAACGACCCAAAGTATAGTAACGTGCGATTCATCTATGCCTCTTTGCTAAATCTCTCGATAAGTGTTGCAGTAGCCTCAACAGCCTCCGTGAGATTGTCATTTACAACCACAAAGTCAAATTCGGGGGCTTTTGTAAGCTCAAATTCAGCCTTTGCAATGCGCCTTTGGATAACCTCCGCGCTATCGGTTGCACGAAGAGTCAAGCGGCGCTCAAGCTCCTCGACACTCGGGGGCATAATAAATATCGACATCGCATCTGCCCCAAAAATATTTTTTAGGTTGATGCCACCAATCACATCGACATCAAAGAGTACAACGCAGCCCTCAGCCCAGATGCGCTCCACCTCACTACGAAGGGTGCCATACGAGGTGCCTGCGTAGACCTCCTCCCACTCCACAAACTCATCTCTGGCGACTGCTGCCGCAAACTCCTCTGCGCTCAAAAAGTGGTAGTCTACTCCATTAACCTCGCTACCTCGTGCGGCACGGCTCGTTGCTGAGACCGAGAACGAGAGGTGCGAAAATCGGTCGAGCATCTCACGCACGACAGTTGTCTTACCCGCTCCACTGGGAGCCGAAAATATAATAACCTTTCCCATTATAGTATGTTGAGTAGTTGCTCCTTAATCTTCTCCAACTCATCCTTCATCTTAACGACCAACTTCTGAATCGAGCTGTCGTTAGCCTTCGAACCAAGTGTATTTATCTCACGCCCAATCTCTTGGGTGATAAAGCCCAATTTGCGACCAACACCATCCTCTTCACGCACCACCTCACGAAAATATTGGCAATGGTTATTTAGGCGCACCTTCTCTTCGGTGATATCAAATTTCTCGATGTAGTAGACCATCTCCTGCTCTAAGCGGTTAATGTCCGCCTCCACATTGAGCTTTGCGATGCTCTCCATAATGCGGTTGCGTACTATCTCAGAGCGTCGGCTCTCGAATGGCGTGAGCTCATCTTTATACTCTTCAATCTTTGCGATTCGCTCTAAAATGTCTACAATAAGGGTCGCACCCTCACGCTCACGGAACTCATTAAGCTGCACAAGGGCACTCTCGATGCCCCCAAAGATTGCTGCCATCTCGCTATCGGTTAGCGATTGCGCCTCGCACGAGATAACATCAGGCATACGCATAACAGATCCAACCAAAGCGTCATAACTGGCATCGATACCCGAGTAGCTAAGTGCATCGGTCATCTGACGTAGGTAGTTGCGAAAAGCCTCCTTGTTGATATGCGATGAGCCATCTGAGAGCTGCCCCTCGATGCTAATCGATATATCCGCCTTGCCACGCACTATAAGTCGTGTGGCGAGTGAACGACACTGAGCCTCAAGGGCTCGCAACGTGGAGGGTAGTCGCAGATTGAGGTCTAACTGCTTTGAGTTGAGCGTGCGACACTCAATGGTGAGTTGCCTCTCTCTAAATGTTATTTGGCTCTTACCAAAGCCCGTCATCGATTTTACCATAGAGTTATAATTTTCGACAAAAGTAGTAAAAAACTATCCAAATTCCTCAAAATAGCTCCTCTTTTGGCCATTTGTTTCGATGAGCTGTAAAATTTATTGGGCAAAAGTGTGATATGTAGAAAAAAAATACTATTTTTGTGTTAATTAAATAACAAAATAACAGATTTGCAAGATATGAAAAAGCACAACTTCAACGCAGGGCCATCGATTCTGCCCGATAAGGTAATAGAGCGTGCCGCAGAGGCTATTGTCAATCTCAATGGTTCGGGGCTCTCGCTACTCTCGATTTCGCACCGCACGCCCGACTTTGAGAGCGTGTTGGAGTCGGCACAAACGCTCCTGCGTGAGTTGTTGAGTATTCCAGATAACTATAAAATCTTCTTTGTCGGTGGCGGAGCCTCGACACTATTTTACCAGATTCCTGCCAACTTCTTGTCTGGCAAGGCTGGCTATGTTAATACGGGTGTTTGGGCTAAAAAGGCCATCAAAGAGGCGAAGTTCTATGGCGATGTTGAGGTGGTTGGCTCATCTGAGGATACCAACTTTAACTACATCCCCAAAGGGTTCAATATTGATCCCAAGTTGGACTATCTGCATATAACATCCAACAATACAATCTACGGAACGGAGTACTTCGAAGATATATCTTCGCCAGTACCCTTGATTGCCGATATGAGCTCCAATATCCTCTCTCGCCCCATTGACGTGTCGAAGTATGCGATGATATATGGCGGTGCACAGAAGAACCTCGCTCCAGCAGGTGTGGCGTTTGTCATCATTCGTGAGGATCTGCTCAATAGTCAAGTGCGTGAGCTGCCTACGATGGTATCGTTCAAGACCCACGTTGAGAATAACTCGATGTTCAATACACCTCCCGTATTCCCAATATATGTGCTCAATGAGACGCTGAAGTGGGCTAAAGAGATGGGTGGAGTTGAGGCTCTGGAGCGTATGAACCGTGAGAAGGCCGAGATGCTTTACACCGAGATTGATGCCAACCCACTGTTCAAGGGGACAACATCTATGGAGGATCGCTCGTTGATGAATATCTGCTTTGTTTTGCAGGATGAGTACGCTGAGCTGCAAGCCGACTTTATGGCATACGCCAAAGAACGCAACATCGTAGGCATTAAGGGGCACCGC
Source organism: uncultured Alistipes sp. (assembly GCA_964370585.1). GTDB lineage: Bacteria > Bacteroidota > Bacteroidia > Bacteroidales > Rikenellaceae > Alistipes. The sequence goes on along the minus strand of CAYJJV010000003.1, from coordinate 37,707 downwards.
TTGGTGGGTGGTTTCCGTGCCTCGTGCTACAACGCCCTGCCAAAACAGAGCGTCGAGGCGCTGGTTGAGGCTATGAGAGAGTTCGCAAAACTGCACGCAAAGTAATGGCACCCACAATCGTCCCCTACACCTATGAGAGGGAGGCGGAATTAAAGAGTTTGAATTTTACATCAATAACAAAGTCTATGAAGGTATTAGTTGCAACCGAAAAGCCCTTCTCTGTTGAGGCGATAGAGGCGATAAGAGGTGTAGTTCAGGGGGCGGAGTATCAACTCCAACTGCTTGAAAGTTACACCGATAAGAATCAACTTTTGGAGGCTGTCGAGAGTGTCGATGCCCTGATTATTCGTAGTGATAAGGTAACTGACGATGTTATCGCTGCAGCCCGTGAGCTCAAAATTATAGTTCGTGCAGGTGCTGGCTATGACAATGTCGATTTGCAGGCGGCCATCAATCGTGGAATCGTTGTGATGAACACTCCGGGTCAAAATGCTAACGCTGTGGCAGAGCTTGTCGTGGCGATGATGATCTTTGCATCTCGCAACTGCTTTACGGCTGGCACGGGACGTGAGATTTCGGGTAAACGACTTGGTATTCAGGCTTATGGCAATATCGGGCGCTTGGTGGCACTAAAGGGCAAGGCGTTGGGTATGGAGGTTACAGCTTATGACCCATTTATCCAAGATAAGAGCATATTTGAAGATGATGGCGTTGCAGTTGTGACTTCGTTAGAGGAGCTCTACAGCAACTCTGATTTTCTGTCGCTACATATCCCCGCAACTGATAAGACCAAATCGTCAATAGGTTACGAACTACTCACCTCGATGCCAAAGGGGGCAGTGGTTATAAATACAGCTCGCAAGGAGGTCATCGATGAAGAGGGGCTTTGTCGAGCACTAAAGGAGCGTGAAGATATTAAGTATATAACCGATATTGCCGCAACATCGCAGTCGAAGCTCAGCGAAGAGTTTGGCAAACGTTGTGTTGCAACCCCTAAGAAGATTGGAGCCGAGACAGCCGAAGCGAATATGAATGCTGGAGTCGCTGCTGCCAATCAAGTGGTGGGATTTTTGAGGTATGGAGAGCGTAAATTTCAAGTAAACAGATAATCTAACTAAAACTAATATGGTGAGAATTAAACCCTTTCGTGCCGTTCGTCCACCGCAAGAGTTTGCCTCTGAGGTGGCGTCACGTCCCTATGATGTTCTGAACTCTGAGGAGGCTAAAAATGAGGCGACAGAGCGCTCGTTGTTGCACATTATCAAACCCGAAATCGACTTTGACCCAATAGCTGACGAGCACTCGGAAGAGGTCTACGCTAAGGCGGTCGAGAACTTTAAGTTATGGCAAGAGCGTGGTTGGCTTCTACAGGATGCCGAAGAGCACTACTATATCTATGCCCAGACGATGGATGGCAGGACACAGTATGGCTTGGCGATGGGGTGCCACTTCGAGGACTACCTCTCGGGCGCTATCAAAAAGCACGAGCTCACACGCCCCGATAAGGAGGAGGATAGGATGATTCACGTGCGTCGCCAAAGCGCCAATATTGAGCCAGTATTCTTCGCATACCCCGACGACAGCCGAGTGGATGCCATTGTTGAGAGTGTCGTTTCAGCGCAAGCGCCTGAGTATGATTTTATAGCTGAAGATGGCTTTGGGCATAAGCTGTGGGTGGTGCGTGATAAGGGACTAAACGATGAGATAACCAAGATATTTGCCTCAATTCCAGCACTCTATGTTGCCGATGGTCACCATCGTACGGCGGCTGCAGCTCGTGTTGGGCAGGAGCTACAAGCAAAAGATACTGAATATACGGGCAGTGAGGAGTATTGCTACTTCTTGGCTGTAACGTTCCCCGCCTCGCAACTCAAAATTATCGACTATAATCGTGTTGTAAAGGATTTGAATGGCTTATCGGCAGAGGAGCTTTTGAGCGCCTTGAACGAAGATTTTGTCGTTGAGCCAAAGGGTGCAGATGAGTATCGTCCCGATGCGCTACACAACTTCTCGCTATACCTTGCGGGCGAGTGGTATTCGCTCTCGGCACGTGAGGGTAGATATGACGATTCAGACCCTATTGGGGTGTTGGACGTTACGATTTTGTCGAATTTGGTGTTGGATAAGATATTGGGCATTGAGGATTTGCGCACTTCAAAGCGTATCGACTTTGTGGGTGGCATCAGGGGGCTATCTTCACTCAAGGAGCGTGTCGATAGTGGCGAGATGGCAGCTGCCTTTGCAATGTATCCCGTATCTATGCAGCAGCTAATCAACATCTCGGACACTGGAAATATTATGCCGCCTAAAACGACTTGGTTCGAGCCGAAGTTGCGTTCGGGTGTTGTAATCCACACATTTGATTAGAGCTCAATCCTCCTATTCAACTTTAATAGGGGTATGGTATGTTTATTCGTCTAATTCAACCTCAAGTGGGGTAATGTGATATAAGAAAAGAGCAGCAACTCAATAAGAATTGCTGCTCTTTCTGTGTCGATTAAAACCCCTTACTTAGCTGGTGCCTCAGCTGGTGCTGGTTGCTCGTAAGGTGTTACGTCCAATAGCTCAACCTCGAACTCCAATGCCTCATAGGGTTTGATGTCTGCCCCTGCACCACGTGCGCCATAGGCAATATCAGTAGGAATCCAAAGGGTAATCTTACCACCCTTGCCAACAAGTTTTAGACCCTCAGTCCAACCTGCAATAACACCGTTGAGTGGGAACTCGATAGGCTCGTTTGCATTGTAATTATCGGGATTGCTCTCCTTGATAGCCTTCTGCTGCTCCTCTGAGCGGTTCTCGAAGATTGACGAGTCGAAGACCTTGCCGTCACGTGTGCGGCCAGTGTAGTGAACCTTAACTCTATCACGAGAGTCTGTAGCCATAACTGTGTTGTCGCCCTCTTTGTCGATGCGGTATAGAAGTCCACTCTCAGTCTTCTTAACGCCGCTCTTCTTCTCAATCTTAGCCAACCACTCCTCAGATGGCTTTCTTAGCTTAGCGGGCATAGTGACAGTGAAGTAGTGCTGGATGAATTGATTAGCTGCTGAAGGTAAAATCTGAGCTTTGTCGTTGCGAACGTCATTTATAGCCTCCTGAACCCAAAGAATTTGAACATCAATTTGGTTAGCCACAAAGTTGTTAGCAACATCAACACCAAGTGCGTATGATAGTGAATCACGCTCGCCCTCGCTTGTAAACATTGCAGCGTCAGCTACTGGATACTCGACCTTTGTCGTATCGCCCGATGCTAAACGGATGCTATCCTGCTCGGCACGCTGCTTAGCGATAGCTGTTGAGCGCTCTTGGTAGGTTGATCTAAAGAATGTACCCAAGATATCGGTAGCTTGCTCCTTTGTCATTGTCGCCTTGTCGAAGGCAGCCTGCTCCAAACCCTTATTGAACTCGTCGTAGTTTAAAGGTATGTTAGCAAGTTGCTGAGTGAAACTGCTACCCAGATTTACTCCAATAGAGTACGATAGTGAATCCATCTCAGAGAGTGAACCCATAGTGACAGGCCCCTTCTCGGCACACGAAATCATTACCACAGCCGCACTAAGGGCAGCTATACAAAAAGTTTTTTTCATAGTTTTTCTGTTATTTGTATGTTGTATTATTTAAAAAAAATGTCTGTCAATCCTGCAAAGATACAAAAAATATGCAACAATGAGAATTGCGTTAAATTTTTATTACGCTATCTCCCATATTTATTCACCTCAATGAGCTCAATATCAAAGAGTAGAGTTGTGTTGGGCTCGATCCCCAGCTCCTTGTTACCCTCAGCGCCATAGGCTAAGCGGGCAGGTATCCAAGTGCTCACACGCCCCCCTTCGCCCAGTAGGCGAACGCTCTCCTTAACACCCAATGGGAGTTTCTGCAGCGGAGTGAAGGTGGTGTCGCCACGCTCATAGGAGGAGTAGTACTCTCTACCCTTAGCATCCTGCACAGTGTAGCGTATCAAGACACTATCTCTATCTGAGGTAGGGAGTAAGTTTTGATTGCCAACATCAGCTACCGTATATGTGACACCTGTTGTGGTGCGTGCATACGAGCGGTTGTTCTTGGCAATATCGGTTAGGAATTGATCCTCATATAGGCGCACCTTCTCTGGTAGGGCGTAGTTCATATAGCTAAGGTAGAAATCCTTTGCCTGCTCCACAGTTAGCACTGTCTTGCCATTGAAGGCATCTTGTAGCCCTCGACTTATGGCCGCCGCATTGAGTGTCGAGTCTATCTTTATGAGGTGTTTGCCTAAGTTCATACCAATAACATAGGCCAAAGAGTCGGTGTCGTTTGTTATAGCCACCTTTACGCTCTTCTCTGCACCACTCGAGCAAGCACTCATCAATGCTCCCAGTAGTATTACACAAATCAATAGTTTGATTTTCATATCTTTACACTTTTATCTTTCGAAAATAACATAATTAATATACACCCCAAAATTGCAGATATAAATGAACCCATCAATATTGCTATCTTGCCACGATTGATTAGTTCAATTTGGGAAAAGGCTATCGAATCGACAAATATTGACATCGTAAATCCGATACCTGCCAATGTGGCGACAGCAAATAACATACGCCACGAAGAGCCTTCGGGCAATTTCGCCCACCCCAACTTTACCGCTATCCAACTCGCCACAAAGACACCTAACGGCTTGCCTATGACCAATCCAAAGAGCACTCCAGCACCCACAACACCCACCTCTGAGCTATGGTGGAATACATTGAGATAGTTCAATGTCGAGAATTCAACACCAGCATTAGCGAGTGCAAATATAGGCATTATAAAGAAGGTTACAAAGAGAGCAAGTGATTTTTCTAATCTATAACTCAACCCCACCGAAGAGCGAGCGAGATCTGTAATGCGTTGTAGGTAGTGGCGATGCTCCTCATTTGGGAACTCCCAATCCTCGCCCTTGTGCTCAGCGCCTAACAGTCCCTCACGCAACGTATCCAACTTATGAGTGAAGTATGCCTTGCTGTATCGGGGGCGCATTGGGATGACAAAGGCGACAAGAACTCCTGCGATTGTGGCGTGTACGCCCGAGTAGTAGAAGAGTGCCCAGACAATCAGTGAGGGGATGATATACACCGCCAAGCGCTTCTCGCCCAGACGATTCAGCAGATATAGCAGAGCAACAATCGCCCCTGCAAGGGCTAAATAGGTGAGCTTAATAGTTCCGCCATAAAATATTGCAATGACCAAAATCGCCCCTAAGTCATCAACGATGGCGAGTGCGGTCAAAAAGATCTTCAGAGTTATTGGCACACGGCGACCCAACATCGAGAGTATAGCTATTGCAAAGGCGATGTCGGTCGCCATAGGGATACCCCAGCCCGATTCTGAAGCCGTACCGTGATTCAGCGTAAGGTATATCAATGCTGGTAGCACCATACCACCCACAGCCCCTACGATTGGAAGTGTAGCACGCTTCAACTCACGAAGGTGCCCAATCATAACCTCACGCTTTATCTCCAACCCCACCGAGAAGAAGAATAGCACCATCAAGAGGTCATTAACAAATAGCTCGACGGTCATACCTCGTGGAAAGACCCAGTTGATGAAGTTATTGGGTGTGTGTACAGTTAGTGTGAGGTCGGTGCGCAGAAATTGATGGTAGAGCTCCTTTGTGGCATCTAAGTTTGCCAAAAGCATAGCCACAGCAACGCAAACCAAGAGTACGATACCCCCTGAGTAGGGCGCCTCAATAAAGGTGCGGCGTCGCATATCTATAATATGGCGCTCTTTGACCCAGCTGTACATCGAAAATAGTCGCATCGTACTCTATTTTAGTATTTGACCACACATCTTCCACAATATGCGTGCCCCAGTTATAGTGTCGATGCGCTGTGTGGTATCTGGCGATACCTCCACAACATCAAAGCCGATTATCTCACGCCCAGAGCTCTTTAAGCAGTATAGTAGCCATAGAGCTTGGTTGAAGCTCAAACCTCCACTGACGGGAGTACCCGTGTTGGGACAGTTATCGGGCGAGAGTGCATCAATATCGAAGCTAACGTATACCTTTTGGGGTAGCGCCTCGACAATGCGTTGGCAGACTGCATCCCACCCCTCGCCTCGAGCCATAGCTGCAGTGAGCGACCAGTCATCGAACGATACGATGCGCTCGTTGGTGGCGACAATTCTCGCTTCGGCCTCACAGAAGTCCCGTGTTGCTACCTGCACTAAGCGCTCCACTTGTGGCATATCACGCAAAACGTTATACATTATCGAGGCGTGTGAGAATTCAAACCCTTCATACGCTTTACGTAGGTCACAGTGGGCATCAAGGTGTAGAACTCCAAACGAGGTGTAGACTTTTGATAGCGCCTTGATTAGACCATAAGGGGTCGAGTGGTCACCACCAACTAAACCTACACGCTTGCCCTGTGAGAGATATTCTGTCGCTTGAATTTCAATCTTTTGGTTTAGCTCGGCGCACCCTGCATTGACTCGCCCGAGCTCTGTGACAATCTCTTTGTCGGAGCTACTACCCCCCGCCTCAAGGTGGGCGATAACCCTCTTGGCATCACTGCGCAACGCCTTCGAGCGCGCCAAAATCGTGCTGTCGATTGGTGCTGTAGCTATCCCCTTACGCCAAGCATCAACTGCCATTGGGTCGTAAAAATCCAGCTGTGTGGATGCCTCAATAATAGCTTCGGGAGCGGCAGCGCACCCATCGCCATACGATACAGTAACATCCCAAGCGGCTGATAGCAAGACCAACTCAGCATCCTGAACTGTAAAGGGCATCCCAAAGTAGTTGCCATTATCGACACCGACTGCATCGGCATTAAACTCTTTTATACTCTTCGGCATAGCTATTAATTTGCAAAAAAAGTGTTATGTTCGCTCGGAAATTGAGCCAAGTTACCCACAAAGATATAGATATTTTTATTTTTATCTATATTTGTATCGAAATAAAGATGTTATGCGTATTGTAATCGATAGTGCTATCCCATTTCTGAAGGGGCTATTTGAGCCCTATTCTGAGGTGATTTATCGTCCGGGTGGAGATATAACGGCAGATGTTGTTCGCTCTGCTGATGCACTTGTTGTGCGTACTCGAACTCGCTGTGATGCGGCGCTTTTGCAGGGCTCGTCGGTGAGCTTAGTGGCATCGGCAACCATCGGTTCAGACCATATCGATTTGCAGTGGTGTCGAGCACATAGCATTGAGGTCACGACAGCTGCAGGATGCAACTCACGAGGCGTTTTACAGTGGCTATCAGCGGTTCTGTGTCACCTCTCGCAAAGGCAACGGTGGCACCCTTCAGAGCGCACTATTGGCGTTGTGGGGGTGGGGAATATTGGCTCAATAGTTGAGCGTTACGCTAAAGAGTGGGGTTTTCGGGTTCTGTGTTGTGACCCGCCACGTCAAAAACGAGAGGGGGGCGAGTATGTGTCGCTTGACTATCTATTGCAAAATTCAGATATTGTGACCCTGCACACCCCTTTGGACTCTACGACACGCCACCTTATTAATAGCGACACGCTGTCACAACTCAAAGATGAGGCTACTATCATAAACTCCTCACGAGGCGAGGTTGTCGATGGCGAGGCGCTGCTCTTATCGCCAATTAACTATGTTTTGGATGTTTGGGAGCGAGAACCAAATATCAACACCGAACTCTTGGAGCGCTCTGTATTGGCAACGCCACACATAGCAGGCTATACACTGCAGGGTAAGGCGAACGCCTCTGCAGATGTTGTCAATGTTGTAGCTCGCCACCTCTCGATACCACTTTTGGGGTGGTATCCAAGCCAAGTGCAGAGATCTGCCCCCAAAGATATATCGTGGCAGGAGCTCTGCGCAACTATTGGAAAATACTTTGATGTTGAGGCGCAAAGTTGTCAATTAAAGCAAAATAGGCATCTTTTTGAGGATATAAGAGATAATTATATCTATCGTAACGAATATTTTTAATACCTTTGCCCCCTAATTTATTTAGACTTAAATATGTCTTTGTATCGAAACATTATAAAACCGCTACTCTTCTCGCTATCCAACGAGAGGGCCTATCAGACAGCGATATGGACTCTTCGTGTGGTTGGCTTAATGCCGCTTGGTAAGTGGCTCTTAAAGCGCCTATACGCCTATCGCCATCCGCTTTTGGAGCGTGAGGTGTTGGGGTTGCACTTCCCCAATCCGGTGGGGCTTGCAGCGGGATTTGACCGCACGGGCGAGTTGTGTCGTGAGCTCTCGGCAATGGGTTTTGGGTTTGTTGAGGTGGGCACTGTGACCCCACAACCACAAGATGGCAATCCTAAACCACGACTTTTTCGCCTACCTAAAGATAGTGCGATTGTACACCGCTTGGGCCACCCAAATCGTGGTCTGAAGAGAGCTATTCACAATCTAAGGCGTGAGCGTAGAGGTGTCGTTGTTGGGTGTAATATCGGCAGAAACATAGCTACTGCGCCCGAAAAGGCAGCACAAGACTACTTAAAGTCATTTAGGAGCCTATATGAGTATGCCGACTACTTCGCCGTGAATCTATATTGTGACAACTCAATCAACGATTGTGCCGTGACTAAGGAGTATATAGAGAGTATTCTCGCTCCACTATTCGATTTTCGTCGTGGGCAGAACTGTTACCGACCAATAATGCTCAAAATATCGCCCGATATGAGCGATGAGAGTATCGATATGATTGCCGATATATTGCTAACCACACCCTTAGATGGTATTGTTGCAACAAATGGTACAAACTCTCGTGAGGGGTTAAAGACAAATAGCGGTGCAGTAAATAAGATTGGCTCGGGTCGAATTGGAGGTGCGCCACTCACACAGCGCTCGGTGGAGATTGTGCGTCGTATCCA
>CAYJJV010000003.1:12258-28781 GCA_964370585.1 uncultured Alistipes sp. | reverse complement strand
AATCTCTGAGCAGATACACAAAAAACTTATCGCCAAAGGTGCAACACTCGCTGTGGCTGAGAGTTGTACGGGTGGCGAAATTGCAGCTCGCCTAACACGTTTGGCTGGCGCTTCGGCATATCTTAAATGTGGTGTTGTGGCCTATAGCAACCAATCCAAAGTTGATATTTTAGGGGTCGATTCTGAGGCGATATCCACCTTTGGTGCTGTGAGCGAAGAGGTGGCACGGCAGATGGCTGAGGGTGTGCGCAAGGTTTCGGGAGCCGACTATGCGGTGGCCACAACGGGCATCGCAGGGCCATCGGGAGGGAGTCCTGAGAAGCCAGTCGGAACAGTTTGGTTTGGTGTGGCAACGCCAGAGTGTTCGTTTGCAGTGTTAAAAAACTGTGGTTCAGAGCGTTGTGAGGTGATTGAAAGGGCGTCTGAGGTGGTTTTAGAGCTTCTAAACGATAAATTATAAGAGTGCAAAGAGAGAATAAAAGATAAAAATTAGGCTCCACGTGTTGGAATTTGATAAAATAGTTGTATATTTGCACTCCCTTATGGGTATTAACGTAAAAATTATCAAACAAAATGAGAGTTTGCGAAATCACAGGCAAGCGTGCGATGGTTGGAAACAACGTATCTCACTCAAACCACAAGACTAAGCGTAGGTTCAACCCGAACCTAAGAACTAAGCGCTTTTGGTCTGAGGAGGAGGGGCGTTGGATTACACTAAAAGTAACCGCAGCCGGAATGAAAACAATTAACAAAAAGGGTTTGGCGGTAGCGTTGCGTGAGGCTGTAAATCCTAAGAAAGTGTACTAAAAATTAGTAACAGATGGCAAAAAAAGGCAACAGAGTTCAGGTAATACTTGAGTGTACTGAACAGAAAGAGAGTGGTGTTGCGGGAATGTCTCGCTACATTACAACAAAAAACAAGAAGAACACACCAGATCGTTTGGAGCGTAAAAAGTACAATCCATTTATGAAGAAGGTCACTGTTCACCGTGAAATTAAATAGGTTTAGGCTTTATGGCAAAGAAAGTAGTTGCAACACTGAAAACAGGTACAGGTAAACAGTTTACCAAGTGTATCAAGATGGTTAAGTCTGAGAAGAGTGGCTCGTACACATTCAAAGAGGGTATCGTCGCTAACGACCTTATTAAGGATTTCTTCGACAAGAAGTAGTATTTTAAGGGTTCAACCTTAAATACAAATGGCATCTTTTTTATAAAAGGATGCCATTTGTGTTTGATTGGTGGGGGGGAGAGAGTAAGTGTGCGAGGTGCGAGGTGTGTTGTACGGGGTGGTGCTATTGATGTTTTGGAGGTTGTACCATCGCTATTTTATGGTTGCCTGCTCTCGTTTCTCTGTGGTGATTGAGCCATTAGATAAATTTAACCCCCTTCATACGTCCACGAGCCTTATCTGTGCTCTCACGCTCGATGATGCCCGTTATGACATCGGCAGCGTCGTGGTAGCGGTTGGCTCGATATTTACGGCGATAGGTGGTTAGATGTGCGTGTAGCTCCGCCCAGCGCTTATCCCAACCACGTGGCAGACGAATAAGATGCACAACGGTAGCTGAATTGGATAGTATGCGAGCCTCCTTGTTGGCGCTCTGATGGAACCACTCAATGCGCACAGATGGCGCTTTTGCTTGCACGGCACGTGCAAAGCCACGACCTCCATTGTTGCTTTCGATTATGGCGAGTCGTGTGTCGCTCTCTATAAGCATCTGAGCAACTAAGGGCTCTGTTACCTCCATCCGCTCACGAGAGTAGACAACATCGGTGATGTATATAACTCCATCGGCCGACACCGAATAGCATATCGAGCATAGGTAGTCATCGCCCGTATCGGCAGTGTCAGTGTAGTTGGCACGCTTAACAATCTCGTGTGGTAGGGATGTGTATTCAGCGAAGTTATCCCCATACAGTAGACCTTCACGTGATGTTGGGCGCCCTTGATACATAGCCTCGAACTGTACGCTATCCAGACTCCGCTTAGCCATTAGGAGCTTGATGCCGTGTTGTTGCTCCCAGAGTGCTGTGCCTATTTCTCGTGGGTCAATATCGGTAGGGGGCGACCTCTTTATCGCCTCAAAGTTGAGGTGTAACCACTTGTCGGGCGGCAGGTTCTCTATCTGCTTAAACGATGTTAATGGCTCAATATCCTCCTTTGATAGGAGCGTTCCAATCAAATCCTCCTCGTGCCAGCGTGTAAATACTATCAATTCAGAGGAGGTGTTGTGCATACGTGTACGTACAACCGATGTGTACCACTCCCAACAGTTGGCACGAATTAGTGGAGAGTTCGCCTCTAAGGCATCTTTATATAGGTCATCAAGGATAAAGCAATCGACACGATTGCCCGTTAGTGAGCCCTCACGTCCGACAGATAGCAACGAGCCATTGTGATCAATTATCTCCACCTCATCGGCGGTGCGGATGTAGCTCGGTGGCTTTGTGCCACGCTTGATGGTGGTGGCTGGAAAGATCTCGTTGTACTCCTTAGACTCTAAAATACGCTGAACTCGACGGTTAAATTTAGATGCCAGTGACCCGGAGTAAGATGCAATGGCGACTCTTAGATCGGGGTTTAATCCTAAAAGATAGGCTGGAAGTAGGGTGGTAGCTCCAACACTCTTGCCGTGCTGTGGAGGCATCGTGACGATGAGTCGTTTGATGCTGCCACGAGCAAATGCCTCTAAGACATTATAGTAGATTGTGTGGAACTGCTGCAACTCCAGAAATGGGTAGATTGCAGTGCAGAAGTCGATAAAATTGGGTGCTTCTCTCGGCACCTCGCCTATTTGGTGCGATATCACATCGCTCATATTAGGCAATAAAACCTCTGCAGAGTGTTGCTCTGCAGAGGTTGCTGGTTTTTTCTTAGCCATTAAAATAGAATGTATTGTTGAGACCCAATGTTCAGCACAACGATGTGGAGGTCTCTGCGTTTGTGCACTACTCTTGAGGGCTATGCTGAGCCCCGTTAGATGTGATTTTGGGTTAGAGTAGCGTGAAGTGGTTAGAGGTGGAGCTTGAGCTCAGAGAAGCAGAAGTCGTTTTCGACTCTACCCTCAGCGCCTACAGTGTGAAACTCCCACCATACAGGAATTAGATCCGATATGGATTTTTGACCACCCTTTACAGTAGCTTCAGTGTGGCGGTATACAATAACCGAACATATCAGACGACACTCAACACCGTTGTGTTCAAATGTTAGTGAGCCCGAAAAATAGTTGTCACAATCGATAGCCTCTATAAGGTGGGATACCACTTCTTGGTAAAGTTTGGGGGGAAGGTGAAACATTGTAAATTGTAAAAAATGATAGTTTAATTACCTGAAAGTTTGTAACAAAAAGAACAATTACTTAACTTTACACCACAAAAATATATTCAAATTTTGAATTATGCAAGTTTTTATTTAAATTTCTTGTACAATAAATTTAGAAACCGATGAGTAAACGTATTAAAGAGTTGCGTAAAGCGCTCAATTTCACGCAAGAACAGTTGGCGCAGCGCTTAGGTATAGGTAAGGCGGCGCTCTCGATGATTGAGAACGAAAAGTGTGCTTTATCGCTTCGCAACCGAAATATTTTGATTCAAGAGCTAAATGTCAATCCAGAGTTTTTGGATATTGGGCGGGGCGAGATATTTAGCGTAACGCCCGATATGAATCCTCATCTGCAGCACAAAGATGGGGTGGTGCCAATGCAGAGCGTTCCTCTATATTCGATAGGGGGTGATGTGACCTTTGTGTCGTTGTTTGAGGATATTGTGCCGCACCCACCCATTAACTATATACATATTCCATCTCTGCCAAAATGCGATGGGGCGCTATACATAGCGGGTGATTCGATGTATCCGCTGCTCAAAAGTGGCGATATTGTGCTATATAAATGTTTGAGTGGTGTGGGTGATATATTTTGGGGCGATATGTATATCTTATCGTTGGATGTTGCGGGTGATGAGTATGTCACTGTGAAGTATATACATCAAGGTGATACCGCAGATAAGGTGAAGTTGGTAAGTGAGAGGGAGCACCACGCACCCAAGATCATTGATATATCTTCGATACGTGCTATCGCTCTTGTCAAGGCGAGCATAAGGATGAATACGATGCGATAGAAATTTGTATATAAAAAAGGTGTCAAATCAAAAAAATATTTATATATTTGTTGTAGCTTTGTAGTAGATAACCTAAGAGACAATTAACTTTTTTGATGGAACAAAAGAATATTCTAAAAGCCGATGATGTTGTAATCCGCTTTTCGGGTGATTCGGGCGATGGTATGCAACTTACTGGGGCGCTCTTCTCGACAACATCAGCCCAGATGGGTAATGGAGTTTCAACCTTTCCCGACTACCCCTCCGAAATTCGTGCACCGCAAGGCACTATTGCTGGTGTTTCAGGTTTTCAAATCCACTTTGGCGAGTCCAGAGAGCTCAATCCGGGCGACTACTGCGATACGTTGGTGGCGATGAACCCTGCAGCGCTAAAGGCAAATAGCAAGTGGCTAAAAAAAGGGGCGACAGTTATCATTGATGCCGACTCAATTACGGAGCGCAACTTGCAAAAGGCTGAATTCGAGAGCGATGACCCTATAAAGGAGCTTGGGCTGGATGAGTATAATGTTGTCGTGCCCAACATCACACGTATGACTCGTGAGGCGTTGATGCAGGTCGATGTGGATAATCGCTCGGCTATCAAGTGTAAAAATATGTTTGCGCTGGGTATCTGCTTCTATATATATAACCTGCCGGAGGATTATGCGGTTCAATACTTTGATGAGAAGTTTGGCAAAAAACAGCAATCTATCGCTGAGGCTAACCGCTTGGCACTCAAGGCTGGTTATAACTATGCGGCAAATACACACCAATTCGCAAATAGATATACAATCGCTCCAGCATCGTTAGAGAAGGGCAGGTATCGAACTATAAGTGGCAATGTCGCTACGGCGTGGGGTCTGTGCGCTGCGGCCGAGAGGGCTGGCTTACCACTCTTTTGTGGCTCCTATCCAATTACCCCTGCAACGGTCATTTTAGAGGAGCTCTCAAAGCGTAAGGATTTGGGTGTTAAGACGGTGCAGGCCGAAGATGAGATTGCGGGAATTTGTACAGCTATAGGTGCAGCGTTTGCAGGTAACTTTGCCGTTACAACGACATCGGGACCCGGATTATCACTCAAGAGCGAGGCTTTGGGCTTGGCTGTGATTACTGAACTTCCATTGGTCATTGTCGATGTGCAACGTGGTGGCCCCTCAACGGGACTGCCCACCAAAACTGAGCAGAGCGACTTGGTGCAGGCGCTATATGGACGCAATGGTGAGTGTCCGTTGGTTGTCATTGCCGCATCGTCGCCTTCGGACTGTTTTCACTACGCCTTCGAGGCGAGCCGTATTGCGATGGAGCATATGACCCCCGTTATACTGCTTACAGATGGCTTTATTGCCAACGGCTCAGAGCCTTGGCGCATACCTAAGATGGAGGATTATCCTAAAATTACACCTCCGATTGTTGAGGAGGTTGATTGTGAGGGCTTTATGCCCTATCTACGCAACGAAAAGTTGGCACGAGGTTGGGCATTTCCTGGCAAGGAGGGGTTGGAGCATCGCATTGGTGGCTTGGAGAAGCACCATCGAACAGGCGCCATCTCGCACGACCCTGAAAATCATCAAAAGATGATTCGTACACGAGCTGAGAAGGTAGCTAAGGTAGCTGATTATATCCCCGAGCAGGAGGTCGTTGGAGCGAGCGAGGGCGATCTGCTTGTCGTTGGGTGGGGGGGCACACGTGGCCACTTGCAAAATGCTGTTGAGCAGCTACAGAGCGAGGGTAAGAGCGTGTCGTTGTGCCACTTCAACTTCATCAATCCACTACCTAAGGGTGTTGAGGCGATTTTCGCTCGTTTCAAGCGCATATTGGTGTGTGAGCTCAACGAGGGGCAATTTGCAGGCTACCTACGTCAAAATATTCAACAGTTTAATTATGAGCAGTTTAATAAATGTGAGGGGTTGCCATTCACGGTTATTGAACTGAAGGAGAGATTTTTATCACTGCTAAAATAGATAGATATATGGCTCAATGTATATATAATCCCACCGACTTTAAGAGCGACCAAGAGGTGCGCTGGTGCTCGGGCTGTGGCGACCACGCAATCCTTAGCTCCGTGCAGCGGGCATTCCCCGAGATTGCCGTTAAGACAAAGACACCACGCAATATGTTCGCTTTTGTATCGGGTATAGGTTGCTCCTCTCGCTTTATATACTATATGCGAACCTTTGGTTTTCACTCCATTCACGGACGTGCTAATGCCATCGCTACGGGCGTTAAGGTTGCCAATCCTAAGCTCAATGTTTGGGTCGCAACGGGCGATGGAGATTCGTTGGCGATTGGTGGTAACCACTTCATACACGCAATACGACGTAATGTTGATCTGAATGTTCTGCTCTTCAACAACGAGATATATGGCCTAACTAAGGGGCAGTACTCGCCCACGACAGCGATGGGTAAGGTGACTAAAACGTCGCCCTATGGCACGGTCGAGAAGCCGTTTAATCCCGGCGAGCTTATAATTGGTTCGAAGGGCACCTTCTTCGCCCGCTCGATTGATATGGAGGTTGCTCTATCGAAGGATTGTATGGTCGAGGCGGCTCTGCATCGAGGAATGTCGGTTGTCGAGATTCTGCAGAACTGTGTTATCTTCAATGATAAGGTGCACGCTGAGTTTGCAGGTGATAAGGCTGCACGTAGTCGCCACACCATCACTTTGCGAGATGGCGAGAAGATGCTATTTGGCGCTGAAAAGGAGCGAGGTTTGGTCTTCGAAAATATGAGATTAAAGGCTGTGACAATAGGCGTGGATGGCTACACGATTGATGATGTTTTGGTGCACGATGCTCACTGTGAGGATACTACACTTCACTCGATGTTGGCGGCGATGAAATATCCTGAGCTACCTGTTGCTCTGGGAGTTATACGCTCTGTTGAGGATGATGCTGTCTACGATACTCTGGTTGAAGAGCAGCTAGAGCGGGTGCAAGCAGAGAGTAAAATACGCACAATGGACGATCTATTGTGCTCTGGAACTACGTGGGAGATTAAGTAGCTCTTAAGATTAGGGCAGAGAGCTTAAAAATAACTCTGGCGCCTATGTAAGAGTTTTTATTGTAGGGATTTGCGTTTATGTCTATCGTTGCAGATAGTTTTGCTGTCGATATTGTGAAAAGTGGCCTTTTGTGCCACTTTTTCTCTATATCTCATCCTCGCCAGCCGCTTCGATAATCGATTTGGAGTGCTCTCGCTTAGTATTTAAACCTGCCGTCTTGCGTAGGCGTTCGCCGACACGTATTATATTGTCATTTCCACTTAAGAGTCGTTTGTGGGCATCATCATACGAGGCTTGTGCCTTCGATAGAGCTGTCCCAACACCCTCCAACGAGGAGGTAAAGGCCACCAACTGTTCGTAGAGTTTAAGTCCAAAGGTGGCAATTAGTTTGGTGTTTTTATCTTGATCGTTGTAGCGCCATAGGTCGGCAACGATTTTTAGCAGTGCAAACAGATTTGTGGGCGATGAGATGATCACCTTCTTATCATAGGCATCCGACCAGATGGCTGTGTCGTTCTGCAGTGCGGTCAAGAATGCAGGCTCGGTGGGGATAAACATAATCACAAAGTCGGGCGAGTTTAGATGGCGTTGATACTCCTTGCGACTCAGCTCTTTTAGGTGTTCACGTACCGAGCGGATATGGCGTGCCAAAGCTTCAGCTTGCGCCTCAGCGGTGTCGGCTGCCGTGTAGTCGATATATGCCGAGAGCGAAACTTTAGAGTCGATGACAATGCTCTTATTTTCAGGTAGATTCAGTACAACATCGGGGCGCAGGTTCTGCCCATCGTCGCCCTTAATGTTGTGTTGGGTGTGGTAATGTACACCTTTGAGTAGCGACGAGCTGTCGAGTATGGTCTCCAATAGCACCTCGCCCCAATCGCCCTGAACCTTCGAGTTTGCCTTCAGTGCATTGGTTAGGTTTGTGGTCTCGGTTGTAATTCGATGGTTGAGCTCCATTAGGCTCTTTAGCTCCGCCTTTAGCTCGCCACGCTGGGTGTTTTGGGTTGAGTGTATATCCTCGACACGCTTATGAAACTCCTCAATTTTGCTCTTGAATGGGGCTAAAAGGGTTGTAATCTCCTCACGGTTGGTCTGTTTGAAGAGTTGTGACTTTTCGTGCAGAATCTCATTTGCAAGGTTCTGAAATTGTGCCTTTAGACGCTCATCGCTCTTAGTTATGAGTTTGGCAGAGCGTTCACGCTCATCGGTTAGCTCTTTTGCGAAGCGCTCCTGCTCCTCTTCGGCTCTTATTTGTAGCATCTTGACCTCAGATTGTGCGGTCGCTACCTCAGATTTTGCCGCCCACAGCTCCTCTTTGAGGGTTGCGTTTTCTGACTCTTTTGTGTGGCACTCCTTTTTGAGCTTTTTGTTTTTTAGCTCATACGATGCAACAAACAAAATTATGACCACAAGGGCAAGTATAATAATATATAATGGCTCCATAGTAAATTAAATAGTGATTAGATTGCCAAAGATATAAATTTTGATGGAAATTTTATACCTTTGTCCTATAAAAATTCTCTTTTATGGAGCGTATAGTAGCCCCCTCGATGCTCTCGGCCGACTTTGGGCACCTTGAGCGTGACACACGTATGATAGACAAAAGTGCTGCCCAATGGGTGCATATCGATGTTATGGATGGTGTTTTTGTGCCAAACATATCGTTTGGGTTCCCCGTATTTAAGTTCATACGCAAATATAGCACAAAGCCGATGGATGTACACTTGATGATTGTCGAGCCTGAGCGCTATGTAGAACGCTTTGTCAAGGCTGGGGCAGATGTTGTAACATTCCATTTGGAGGCTGCGAAGGATGCTCGCAAGTGTTGCGATTTGATACGCAAGGCGGGGGCGAAGGTTGGTGTATCGATAAAACCCGCAACACCCGTTGAGGCGTTGCGTGAGATATTACCCGAAGTGGATTTAGTGCTCATAATGAGCGTTGAGCCCGGTTTTGGGGGGCAATCTTTCATCGATGGTTCGCTCGAAAAGATTGCACAGCTACGTGAGATGGTGACACAGATGGGGCTCAAGACCATAATCGAGGTGGATGGAGGCATCACGGAGCAGAATGCCGCAGAGGTTTTTCAGGCAGGGGCGGATGTCTTGGTTGCCGGGAGTGCTGTGTTTGGCGCAGAGGAGCCATATAAAGCCATTGAGAATATATTAGGTATATAGAGGATGATTTCACTTGATAATCTGAGTGTTAGCTATGGTGGCTGGTCACTCTTTGATAATATTTCACTGCTTATAAACCCAAAGGATAGAATAGGTCTTGTGGGGCGTAATGGTGCGGGTAAGACCACTCTGTTGCGCATAATAATGGGCGAGCAGCAGCCCTCAGAGGGGGTTGTGTCGCTAAATGGCGACTGTACGCTTGGCTATCTGCCTCAAACGATGCGTACGGCCGACACAACAACGCTTATCGATGAGTGCGCAAAGGCCTTCGAGGAGGTTTTGCGTTTGGAGGTGCTCATTGGGAGCCTTACCGCTGAGATTGCTGAGCGTGAGGATTTTGAGAGCGAGGAGTATGAGAAGTTGTTGCACCGCCTAAACGACACACAGGATAGATACCATATTCTTGGTGGGCAGACACGTGATGCCGATATCGAAAAGACGCTCTTAGGGTTGGGCTTTAAGCGCTCGGACTTTGAGCGCTCGACTGCCGAATTTTCGGGCGGATGGCGTATGCGCATCGAGTTGGCTAAACTGCTTCTGCGTCGGCCATCGCTGTTTTTGTTGGATGAGCCGACAAATCACCTTGATATTGAGTCGATTGAGTGGTTAGAAGAGTACCTCAAAAACTACAATGGGGCGGTGTTGTTAATATCGCACGACCGTGTCTTTTTGGATAGTGTAACCAACCGTACAGTCGAGCTCTCGATGGGGCAACTCACTGATTATAAGGTATCTTACTCGAAATATGTGGTCTTGCGTTCGGAGCGTCGAACACAACAGCTGGCCGCCTATGAGAATCAACAGCGACTAATCGAAAAGACTGAAGAGTTTATCGAAAAGTTTAGATATAAACCCTCGAAATCGAACCAAGTGCAGTCACGTGTCAAGCAGTTAGATAAGTTGGAGCGCATCGAGATTGATGAGGAGGATTTGTCACGTCTGAATATAAAATTTCCGCCTGCACCACGCTCGGGGCAGATTGTAGCCGAGATTAAGGGTGTCGGGGCATCGTATGGCGAAAAACACGTCTTTGATGGTGCCGATTTCTTCGTTGAGCGAGGCGATAGAATAGCGCTCGTTGGGCGCAATGGCGAGGGTAAGACCACGCTGGCACGTATGGTTGTTGGGGAGTTGCCAGTAACACGTGGCTCGATACGCTTAGGTGCCAATATAAATATAGGTTACTACGCTCAAAATCAGGATGATTTGATGGATGGCGAGTTTACCGTATTTGACACTTTGGATAGGGTGGCAGTGGGCGATATACGAACCCGACTACGTGATATTTTGGGCGCTTTTCTGTTTCGTGGCGAGGATGTGGATAAGCGAGTGAAGGTTTTATCGGGTGGTGAGCGTGCACGCTTGGCGATGGCACGTATGATGTTGGAGGCTCGCAACTTGCTCGTCTTGGATGAGCCTACGAACCATATGGATATGCGCTCGAAGGATATTCTAAAGGAGGCGATTAAAAATTTTGATGGCACCGTAATTATCGTCTCTCACGACAGGGAGTTCTTGGATGGTATCGTGGATAAGGTCTATGAGTTCCGTGATGGCGGTGTGAAGGAGCATTTGGGGGGCATTTATGACTTCTTGCGCAGGCGCAAGTTGGAGACATTGCAACAAATCGAGCGTAAATCGAGCGCACCAAAGGGTAGTGTGGCGATTACTGCAAAGGGCGGCAAGGCTGAATATGAGCAGCGCAAGGAGCAGGAGAAGCAATTAAGGGCTCTGCGTAGAAATGTTGAGCGCATCGAGGGCGAGTTGGCAGATGTTGAGGTAAAAATCGCACAGTTAGACGAGCAGTTTGCCTCAAACAGTGCATACAATGATGAGGATTATAAAACTTACAACGACCTAAAGGGGCAGTATGAGAGCTTGATGGCTCAGTGGGAGCGTGCTTCGTATGAGGTCGAGATAACAGAAGATAAGAATGGATAACAGAATTTTTGGTATTCGCCCCATAGCTGAGGCTATCGAGGCGGGCAAACAGATCGAGAAACTCTACCTGCGCAAAGGGGCAGAGGGGCAACTAATGCAGGAGCTACGTGACTTATGCTTCCGCCACAAGATACGTGTGCAGGAGGTACCCGTAGAGAAGCTAAACCGCCTAACACGAGGCAACCATCAGGGTGCGGTGGCACAGATTTCGACCATCGAGTATGTCGATTTGACCGATATTTTAGAGCGTGTGCCCGAAGATGAGACGCCCTTAATTGTTATCTTCGATGGAGTTACAGATGTGCGCAACTTTGGTGGTATTGCACGTTCGGCTGAGTGTTCGGGGGCGCACGGAATCATCTCGCCACTGAAGAACTCGGCACCCGTTAATGCAGAGGCGATACGTGCTTCATCTGGTGCTTTAACCTCAATTCCAGTCTGCCGTGTGGGCTCTATTCGCAACACTATCAAGCAGTTACAGGTTGAGGGTTTCCAGATTGTTGCAGCTACCGAAAAGAGTCGCAAACTGATCTACGATGCCGATTTTCGTCGTCCAACAGCCATCGTGATGGGGTCTGAAGATATGGGTATCTCGAAGGAGGTTTTGAAACTCTGTGACGAGCAGTTGGCAATCCCACTTATTGGCCATATCGAGTCGTTGAATGTATCGGCTGCTGCAGCCGTGATGCTCTTCGAGGTTGTACGTCAGCGCATAGCGACCGAATAGATAGTGATTGATGCTATACCGCCACCCAACATTAGGCGATATTGAGCTTGTCAAAAAAACCTTAACGAGGCGTATATCGCTAAGTGTTAAGGGGTCGGGGTGTGTGCGATTGTCCTATCCGAGCTCCTTAACTGATGCACAAGCGTTGGAGTTTTTACAAACAAAAGAGCAGTGGGTTAAGAGGGCACTTGCGAGGGTTGCAGAACGTGAGGTTATCCTGCCGCACTCGCTATCGGATGCCGAGCGCCGAGCTATAACTGAGCTGTTGAGGGCAGAGGCAAAGCGGGATCTCCCCTCGAGGATGGAGCGACTATCTAAATTGAGCGGCTTGAGGTATAATCGCCTAACAATCAGAGCATCTAAGAGTAGATGGGGTAGCTGTTCGGCGCAGAATAATATCTCCCTATCGCTCTTTGTTGTGGCGCTGCCCGAACACCTGCGTGATTATATAATTCTGCACGAACTCTGCCATACCCGCCATCATAATCACTCGGTGCATTTTCATACGCTACTCAATCGCCTTGTTGCGGGGCGTGAGGCGGAGTTGAACCGTTCGTTGCGTGCATATTCAATAGGTGTGTAGCATTGTTGTGTTGTGAGATAAAATTGTGATTTTTTTTGTTTTTTACAATATTAATATATATATTTGTTGTAATGTGAACTATATTTTTTAACCTAAATTATAAATTATGAAAAATTCAATCTATTTATTTGTGTTATTCGCAACTCTATTTGCTGTCTCTTGTGGCTCGTCAAAAAAAGTTGTCGCAGTAGACCCTACGGGTGGTGTTGAGGTTGCAGTTCCATTCTCAGAGCCTGAGTATCAGAGTGATGACACTCATTTCAGAGCAAATGCTATGGGCTTTAGCAACAATTTGGAGATTGCCAACAATAAGGCATTAGCTGCTGCACGTGCAAAGTTGGCATCATACATTGAGACTGTTTTGGATGCTACAACCGACAACTACCTATCATCTTATGAGGAGAATATGCAGGAGCAGGCTCGTGCACGTTATCAATCTTTGAGTCGTAGCGTTGTTAGCCAGACATTGGTTGGCGTTAAGGTTATTGGTCAAAAGACAACTAAGAACCCAGATGGCGTATACAACCACTATGTAGCTATTGAGTTGCCAGTTGAGGCTGTTGTTAAGAGGGTTCAGAAGGGTGTTAGTGATGACTCGAAGTTAAGAACTGATTTTGAGTATGAGAAGTATAAGAGCATCTTCGAGCAGGAGATGGCGAATATTGAGCAATAGACAAAATTTGTAGTTGTCAATATTAACCCACTAAATAAAAAGAGCAACCTTTCGAGGTTGCTCTTTTTTGTTGCTTTTTTTGGGATGTGTGCTACTTTGCGACACCATTACTAGTAATTTCTACTTTGTACCAACTCTGTGATGGGATTTTCTCTGTATGCCCTACTCACTGCCGACTACTCAATGGTGCCCTACTCACTGCCGCCTGCTCGCAGTCCTCTACTCAGTGATGCCCTCCTCAGTTTGTGCTGGGATCTCTGCTTGTGGAATTGCTGGTGCAGCCACTGAAGTGCTCTCTTGGATAGCCTCAACATCCTTGCGGATGGCAGAGTTGCTCTCAGCTACAGCCTCACGATCCATACTTAGGGTCGCAGCAAGACTTAAAGCGAAGATGGCAATAACCATTCTCCAAGTGAACTTCTCAAGGAAGTTGGTTGTTTCACGAACTCCCATAACTTGGTTTGAGACACCAAAGTTTGCAGCCATACCCCCTTTAGGGTTCTGCATCAAGACAGCAAGGATTAGTAACACGCTCGCTATCAGCACCAAAACAATACAAATTGTGTGTAATATTTCCATTTTTTTATCTATTTAATTATTTCGTATCCTCTATTTTGCTAATAAGTTCGGCAAAGTAAACACTTTTTTCGGTATTTAGCAAACTTAATTTGGTATAAATTGCTTTTGCTTGCGAATAAAGTCCTTGTGAGAGGTAAATTTCAGCTAACTCCTCACTCACAATGTCATCCTCGTCGTCGAATGTTGGCGAGGTTAAGAGCTCATCTTCACACTCATTGCTATCCTGAGCTACAATTCGCAAATCTTGCTGACGCAAGAATGTATCGATAATATCCTCTTCGCTACGCACCAATATCGATGCAACATCTAATCTATCCTCTCCCCAGCGTAGTGGAGCTCTTCGCCAAGCTGTTAGTAGCTCAACGATAGGGTCACTTTGCTGTGTTAGATTTTGCCTAAAGCGGCGAGCGGGCGTGAACCACCTATGGCGTTCAATCAACTGCTCTACCTCTTGCTCAATATCGCCGCTTACCTCGCCCCGAGAGGCTATATACTCTACTATGCGCTCCATTTTACCAGTTAGATGCTGAGGCTTGGAATATATCTGTAACTAATTGATCGACAATTTCGGGCACAAGCTCCCCCTCGACCTCCGTCAGAAGGCGTGTGGAGTCGTAGTCGGCAAATGCGGTGAATGTTTGGCTCCACGAAGCACTCTCGTCCACAAGGTTGGTAAATCGCACACGGACCGTGATTGTTAGGCGGTTCAAGAGAGCATAATCGTCGCTCGATACCGATGATGTTGTCGAGGTGTAGTTGGTAATCTCACCCTCGAAGGCGAAATCGCCCCCCTCATCGACTTGCTGAAGGCGTGTACGGCGTGAGAAGATATCGACCAGTGCGTCCGTGAGCGTTGAACTTAGGATGGGCGATACCATCGTTGCGTTGTTGGGGAAGTATGCCACCGAAAAGGTTTGGGCGTCGGGCGGAATTGATGCCCCCGAGAGCGAATATTTGATTGTCATTCCACAACTGCTCACCAAAAAAGCAATCGATGCAAGAGTGGCAACTATCGCACCTTTTTTTCTAAATATCTTCATCATATTATCTTATATATTGTGCCACAGCTTAACCCTCAAAGGGCTAAAACTCTGCAATATTTAACTCCTTAATTTTTCTATAGAGCGTGCGCTCCGACATAAATAGCTCAGCTGCAGCTTCACGTCGCCGCCCACCGTTTCGTTTTAACGCCTTTAGAATCTGCTCACGCTGTGCTTCGGCCTTCGAGGCGGGTATCTGTTCGGTGATATCTTCGCTCTCAGCATATATTTCGGGGGTGTTCACGTTGTTATACTTTCCATCGGCAGTGCTCTGCGATACTGTAGGCAGGAGCGCCTTAATATCGGGCATAGGTTCGCTGGTTGGTGCGCTAAAATGAGACCTCTCCAGAAGCATACGCTTTATATCCGAAATTTCGGCTCGCATATCAAAGAGCAACTTGTATAGCAACTCACGCTCGGATGTTGTATCCTGCTCAAATCTCATACCAGCAGTCGTTGTTGGTGCTGAGCTCCCTTGCGAAGGTAGGTAGCGTTGCAAAATATCTGCCGATATTATGCGTGAGGATTCGATTGCTGATATCTGCTCCGCCACATTTTTTAGTTGTCGAATATTACCACGCCAATAGTTGGAGGTAAGCATCGCCTTTGCATCGTCATCTAACGTGATGGCGGGCATACGATACTGCAGGGCAACATCCGAAGCAAACTTGCGAAATAGCAATAGAATATCCTCCTTGCGCTCACGTAGCGGTGGTACGGAGATGGGCACTGTGTTTAGGCGATAGAATAGGTCTTCACGAAAGCGTCCCTCGTCGATTGCCGATTGTAGGTTCATATTTGTGGCTGCTACCACACGTACGTTGGTCTTTTGCACCTTCGACGAGCCGACACGAATAAACTCGCCCGTCTGCAAGACACGCAAAAGGCGTGCTTGTGTGGGTAGTGGCAGCTCGGCAACTTCGTCTAAGAATATTGTGCCGTTGTTTGCCTCCTCGAAGTACCCCTTACGAGCCTCAACAGCGCCCGTAAATGCCCCCTTTTCGTGGCCAAAGAGCTCCGAATCGATGGTCCCTTCGGGAATGGCAGCGCAGTTTACAGCTATGTATTTATTGTGCTTGCGAGGTGAGTATGCGTGTATAACTTGCGGGAAGAACTCCTTGCCCACGCCACTCTCGCCCGTGATGAGTACCGTCAAATCGGTCGAAGCGACACGCATAGCTACCTCCAGAGGGCGGTTTAACGCCTCAGAGGTGCCAATAATGCCAAATCGCTGCTTTACGGAGGTTATATCGTTCATCTGTTTTAAATCTTAATCGTTGCTCCTCTGTGCGCCTACAGTGTCGGGCGCTATAATCTCAATCTGCTCTACTCTCTCTATCTGCTCTGGGGCAAACTCATCGCTATTTTCGCCACGAAAGTAGCCATACGCAATCGCCCCGAGAGCGATTACAACAGCAATTACAGCGATCCACACAAAGCGATCGACACGCTTTTTGTTGCGTTCACGACTGTAAATGTAGGTGTAGGCGTCTGTATTTTTGTATGGGCGCCCATATCTAAGCCCCTTGACCGATGGGTCGGGGTTTAGGTGTGCCGATGGCGATATGTGGTTCTCTGCAGGGGTAGATGGTTCAGTTGTATCGGTGGACTCTGCCTGCTCTGCCTGCTCTGTCTGCTCTGTGGCGGCCTCTGCAACTGTTTGTTCTGCCACTTCTCCGTGCTCTGTTTGCTGCTCTTGTTCTGC
>CAYJJV010000003.1:0-12158 GCA_964370585.1 uncultured Alistipes sp. | reverse complement strand
CTTGTTCTGCCTGCCCACTCTGCTCGGTAGGCTCTACCCCCTTGGTTTGCTCCTCTGTTGCTACAGCTTCCCCCTCTTTTATTGCCTTAAATTCAAAACCTACAGAGCCATTGCCTTTAAGTGTAAATAGCCCTAAATCAGCCACTTCACACCACCCTTCGGTGCTTAATGCGTGGCGAACTTCAAAGACAAAACGGCTAATTTCGCCAGCTGCCTCAACTTCGCTCATCCCCTCCTCCCTGAGGAGCTCTCGTAGTACGCCATCATCGGTGTGCAGGAGCTCCGAGAAGAGGAGTTTGCGCTCCACATTTTTGACGATAAATGCGCCAAATTGCGGAACTACAAGCCTCTTGTTAGACTCTAAATATTGTAATATAGTTGAAACCAACACCATAATATATCCTTTTGCAGGGTCAAATTTACCAATTTTTCATAAAAAATCCAAAATATATCTCACACTATTCATTTTTTTGTTGTCAAATCTTGCGTATCTAAAAAATAATTGTCTACTTTGCATCCGAAATTAATCACAATTCCAACTCGATTACATTGTTCAAAAATTTACAAACTAATCGAGTCGGATTGAAAATATACGACAAAACAGGGTATGAAGAATAAGTATGTCGATCTGATTGAGCAGACTTTTGACTTTCCGCAGGATGAGTTTTCAGTTGAGGATTATCAACTAAATTTTCACGATATTCCATTGATGGAGATTATCAAACAGTATGGAACACCGCTGAAAATTACATATCTGCCAAAGATTTCACAACAGATAAATCGTGCAAAACGTATGTTTAATGTGGCGATGGCAAAGGTCGATTATCGAGGTGCGTACAACTACTGTTACTGCACAAAATCGAGCCACTTTTCGTTTGTGTTGGAGGAGGCGCTAAAGAATGAAATACATCTTGAAACCTCATCAGCATACGATATTCATATAATCAATGCGCTCTATGAGAGTGGTGTTGTGGATAAGAACCACTACATAATTTGTAATGGTTTTAAACGCCCGCAGTATGTCGAAAATATTGCACAGTTGGTCAATGATGGCTTTAGCAATACCATACCTATTTTAGATAATAAGGAGGAGCTGCAACTCTTCGATGAGGCCTTTACGAAGAGCTGTCAGATTGGTATACGTATCGCCTGCGAGGAGGAGCCAAAGTTTGACTTCTACACCTCACGCTTGGGTATTCGTTACAACGATATAGTTTCGTTTTATAAGTCAAAACTGAAGGGTAACAAGAAGTTTACATTGAAGATGCTACACTTCTTTATTAACACCGGAATTAAGGATACTGCCTACTACTGGAGTGAGTTGGCTAAGTGTATGAACATCTATTGTGAGCTCAAGCGTATCTGTCCTGAGCTCGATAGCCTTAATATTGGTGGAGGTCTGCCGATTAAAAACTCTCTGAACTTTGAGTATGATTATGAGTATCTCATTGAGGAGATTGTGGCTCAAATCAAGAGCATCTGCCAGCGTGAAGAGATTGAGGAGCCAAATCTGTTTACAGAGTTTGGTGCATTTACAGTCGGAGAGAGTGGTGCATCGTTGTACTCTATCGTGAATCAAAAGCAGCAGAACGATCGTGAGAACTGGTATATGATTGACTCCTCGTTTATCACTACTTTGCCCGATACTTGGGGTATAAATCAACGATATATAATGTTGGCAATAAATAACTGGGACCGTGAGTATCAAAGAGTTCTGTTAGGTGGCTTGACCTGTGACAGTGAAGATTTTTACAACTCTGAGTTCCACTCCAATGCGATATTTCTACCAAAATTGGAGGCTGAAACACCTCAGTATATCGGTTTTTTCCACACGGGAGCCTATCAGGAGTCATTAGGAGGCTTTGGCGGAATTCAACACTGCCTAATCCCCGCCCCGAAGCATATTATTATTGATCGTGATAAGACAACGGGCGAGTACTACACACGTCTATTTGCTAAGGAGCAGTCCTATCGCTCGATGATGAAGATTTTAGGGTACTAATTTTTGCGTTAAAACACGGAATGATTCAATTATTTAGATTTACAACGTTTATTGTCGTTGCGCTCGTTCTCTTTGGGTGTTCAAATGGTGACGACACACCATATATATATAACTACGAGGATGTTGCAGGAAGACGCTTTGTATCGGGCGATCAAACGATTGAATTTGTCTCTGAGAACACTCTCAGGTGGACGATAGCTCTTTATCGATACACCCCAGTTACGTATGATGTTGCGTATACCATTGTCGGCAACTCAATTGAGTTTGAGGCCCAAAGCTCTGTTCGTACCAACTACAGTGACCCAGTTTGGGGCGAGAGTTTCACTATAACACACTACAACGATACATTTAAGGGGGAGTTTAAGAGTGCAAACGCCATCTCGGCCGATGTACAGCATAGCTTCGAGGAGCGAGTTAATGATCTATATCTTGGTAGTGCTGGAGCTTTAGATCTTAGTATTACCTATCGTTCAGTCAATTAAATCGCTCAGACAATTTTAATCTTAGAGCAAATAAACCTCAATAAATTAGTTAGTTGAGCCAATGTTTATTGCTTTTGCGTTGAGCTAAATCTCTGCTCACGCCACGTTTGTGGGCTCACTCCATTCTCCTTAATAAATGCCTTTGTGAAGCTACTGCGGTTGTAGCCCACCATCTCTGCCACCTGCCATACAAATAGGCTTGAGTTATTTTCAAGCAGCTCCTTTGCATAGTCGATTCTAAGTGTCGAAATCCAATCTCTATACGTTGTATTGTATTGGTTGTGTATGTATGCAGATACGTATGTGCGGTTAGAGTTCAGCTCCCGAGCAAGGGATTCTATCGTTATTCCAGCAGTTATAAATCCTCTCTGCTCAATCCAATTTTGTATTGGATCGTGTAGAGGTTGCACCTTTTCTGTGGGTGCAATAGCTTGATTTTCAGTTGCATTGCCTTTTACGCCTGTTTCAGCTGCACTATTGTCGTCGAAAGCGTGATACATCTCGTTTAATGTCATCATATAGTTGTGAAACGAGATTAGTATGTAGGTGAGTAGTGCTATTGATATGATGCCATATATTGTATTTACGATTGGCAGGTAGTATGCGTGCGTGCACCCCACAAAACCCACAAAAATAAGGATATATATACTATATTTCATCCACTTCACAAATGGCGTAATGCTTTCAGAGTAGTACTCATCTGCATTGTTTTGGGCTCTTCTGTAGCTCTTTAGAAATTGAATTGTAACACGTGCAACCTCAGCAATGAGTAGTAGTACAAATAGAGCTACTATATATATCTGTATCTGATATGGTATTATTAAGTAGTTCAGTGCCAGTAGAATGATGACGACAGAGCATCGAGTAGCAATTTTAGATACCCACTCTTTTGCCGACGCATTTACGTTGAGTAGTATGTGAAACATCATCGCACTGAGGTTGGCTGCAATGAAGTATATCGATACGTTTGCTGAGACGGCTAATATGAGATTGTCTGAGCGGTAGTCAAATATCCCAAGTGAACCGATGTAGGCGCCGACCATAAATAGCATCACGCCAAATATTCTTCGTGCTGTGATATAGTTGGTGTAAACTCTCCCTTTTGGTGGTGCGGTAAATAGCGTAATGCTACCTAAAACGAAGTAAATGATTGGTGCAATTTTTAACCAATCTCCATATATTATCTCTCCCATTTATCTCTCTTTTTAGCAACAGCAAAGGTAGTAAATTAAATGCTGTATGCAAAAAATAAGCTAAAAAATGTTGCATATCTACAAAAAAAACGTTGCATAAACACAAAAGGCGGCAAAAAGTTGTTGCATATCCACAATTTTGTTGCTTTAGTGTTGAATTGTGAAAAAATAATAGTAAATAATTTGCGTAATGTCAAAATACTTTTTATTTTTGTATTTGCGCACGATGACTCTATTTGTCCGAAATGCCGATTTTTTTGGATAGAAATTGATTTCAAGCAATAAATTTAAACAAGTAAAAACTATTTATTAACTAAACAAACATTTTATGAAAAAACTAATGCTATTGATTGGGTGTTGTTTGTTTTTGGTAAGTGCAGCTACTGCACAGCGTGTTGGTATTTCAACCAACTTGTTGGGCTGGGCGGCTTACGGAACAATGAACATTGGAGCTGAGCCAGCTCTCTGCCCAAATTTAACGTTAGCTGTGGATGGTTACTACAATCCATACACATTCTCTGGTGGCGAATCTTCACAGATGTGGGGTGCACAAGGAGAGTTGCGTTACTGGTTGAAAACCAAGTTCACAGGTCACTATTTGGGTGCCCACGGTTACCACACGACATTCGATTTCGGTATGGATAAGTATCGTTATGATGGAACTCAAGTGGGAGCCGGTATCTCTTATGGTTACGCTCTGCCTATTGCCGCAAGATGGCGCCTTACATTCAGCGTTGGTGCTGGTTGGAAGGGCACTCACTATGGCAAAGAGGGTCTGCCTCAAAGACAAGGCACAGACATCGATTGGTATGGTTACACTGCTAAGAACACCTTTGGAATAACAAAGGCTGCTATTAACGTGCAATTCTTAATTCGCTAATTTAGAATGGTTATGAATATTAATTTAAAGAAGATTGCCATAGCGACAGCTGGATTGTTGTTATGTGCAGGATTAGAGGCTTCGGCGGAGAACTTGGAGAAGAAGATGATTACAGTTGAGTCATCTGACTTTATTGTTTTAGACGAGAGCCTAACTAATCTACAAAATGTCGATGGTATAGTACCTGTTGCTTTTACCATCAATGTAGCAAAGAGCGCTTTTTCGCTGGATCACGCAAGGGTTTACTTCCCAGCGTTGGTAAATGGAGATTGGCGTATGGAGTTGCCTCCAGTAATCGTTCAGGGTCGCAACTACGCTATCGTTAAGGGCGAGGAGTCACGCTTCAAGGAGGAGAATATCGATAACACAGAGTATATGGCGAGCTATGTAAAGCCTATATTCAAAGGTATCGAGGTTCCTTATCAAATTGCAGTTGCATTTGAGGATGAGATGCGTGGTTCGCAACTTGTTGTTGATAGCGAGCTTTTGAGCATCTCTCGTGGCAACGAATGGTGGACTTGCACAAAGAAGGAGACTCAAGGTACTCAAAATGTAGTAAATAATGGTATTATCGACTACACTAACTTCTTCGTTTACAACCAACCATTGTACACCTACGAGAGCGAGATGATATCTGAGGACTTTGGCACGAACTCAATCTTTAAGATTAAGAGTTTGAAGGTTGAGAAGGATGTCTTTGAGGTTCCTTTCGAGAACTTGGTCTCTAAAGTTAAGGAGTTGCAAACAGCTGAGTATCGCATCGATAGCGTAATCGTTAAAGTTGCTGCCTCGCCAGATGGACCATTGAAACTCAATGAGAAGTTGGCTGAAGGTCGTGAGGAGGTTATGCGTGAGCTAATGGCTGAGAATCTTCCTGAGCTAACAGAGGATGTTGTTACCTATATACATATAGATGAGAACTGGGATGATTTTGTTGATAAGATTATGGTAACTGACCTATATAATGTAGAGGTTGCGAGCATCATCAATGAGATCTCAGATCTTGACGAGCGTGAGAAGGCTTTGCGTAAGACTTCGGCTCGCAAGGATATTGTAGCTATCTACAAGACTTTGCGTAACGGTATCGCTAAGATCTACTACACAGCTCCACGTAAGGTGACTATCGAGGATAGCCACATTTTGGCTTATAGCTCAACAAGCCTTCCTAACGATGAGTTCGTGGCTGAGTACGAGGATGAAAGTGATATGTATGTTATCAACGATGCTATGGTTGATTGCATCCTAAGTGGTGACTATGCTACTGGTTTTGAGCTATCTAAGATCCTATCTACTATGGATATGGAGCCTGAGATTGTGAGCAACGTAGCTATTATGCTAACATTTATGGGTGACTACCCTATGGCTAAGCACTACTTCGATAAGATTAACACTTGTGAGATTCCAAGCCGTGATTACAACTTGGCGATGATGTATATGCACGCTAAGGATTACAAAGCTGCATCTTGCACATTTGGTGATAAGGTTTGTGTAAACTCTATCGTTGCAAATATCGCAGCAGAGCAGTATGACAAGGCGGTTGATATGTCATTGGATTCATACTACTCAGATGCTGAGTACCTATATCTACGTGCGTTGGCATACACATTCACACAAGATGATGATTTGATGCTCTTCACTTTGCGTCAAGCGTGTGAGTTAGACCCAGCATACAAGGAGTTGGCTAAGAACCAAGCGGAGTTCATTCCTTTCCGTGAGAATGAGGTATATAAAAATATTGTTAAATAGATAATTCCTATAAGTTTATGAATATACGATTTATATTAAGGCATCTAACGCTACTATTGTTGCCAGTTTTGGCATTGATGGTAAGCTGTAATGAGCCCGATCCGGATTCAATTTCGGTGGTAGATAATGTTACTGGCGAGCCAGTGGCTATGATCGAGGCTACGCCGCAGAGTAATATCTATACGGTAAAGGTCTTGTCTACGGGCAACTGGACGGTTACGAGCAGCGATGATTCGTGGTGCTATCCAAATAACAATGGTACAGGTGGTGTTGGTAGTACAGTATTGGAGATTGTCGTTGATGAGATCTCAGGCGTATCTCGCACTGCTAATTTGATATTCAAGTCAGGAATGGCTGAATATATTATGGTTGTAAACCAAACAAGCTTTGATGAGTGGATTGAGGTCTTGCCAGTTGCTGCAACGGTAGACTACAGAGCTCAGAAATTTGCATTCGTTGTAAATTCAAACGCTAAGTGGACAGTTGATGCTAATCCAGCGGCTTGGGTATCTGCAACTAAGATTGGTGATATTGTCGAGTTAGACATTCTCGAGAATCAAACCGATGATGTAGATAGAACGGTTTCTATCGAGGTTCAGGCTGAAGATAGTGAGGCATCTGCTACATTTGAGTTGACACAGACAGCTCGTTTAGAGGCAACTATCGATGTTAATCCATCTGAGTACACCTTTGAGATGGGCGCTGACGATGTAGAGATCTCAATTACGACTACTCTTCACAATCCATCATTCAAGGTTAGCTCAACTGAGGATTGGTGTATACCTTCAGCTGTTGCAAATGTATCTGCAAACACCTATGTAATGACTATTTCAGTTGATGCTAACACAGAGCCAGCTGATCGTTTCTCTATTGTAAATATCGTTGCGGTATCAGAGGATGGAACATCGTCGTTGGACAAGGAGGTTGGCATTACTCAGCGTGGTGTTGGTGCTCCTGAGCTTATGTTGGGTCTTTCAGAGGTTGTTCTTGATCAACCAGCAAAGGCTGGCAACTCGGTTAGCTTCGTTGCTAAGGGTACCCTTACGGCAGCATCTGATGCAGGTTGGATAACAAACATTGTAGCTACAGTTGATGGCGTTACTTTCGACGTAACTGAGAATCAGGGTGAGGCTCTACGTTCAGCTGAGATCGTAGTTGTTGCATCTGTAGGTGAGCAGTTTGTGAAGAAGGCAATCACAGTCTACCAAAATGGTATTGGTGCATTGGATTTGGCGCTTTCAGCCTCTGAGATTGAGTTTGCAGCAACTGCTAATTCATTTACAGTGTTCGCTACAACAAATTCGATGGCTTCAGACTTGGAGATTATGTGGATGACACCATCTGCATCTTGGTGTACTTTTGATGGTACTCCAACCGCATTGGCAGATGGTAAATCATCGGCAAATTTTGATATAGTGGCTAATTCAGGGCTTTATGCACGTGACTGCGCTATCGTTGTTAAGCTTACAGCTGGCGAGAAGAGCGTTGTTAAGAGCGTGGTTATTCGTCAAGCAAAAGGCCTCTAATTAAACCTAAACAAAATTAAGAGATAGATATGAAAAGATTTAAAATAATGACACGTGCGCTGCTATTGCTTATTGTTGCGAGCTTTAGTTTGATGGTTGGCTGTCTTAGCACAGACGAGCCAGCAACGGTCACCGTTGACAGGAAAGTTGTCAAGGTAGATGCAGGCGCAAATAATGTTCTATACGAGATTAACTCGAACTCTACTTGGGAGGTTTCGAGCGATGCGAAGTGGCTGACACTCTCAAAGAGTGAGGGTAAGGGTACTGAGACGATCAATTTGTTAATCGAGGAGAACCCAACTTCACTATCACGTGAGGCCAATATTACTATTGTATGTGCTACAGTTCCTACAACTGTAAAGGTTATTCAGGATGCTTTGACCTCGACGTTGAAGGTATCACCTGAGAACATCACTGCTGACTTCAAGGCTCAAAGCCTATCGTTTGCAGTTATGTCAAACACAGAGTGGACTGTATTTAGCTCAACTGATGGTTCTACTAACGATTGGTTGAACTTTGCACCAGCTTCTGGTCTGGGCAATGGCGTTGTACGTATGACAGTCTCTGAGAACGATACATTCAAAGATCGTACAGCTTTGGTAACTGTTACCGCATCGAGCGAGGATGGTACAGAGCGTTTTACTGAGATTGTAACTGTTACGCAATTGGCTGAGGGTCGCCCATCATTGGTTGTGGCTCAAACAGACCTTAACTTCACACACGAGGCTGCGACTAAGTCGGTAGCTGTTATCTCAAACATCACTGATATTAGTGTTGTATCTGAGTTTGGCTGGTGTAAGCCAGTTTATGACGCTGCAGGCAATGTTATCAACATCACAGTTGATGCAAACACCTCATCTACAGCGAGCCGTACAGCTGTTGTATCGGTTGTTGGTAATGTTGAGGGCGAGACTACATCTGCACAGATTACTGTGACTCAGGATGGCGTTGTTGCTCCAACTATTATGCTACTTAACGAGATCTTCTCGACTGATTTCAACTCATTGACTACAACACTTAAGTGGTTGAATCTAAGTGGTGCTACTGTATCGACTAAGAGCCTTCACTCTTGGATTACGGTTAATTCAAGCGATAACTCTTCAGCTGAGATTACAATTGCCGAGAACAAGGGTTCTGAGACACGTGTTGGAACTATCGAGTTGATGACATCAAACACATCATCTCAGAAGAACCTATACTACATCACTGTGATGCAGACAGGTTTGGGAGCTCCTAACGTAACTGTTACTCCATCTATGATTACTGTTGGTCCAGATGCAGGAAATTCAATTTTCTATGTTACTGTGAACAATCCAAATGTAACATATGTTGATGACGTTAATGCTAACTCTTCGTGGCTTACAAGAGTAGGCATAAGTTGGGATACTTTGGTTTCAGCAAACGCAACTACTTTCCGTGTTATGCTCTCTTATCCAGACAATCTAATGGATGTGTCACGTACTGGCACATACGCATTTAGATATACGATTGGCGATAAGACTTATGTGCAGCCATTGACTATCGTGCAGAACGGTCGTGGAGCTCCAGCTATCTCGACTCTTCAGAGTGTATTGTTGCAGACTGATCAAACAACGCACACACAAACTTTGTGGTTGCTTGATGGCGACACTAAGGGTGTATCTTACGAGGTTGAGTGGGAGAGCAATGCATCACACTCAACTGGCGCAGGTGTTGCAACTAAGTGGATTACCAATGTTGCAATCGATGCTACAAAGCACGAGCTAACTATCACATCTGCGGCTAACACCTATGATGAGGCTCGTTCGGGCGTTATCACTGTAATCGCTACACGTGGTGCATCTAAGAGCGTTTTGGTTATCGATGTTAATCAATCAGGTCACAAGTCAGCAGGTATCTCTGGTATTTCACAAGAGATCTTCGTTGATCACGTAGGTCTAACAGATGCTAAGTATCAATTTGCGTTGTTGAACAACTCGACAGCTAAGGTTGTTGTAACTCCTTCGTGGGTTACTACACCTACAATCGAGAAGACCGATGCTGATGGTACATACTTACAGTACTCAGTCTCTCCTTACACAGGTGGCGAGACAGGTCCTTTCCGTGAGGGTGTTATCACACTTTCAGCTGAGAATGGCCACTCGAATACACTATACTATGACATCAAGATTCGTCAGTACGCTCCTGAGGCGGCTATGATTGATGCTCCAGATAGAGTTTATCTAACTTGGGCAGCGCACGCTGATACACCACTTTCAGTTGATCTAAAGAACAACGCTAAGATTATCAAGGCGGTATCTTCAGATAAGACGTGGCTGACAGTTAATGGTGTCAATGCAGACGATGAGTTTGATCCATCAGTTGAGGCATTGACTTACGACGTTACTAAGTATGACGGTAAGGTAGGTGAGGCTCGTGAGGCTATCATCTCTATTACGGTTCAGAATAGCAATGCAAATACATTCACACACCACGTAACTGTGGTTCAGGGTGAGCCATTGCAGGCTGTAGCTGACATCGTAGGTACAGTTTATATCCCATACACAGCAACTCCAGCAGGAGCAGGTAATGAGGATTCATTCCAAGTTAATCCTAAGGAGGGTGTTGATATGACAATCGCTAAGGTTGTAGATGGTGACGATTGGCTAACATTGGTATCTCCAATAGCATCCAGAGCAGATGTTGATGAGGTTACCTTCACAGCATTGAAATTTGATGGTAAGCCAGGCGAGAGTCGTACAGGTGTTATAGAGGTTATTGTTAGTGGCGACCACATCAACACACAGAGCTACTTCGTTGAGATCGTTCAGGGTGAGCCAGCAGAGAATATTATCCAGCTTAATGCAACTGATTTGATTTATGGTTTCGCAGGTGCTGCAGATCAGAGTGTAGGTTACTCGGTGACGGGCGACAACGTTTCGGTTGCTGCTGCATCATCTGATGACTCTTGGTTGAAAATTGCTGCAACACAGACAGCTGGTGAGGTTGACTTCTCTGTTGAAGAGTTCGATGGTTCATCGGATTACCGTGAGGGAACTATCTCGGTTACAGCTACTGGCGATCACTTCCGTCCAGCGGTTGCGACTCTACGTGTTCGTCAGAACGCAGAGCGTGAGGCTGAGGTTACAGCCCCAGCAACAGTAATGGTTCCTTCGGGTGGTATTACTACGGCTATTAGTTTGCCTATGGGTCTTAAGTCTAACGCTACAATCAAGTCGGTAACTTCAACTGAGACTTGGCTAACAGTTGCACCAAATGCTGCTAAGGATGCCTTCACATACACAGCAAGTTCATTCGATGGTAAGGGTAGCACATCACGTGAGGCTATCGTAACTGTTATAGTTGAGAATGAGGGTAACACTCAAGAGGATACTGTATACATCACATTCATCCAAGGTCAGCCAAAAGAGTCTGAGGCGGATATCGTTGAGGCGGTATACGTAGGCTATGCAGCTACAGCAACAGGCAGCGAGGAATCATTCCCAGTTGTTTTGAAGGATGGTACAACAACAGTTAAGGCTGAGGTTGCATCTGGTTCTGCGTGGATTAAGAATGTTAATCCATCAACTGCTACTGCGGGTGCTACTAAGGTTACATTCCAAGTAGAGGAGTTTGACGGTGCAATCGGTGAAACTCGTACAGGTGTAATCTGTGTTACTGTATCGGGCGCTCACATCAACGCAGAGAGCTACTATGTAAGCATTGTTCAGGGTCAGCCAGCTGAGTCTATCCTTTCGACAGCTACTGATATGATTGTCTACTCTTATCAGGCAATCGCATCACCAACAGCTGAGTTTGGTTATAGCGCTACAGGTGAGGGTGTATCTGTTACAGCCTCTTCAACTCAGGCTTGGATTAAGGATGTTAAGGTTGATACTGCAGACGACAAGATTACATTTGGTCTTGACGCATTCGATGGCTCGTCTGACTACCGTCAGGGAACTATTATGGTTGTCGCTACAGGTAAGCACTTCCGTCCTATCGTTAAGAATGTAACTATTCGTCAAGACGCTCAGCGTGAGCCAATGATTGAGGCTGTATCTTACATCAATCTTTCTCCAGATGCAATTCTTGAGGCAAATGCTGTTGCGGTTACTCCAACGTTGAGCAATGGTGCAACAATCGAGAAGGTTGAGTCTTCAGAGTCTTGGCTAACAGTTAAGCACACAGCAGGTGACACTGACTTCTCATACTATGTAAGTGAGTTCACAGGTCCTGAGCAGTCACGTAAAGCAACTGTAACTATTACTGTTAAGAACGATGGTAACACTCAGAAAGATGTTCACAATATCATCTTCGAGCAGGGCGCACCAGTTGCACCATCTGCAGAGATTCCGGGTGTTGTTCAGA
>CAYJJV010000002.1:105740-140075 GCA_964370585.1 uncultured Alistipes sp. | reverse complement strand
TTTTTTTAAACCCCCCCATGTGGTTTTGGGGGTGTTGCCGCTAATTCAAAACCGAAAAACCTTTTTTTGGGGTAAATGCCCGCAATGACGCAACGGTAACTAATGCACCAGTAGTAATTTGTAAATAATCTACAGATATGAAAATATTGATTTTAGGGGCGGGCAAGATGGGTAGCTTCTTTACCGATCTACTCAGCTTCAACCACGATGTTGCGGTCTATGAGCCCGATCCACAACGGCTCAGATTTATATACCACGCCGAGCGCCTCTTCACTTTAGAGCAGATCTCGCAATTCGACCCTGAGTTTGTGATAAATTGCGTCTCGTTAGATAAGACCCAAGAGGCTTTCATCGAGTTATTTCCCTATATATCTGAGCATTGTATTATTTCCGATATAGCATCTGTCAAGGGCAATCTAAAGGAGTTCTACATCAACTCTGGGCGCAGATATATCTCGGTGCACCCAATGTTTGGCCCCACCTTTGCTCGGTTAGATAACCTAAGCAACGAGAATGCCATCATCATCTCGGACGAGGGGACAGATAGCGAAGGTTTGGAGTTTTTTAAGAGCCTATTTGCCACTTTAAAGCTAAACGTTCGAGAGTATACATTTGACCAGCACGACGAAATTGTCGCCTATTCACTCTCGATACCATTCGCATCGACTTTGGTCTTTGGTGCGGTGATGGAGCATATAGATGTTCCCGGTACAACCTTCAAAAAACACCTCGCCATAGCTAAGGGTTTGATGGATGAGGATGATTTTCTATTGAGCGAAATTCTATTCAACAGATTCACTAAAGTGCAGTTATCCAAGATTATAGAGCGACTAACAACACTATCTAAGATTGTAGATAAGAGGGATAGCGATGCGATGCGAGAGTTTCTCGATGATGTGCGCACCAAGATAGCATAACGCACCATACGCTATAAATTGAGCGTAAAAACTGTAGTGGCAAGCGCCCTTTTGGACGACAATACCAACTTTTAGGTATTGTCGTCTTATTTTTGTAGCCATATCTTTGCAACCGATTTAGAACAGAAGTATAAACTTTAAACAATACAACTATGTTCAAAAAAATTACACTTTTCACTGCAATTCTTGCTATCGCAGCCATTTTTGTTGGTTGCAACGACGATGACAACACAACAGCTAAATTCTCTTGGGACTACGCTGAAGGCTTCTTTATCAAAGGGGGGTCATTCGCAGATTTTGTTGAGTTAGAGGGCGACGTCGATAATGGCAACCTAATTGCGGTTCACCACTACAAGGGCGATAACACTATTGTTGTTGAATACTTCGCTCCATCACCAAATATGCCAATGTATGGTCCACTGGTCGTTACGGGCGCAACTCTAAGCAGCAGCAACGGCAAAACTATATTGAGTGGCGCTACAACCGCTACATACTATATGGATATGGGTGGTAATATAAGCGCTAATGCTTGCGGTACACCAACAGTCAATATCGAGATTATTGGCTCTGAGGCGATGTTTGAATTGCCGC
This sequence comes from uncultured Alistipes sp., assembly GCA_964370585.1. GTDB lineage: Bacteria > Bacteroidota > Bacteroidia > Bacteroidales > Rikenellaceae > Alistipes. The sequence continues at coordinate 138,567 of CAYJJV010000002.1, read as the reverse complement.
TATCAATGGCAGGTATGGGTGGTGCTGTCACTGACTACACAACACGCTTCTATGGCACAATCACAACAAATGAGGGTAGCTACACACCACCTGCTACAGTGCAATAATCTACAGCGTTAGACAACACAACACTCCACCTCAGGTAAAAAATTGGGGTGGATGTTGTGTTTAAAATCGACATCCACACAACAACACAAACAAAATGAGTAAAAAGAGGAAAATCCTGCTACTTGTGGCACTAATCATAGCCCTTGTGAGCTACTTTGGCTATAGCCAATTCTTATCCCCAACACGTGTTGCCACGCTCAACTTCCCCGACTTTATGGTCGAGAAGATTATCCGATCGAACAACAACCCGTTCGTCGAGGTCGAGAGTGTCGGCTTGGACGAGGTCGAGAGGTTGTCGAGCTTCGACTTGGTATTGGTGCGAGTGCACGGCGTATCGATGGACTCGACACACTTAGCCGCTATCCAAAAGGCTATTGATAAGGGTGTTACGGTCTTTTCAACCGAGAGCGACAACGCAAAAATCAACTCCTTGAAGGGTCGAGAGCTGAAGTACTTTGCCGCACTTATGGATAACAGCTCTGTGAAGAATAACCAGAGCCTGCTAAACTACACACGTAAAAATTTAGATAAAAAGCTCATCTCAAACAAGAGCTATGGCGAGCCAATCATTGTCCCCGCTGACTTCTTCTTCCACTTGGGCGACGACAACTTCTTCGCCACATACGAGGAGTACCAAAAATTCTATATTGAATCGGGCAAGTATCGTGAGGGTGCGCCACGAATAGCGATGCTTCAGGGTAATATCAACCTGCAAAACTCCAACGAGGAGCACATCGCAGCGATGATTAACTCGTTAGAAGATAGGGGGTTGAATGTCTACCCTATCAATTCATTTGGAATGGCCAAGCTCCCGATGTTGCGTAAAGTTAATCCCAACATCATAATCAACAACCCACACGGACGCTTAGTTATGGGTGGTGCTGAGGCGGGCGAGGAGCTGCTAAAATCCTTGAACGTGCCCATCTTGGCCCCCGTCACCGTGAGCGAGCTACACGATACGTGGCTCAAGAGCCGACAAGGTATGGAGCAGGGAGGCTTGACCTCAATGAGTGTCGTCCTACCTGAGTTGGATGGTGCTATTGCCCCCTTTGCTGTTGCGGCACAGGTGGAGCGCAACGGATACAATATCTTCGATGCAATCCCCAACCACACCGATAAATTCACATCATTAGTTAAAAACTTCACCGAACTACAGACCAAGAGCAATGCCGACAAAAAGGTTGCCATCTACTACTACAAGGGTACGGGCAAGGGCTCAGTCGGAGCTGCCGATTTGGAGGGTGTACAGTCGCTATACAATACACTTAAGCACCTCAAAACGAGCGGATACAGTGTCGATGGGTTACCCTCATCTGCCAAAGAGTTAGAGGCGATGATTCAGCGTCAAGGCTCGGTCTTGGGGGCCTACGCTTTGGGGGCTTACGATGAGTTTTTAAAGCACGGCAACCCTGCACTAATCGATGAGGAGGAGTTTTATGGTTGGGCTTATGAGGCGATACCTGCCGAGCGAATTGAGGATATACGCAAGCAATATGGCGACTTTGCAGGCGACTATATGACACACTACGAAGATGGCAAGGAGCATATAGCCGTTGCACGCATCGAGTTTGGCAATGTAGCAATCTTGCCACAACCAATGGCGGCCTCAGGCGATAATGTCGAGGCTATTACACACGGTGTAGAGGGTGCTCCAGCCTATCCATACATTGCGTCATACCTCTGGACACGCTTCGGCTTCAAGGCGGATGCTATGATTCACTTCGGTACGCACGGCTCGTTGGAGTTTATTCCCGGCAAGCAGTTGGCACTATCGGACTACGACTTCACAGATGCCTTAGTGGGTGATATGCCCCACTTCTATATCTACACCATAAATAACATTGGTGAGGGTATTATCGCCAAGCGCCGTAGCTATGCAACACTTATCGACCACCTCACAGCCCCATTTATGCAGGGCGAGTTGTATGGCGATCTGCAAAAGCTCAAGAGTCGAGTCCACACCTTCGAGCACTTGGAAGAGGGCGAAGTGAAGCAGGAGTACCGCAAGACAATAACTGAGTTGGCGAAGGCTCAAAATATGTGTGCTGCGTTGGGTATCGACTCGACAAAGGTATTTGACGATGCCGCAATCGAGAGGGTGCATATCTACTTAGAGGAGATTGATGGTGCAAAGGTGACCGATGGGCTATACACTCTGGGCGAGGGCTACACAGCCCAAGATGCCGACAACACCCTTCGGATGATGATGATTGATGCTGTGCGCTACTCTTTGGCGACAATCGATGTTGCAAAGGGCAAAATCTCGGCTAAAGAGTTGGACAATATCAAATTCATCTCGCACAACTACACCCGAAGAGCCAACAGAATAATTGATCGCTCGCTTCGTGGCCAGAGCGCTGACAAGATATTTAAATCGGTTGCTGCAGCACAAGATATTGAGCTCTACACCTCAGCCATCACAGCCGAGAAGCAAAAAATAGATGCTCGCAATGCAATGATGCGCCAAATGTTGGCACAGATGAGCGAGACACAAAAGGTTGAGCCATTCTTCAACGACAAGGGCGAGCTGTTGGGCGACGATGGCGAGCCCGTAAAGCTCAAGAGTGGCGGTCACCCATCGTGGATACCTAAGGGGGATGGGGCGAAGATGCCCGATAGTGTCAAGGCGATGTTAGATGCCCAGAAGGGGACAAACTCTACCGACAAGGCTACACACCCAGCTGATAAGGCGAAAGAGTCAGAGCCAAAACGACCATCGATGATGGAGAGTATGGCGCAGGCGAAACCGCAGGGCGAGAGTACAAAGATGAGCCAAAACGAGGAGCTAATTGGCGCCTTGAAGAGCCTTAACACAACAATTAAGATGATTGCTCAGAAGCGTTCGGAGCTCACATCGAGCACCCAAGCTGAGCAGGCGGCACTCATCAACGCTCTCAATGGGGGCTATATCTTGCCAAGTTCGGCAGGCGATCCAATTGCCAACCCAAATGCAATCTCGACGGGTCGCAACTTCTACTCGATAAACCCCGAAACAACCCCAACTGTTGAGGCGTGGAGGGTCGGTAAACGCCTTGCTGAGAATCTATTAGAGCAGGAGATGGCAAGCAGCGGAAAATATCCTGAAAAGGTGAGTTTCACGCTCTGGTCATCCGACTTTATCTCGAGCGAGGGTGCCACCATAGCGCAAATTCTATGGTTGTTGGGTGTTGAGCCCCTGCGTGATGGCTTTGGATATATTCGTTCGTTGCGCTTAGTGAGCGCAAAGGAGCTTGGACGTCCTCGCATCGATGTTGTTGTGCAGACTTCAGGGCAGCTACGTGACATTGCCGCATCACGCCTTAAACTCATCAACGATGCCGTTGCGATGGCAGCTCAGGCTGAAGATGGCGAGGCTATAAACTTCGTTGCCAAAGGCTTCAACGATGCCGAAGCAAGGCTGTTGGAGCGAGGTTTCTCACCTGCCGATGCCCGAAAATACTCTCGTGAGCGTATATTTGGTGGTGCAGGTGGCAACTATGGCACTGGCATAATTGGAATGGTTGAAGATAGCGAGAGTTGGAGTGACAAATCACAAATCGCTCAGCGTTATATTCAAAATATGGGCGCACTATACTCTTCGAATGGCGACGAGTCTTGGGGCGAGATGCGTGAAGGGGTCTTTGAGGCGGCGCTTTTGAACACTTCGGTTGTCGTTCAGCCCCGCTCGTCCAACACTTGGGGACCTCTGAGCTTAGACCACGTCTACGAATTTATGGGTGGTATATCAGCTGCCGTCCAAGAGGTTACGGGCAACGATCCAACGGCATACTTCAACGACTTCCGCAACACATCAAGAGCTAAGGTTCAGGGTCTAAAAGAGGCTATCGGTGTCGAGACCTCATCGACAATCTTCAACCCAAAGTATATCAACGAGAAGCTAAAGGGCGAGGCGAGCTCCTATGCTGGCTTTGCCGAGACCATTCGCAACACCTTTGGTTGGAACGCTATGAAACCATCGGCCATAGATGAGCATATTTGGAACGAGTATCACGAGGTATATGTGCGTGATAAACACTCACTTGGCATCGTTGATAAGTTCTCCGACAAAAACCCATACGCTATGCAGGAGCTGACTGCCGTGATGATGGAGTCGGCACGCAAAGGGATGTGGAATGCCTCACAGCAGCAGCTCACAGAGATAGCCGCATTGCACACCGAGATGGTCACAGAGCACGAAGCTGCGTGTAGCGGTTTTGTATGCGACAATGCCGCCTTGCGTGAATTTATTGCTCAAAATGCTCCGCAAAATGCCGAAGAGTATCGTGAAGCAATCACTCAGGCTCGTGAGGTGCAACTCGACAAAACACAAGCTGAAAAGAGCGTCGTTCTAAAGAAGGAGGAGCAACAAAATGAGCAGAAGAGCTCTTCGCAACCCAACTCCGACACGACAGACTACACCGCTCTATATATCATTGCAGGCGGATTTGCCCTGCTTATCGGGTGGGTCGTATATCGCAAACGAAGAAAGTAATGGAGATAATCATTCAACTAATATTTGTAGTTGCGCTGCTCAAATTTTGCCTTAAAGCAGCCCTATCCGATAGATTCATTGTAATCTTCGGATATGGGCTTGCGATGGCGATTGTGGCATTTGCGCTCTACCCTATCGTTATCAACCAACCGCTAACTGTAATTGGCGATATGTTGGCATCACGTTCGGTAGTTGAAAATATAGCACTCATAACAACCGCCGAGTCGATTTTAGGGGTGTTAATCTCGATATATCTCTTGAATAACTACTTCCGCCCTCGCCAACGACGTACTAAATGGGCAAAGGCGATTAAGATAGTACCGGGTGTGATTTCGCTCGTTGCAGTTGGCTATTTCGAACTTATCTTCTTCAAAATGCGTGTCGGTGGCGACTTCTTAACAACAGCACTTCTATACTCTTCAACTATCTTTGTGGCGATTGTTGGTGTAGCGCTACTTTTGCGCTATATAATCGATGGCGAGAGCCTACGTCTGGAGCTAAAGCTCATCCTCAACCTCGCTATTTTGGTCTTGGGGCTCTTGGTTAGCTCATCAGTGGCTGAGTATAACCAATCAAATGCGCAGGCAAAAATTGAGTGGGGCGCACTCATAGCTATCATATTGGGCAGCGCAACCCTCGTTGGGGTGGGCGTTTGGCTACACAAAATTAACTTTACACAAAAATTAACACACTTTTTTAAATGGAACAGATAACAAACATCCTCTATTGGTTATCAACTGGGTTGATGATTCCCGTAACACTATTTTTGATAATCTTTTTTATTCGCTCAATCATTATGATTGGAGGCTTTTATGGCGCATATATCGCACGCACGAAGGTCAATGTCAAGATACACAAGCAGCTTGACACGATGACTAACCAAGAGTTTTTGGCTGGATTGGATAGCTATAATGCTAACAAAAGCCAACTCATTGCATCGCTACAGAAGATTAAATCGACCAACAACAACGCTATGATAGATAAGATCGTGGGCGACTACGAAATCATTGCCGATAAAGAGTTAGGGCGTTCAAAACTGCTCGTTAAGTTGGGCCCGATGCTTGGACTTATGGGTACGCTTATCCCGATGGGGCCTGCGTTGGTTGGTTTGGCGACGGGCGATATATCATCGATGGCGAGCAATATGCAGGTGGCATTTGCAACGACCGTTATCGGTATCATAATCGGTGCTATCGGCTTTATCACCCTGCAGGTGAAACAGCGCTGGGTGGCGGACGATATGAATATCTTGGATTACGTGAGCGAAACTGTAAAAAAATAGAGCAATGGCACGACGCAGAAGATTGATAAACGATGGCGATGAGCACGATCCATTGGCTGTTCTGACAAACCTATTTGACGTTGCGATGGTCTTTGCCGTAGCACTTATGGTGGCGCTTGTCACACGCTTTAATATGACCGAGATGTTCTCGCAGGATGACTTCACGGTGGTTAAGAATCCCGGTACTGAGCAGATGGAGATTATCACCAAAAAGGGAGATAAAATCGAGAAGTACACACCCTCCAACGATCAAGAGCAGACAAACGGCTCACGAGGTAAGCGTGTGGGTGCAGCCTATCAGTTGGACAATGGCGAGATAATATATGTACCCGAGTAGTCGCTGTTGATAGCCATTGCGAATAGCAACTTTTTGACTACTTAATAGGTAGTCGCACCCATATCCAGCGTGGAATTAGGCGCCAAAAACCGACCAAAAGCCTATATCGCCAGTCGATGGTGGCGATAGGGCGCTTGCGCTTAATTGCACGCACAATATGGCGTGCAACCCTCTCGGGCGACATCAACATCGGGTAGTTGCGAGAGCTCAAAAGCGGTGTTGCTACAAAACCGGGCCGAATATCTGTCATTCTCACACCATAGCGCTCCATACGTGAGAGTTGCGCCAGCGCCTCAATGTATGAGTTTTGAAGGCGCTTTGTTGCCGAGTAGGCTGCCGCACCACCCATACCCTTAGTGCCAGCAATCGAGCTAATCACAGCTATGTGACCTGTGCCACGTCCACGAAAATAGTTGAAGGCACAATCGACCATACGCACAAAACCTACTGCATTGACCTGCAGAGTATCAAGCTCAATTTCAGCATCTAAGGTTGGGTTCTGCTTGCCTATACCCGAAGAGTGCAGATATATATCCATACCTCCCAAATCATCGATAAGCGCTAAAAGTTCTGCTGTGGCTGTTGGCTCAGTCACATCAATTTGGCGTGCCACGACACGCTCTTTGCTCATCGAATAGAGGCGCTGCAGGGCATCTTGATTACGCCCTGCAACGCCTACACGCCAACCCATTGCGATATATAGCTTTGCTGTCTCATACCCGATGCCCGATGTGGCACCCATAATAACTATACTACCTGCCATAGGTCAATATTTTTAGGTTAATTATCTACAACTCTCGTGCTCCATCCGAGATTACCACCTCGATAAGCTCGGGTGAGTGGCCATACTTAACCTCGAAACGCTCCATTGCCGTTGCAATAAAGCCCTCGTACTTATCCTCACGTACCAAATTGATGGTGCAGCCACCAAAGCCGCCTCCCATTATGCGTGAACCTGCAACGCCACACTCTTCGGCAATCTCAACCAAAAAGTCAAGCTCCTCGCACGACACCTCATAATCCTTCGACATACCCCAGTGTGTTTCGTACATACGCTTGCCGACACGCTCATAGTCGCCCTCATCCAACGCTGCACAGACATCCAAGACACGTGCCTCTTCGCCAATAACGTAGCGGGCACGCATATAATCCTCCTCCGACACCTTATCTTTGATAGCCTCCAACTGCTCCATCGTTGCGCCACGCAGGAATTCCTGACCCAATATGGCAGCTACCCTCTCACACGACTCACGACGATCGTTGTATGGCGAACCCACTAACGAGTGCTTAACACGTGAGTTAATCAATACCAACTTATAACCCTTAGGGTCAAAGGGATAGTACTCGAACTCCATCGAGCGACAATCCAAGCGCATAAGGCTACCCTTGCGGCCAAACATGGATGCAAATTGATCCATTATACCGCACTTCACTCCGCAATAGTTGTGCTCGGTACTCTGTCCAACGCGTGCCAACTCAAACTTATCGACACCACAGTCATATAGTGTATTTAGAGCAAATGCAAATGTAGACTCTAACGCTGCCGATGATGACATTCCAGCGCCAAGCGGCACATCACCCGCAAAAACGGTATCAAAACCCAAAATTGTGCAGCCACGTTTCTGCATCTCACGGCACACACCAAAGATATAGCACGCCCATAGCTCGGCAGGCTTATCCTCCTCATTTAAGCCAAAGGTGGCCTCCTCGCCCAAATCTAAGGCGTAGGCACGCACCTTGTCGGTGCCATTGGGGCGAACGGCTGCTATGATACCCTTATCTACGGCACCGGGAAAGACAAAACCACCGTTGTAGTCGGTGTGTTCACCAATTAGGTTGATGCGTCCGGGCGATGCGAAAAGGCGTGCCTCAGCGCCATATAGCTCTGTGAATTTCGAAATAACTTGTTGTTTCATTGTTAGATATATGTTTTTGTTTAGTTTCAATGCACGAAGATATAAAAAAAAATCAATTCTACATAAATTGGGGCGACCAACACCATTTTGTTAGTCGCCCCAAAATTTGCTCACTACATAGTTTAATTTATCGTAACCGAGCGGTTTGCCTTGATATTATCCCTATATATATCTGGCTCATTACCGTGACCCTCATACTTGAGTTGTGACGCTGCAACACCCTTTGAGATAAGGTAGTCGTAGACGTGCTTTGCTCTGTGGTTCGCCACACGTTTATTGCCCTCACGTGTGCCAGTCTGCTGATCTGCATAGCCACTAACCATATAGACTCTCTCTTTGTTGCCACGCTTGATAATATCGGCAACCAAATCCAAACGTGTCTTATCCACGTCAGTTAGACCCGACATACCATAGTTATAGAATATAATCGGGATGGCGCTCAAAGACCAACGACGCTCAATTTGGTCGGCCTCTTTGTTAAGAATCGCCATTCTACGCTCGTTCTGCTCCAACATCTTCTCGCTCACGGCCAACGCATCAGTTCTCTGCTCTAACTCTTCAGCTAAGATAACATTTTGCGTCTCGACAGCAATCAATGCCGCTGTGCTCTCTTCGACAGCCATTTGATATGCCATAATATCCTCCATCGTAACGCCCGCAACGCCACGCTGCCAACCACGCTTATTGAAGCGATATGTGATACCTGCCGTAACACTCCCTCCATTCATAAACGACCCCTTCTGGTCGGTCGGAGCAGCCCCCGCACGTACCAACATACCCTTCATCTCGATTGTGAGATCGATTGAGCGACCAACACGAAATTTGTGCAAAAGTCCATAGGCAAAGGCGAAATCTTGGTGTGTTGTGGTGTTATAAATATTTTGGCTTGCGCAGGTGAAATTCGATGCCATATAACCCATACCAGCGAAGGGAATGAAGCTCCAAAATCTATCCTCACGATACCCACCTATCCAGTTCGAGGCGTTAATCAACACATCGGCGTGGACAAATAGATATGGCCACTGCTCTAAATCTTTTGCTGGGCTATATGTCTGAAAGAAGCCACCTTGCAGCTGTGCACGAAGACCCACCGCAGGGTGTAACCACTTGGTCAGTGAGAAGTTAGTCTCCCAATCCCAAAACTCGCCAAAGCTACCATATTGTGCTCTATTCGTAATTATCGAGCCAACGCCTGCGGCACCTGAAACCTCCCAGTTATCCCAAAAGCCGTTCGACACAAAGCCCGAATAGCTCGGGCGTTTGGCAACCTCTTGAGCCGTTAGCGTTAGGGTCATAGTTGCCATAAATAATAAAAGTAAAATTCTCTTCATAACTGTAATTTATTATAAGTACCTAATTCTCATACAAAGAGAGTGCCATCCAAAAATCGTTCCGTTAAGAATTTTTTTTACCTTTGCACTATAAATATATAATAGGTATATAAATTGTGTAGAACACTAAAAAAGATATATTATGGCTATAATTAGAGAGATTCGTGGACATACGCCATCGGTTGCCGACGGTGTCTTTGTGGCTGAAACAGCCGTTTTGCTGGGCGATGTTACCATTGGGCAGGGGTGCTCTGTATGGTATAATGCCGTTTTGCGTGGCGATGTGAATAAAATCGTAATTGGCGAGCGCACCAATATTCAGGATGGCGTGGTTATCCACACCCTATTCGATGGCTCGCCCAACCCCTCACAGACCATTATCGGCAACGACGTCTCGATTGGTCACAACGCCGTGATTCACGGGGCTCAGATTGGCGATAGCTGTCTGATAGGTATGGGAGCAACCGTTTTAGACAACGCCGTTGTCCCATCGGGGTGTATCATCGCTGCCAACGCATTGGTCTTGTCCAACGCCAAGTTGGAGCCCAACTCGGTCTATGCAGGCGTCCCTGCTAAGAAGGTTAAGGAGATAACCGAAGAGCAGCGCAAGCAGATTATTGAGCGCACAGCGAAGGATTATATGTTGTACGCCTCGTGGTATCAAAATGAATAGTGAGAGTGCCCTATTCAACCTGCTGTGTTGGGGGGCAAAGCAAAGCAAAAACAAATAAATAGAATGAAACGACTAATTTTTACACTTGCCCTATCATTTACGATGGCAACAAACATTATGGGACAGAGTTTAGACAAGATGACTTGGTTCAACGAACCTGAAGGTTGGGAGATTAAGGACAAACACACCTTTGTGATGCAGGTGCCTGCACAGACCGACTACTGGCGCATTTCACACTATGGCTTTACGGTGGATGATGCACCATTTTACTACGCTACCTATGGTGGCGAGTTCGAGGCTAAGGTTAAGGTCTCGGGCAACTACATTGAGCAGTACGACCAAGCGGGCATTATGGTGCGTATCGACCACGAGAACTACATCAAGGCGGGTATCGAGTTTGTCGGTGGCAAGTACAACATAAGCACCGTTGTGACCCACAAAACATCAGATTGGAGCGTTATCGAACTCGATAAACCAGTACAATATATATGGATAAAAGCGGTGCGCCGTTACGATGCAGTCGAGATATTCTACTCCTTCGATGATACGAACTATATTATGATGCGTAATGCGTGGATGCAGGATAACATCCCGATGATGGTTGGTGTGATGGGAGCATCGCCCGATGGCGAGGGTTTTGAGGCGAAATTTGAACACTTTAGCGTGAAACATCTGCCCGATGCTCGCCGCCTGAAGTGGGCTGAGAGCCAGAAATAATCACTTTCGCATAGAGTAAAGTGGCAAAAAATGTCACTTCACTCCTCAATTTAGCCACTTCACGCATTTTGTGCGTGGGTGGCTAAATTTTATTATACCTTTGTCGCAAAATAGATTTAGAACATAAAAATATCTAATTATGACTGCAACAAAGAGAGCACTCTTAATACTACTGCTTGTAGTATCAACCGCCACCGCAATGGCTCAGAGCGGAAAAATAACGGCCACCATCGTGGATGCCGCAACTAAAGAGCCCATCGTGGGTGCTGTGGTGACAATCACACCTAAGGACGACACAGAGGCTGTGCAGTACGCTACATCTGCCTACAAGGGGGGATTAACCCATAGCGGGCTCAAATTTGGCCAGTACGATATTAATATCGCCTTTTTGGGCTATAGTAGCTATGAGGGGAGCTTTGTTTTAGAGTCAGCAGTTGAGGATTTAGGTACAATAGCACTCAAAGAGGGTCTGCAAATCGAGACCATCACCAAAGAGGCGCACGCAATACGTGCCTCACAGCGTGGTGACACGATAACCTATAATGCCGATGCCTTTAAGGTGACACGTGATGCCGATGTTGAGGGGTTGCTCAAAAAGATGCCCGGTCTGACGGTCGAGAATGGAACAGTCGAGGCGCAGGGTGAGCAGGTAAAGAAGATCTTTGTCGATGGCAAGGAGTTCTTTGGCGAGGATGTGACGATGGCAATAAAGTCGCTACCTGCCGAAGCTGTAGATAAGATTGAGGTGGTAAATAAGCTCAGCGACGATGCCGAGTTCTCGGGTATGGATGATGGCGAGGGGTACAAGGCGCTGAACATCGTCACACGTAGCAATATGCGTCAAGGTGTATTTGGCAATGTCTATGCAGGTTACGCCTATGAACCTGATAGCAAGATAGATAACGGCAATAAATATTTGGTGGGTAGTAACCTAAATATCTTTAAAAATGATAGCCGTCTGACTATTTTGACCCTCTTCAACGATGTCAATCAGACAAATTTCTCGTTCGAGGATATATTGGGTGTATCGGGCGGCAAGGGCGCTGGTGGCGGTCGTCAAGGCGGCGCAGGGGCCTATATGATGCCTCAGCAGAGTGGTGTGGCTTCGGTCAATGCCATAGGTCTTAACTACTCGAATGTGTGGGGTAAAAAGGATAATGTGAAGTTGCAGGCGGACTACTTTTTCAACAACACAAACACCACAAATATCCAAACAACCGACAGATGGTACGTTGCCCCTTATAAAATTGATACACTTTCGAGCGTCGCAACATCCGACACTGAGGCGTATAACCACCGTTTCAATGCACACTTTGATTGGAAAATTTCGGACAATCAGAGCCTTATGATACGCCCATCGTTTAGCTATCAATCCAACGACCCACTATCAACAACTTTGGGTTGGCAATATGGCCAGAGTGGTTACTCACGCACCGACAACTTTTCAGATGCCACCTATGGAGGCTATAACTTGCGCACCAACGCTGCCTACCGCCTAAGATTGGGCAAGGCGGGGCGCACGCTGACACTTTCGGGTATGGTGAGTCAGTCTGATCGTAACAGCAGTACCAATTCGTGGTCTAACACATTAGGCTTTCTCCCTACAGAACCAACTGTAGACCCCCTAACGGGTGAGTGGGATGCCACCGATTACACCGATTTACAATATCTATATGAGGATGACCCAACAAAGAGTTTTGGGTTGCGTGGTAATCTCAGCTACACCGAACCTATTGGTAAACATACACAACTCAGCCTTCAATATCGTCTGTCGTATGACAATCAACAGAGCGATGCAAGCACCTATATTTTACCCTCATCGTCATTCTCAATCGAGGGCATAGCACCCGACCCAGCACTATCGGTGGCATACGAGAGCGACTATATTACACACCGTGTTGGTCCCGGTATTAGCTATGCGAAGGATAAGACCCGCTTTGTGGCGAATGTTTACTACCAAAACTCAACATTAGATGGTCAGGTGGTAAATAGTACCGACGAGAAGATTTCACAGAGCTTCAACGACTTCACATACTTTGCGATGGCGCAGATAAACATCAATCGTGAGAACTCACTGCGTGCCTACCTCTTCTCATCGACAAACAACCCTTCTGTGACCGATTTGCAGAGCATATACAATGTCTCGAACGCTCAAAACATAACTCGAGGCAATCCTGAGCTCGATCCATCGTATAATCAGCAGTTGCGCCTACACTACACCAACACAAACTTGGAGAGAGGCCGCACCTTTATGTTTACCGTATCGGGCACAACCTCAAATGGGTATAATGGTCTACACACAATCCAAAATCCGGGTAGCATCCTGCTTGATGGCGTGCTCTACAACCCCAACTTCTACTCACAAACAGTCAATTTGGATGGCTACTGGAATGTATCATCACAAATCAGCTATGGTTTCCCGATTAGCTTCATAAAGAGTAATCTTAACCTTATGGCGGGTGTGAACTACAACCAAACTCCAAGTATGTTGGGCGGTATGTTGGACACAGAAACGGGCATAATCACAGGAGGCGATATGAACGAAGCTCGCAATCTGGGATATACGTTCCGTTCAGTTTTGGGCAGTAACATATCTGAAAATGTGGATTTTACACTCTCTTGGAGCGGTAACTACAACGAGGCGACAAACACTTTGGATGAGAGTGGCGAGAAGAACCAATACTTCAACCACACGGCACAAGCTGATATGAAATTTGTGATGCCTTTGGGCTTTACCTTGACTGCAGCAGCTGCCTATACGCAATATTTGGGCTTTACAAACGACTATGACGACTCCTATCTATTGTGTAGCGCATACATCGGCAAAAAGATTTTTAAAAGCAAGTTGGGCGAGATTCAGATTGGAGTAAATGATATATTCAACCAAAACCAATCGTTCGTGCGCACGACTGGAACGGGTTATAGCGAGAATGTCACAAATAGCGTCTTGGGGCGCTACGTGATGGCTAAATTCACCTACAACCTACGCCTATTCAAGGGTGCATCGGGCGTTGGCGACTTTAAGAGTAGCGGCGGCGGTGGCAGACCACCTCACGGAGGTGGTGGCGGACGTGGTGGCGGTGGCGGCATCCCGATGTTTTAATGGTGTGAATTTGCTTATAAGAGATATATTGTGTAAATTTGCCTGCGAAATGCAACATTAATTGAAAAAAATATAAAAATTATGGCAAATTTAAGAGTTTTAAAGAAGCAGATTGACTACTGCCTTGAGGAGTTTGTTTTCGATTGCGATATGGCAATCTATCTCAATAAGGAGAAGGAGCAGGAGATTTTCCAGCTTATGGTTGATGCAGTGGCTCTGCGTAATGAACTGTTTAAAAAGGTTATGAACCCTGCCGAGCCAAAAAACAGACGCTTGGTACGTAAACACTATGCAGCTCTTCGTTCGGAGATAGTTGATTCGTTTGACAAATGCTTCGAGGCTTTGAGCGCTGCCACAGCAGCAAAATAGCAGATCAATTCTAAGAGTAAAAATATGCCAAATTCAGTTTGGCATATTTTTTTTGGCTCTACCGAGTACTCCAAAAGGTACACCCCATAGGTGCGCTTTTTAGAGTACTCTTTTTTTGCCCAATTTTTATATCAAAACCCCCTATTTTCCCATAAACAAGTAAAAAAATAGTATAAAAATAACAATTTTTGTTTTTTTATGTAAAAAATCACTATCTTTGTGGCCTTGCATTTAACCTGTAAAGATGTTATAATATAACAAATTGTTCTTTTTAATAGTCGATTTTATATTAATTACAACAATAAAGTAGCGGCTATCAACAAAACAGCAACTGCGCAGTGAAGGAGTCGAGTTAAATGTAGTGTATAGTTATTATACAGAGTGGCTAACATTGTGAAATGTTAGCATTGGCAATATAGAACTAAAAATGTATGGATTATTTAAGAAATTTTATGCCACTAAAAATAGCTTTAAGTAGTTAATTTGGCGCTATTTGAGAGCAAAGAGAGTAGCAAAGGCAAAAAAAAAAGAAGTAAACCTATACTTTTCACAACATTTCTATCGTTTATATGCTGTACACAACAAAAAAAAGTAATAAAATGTATAAATAATGTATTAAAAAGGCAAGAATCAACAAAAAAACAGTGGACTCACATAAACTCTATCTTCAGTTTTTCCAACTTTAGTTAAATGAAAAAATTTACATATTTAATACTATTAGTGTCATTGAGCGCTGCAGTTCAGGCTCAGACACAAACACAAGAGCATATAGAAGCTCAGGTCTTCTACTCTCTTGGCTCTGCATCGCTCGATAGTGGCATCAAAGACAACAGAGTGACACTTGACAAGTTTATCGAGATGCTTTATAAGTATCAAGAAGATAGCTTGACAACTATCGAAAGAGTTGAAATTAGCAGTTACACCTCTCCTGAGGGTGGCCGCAAGTTGAATGATGCCCTTGCTGTGGAGCGTACTAATAGCGTTTTAAACTATTTAAAACGTAAAATAACTCTGCCCGACTCGTTATACAAGATAAACAATATCGGTATTGCTTGGGAGAGGTTAAGGGTTATGGTTGCTCAGAGTGATATGCCTCAGCGTGAAAGGGTGATTCATATTATTGACAATACACCTGAAGAGACTTGGCGACGTGTAAAACCAACGGATAGATGGCATACTCTTGTCGATAGCCGTAACAAGCAACTTATGGATTTAGCTCAAGGTGTACCGTATAGGTATATGATGAAGGAGTTTTTCCCTGATTTGCGATCAACAAGCGTTGTGTCACTCTATATAAAAAGAGAGGCTAAACCAGAGCCTGTAACCTTAGTGGATAAGGTGCAAACAGAGATAATCACAAGTGACTCCTTATCTTCAGACAAAGCTGCTTCAACAGTTCAGACAGAGCAGGCTGTTGTGCCAACAATCGACACATTGCTTGAGCTTGGACAGACTAAAGAGCTCTACACTAAGCCACTATTTGCCGTTAAGACAAATCTACTCTTCTTGGCCGCACTGATGCCAAACGTAGAGTTTGAAGTACCTATTGGCAATAGATGGAGTATCGCAGGTGACTGGATGTTCCCGTGGTGGATAACAGACGATAATGCAAATGCGTTGCAGGTGCTTTCAGGAAACTTAGAGGGTCGTTATTGGTTTGGGGAGCGTGAGAATCGTCCGCAACTAACAGGATGGTTCGCAGGTTTCTATGCAGGAGGTGGATTGTATGACCTTCAGTGGAGAGATAATGGTTATCAGGGCGAGTTCTTTATCGCAGCAGGTCTTAGCGGTGGATACGCCCACACAATTAACAGAAGCGGGTCACTCCGTATGGAGTACTCTTTAGGTATTGGCTATCTAAAGACTGACTACCGTTATTATGAAGGTATGGAGGATAATAAATATTTGGTGTGGCAACACGATGGAAACTACACTTGGATTGGGCCTACGAGAGCCAAAATTTCGCTCGTATGGATGTTAAACAAGAAAGGAGGTAAGCGATGAAAAGATTGCTACTTATAATCAGTATATGCTTCGCTTTTGCTGCTTGCGAGCGTCGTGAACTAACATATATGTACTCTCCATTTTGTGAGGTGGTACTAAATATAGATTGGAGTAATATGACCGCCACTCCTAACGGAATGACAGTTATGTGCTACCCCGAATCAGGAGAGGAGCCAATCATAAAGGTCAATGGAGATAATGTAAATCGTGAGGTTTTGACCCTCCCAGCAGGTATCTACAATATCATCGTCTTTAACCGTCAAGTATCTGATTTTGAATTTGTTGGCTTTAGGGGTATGGATAAATTTGAGACGGCTGAAGTGCACTCAGTGCCAACCTCTATTAATTGGGTGGATACAAAAGCTGGCGAGGTGCTGGTGACAGAGCCCAATGAGGTTGCAGCTGCAACCCACCTCAAGATTGAGATTACCAAAGATGACATCTCAAAATCAACAGCTATGTACAAGTCTACGGGTAAAATGTTGGTTGTGGAGACAATCGATCTCAAGCCAGTCGTTGTCGTAAAGCAAGCTGAGGTGCGTGTAAGGGTTAAGGGTGTCTACAACCTGCGTTCAACACGTGCTACACTGGTTGGAATGGCAGATGGTTACAACTTCTCAACACAGAAGAGTACACAAACACCCGTAATTCACGCTATGGATCAATGGGAGATAGTGCCTTATGAGTATGGTGAAGTTTTCGGCGAGACAACAACAACTTTCGTGAGTTTCGGACTTCCTGACTACACAACTGCATCACGAACAGATGGTGTTTTGGATTGGGATGGATCAATCAGCCTAAAGATGTTGCTTGTGGATAACCAGACAATAAAGGAGTTTAACGATCTTCCTATCGCCAATGCTACAACTACGGTGGACTCAGGCAAACTTGTAACAACAATATTTATAAACATAGATTATGTTCCTGAGCTACCCGACGTTAAACCTGAGGGTGGTGTAGAGAGTGGATTTGATGCCGAGATTGACCCTTGGGGTGATGATGTAACTACGGAGATTCCAGTTTAGTCAAAAAGCATAATTAGAAAATAACATAAACAAACCAATTTTATTATTAAATGATGAAAAAGATTCTATTTAGTGCAGCTGTAGTGGCTGTAACATTGAGCTCTTGCTCAAAGAACGAGGTTGTGACATCAATCGATGATGCACAGCAGGCTGTAAGTTTTGGTACTTACGTTGGTAACGCTACAACAAAGGCTGAGATTAAGGAGGCATTCGAAGCTGACGACAATTTCGGTGTCTTTGGTTACTACACAGAGGCTGCTGACTACGCAGGTGCAACCAAGCCAAACTTTATGTTCAACCAGTCGGTTGTTAAGAACGCAGACGGTTCGTGGTCATACTCTCCAATTAAGTATTGGCCAAACAGTGTAACTTCAGCTAACGACGATGGTAAGGTATCATTCTTCGCTTACTGGCCAACTGAGGTGAACTCTACAGCTATGCCTCTTGTTGAGACAGATGGTGTAACAGCCTTCACAAAGGACTCACAGACTGACCCTTGTGTAAAGTACACGCTTGATCAAGCAAATGCTGTCGATTTGATGTGGGCGGTAAACAACTCAACGGGTCTACCATTCCTTAATGAGACAAAGCAAGCTACAGGCGAGAAGATCTCGTTCCAATTCAAGCACGCTCTTGCACGTGTTGGCTTCCAAGTAACTTTGGCTGACGAAATTCTTAATGCTGCTGCGGCTGGAACAACTGTAACTATCAACTCTATTGAGTTTGGTGGTACTATCTCTGGCGAGACCTTTACTTCAACTATCTATGGCGATGCTGTATTGAACCTTAACAACACTACAGCAAATGCACCACTTTGGACAGCTGGAACAACAAAGGCTAATCTAAAGCTTGAGGCTGCTGACTTCACAAACAACGGTGTATTCTCATACAGTGCAACTGCAGGTGCTGGTTTTGATGCTACAATGACTAACCTTGACGGATCATACTTTATGGTTATCCCTCAGGATCTTTCATCAGCTAAGATGCGTATCACATACACTGTTAGCACAGTGGATGCTGCACTTTCAGGTGGTAAGATTGATGTTGTGAACAAGTACGTATCAGATCTTCAAGATTTTGTTAGCGGTAAAGCATACCTTTACAAATACGAAATCGGTCTTAACACTGTTAAGGTTGAGGGTGAGGTTACAGCTTGGCCAAATACATCTGACGATGTTGATGTTCCAGTAAACTAAGCAATACAAAACAGGCTGTATAGCCTTAGGCCATAGGGCATTGAACCGCCCTATGGTCACAAACAAAGGGGAGGGCGAAATAAGAGAGAGAGAGAGAGAGAGAATCTGTGTTTGAAGTAGTGGCAAACTCGCTGTAAGATGAATTGAAAGACGAAAAAGAACAATTTAGAGCAACAAAGATATTTAGAGATATGACAAAACAACTATTTATTACACTATCTTTAGCCATTTCGGCGCTATTGACAGGGTGTTCAAAGGGAGATCCGTCACCCATTGACCCATACACTCCAAGCGAGAATGCTATTGGTTTTGAGAGCAAAGACAACTGGAGTGGCAACACAGACAAAACAGACACAAGGGCGTTGGTAACTGACGATCTCAACTTCAGAATCTTTTCAGTTTTGGCCTACTATTCTGCTGGTACGACCTCTGAGGTTGCGGCTTTTGACCCTGCGACCTCCACACCAAACTTTATGTATAATCAAGTAGTCAATAAGGATGCTCTTGGTTGGTCATACTCTCCAATTAAGTATTGGCCAAATAATGATAACGATAGAATTCGCTTCTTCGCTTACTCTCCATTAGCCCACAGCAGCACTGGTGTAACTCTGAGTTCAAACTCGGATGTAGGCTACCCTACTATTAGCCATACACCCACCAATAAACCCTATTCGCATGCCGATTTAATAACAGCTTCGACAGGAGATTTAGCTCCTTCGTCTGGCACTGTTAAATTCGCATTTAAGCACAAGTTGGCGCAGGCAAAGATCTATTTTGCCGCTAAGTTGCCATATTTTACGGATGAGGTTAGTATAATAAACATCGAGGTTAGTGGTCTTCAGAGTAGTGGTAAGCTGATTTACGACCCCTCTGTGAGCGATTTTGTTTGGGAGCACAAGCAACCCGGATTCACAGGTGCAATCGATTTGTTGGGCTCATATATCCTTGAGGCTGATGAGGATGGGGATGGGTTGGATGATGAGTTAGACCCCGCTAATAAATTAAAGCATTTGGCAGCAGCTACTAATAATGTTGATGACTACACAGATATTTCACTACCTGAGAATCAAGCTCTTATGCTACTCATTCCTCAGGAGACTAACTCAGAGATTAAATTTAGTGTCTACTTCAGATACATTGATTCTGTAGAAGGTCTTACTGCCTATGCGACAAAGACATTCAAGCTCCCTTCGACCACTCTGGTTCAAGGGGAGGGCTTAGCCTATTTAATATTTATTGACCCAAGTGATATTGGTTTTGGTAGTATCACAGCAACTAAAACAGCGTGGATCGACAAAGCGGTCACAAATGGATTAGTAATAGAGTAAAAAAGGATATATTATGTATAGAATTACAACAAAAATAGCACTACCATTGCTACTTATGTCGGTGGTGTTGGGTGGTTGCAGTGAGCAACTTCAGGAGCAGCCACAAGAGCAAAATCCGCAACAGAGTACAATGCAATTAATAACTCGTAGCGGAAATACAGACTTTGCAGTAAACGATAAGATACGTATAGGTGTCTTCAATCATAATACGTATAACAACTATCAAGGTAAAGCGTATAACGATATCACAGCCACGATGGGCGATGCAGGGTGGTTATTCAGCTTCGATGGTGGCGAGCTATCAAGCCCTATGCTCAGCTTTACGAGCGATCCAGACCAGACGATTGATATTATAGGTGTCTTTCCCTACATTTCAGATACGAATTTGGCCTCAGTTAACTTTGAGATAGCTAAGATGAAGAGTATTATGTGGGCAAAGACAAGTTCGCCAGTCTCAATCTCGGGGGAGACATTCGATGCGACACTTGATTTTCAACATCTCACAGCAGCTATGACATTTAAGATTAGAGCAAAGAATTTTGTTAGCGAAATGAGGTTTTACGGATTAAAAATATATCTGTACGAGAGTGATGGCGTAACCCCAAAGAGTGAACTGCCGAAAACTGTAAATATAAATTTCCATACTGGAGAGATTAAAATTAATACCAAAGATAATAATTTCACATATGATTTAAACGGTGGTTGGATATATCCTGAGCTTGTAAAACCTGAAACAGGTGACCCATATTATTATTTTAAGTATACTACCTATATGCCTGAGTTTACATTAGAGCCAGATGATATTTTGGACTTTGCATTTGCTTTTGAAACTCCCCAACAGCAACCTGTAGTTTTGCGCATAAAAGCATCAGAATTAGATAATGGCTTTAAGAGTGGTACAAATTATATCTTTGATTTAATCTTAGATAACTACCTCAAATTTAGTGGTAACATCATCAAAGATACCAACTGGACGGTTGGCGATGACATAAATGTTTCAATTTAAGCATATTACAGATATGAGACAAATAGTAGCAATAATATTTAGCATTGTGATGTTGGCTTGCCAAAAGGAGCAGTTACCAACACATAAGAGTGAGATTGTTCCAATCGACATAGAGCAAACAGGGATGCTATCACTCAGCGGCGAAGAGCCTATAACAGACGAGGAGTTCCGATTTACCATACTCAATAACCTTAATGCCTACACTACCACTTCAACGGGAGTGCCAGTTACCTCTATATATATAGCAGATGGCGCTGGCAAAATAACTCGTAAAGAGGGTGAAACAGGTCTTTATGCTAATCAAGGTGATAATTATCGCTTTGTGGTTACCTCGCCAACAGTCGTATTGTTAGAGAGAGATAACAATGGTGCCAATGACTTCTTTGGAGTGCCTATTGAGCGTTCAACTCCGACCCCACTCTACGTTGGGTCATTTACTGCAAATGTTGATAATATTTTAACAAACGGTTACTACATCTACGATTTGGGGGATCTGATCTTGAAACAGTATCGTAGCAAGATCAAAGTGCAACTCAAGGCGAATGAGGAGAGTGGCACTCGAATAATTAACGAGATGTACTTTAAACAGGTATTTAACAAGGCCTACTACTGCCCTGTAGATACCATCCGATATGGCACACTACTCAACGATAACGAAGTCTATGAGTTTGCAGAGTATGAGCAGGGAAAGAGTGCGGGCATAGCCTACAACTCCGATGCCTTTGTTGTTGCTCCCACCACCACTGTGGGTAGCAATGAACACACCTATCTAATATCTGGCGACTACACCGACCTTGATTTGGGACGCACACCTCTACTTGCAGTAGGAATAGGGGTAGGTGCGAGCACCCGAATGGTTGAGGTGCCGTTGAACATAGATATGGAGCCGATGTATGAGTATACATATAGCGTGACAATCTCATCGACCGACCTTATCGTGAGCGTCACAGCAACTCCCGATTGGGACATTGTCAATGGCAATGGCGAGATAGATGAGATTACAAAGTTCTCAATCAACATCGATAGTGGCGAGATTAGTTGGGATATTGTTGATGAGAATGGTAGCATCGATGAGGAGCCGACTGAGAGTGTGGTCCAAATAGTAGACTTTACGACCGAAAATAACTCCAACTGCTATATTCTCAACCCCAACTCGGCAGGTTCAGTTGAGTTCCATATTCCCATTAAGCGTATTGATGAGTTTTGGACAGACATTAACTATGTTGAGGACCAATATCTTCGTAATGAGAATCATTTAGAGCGTTTAAAAAATGCTTGGGAGCCCGTTATGATGTGGCACGACTTCGACAATCCATATGACTATCGTCCAATAAATAAGATCAAAATTGAGCCAGTCTACAATGCAAGTAACCCAGTAAACAGCTATATGAAGGTGACACTTCCGAGTTCGTTTGCAGACCCGTTGAACCACTGTAACATTGGTGTTGCTGTACGCAGGACGGATACGAAAGCTATACTTTGGAGTTGGCACTTATGGATCACCGACTATAACCCTACTGCACTTGTTGAGCAGTATCAAAGCTCTATTGTGCCTGACGCCGCCAAAGCTTATGGCGAGAATGTTGGTGGCCGTAAAAACGAGGTTCACCGCTATAATGGCACACTTTGGGATGGCGATGGAACGCTTAAAGATAAGTTCATTATGGATAGAAGTATCGGTGCTCGTAGCCCCGATTATGAGGGTCAAGGAGCTTCAGCTACTAAGCCCGGTACGCTTTATTACCTATTTGGCCGTAAAGACCCAATCCCACGCCGCGCAATATATGTTAATGGATATAGGCGATCTTCAACAACAAAGGCGCAAAGTTTTGAGGAGGCAACATACTACCCTACAACTATAAGAAATAACTCTTGGAGCTGGTGTAATGAGGCTATAGCGAACAATACTGATTTTATTTGGTATGACTACAAAATTTATTGGACTGGTTACACTGGTAAATCAATTTTCGATCCATCACCACTTGGTTTTAAGCTACCATTAAATGATACTTGGAGTGATTTTAATGGTTCGGACGAAGCTAATGAGTCCATTAGAGAGTATACCTTCCCTTGGACTGACTATTTAGAGAATCCTCCCAGTGAATACAAAGAGGGGCGTCTTTATAAGGGTTTTGCCTACTACCCATCTACAGGCTTTTATGGTATACTATATTTAGAAGTGCCACAATTTACAAAAAACGACTCAGGTTACCATTGGGGTGGACTGAGAACTACCGGAGGCTTATTTTACGATAGTAGTTCTGTAAGATTGACATATAGACCCTCTTTGGTCAATGTTGGCTATCCAATCCGTGCGATTCAAGAGTAGGAAAGCTTTTAAAAAGATAATACAGTTATGAAAAAGATAGCATTTTTAATTTTTGCAGTAGTGGCTATATTTGCCACATCGTGCAACGAAGAGCCAATCTCTACCCCATCCAAAGAGTTGGGCGAGGGGGTAACAGTGGCTCTAAACCTAACAGTTGAACAGATGCAGGCAGGTACTCCTGAGGCTGCAGCACAGTTGCGCTCTGAAGCGAGTGCAATGGGCGAAGCCACTACCAGAGCTGCTGCTGAGCCATCAAAGGAGATTAAAAACTTGTGGGTGATGCAGTTTGACGAAAAGGGTCAAATAATCGGCAAGCCAACATACATCGAGGATTATGAGGCTGGCGTTAGTTTTGCTACAATTACCCCATCTGAGGAATTGGAGCATACAATGGCCTTTGTAGCCAACACGTTCAATGCAAACTTCATTCAAAATGCAGAGGCCTTCTCTATCAGCCATTTGCGTGCGCTAAGCTACGCAATTAGTGATGTCGAGAGCAACTTCACGACCGATGGCACACAGCAATATGCCGTGCTCTTCGGCTCACAAACTGAGGTTATAACACTGGAAACTAAACTCGATGCTGTGCTAATCCGCAACATCGCAAAGGTTAATATCAATATCCGTGTGGCGAATGGCGTAGACCTCACATTCACTAATGCTGCTATGCGTGGCGTGCCAGATAAATCATACTACTTCCCTTCAACCACTGCAGGCGAG
The DNA here is from genome assembly GCA_964370585.1 of uncultured Alistipes sp. Taxonomy (GTDB): domain Bacteria; phylum Bacteroidota; class Bacteroidia; order Bacteroidales; family Rikenellaceae; genus Alistipes. The sequence goes on along the minus strand of CAYJJV010000002.1, from coordinate 114,652 downwards.
GAGTTTCCTTTACAGTGGGCATCTGAGTGGCGACACTATAGTGATGTAGCATTAGTCGAGGATGCAACATCCGCTGTGTCGGACTACCAAACAATTACGTTCTATCTTCCAGTAAATAAGCGTGGTTCTGTAACCAACACAGATGAGCTTCTTAAGAATCAGTACGGTAACTCCTACTGCACCTCTATTGTACTAACGGCAACATCGGGTGGCAAGAACTACGAATATAACATCTATTTGGGTGAGAACCTTATTAACGACTTTAACATCGAGGCAAACCACCACTACACTTACAATTTGGAGTTCAACACCGTTGGTGACCCGCAAACAGATCTGCGTGTTACAACGGCTGGTGGCGTGGACTTTACACCCAAAACTATATCACGTTCAAACTGTTATATCCTCAATCCATCAATCGACAAGGATAATACATACTATATCCCCATCGACCGTATTGATGAGTTTTGGGGTAATCCTGAATACAACACTGCCAATATCACGGGCAATACACTTGCCGAAATTGGGGATAATTGGGAGATTGTAACACTATGGAGTGATCACAATGGCGATTTTGCCTTCGATGAGACAACTGGACAGCTTGGCGCTCTGAAGTTGGAGAAGGATAACACCAAAAAGGCTGTCAAAGTTACCCTACCTAAAGAGTTCGCAGCATCAAGAAACCACTGTAATGTACTCTATGGTGTAAGAAAGGTTGGCGAAACAGACCTTCTTTGGAGCTGGCACCTATGGATTACCGACTATGACCCATATCCGGGACATATCATCCCATCGGTTGGCATCCACCAATACCCTGTACCGGGTGGCGAGCTACACCGCTATGACAATGCGGCATTCGACAATGGCATTTATAGTGAAAAGATGATTATGGATAGGAATCTTGGAGCTCGTGATGGCTACTTTGATGGGCATCAATACTCTCTATATTACCAGTTCGGCAGAAAAGACCCATTCCCTAATAATTACTCTAAACATAATAGTGAGTATGCTTATTCGAGAACGTTGACGCAACGAAACCTTGCATATTCAGTGAATAAACCTAATATATTGATTTATACCTCCAATTGGTGTAGCGATGGCGGTGGAGATGATGTTATATGGAATGACTATAAATTATTTGTCACAAATTACATCTATGGCAAGTCTATCTTTGACCCCTCTCCACTTGGTTTTAGGTTGCCTATTGATAATACATGGGATGGATTTAGTGGTAGTTATGAAGCGTACGAGGAGAACCCTAATAATACATGGGATAACTTCCTTTTGGCAGAGTCGATAACTCCATTCCCTGAACAGTATCGTAATGGTCGCCTATATAAGGGGTATGCATACTACTCTAATACGGGATATTATAATGGCTTTAGAGATGTTAGAGACTATAACAGTAGAGGACACTATTGGACAGCGCTGCCCTCTTCAGCTACAACTGCATATAAATACTATCTAGAAACTAGCGCTTATGGTCCAAGAATAGATTATTTAATGGGCACGGGTTATTGTTTAAATATCCGCCCGGTCCAAGAGTAGGCCAAAAAAATATAAGGTAAAAATAAATATACGACAACGATAATAATATGAAAAAAATAGCATTTTTACTATTAGCCGTGATGGCAGTATTTGCCACATCGTGCCAGACAGAGCCAATCTCTACCCCATCAAATGAGTTGGAAGAGGGGATCTCTGTGGCCCTAAACCTAACAGTTGAGCAGATGCAGGCAGGTACTCCTGAGGCTGCAGCACAGTTGCGCTCTGAAGCGAGTGCAATGGGCGAAGCCACTACCAGAGCTGCTGCCGAGCCATCAAAGGAGATTAGAAACTTGTGGGTGGTACAGTTTGACCAAAATGGACGAATAGTTGGCAGAGCTAAGTATATTGAGGATTATCAGGCTGATGGAAGCAATGTTACGATCATCCCATCGGCGGGATCAGAGCACACTATTGTCTTCATTGCCAACACCTTCAAGGACAATCTAATTCAAAACACTGAGAGCTACACTATCGAACACTTGCGTGGGCTAAACTATGCAATTAGTGATGGCGATAGCAACTTCACGACCGATGGCACGCAGCAATATAGTGTGCTCTTCGGCTCACAGAGTGAAGTCATAACAGAGGTAACTAAACTCGATGCTGTGCTAATCCGCAACATCGCAAAGGTTAATATCAATATCCGTGTGGCAGATGGTGTGGATCTCACATTCTCAAAGGCAATTATGCGTGGCGTACCAAATAGATCATTCTACCTCCCTTCGATCACTGCGGGCGAGATATTTCCTTTAGAGGGAGTAATTAATTATCATCAGTATAGTGGCGTTGATATGGTCAAGGATGCAACATCCGCGGTGTCGGACTACCAAACACTAACGTTCTATCTTCCAGTCAATAAGCGTGGTTCTGTAACCACCACAGATGAGATTCTTAAGAATCAGTACGGTAACTCCTACTGCACCTCTATTGTACTAACGGCAACATCGGGTGGCAAGAACTACGAATATAACATCTATTTGGGTGAGAACCTTATTAACGACTTTAACATCGAGGCAAACCACCACTACACTTACAATTTGGAGTTCAACACCGTTGGTGACCCACAAACAGATCTGCGTGTTACGATGGTTGGTGGCGTGGACTTTACACCCAAATCTATATTACGTTCAAACTGTTATATCCTCAATCCATCAATCGATGAGGATAATACATACTATATCCCCATCGACCGTATTGATGAGTTTTGGGGTGATCCTTACTACAACACTGCCAATATCACGGGCAATACGCTTGCCGAAATTGGTGATAATTGGGAGATTGTGACACTATGGAGTGACCACAATGGCGATTTTGCCTTCGATGAGACAACTGGACAGCTTGGCGCTCTGAAGTTGGAGAAGGATAACACCAAAAAGGCTGTCAAAGTTACCCTACCTAAAGAGTTCGCAGCATCAAGAAACCACTGTAATGTACTCTATGGTGTAAGAAAGGTTGGCGAAACAGACCTTCTTTGGAGCTGGCACCTATGGATTACCGACTATGACCCATATCCGGGACATATCATCCCATCGGTTGGCATCCACCAATACCCTGTACCGGGTGGCGAGCTACACCGCTATGACAATGCGGCATTCGACAATGGCATTTATAGTGAAAAGATGATTATGGATAGGAATCTTGGAGCTCGTGATGGCTACTTTGATGGGCATCAATACTCTCTATATTACCAGTTCGGCAGAAAAGACCCATTCCCTAATAATTACTCTAAACATAATAGTGAGTATGCTTATTCGAGAACGTTGACGCAACGAAACCTTGCATATTCAGTGAATAAACCTAATATATTGATTTATACCTCCGATTGGTGTAGCGATGGCGGTGGAGATAATGTTATATGGAATGACTATAAAATTCCTGTCACAAATTACATATCTGGCAAGTCAATCTTTGATCCCTCACCACTTGGTTTTAGGATGCCTATCAATGGTGTGTGGAATGGATTTAGTGGTAGTAATGAAGCGAGAGAGGAGGATCCTAATAATACGTTTAACTTCCCTTTGGCTGAGTCGATAACCCCATTTCGAGTGCAGTATCGTAATGGTCGCCTATATAAGGGGTATGCATACTACTCCAATACGGGATATTATGAGAACTTTAGAGATGTTAAAAGATATAACGATATGGGATACTATTGGACAGCGACACCTAAATCAACTACAGATGCGGTTTATTTCTTAATGGATCGTACTGGCTATTATGGTCCAAGAGTAATTGATACAGGAAAAAAAGGATTTTGTTATAATGTCCGCCCGGTCCAAGAGTAATTGCGGATTATGGGAGTCATTAATTTGAATTATCACTCTGTCGGTGCAATGACAGAGTAAGGGTTCATAGTGACAAAATAAAAGTAATATATCAAAAAAGGGAGTGCATCGGCACTCCCTTTTTTTACCACATTACCCCTTTTGCTCTATTACGTCATTGCATTGTGTCGTCATTGCGGCCTGCGAGCCGCAATCTCATCAATTATCACGATATAGGGAGATTTCGGGTCAAGCCCGCAATGACGACTTGGGAAAATATTATGCGTCAAGCCCGCAATGACGACACCCAAAGCCCGCAATGACGGTAGAGGGTTTATAATGACGATAAGCGGAGCGGGATGTGCGAAAAGTGGCACGTTAGGCGGCTCCTTCCCCACAAGCGAAAGAGTGCGCATAATGTGTCAATTTTTGTGCATCGTGAAGGGGATGAAACCGCAGCATACATAAGTATGTGAGGATTTCGGGCACAAGGGATGTGCGAAAAGTGGTACGTTAGGCGGCTCCTTCCCCACAAGCGAAAGAGTGCGCATAATGTGTCAATTTTTGTGCATCGTGAAGGGGATGAAACCGCAGCATACATAAGTATGTGAGGATTTCGGGCACAAGGGATGTGCGAAAAGTGGTACGTTAGGCGTACTCTTATCCTCGCTTGCGGACAATACGAACTGTAGTCTGAGTAGCCTGACGAAGATAGACCTGCGGAGTTTTAGCATAACGGCGCCACAGCTCGTCTGTGTAACTGCGGATAGTCAAAAGCTCCATATCTTCAGCACGCATAACATCAAAACCCGCATCGTGAAGCGCCGCCACAGCCTCATCGATATGCCACGAGCTATCGACACAAAGGCTAAGATTGACAGCCGAGTTGTGTATCAAGTTGGTCTTGATACGAAAACGCTCCAAGAGCGAGAATATCTTACCAAACTTCTCCTCCAACACAAACGAAAAGTCACGTGAGCGGATGGTCAAGAGAATTTGCTCCTTTTTGAGTATCAAAATCGGCACTGTGACCGGCGCCGACGCCCCACGAATAACTGTCCCCGCCTTGCGCTTATCGCCAAACGGGCGTACATACAGCGGTATGTTCTTGTTCTGCAACGGCTTGATGGTCTTGGGGTGAATAATTTGCGCGCCCGAGTATGCCAACTCGATGGTATCCAAATAGTTAAGCTCATCGATCTTGACTGCATCGTCAAAAATCTTAGGGTCGGCATTCAGAACCCCATCAACATCCTTCCAGACAGCCATCGACTCGGCATCCAAGATATTAGCAACCACAGCTGCCGAGTAGTCCGAACCCTCACGCCCCAGAGTTGTGGTCTTGCCATCGGGCGCTGCACCGATAAAGCCCTGACCGATGAAAATACTCTCATCACCACCTCTAAGGGCATTTTTAAGTGGTTCCGCAGATGCCTCAATATCGACCGATGCATCTTTGTGGCGCTGTTCGGTGATGATGCACTTGCGCATATCAATCCAGCGGTTTTTGACCCCTGCCCAGTTCAGATACTCCGAAATAATCGTGGTCGATAGTAGCTCGCCATACGCTACGATGCAGTCGTACCACAGCTCGGCATCTTCGCTTTGGTATTGCGTTTTGGTAGCCACATCCTCCAGCTCGCAAAAGAGCTTATCTACACTCTCAAGCAGTGTGGGCTTATGCCATAAATCGTTGATAATCTCAGCGTGGTAGTCCCGCAAAACAGTAATTTGCTCTTGACAAAGCGCCATATCACTTATTTGCAAACCCTTGAAAACCAGCTCTAAAGCATTCGTTGTCTTGCCCATTGCCGAGACGATGATAAATAGATTGTCATCCCCAGCGATAATCTTGTGAAGGTTGCGCACACCATCGCCATTACGCACCGATGCGCCACCAAACTTGTAAACTTTCATTGTATCTTAAAAATTGTATAACCTACTCAATGCTCTTATACTCGAACTCCATATTTTGGAAGATAAACGAGTACATATCTGCAGCCTCATTGATACGTTTCGAGGTCGGTTTGCCCGCCCCGTGACCCGCATTTGATTCGATGCGTATCAATACTGGAGCATCGCCCGCTTGGCTGTGTTGTAGTTGTGCTGCAAACTTGAATGAGTGTGCTGGCACTACCCTATCGTCGTGGTCGGCGGTCATTACGAGCGTTGCAGGGTACTCGACACCATCCTTGATGTTGTGCAGTGGCGAGTACTTATATATATAGTCAAACTGCTCTTCGTTATCCGACGAACCATACTCCACAACCCAGCCCCAGCCGATAGTGAATTTGTGGTAGCGCAACATATCCAGAACGCCCACAACGGGGATGCAGACAGCGAACAGATCGGGGCGCTGAACCTCGCAAGCACCCACCAATAGGCCACCATTCGAGCCGCCATAGATAGCCAAGCGCTCGGACGAGGTGTAGTTATTTGCAATCAGATACTCAGCGGCTGCAATGAAGTCGTCAAAGACATTCTGTTTCTTCTCCAACATACCCTCTTTGTGCCACTTCTCGCCATACTCCGAGCCACCACGCAGGTTTACAACGCAATAGATGCCACCCTGCTCGATGAACATCATAGTCGCTGGCGAGAAACTTGGCGTTAGGCTAATTTGGAAGCCTCCATAGCCATATAGCAGTGTCGGCGCCGTGCCATCCAACTTCGTATCCTTGCGGTGCGTCACAAACATCGGAACTTTGGTGCCATCCTTCGATTCAAAGAAAATCTGGTTGGTAACGTATTGCGAAGGGTCAAACTTAACCTCTGGGGAGCGGTATAGCTCCGATGTGCCCGATGCGATGTCATACTTGTAGATTGTTGCGGGCGAGGTGTAGTTAGTCAGGGTGTAGTATAGCTCCTTAGCACCCTTTTCGTTGGTAAAACCGCCAACAGTACCGATAGCAGGCAGTGCAACATCACGCACCTTCGTGCCATCAAAATTATATTGCGAAACACGGCTCTGCGCATCCTGCAGGTAGAAGGCAAAGAGGTAGCCGCCCTCAGCGCCAACGCCTTGAAGTAGGTTTTTGTCGCTCTCCGAAATCACAACCTCCGATGCCTTCGGGCGTTTTAGGTTGATGCGCTCCAAAGCGTAGTTCATAGCCTCACGATTGGTCACATAGTATAGATAGTCATCCTTGCACTCAACCAACGAGAAGTCATATTTGAACCCCTCTAAAAGCACCTTGAAGCCTCTGTCACCCACCTTTTTGTATAGAATTTCGCTGCCCGAAGTACCCTCCGAAGCTGTTATGAATAGCCATTTGCCATCGCTGCTCTCCCAAGCGCTGAAGTAGCGCAAAGGGTGCGCCTTATCCTCATATATGAGCCTGTCTTCGCTCTGAGGCGTGCCAATTTTATGGTAGTAGACCTTTTGAAACTCATTTTTTGATGAGTATAGGCTCGTCTTGGGGGCATCATAAGCGCTGTAGTAGAACCCCTTAGAGTCTGCCGCCCACTGTGCGCCCGAGAACTTTACCCAGTCGATTTTATCACTCAGAATCTTGCCCGAAACAACACTCTTGACACGAATTTGAACCCAGTCTGAGCCCGAAGCTGATGTTGCGTATGCCAAATATTTGCCATCATCCGATAGCGATGCTGCCGACAGAGCCACTGTGCCATCCTCCGACAAGGTGTTGGGGTCTAAGAACGCCTCGCCACGCTCAGCCAAATCTTTGGTGCGGTATAGCACCGACTGATTCTGCAAACCATCGTTATAGTAGTACCACCACCAATCGCCCTTTTTCGAGGGGGCACTCTCTTTGGGGTAGTTCCATAGCGTTGTCAAGCGCTCTTTGATGGCATCACGAAACGGAATTTGAGATATATAGTCGTTGGTGACCAAATTCTCGGCCGCCACCCACTCGGCAGTCTCAGATGACATATCATCCTCCAACCAACGGTATGGGTCGGCAACTTCTCGACCAAAATAGTTATCCACAACATCACCACGCTTGGTCTCGGGGTATGGCAACTGTTTAATGCTCTTCATATTATTACAACTTGTAACCAATGTTAATGCAGCCACTCCTACGAGGGCAAATGAGTAGATTCGCTTCATAATATTGTATGGTTAATTCTTTGTTTGGGGCAAATTTACAATTTTTTAGAAGAATTTGTGTAACTTTGCTCAATCTTTTATCAAAAATTTGAATTTATGTACAACAAACTCAAGGATATAATAGAGGCGGCGTGGGAGAGCCGTGAATTGCTACAACAGAGCGCAACACAAGATGCAATACGTGAGGTAATCGAGGCGGTAGATAAGGGTCAGCTACGCTGTGCCGAGCCAATCGATGCCGAGAAGAGCCTTTGGCAGGTCAATGAGTGGGTCAAGAAGGCGATTATCCTCTACTTCCCCATTCAACCTATGCGCAAGATGGTGTCGGGCGAGTTGGAGTTCTACGACAAGATGGAGCTAAAGCGCAATTTTGAAGAGTTAGGCGTGAGGGTTGTTCCGCACGCTGTAGCTCGCTATGGTGCCTATATCGCACAAGGGGCTATTTTGATGCCATCGTATGTAAATATTGGCGCCTATGTCGATTCGGGAACTATGGTCGATACGTGGGCTACAGTCGGGTCGTGCGCACAGATTGGTAAGGGCGTTCACCTATCGGGTGGCGTGGGCATAGGTGGCGTTTTGGAGCCAGTGCAGGCATCGCCCGTAATTATCGAAGATAACTGCTTCATCGGCTCACGTGCCATCGTTGTTGAGGGTGCACACATATGCCGTGAGGCGGTCTTAGGCTCGAACGTTGTAATCACCGGCTCGACACACATCATCGACGTAACGAAGGCGGAGCCCGTGACCTACAAGGGGTACGTTCCGCCACGCTCGGTGGTCATTGCGGGTAGCTACAAGCGTGAATTTGCCGCTGGAGAGTACAACGTAAATTGCGCCTTAATCATTGGAGAGCGCAAGGCATCGACCGACAAAAAGACCTCGCTAAATGACGCCTTGAGGGAGTACTCTGTGAGCGTATAATTTAGTTGTGAGTTTGTGCATCATTGCGGGCTTAATAAGCTTTACTCAACCTTTACGTCATTGCGGGCTTAATAAGCTTTATTCAACCTTTACGTCATTGCGGGCTT
>CAYJJV010000002.1:86215-105640 GCA_964370585.1 uncultured Alistipes sp. | reverse complement strand
TTACGTCATTGCGGGCTTAATAAGCTTTATTCAACCTTTACGTCATTGCGGGCTTGACCCGCAATCTATTCAATGAGTTGCAAATCAGTATTATGAGATTGCGGGTCAAGCCCGCAATGACGGTGGAAGGGAGATTGCAGTGACAATGACACAGAGTCCACAATGCTGGGAGTTATGACTTTAACAATTTACTGTATAAAATGATACACTTCATCGAAGAGGTAAGCTCAACCAACGATATAGCTCGTAATGAGCGCTATCGTGAGGGGGATATTATCTGGGCAGAGCGCCAAACGGCTGGGCGAGGTCAGAGGGGCAATAGTTGGACAAGCCACGAGGGGGACTCTTTGACCTTTTCGCTCATCTTAGAGCCGATGTTTCTGCCCATCGCTCGACAGTTTTTACTCTCGAAGGTCATCGCTGTGGCCCTGTGCGATACATTTTCAGAGTTGGGCATCGAGTGCCGCATAAAGTGGACAAACGATATATATGTTGGCGATAAGAAGCTATGCGGCATACTCATCGAGAACTCTGTTGTAGGTGCAACCCTACGCCGTTGTGTTGTTGGTGTGGGCATCAACGTAAACCAAAAATCGTTCGACGAGTCGCTGCCCAACCCAATATCCATAGCGCAGGCAGTAGGTAAAAAGATAGAGCGCAAGGCAATCTTGGAGAGTTTTCACAAAAATGCGATGAAGCTATATGCCCAACTGCAAGATGGGAAAGGGCAAGAGATTGAACTCAGATACCACAACCTACTCTACCGTCTTGAGGAGCAACACCCATTCCGCCTCGCTGATGGCACAATTTTTATAGCCACAATTAAGGGTGTTGAGCCATCAGGCGAGTTAGTTTTGCTTACAAAAGATGGCAAAATTTTGAGATACGCTTTCAATGAGATAAATTTTGTGTTAAAAAAATAACAAAAGATAATTGTTGTTGAGAAAAAACAACTATATTTGCATCGCAAACTGAGAGGATTTCACAAAAACATACAAAATTATGAATATTCCAGCAGATTTAAAGTACACAAAAAACCACGAATGGTGCCGCCTTGAGGGTGATGTAGCCACCGTAGGTATTACCGATTTTGCACAGAGCCAACTTGGCGATATCGTCTTTGTCGATGTTCCGACCGTTGATGAAACGTTGGCTGAAGGCGAGGTCTTTGCGTCAATCGAGGCTGTAAAGAGCGTTAATGACGTATATATGCCACTCTCGGGCGAGGTCATCGAGTTCAACGATGCAGTCGATGCCGACTCCTCTGTTGTCAATTCAGATGCCTATGGCGAGGGTTGGTTGATTAAAATTAAAATTTCAGAACCATCTGAAATAGATGCTCTGCTCACTGAGAAGCAGTATAGCGAATTGATAGGTTAAATTTACTAAAAATAAAAACAAAATGTCTAAAGTAACAGTAGTAGGTGCAGGTGCCGTAGGTGCAACTTGTGCTAATGTAATGGCTTGCCGTGAGGTTGCAAGCGAGGTTGTTTTGATCGACATCAAAGATGGTCTTTCAGAGGGTAAAATGCTTGATATGTATCAGTGCTCGACACTTATGGATTTCGACACTAAGATGGTAGGTGTAACAAACGACTACGCTCAAACAGCTAACTCGGATGTTATCGTTATCACATCGGGTATTCCTCGCAAACCGGGTATGACACGTGAGGAGCTTATCGGCACCAACGCAAACATTATGTTGAGCGTGGTTGAGAACGCAATTAAGTACTCGCCTGAGGCAATTATCATCGTGGTTGCCAACCCAATGGATACACTTACATACCTTGCACTAAAGAAGGCAGGCATCCCCAAGAACCGTATTATCGGTATGGGTGGTGCGTTGGATTCATCACGTTTCAAGTGCTACTTGGCTAAGGCAACGGGCGCCAACATCAACGATATTGATGGTATGGTTATCGGTGGTCACGGCGACACAACAATGATTCCATTGGTTAGCAAGGCTACAGTTTGTGGCGTTCCAGTATCACAGTTCGCTTCGGAGGAGGTTCTAAAGGAGGCTGCCGCTAACACAATGGTTGGTGGTGCTACACTTACAAAGCTTATCGGCACATCGGCTTGGTACGCTCCGGGAGCTGCATCATCGATGATGGTTGAGGCTATCCTTAACGATCAGAAGAAGATGATTCCTTGTAGCTGCTACCTTGAGGGAGAGTATGGTCAGAGCGACATCTGCATCGGTGTTCCTGCAATCATCGGCCGTAACGGTATCGAGAAGATTGTCGATATTGAGTTCACAGCTGAGGAGAAGGCAGCATTCGAGGCATCGGCAGATGCTGTTCGCAAGACCAACGAGGTACTCAGTGAGATTGGCGTATTGTAGTCTTAGCATTACTTTATAACAGATGGGTGGATGTTTTTAACATCTGCCCATTTTTTTTGTATATTAGATGCAGTATTTTTAATTTTATTACATTTAATATATGTAACCGAAAACTACAAACTATGAAAAAAATTAAGCGAAATTATTTGCATTTATTAGTGATGCGTTAAAGATCCTACCTCGTCATTGCGGGCTTGACCCGCAATCTCAACGCTCTAATTATCAGCTCTTTTTATGAGATTGCGGATCAAGTCCGCAATGACCTATACTGAATTTCATAATCAAATCGTTTACTGTAAATAACTACACAAGTTGCTACTAATCATCATATTATGTAAATAAAATAAAACTTAACGCATCACTACTGATTTGCATTATTAAAATATACTCACTACATTTACAAAGTATTAACCTTAAAATAATTATGTCATGAGAACTTTAATCATTATGCTGCTTTTGTGTGTGGTGGGCTCGTGTACTAAATTTGAGGATAACAATTTTAGTCAAAATGACAAACTACGCTTAACATTTCCCCCTGAAGAGGCATTTCCTAATGCTGAAAAGGAGTTGATTACGACAGCTTCTGGTATTGTTGTTGAAAAATTAGACAGTAATACCTACATCTACCAAAGTGATATGTTACTTTCGCCTGCTCAATTTGATGCGCTCAACAGCGCCAAGCTATCAACAAGAGGAGCCCTACTTACTCAGATTAATCGTTATTGGCCGGACTGCAAAGTATACTATGAATTTGACTCAAATTTCCAATATCAAACGTAAGCTATACAAGCTATGAATACAATATCAGCATCTGTTGGCGTTAATTTTCACCCAAAATTACAGGGCACAAATGACTATATTACATTCATAAATGGAAGTGGTAATTACTCCAGTATTGGAAGGATTGGCGGCCGACAATATTTAAGTAAAGTAATTGATAACATTACGATAGATTCATACATAAAGGGAGTCATAATGCACGAGCTATGTCACGCATTAGGTCTTTTTCACGAGCAATCTCGTGCTGATAGAGATAGTTACGTTGAAATATTGTGGAATAATATTGAAGTAGGCAAAGCGCATAATTTCCAAACATATATACAGCGAGGTTATCCGGGTGCTGATATTGCAGAATTTAATGTAAATTCAATACTTATGTATAGCTCAACATCATTTGGGGTAATAGAAAATTCTAATAAAAAGACCACCATAAGACTTAAAAATGGGCAGGACTATTACACTCAAAGAAGTTATTTAGCTGATACAGACATTGCTACATTACGTGCAATTTATGGCCCACCATATGCAAAGGTCGTAAAAGAGAGAGAAATAGACCAAAATGGTAGCTGGGATTATAATATGGGTGCAGATTTCAGAGAAGAGGTTAATATTAACACATATGTTAAATTCTATCAAGATGAGGAGTGCACAATTCCAGCAACCCTAACTACACCACGTTATTTGAATGTATACTCTTTGACTCGCTACAGTTATGATAGTACACCTGCTCATCGTCAGAATTATACTATTACAGTTCCCGCTGGAGTTCAATCATATCTTATAGGAAGTGGCAAATTTTTAATTCACGAGGAGTATGGTAATGTGACAGAATTTTATCACTCTGAATATTATGTAATCAACAGTCACGAACAACAGACAATAACAATATTTTAACCATCGACATTATGAAAAAGTTAATCATTATCTCAATTTTGGCGGCTTGCATAGCAACTTTTGGGTGCGATAAGTTGGATGACAAGTATAGTAGTGTTTCAACGCGGGTTTATACCATTGCATCGATGAAACCGACAATTCAATACTCCCCCGAAGAGTCTACCTATGGTGGACAGCCAATCTACATCTATAAAGGCTCTGAGGATACATATTGGCAGCTATGGATGAGTGCTGATAGAATAGATGGGCTTGACGAGCTGTACGAAGAGGGTTATGAGTATATTATCAATGTAAAGTGTTACAAATTGGTAGAACCAATGATGGATGCAGGAGCATATGAATATAGACTTGCAAACATCATAAAAAAGACCGAAAAAACCTCTGAAGGGGTACCTGCCAAATTCATTGAGTAGCCTAAAGGGAGTTTCGTTTGAATTGGCGTGCACTTGATTAATTCAGGTGCACGCTTTTATTATAAAAGGCCTGCCCATTTTTTTTGTCGCTAAATATTACTATCTTTGCTGTGATAAAAAAGCCAAATTATGTTTAGAGGATTTTTCGAGTGGTGGCGCAATATATTCCGCAAGCGTAGATTCACGATGACCAACACCACGACCAATGATAGAGAGTGGTATATTCTAATCTCGCCGATGGGTATTTTGTCGGGAGCGATAGCTGTCTGCCTCACAATATTCATCATACAGCTAACTTTGGTGGCATACACCCCCGTTTTGGAGCTTCTGCCGGGCTATCAGACCGACGCCAACCGCTCTCGCAAGGTGATGATTGAGAGCATCGTCAAGATCGACTCGATGCAGAGGGTTATGAGCGATATGATGACCTACAACGAAAATATTGCTCTGATAATGCAGGGTAAGACCCCCGTTGCACGCTCCATCCTAAAGCCCGACACGCTACTCACATCGAAGGGCACGGTGGCACGCTCAACACAGGATTCGCTCCTGCGCTCACAAATTGAGGGCAGTGGCGCCTACTCTTTGGAGAGCACCAACACGGGTCAGAGATCCACACGCCAGCTTCGTGAGGCTATCGAGCTCACTCCGCCAGCCGATGGCGAGATTGTGGCGAGTTTTAACCCCGCCGAAGGGCGCAATTCAGTTACTATTGCCAATCTTACCAACCAGATGGTCGTTGCGATAGACAACGGGTCGGTGGTGCAGAGCCACTGGACACCCGACTATGGGTATATCGTGGCTATACAACACAAAGATAACACTCTATCAATATATAAGAACTTAAGTCAAGGCTCAGTAGAGGTTGGGCAGATGGTTCTTGCGGGCGAAGAGATTGGACATAAGGCAGCCAGAAAAGCTGAGGATGGCGACAACTTTAAGGATTTAGAGTTTGAACTTTGGAGCAGTGGCAAGGCAGTGAATCCCGAATCATATATTCTTTTTTAAGGCTATGAAGAGGCAAATTGCAATTCTTGGCTCGACAGGCTCGATAGGGCGTCAGACGTTAGATATTATCCGACAAAATCCAGACTGCTTTGAGGCTCGTGTGCTCACTGCAAACCGAAATTGGGAGCTATTAGCTCGCCAAGCCATCGAGATGGATGCCGATACGGTGGTCATCGCCGACAAGGAGCTATACACCCCCTTGAGCGAGGCGCTCGCCACTACCGACACCAAAGTCTACGCTGGCGAGGATGCCATTGCACAAGTTGCTGCAGCGGGCGATACAGATACCGTTGTCAATGCTCTTGTGGGGTACTCGGGTTTGGCCCCAAGCGTTGCAACACTCACAGCAGGCAAGCGCTTGGCGTTGGCAAACAAGGAGTCGTTGGTTGTTGCAGGCGAAAGAGTTATGGCGTTAGCCTTAGAGCACAAAGCGCCCATTCTACCTATCGACTCGGAGCACTCAGCGATATTCCAATCACTCTTAGGGGAGTCATCACCCATCCACAAATTGATAATTACCTGCAGCGGTGGTGCATTTCGCAATACCCCTATCGAGGAGCTTAAGAGCGTGAGTACAGCTCAGGCACTCAAACATCCTCAATGGAGTATGGGCGATAAGATAACGATCGACTCCTCGACACTCGTCAATAAGGGTTTCGAGGTTATCGAAGCGCACTGGTTATTTGGCACTCCAGCCGACAAAATAGAGGTTGTAGTACACCCTGAAGCCATTATCCACTCGATGGTCGAGTTCGAGGATGGAGCTATCAAGGCTCAATTAGGCACAGCAGATATGCACACCCCCATAAGCTTTGCGCTGATGTATCCACAAAGGGGGCAGAGCGCAGGCGAGCGCTTTGATTTTATGCGAAACCCACAACTTAACTTTGAGGCTGTGGATAGGGCTAAATTCCCCGCTTTGGATATTGCATACGACTGTTTAAGGCAGGGCGGTGGCTCAGCGTGCGTGATGAATGGGGCAAATGAGGTGGCTGTCGAGGCCTTTTTAAAGGACAAGTGCCGTTGGGTCGATATTGTAGGTTCGATAGAGTACGCTTTGAGTCACGCAACGGTTGTACCCAAACCCACGTTGGATGATTTTGCACAACTAAATATTGAGGCACGAGAATTAGCCTCACAATTTTTAAAATTATAAATTTGCAGTTCTGATTATAAAACTCACTCTCCGTCATTGCGGGCTCGACCCGCAATCTCTTGATTTTCAATGAGATTCCAAATCAAGTTCAGAATGACGAAATGGGTTATAAAAGTGGGATAAACCTGCAATGAAGGGAGGCAGACAAAAACAGTTTTAACACAATAGTAGTAACTATAAAAAGAAAAATATGGAGATTCTTATTCGAGTAGCGCAGCTATTCCTTGCATTCACAATCTTAATTGGCATCCACGAGCTGGGGCACTTCTTGATGGCACGCCTATTTAAAATCCGTGTCGAGAAGTTCTACATCTTCTTCGACCCCTACTTCTCGTTGTTCAAATTCAAGCGTGGCGACACCGAGTATGGCGTTGGGTGGTTGCCTCTGGGTGGTTATGTGAAGATTGCGGGTATGATTGATGAGTCGATGGACAAAGAGCAGATGGCGCAACCCATCAAGGAGGATGAGTTCCGTGCAAAACCTGCGTGGCAACGCTTTTTGGTGATGATTGCGGGTGTTGTTATGAACCTTATCTTGGCAATCATAATCTACTGCGGTATTAGCTATGTGTGGGGCGACGACTACTATTCAAACAAGGATATGCAGTGGGGTTATAACTTCAACACAGAGGCCAAAGCGTTGGGTTTTGTGGATGGCGATAGATTTGTCACAATCGATGGCGAAGAGGTGGATAATGTAGACTCAATCATCGCCTCGCTAATCATTGCCGATGCCGACAAGGAGGTTGTAGTTGAGCGCTCGGGCGAGTTTACAACGCTCAATATTCCGCTTGATTCTATAATATCAATTCGCCAAAATAAGGCCTATGAAACACTCTTCTCACCACGTATGCCATTTATTGTCGATAGCATAATCTTCGACACGGCCACAGCACTGCACAAGGGTGATGAGATTGTGGCAATCGACAAGGTCACAAATGCCGACTATACCCAATATGCAACATACATTCGTAAAAGAGCAGGCAACGATGTATCAATCAAAGCGTTACGAGGCTCCGACACAGTAACTCTAACACTCCCTATCACAGCTGAGGGTCGTTTGGGTGTTATCAGCCGCTCTCCAATTACAATGCGCATACAGAGATATACACTTTTGGAGGCCATACCAGCAGGCTTTAAGCGTGCAGGCAAAACCATCACAGATCACCTACAGCAACTAAAGAAGATAGCGCAACCCAAGAGCAAACTCTATGAGGAGGTGGGCGGCTTTATCTCAATAGGTAGCATCTTCCCCACAACGTGGAATTGGGAGCTATTTTGGATGCGCACAGCACTAATCTCTATTCTGTTAGCAATAATGAACATCCTGCCCATTCCGGGTTTGGATGGTGGTCACGCCATCTTCACATTTTGGGAGATGGTCACAGGGCGCAAGGTATCGGATAAGGTCTTGGAGGTGGCTCAATATGTGGGTCTTGTGATTATCTTGGCGTTACTAATCTACGCCAATGGCAACGATATATATAGATTTTTCATAAAGTAAAGGTGCGTGGGCGATGGCAAAGGTTAAAAAGTCATATTTTTGCAAGGAGTGCGGAGCTGAATCGGTCAAGTGGTACGGCAGCTGCCCCTCGTGTCAGGCGTGGAATAGCCTTACGGAGGAGATTATCGCAAAAGAGGGCACTTCAACTCAGTCGCAACTAACATCATCGCTACCCACTCTTCGTCCACAAATGATTGGCGAGATTGAGCCTATGAGCCACCAACGCATAGATTTGGGTCTAAGCGAGGTTAATCGTGTCTTGGGTGGAGGTATGGTTCAAGGGGCGATGATTCTATTGGGTGGCGAGCCGGGGATCGGTAAATCGACCCTCTCGACACAGATAGCCTTAGCACCTAACTCACTTCGCACGCTCTATGTATCGGGCGAGGAGTCGGCAGAGCAGATTAAGATGCGTGCCGAGCGCATAGGCATCAACAACGAGGAGTGCATCGTATACTCCGAAACTTTGCTCGAGAATATCGTTACACAGATCGACAATCTACACCCCTCTATCGTTGTCATTGACTCGATACAGACCATCTACACACGCCTTTTAGATTCGGCGGCGGGTAGTGTTTCGCAAATTCGTGAGTGCGCCGCTACGCTGCTTAAATATGCCAAAGCGACACAAACTTCGATTATAATCATCGGCCATATCACAAAGGATGGCGCAATCGCTGGACCCAAAATTTTGGAGCATATCGTTGATGTTGTTCTCCAATTCGAGGGCGATAGCAACAGTGCCTACCGCATCTTGCGAGGCATCAAGAACCGCTTTGGCGCCACGCACGAGATTGGCGTCTTCGAGATGATTGACAAGGGGTTGCGCAGCGTGGATAACCCTTCTGAGATACTCCTCTCACACTATGAAGAGCCACTGAGTGGCATCGCTATTGGTGCAACGGTGGATGGCGTGCGTCCATACCTGATTGAGGTGCAGGCGTTGGTTAGCAATGCCGCCTACGGCACACCACAACGTAACACAACTGGCTTAGATGCAAAGCGTATGAATATGCTATTGGCAATTTTGGAGAAGCGTGTGGGGATGAAGATGTTTCAGAAGGATGTCTTTTTGAACTTCGCTGGGGGTTTTAAAATATCCGACACTGGGTTAGATTTGGCAATCGCTGCGGCTATCATCTCTTCGTATTTCGACAAGCCGATAATAAAGTCGCTCTGCTGTGCAGCCGAAGTGGGTCTTTCGGGCGAGGTTCGCCCAGCGCCACGCACCGAGCAGCGCATAGCCGAAGCTGCACGCTTAGGCTTTAAACGCATTATAATTTCTGCTTACATCAAAAAGGGGATAAAATATCCAAAAGGTGTCGAGGTTATCGCTATAAACTCCATCAACGAACTACCTAAGTTGCTATTCAGCTCCGAGTCGCCACGATAGCTCATCACGCAACCTATCATATATTGGGTGTTTGGCGAGTGAGTAGACCAAGTTTACAACTGCTGCTTGTGCCACATCACTTAGCTTTGCAATGGTCACGAGCAGTGGAGTTGCCCCCTGCACTACCAATCGAGCCGACTCAATATCTTGATAAAGGGCCCCCTTCAAAGCATCCTCTAAAACCCACAACCACTCCTGCGAAGGCGATGCGTGGCGTGCTGCCGCCATCATAGCTGCATACTGCAGCAATGGTGTACTCTCAATTTGCATCCACTCACGATATATCGTATCAAAGTGCGGCATATGTCGCAAAAGTGCAAAAGCAGCCTCTTCAGCCACCTCTGAGGTGGTTATGCCGTTGGCCCAAAAGTCAATCTCAGAGTTTATGATTATATCAGGATTTGCAATATGCAGGGCCACCAAACGTAACTCACGAATATCTTGTTGATATAGAAAACGAGCCAAAAAGTGATCGCCATCTCTCTCGGCAGCCATTGCACGCACAGTTGGCAGGCTCACACCATAGTTCAATCCATAGCGTTCGCCATAGTAGCACATACCATCCGCCACAGCGCCATTTCTCTGACGACGCAGTGCACCAAGTAGGCTAACCATCTGAGATGTAAGTGACACAGTTGTAAGTTTTTTAACGTAGGACGGTGCGAGTAAGAGGCTATTAGCCAACTGCTCGTCACGAACTACCGATTTATGGGGCGCATAATCTACAAACCACCCCTTTTTACTCGCCAACACTTACTACAACTCTATGTTCAAGATAAAAAACTGTGCAAAAACTATCTACTATAGGGCACAGCAACCTTAACACTCTCGCCAAACTCGAATATAGGTAGAACACTCTTTGCATACTCCCTGCCCGCCAAAATCACTGTACAAGTGGCAGGCGATGCAACACGACACGAAACAAGATTTCTCTCTTTAATTGATGCCTGCAACTCGGCAACTGAAACAACAGAAGGCTCGATTTGCAGTAGCACCATATCTCCCGACAGATCGCTATCTGGCACCAAACCAGCTGTTGCAGAGAAGCGACAGACAACATAACGCAACTTATCCTTTGTTGGATAGATAACATTTCGCTGGGTATGCTTTGTGACGATACTTTTGCCCATAAAGAGCTCTAAATAACTCTGCTCCAGCTTATCAATTTCATCCAAAGCAGCCTTTAGACCCGCTCCAAATACATTTTCACCCACCTGAGCCGTGATTAGCTCGACACGGTTGCGGCGCAGGAAGAATATCTGCTCGGCAGCCTTTTTGGCAGCGCTCTCTGCATCTGTTGTCGGTGCAATGCTCATCTTATCGGCCTGCAGGCGAGTAAACTCGGCACTATCCTCAGCGTGCACGCCATAGCTCACACTCGACTCGGGTAGTGGCGCTGCATTTAGGTAGGTATCTGAGTCGAGCAACGATACAGTCGCACTGACAACACTCCACACACTCTTATTAGATAGTGGCGCACGCACCCCCAAGAACTTTTGTGCATAGCGAGCATAGGGGCCAGCAATAATCACACTATTTTCAACGCAAATATCGACTGCCAAAACAGTACGAGGTTGCGAGATGGTCATACCACTCTCGCTTTGTTGCAACCCTTCAAGGGCGATATATGGGTTTTGAGCCGTTGCATTTGCAATAAACAACGACATAAAAAAGATTAAAAATCGACTCTTCATAACCAAAAACAGCTTATTATACCTATACAAATGTATAAATAAATTGTAAAAAATCAAAATTTGAGGTAAAAATCTTGTGTTAGGGCACGATATTGGCGAGTAAAATCCTCCCCACCGCTATTAGATATGACGAGGTTTGTGGGCTCGACAGTCGCCTTCATTGCCCCCTTCGTAAACTCCATCAACAGACGCTTGGCGGGCTTTGTAGGGTTGGTCTGCACGTTAGTTTGGCGTGTGAGAGCAAGTCCTGCCTCAGCGCACAACCCCTTAAATTGTAGCTCCGCATCCGCTGGCAATACAACGGCAAAGCGCCCTGCATCACGCAAAAGTCGCTCGGCAGAGCAGACCAAATCCTCAAACGAAAGGCTAATTGTATGGCGAGCTGCACTCCTGCCACTATCATCACATAGAAGTGAAGAGTTGAAAAATGGGGGATTTGATACAATAAGGTCAAATTTAGAGTCGGGGTTAAAATCCTGCACCGCACACTGGCAAAAACTCAATCGCTCACGCCACTCGCTGCTATCGCCATTCTCTTGAGCTTGCGATACATCCTCAATATCGATTCCCGTAACTTGTGCTGTGGCAGTGCGTTGCGCCATCATCAAAGCAATCACACCCGTTGCCGTTCCAATATCTAAAATGCGCCCTAACGGCTCCTCGACACCGACCCACGCACCCAAAAGAACGCCATCCGTGCCCACCTTCATCGAGCACCTATCTTGTGAGATTGCAAAGCGCTTAAACCGAAACATATCTACCCCTTTAAAAAGCCATCTATGCCTGCCCCAAACAACGAAAAGTCATATCGCACGGGGTCTGTGGGGTCGAATTCACGAAGCGATGAAGTTATCTCTTCGACAGCTCGCCAATCGCTCTGTGTGCGCTGCAAAAGCCCCAAAGCACGCCCCATCGTGCCCGTATGAACATCCAAAGGCAGATATAGCGCTGAGGAGGGGATACCCTGCCATAGACCAAAATCGACACCCCGCTCATCGCTACGCACCATCCAGCGCATATACATACATAGTCGCTTACAGCTGGCACGCTTTTCAATTGATGAGAGGTGCTTCTCGCAACGTTGTTGGTGCTCTGCCAAAAAGAACTCCTCACGAAAGCGAGCCAGCACGACACGCACATCGCCACTCTGGGCATACAACTCTTCAAATAGAGCCCCAATGCCACCCCACTGCTCAATAATTCGGCGTATAGCCATCACAAAATCTCGAAAATCTCCACCATTGAATGTGCGGTGCACAAAGCTATTGAGCGTTGTAATCTCCTCTTCAGAGGCGTTGCAAACAAAGTCGGCAGGCGAATCATCCATATATTGCATCATCCTTGTGGCCGACTTAACTATCGCCTTGCGATTGCCCCACGCAATGGTTGCCGCCAACAATCCAGCCACCTCTCTATCGGCTCTGTCGGTGTAGCGGTGCGGTATGCTTATGGGGTCATTCTCGATAAAATCTACACAATTATATTTGTCGTGCAGCCGCTCTAAGAGTTCACGCAACTCCTCACGAGACACTGCGTCAAACAATTCTGCCATCTGAAAGTACTATTTTGCGATCTGCAGAAGATGCCAAAACATCGTCGTGCGTAACAATTACGATGGTCTGTCCCAACCTCTCACGCAGCTCGAAGAATAGGGCATTTATCTCATCTCGATTTTGGCTATCTAAGTTGCCCGAAGGCTCGTCTGCCAATAGAACCGATGGCGAATTGACAATGGCACGAGCTATCGCCACACGCTGCAGTTCACCCCCCGACATCTGTGCAGGCTTATGTGATGAACGTGAGCTAAGGTTCAGAATTTTAAGTAGTTCGACTGCTCTGTGCTCAGCATCCTTACGCTTTGCCTTACCAATCAAGGCGGGAATCATAACATTCTCCAAAGCTGTAAATTCGGGCAGAAGGTGGTGAAACTGAAATACAAAGCCAATTTCGGCATTGCGAAATTGCGACAGCGCCCTATCGCCCTTCACAAAAGGGTTTACCCCACCAATCTCAACCACTCCCGAATCGGGGCGTGAGAGTGTACCCATAATTTGCAAAAGTGTCGTCTTGCCTGCACCACTCGCCCCGACAATCGACACAATCTCGGAGCGTTCAACGCTCATCGATAGCCCCTTTAAGACCTCTGTCGAGCCAAAGCTCTTATATATATTATCAATCTTTATCATCGTCATCTATACTTTTCATAACACTCAAAGAGTTTCACGCACTGCACCGCCTGCTCAACATCGTGCACACGCAAAACTGTTGCCCCACCACTCAACGCCTCCCAATTCAGCGCCATCGTCCCAACTAAAGCCTCCTCAGGCGTTGTATCCAAAACTTTGTATATCATTGATTTGCGAGATAGCCCTACCAAAATAGGAGAACCCAACTCAGATAAATGTGGCAATGCCCCTAAAAGCTCATAGCACTGCTCAACACTCTTGGCAAAGCCAAAACCGGGATCTAAAACTATACTCTCTTCAGCAATGCCCGCACTAAGCATCACCTCAACTCGCCTTTCAAAATATTCGACCACCTCACTCACAACACCCTCTGGGTATTGGTTCATCCTCTGCATCGTTTGTGGCGTGCCACGCATATGCATCGCAATATAGGGCACCTCAGCTTCTGACACCACCGCCAACATCCTACCATCCGCCTCGCCTGCCGTAATATCATTCACTATTATGCTACCAAAGCGCTCTATCGCACGCTCAACCACCCCACTTCGGAAGGTATCAATCGATATTGGCACAGTGGCATCAACCTCCCTTATTGCCTTCAAAGCCATATTCAGGCGCTCCCACTCCAACTCTTCGCCAATATCTTCGGCCTGCTGACGTGACGAGTAGGCACCAACATCTAAAATCGTTGCGCCATCACGCACCGCATCCATTGCTCTTTGTTGGATGCTCTCCACACTCGATAGGCGTGAGGAGGCATAAAACGAGTCGGGCGTAGCGTTCAAAATCGCCATTACCTGCCTTCTACGCCAATCTATATTAGGAGTTTGCATATCTAAACTGAGTATCCAACTTCGTGACAACCCCTTGCAGGTCATCCTCAAAGATATTGACAACAACCGTGTCGGCACGCTCACTTAGTTCATCATCCGTAAGTTGCGCCTTGATGCGTGCCCTGACCTGCGCTTCGCTTACCGAATCACGCTTCATAACACGCTCGATGCGCAACGCTTCGGGCGCCAAAACTGCTATCGTCACATCGACAAGACTACCAAAACCAGCCTCAAAGAGTATTGCGCACTCAAAGATTATGTAGGCGCCATCTTGGCTATCTGTCCACCTCTTAAAATCCTCCACCACAGCTGGGTGGACTATTGCATTGAGAGCCTTCAGCTCCTCATCGTTGTTAAATACTCGCTCGGCAAGGTATTGTCGATTCAGCACTCCATCGCAATACGCCTGCGCCCCAAAGCGCTCCGAGATCGCCTTTTGCAGCTGCTCGCTACTCATCAACTCCTTAGCCTTTGCGTCAGAGTTGTAGATAGCAACGCCCTTTTGAGCAAAGAGCTCACAGAGCGAACTCTTGCCGCTACCTATTCCGCCCGTTATGCCAACCTTTCTCATCACTTCTCTTCGGGGAGTGGTATTTCAGGGATTGTCCCCACCGAGATAACCTTTATATCGCTAAATCGCACCGAAATTGCACTCTGCAGCGACATAGGCTCAATTATAATCATCTGCTTCGAGATGCCATTCTCGCCCTCTTCGGCTCTTGCGATGCGATAATTTAGCTCCGAGAGTGGAATTGATAGGCGCTTGCTCATATATACGTTATACCCGAAGAGGTTTGTCCCCACCCCCTCGACAACACACTCAACATCGAATTTCTCGCCATCGACATTCACACGTATCTCCTGCTCGGTTGTATAGGTGTAGTTTAGCTTGGCGATATACCACAACACAAACGACGCAACCAAAAGCGCCAAGAATATTGGCGACACATAACGGCGTAACTTATCTAAAAGACCTTCAAACATATTTGCGACATATAATTTCTAACGCAAAGGTAATACAAGCAGTTGTAATAACAAATTTTAGAGCAAAAAAAGAGTGTGAATAACAACTCGCTATCCACACTTTTGCAAAAAAGGCGACCAACATCTACTCGTTGGCCGCCTCTAAATATATAGAATCTGTAAGGACTACTCCTTCGTCTTCTCGCCTCTTGACATCAAATCGTATGCAACTGGAGTTGCTACGAAGATTGTCGATATTGTACCTACGACAACACCGATAATCAACGCAAAGATAAATCCACGAATTGTCTCACCACCGAAGATGAAGATTGCCAACAGTGTTACAAGTGTTGTTGCCGATGTGTTGATTGTACGTGAAAGTGTCGAGTTGATAGCGTTGTTTACATTCTCCTTTAGCGAGCGCTTTGGATACAACCCTAAGAACTCACGGATACGGTCAAATACAACCACTGTATCGTTGATAGCGTAACCGATGATGGTCAAAATAGCAGCGATAAATGCTTGGTTTACCTCCAAGTTGAATGGAAGGATACCATACAGTAGCGAGAATAGACCAATCACGAACAAGGCGTTGAACAGAAGTGCCGATGTAGCACCCAACGCCCACTGCCAGCGACGGAATCGCAACGTGATATATAGACCAATGGCAATCAAAGAGAAGATTACAGAGTAGATAGCGTTCCAAGTCATATCTTCAGCTATCGATGCTCCAATCTTGTCAGTTGTGATGATACCATTCTCGTCGGTTTGTGTATTGCGGAAGTTCTCTAACGAAATATCATAAGAGTATAGTGGACGAGCCGCCTCGTAGATCATCGACTCGATCTCGTTTGTTGCCTCCTCCGTAGAGTCGTCATAACGATACTGTGTTACGATACGCATCTGGTTCTCGTTACCATACTGCTTAACCTCGAAGCTGATGTTTGCTGCGTCGTCGTCACTTGCCGCCTCAGCGAACTGCGACTCCAAGTTCTGACGAAGTGTCTCAGCCGATACCGCCTCGTCAAAACGAAGAACGTAAGCACGACCGCCAGTGAACTCAACACCCACATTTAGCTGACGCACTGCAAGCGATGCACCCGAGATAACCAATAGAGCTGCAACTACCATATATGCAACCTTGCGCTTTGCGATAAAGTTGAATTTGGTATTGTTAAACAGATTCTCCGAGAAGGCGTAAGAGAACGATAGCTTACCACGCTTCGCCACAACCCACTCGATAAGCAGGCGAGTGATAAATACTGCACTGAAGAATGATGTTATGATACCGATAATAAGTGTTGTTGCAAAGCCTTGAACTGGACCATTACCAAATGCAAATAGCACAATACCCGTAATGATTGTTGTGAGGTTACCATCGATGATTGCTGAGTATGCCTTCGAGAAGCCATCCTTGATAGCCAACGAGATACCCTTACCTGCACGCAACTCCTCTTTGATACGCTCATAGATGATTACGTTGGCATCGACCGCC
Organism: uncultured Alistipes sp.; assembly: GCA_964370585.1. GTDB lineage: Bacteria > Bacteroidota > Bacteroidia > Bacteroidales > Rikenellaceae > Alistipes. The sequence continues at coordinate 88,977 of CAYJJV010000002.1, read as the reverse complement.
ATACCCATCGTCAAAACGATACCAGCGATACCCGGAAGTGTCAATACGGCACCAAACGAGACCAAAACACCCATCAACAAGAATACATTTGTCAGAAGTGCCACATCAGCCAACCAACCTGCCGTACGGTAGAAGATACCCATATATAGAAGTACCAAGATAAATGCTATAACGAACGACATCAAACCTGCATCGATAGACTCTTGACCCAACGATGGACCAACAACTGTATCTTGAATAATCTTTGATGGAGCTGGCACCTTACCTGCACTAAGTACAGTTGCAAGGTCGTTAGCCTCCTGAATTGTGAAGTCACCTGAGATAGATGAGCGACCATCCTCGATTTTATTGTTTACCGTTGGAGCTGAATATACATAGCCATCCAAAACGATAGCGATAGCCTTGTTGATGTTGGCACCCGTAAGGTCAGCCCACTTAGCTGCGCCCTCGCCATTCATCGCCATCGAGACCTCAGCTACGGCGCCCGTCTGTGCGAACTCGCCACGAGCCTCCGTTACGACGTTACCCGCCAAGTTAGGCTTTCCATCTGGAGCTACCTTGATAGCGTATAGCATAAAGCGACCATCTAAAGCGTCTGAGCCCTTCACTGCCCACTTGAAATCGACGTCGATTGGCAAATTAGCCGCCTCACGCACCTGTGGGTCGTTAAGGTATGCATCGATAGCATCAATATCTGCTTGGTAGGCAGCACCTACAACGGCAGAACCTGCATACATCGGGTCGAGAAGTGCAAATAGTGGGTTGTTTTCACGTGTGTAACCCATTGGGCTCTCTGTGGTCTGGGCATCGGCAGCCTCAATCTCAGCTGCAAGACCCTCTTCAGTCGCTGCCTCTTCTGCAGCCTCTTCTACAACCTCATCCTCTGCAGCCGCTTTGTTCTGCTCTGCGATATATCTATCGGCAGCAGCCAGAGCTGGCACAATCTCTTGAGCGTTGTATGTCTCCCAGAACTCCAACGCAGCAGCGCCCTGCAATAGGTCACGCACACGTTGTGGCTCCTTCACACCGGGCAACTCAACCAAGATGCGGTGTGACGAAGGGATACGCATAATATTTGGTTGCGCAACGCCAAAACGGCTGATACGCTTGCTAAGAACGTCGAACGAAGAGTCGATTGCCGCCTCTGTTTCGGTGCGAAGTAGTGACTCAATATCGGCATTTGTGCTCTCCAACGTAATATCGCTACGATCTGGGCTAACAAATAGTTGTGCCAATGATGCGCCGTTTGTCTGCGACTCAAAGGCATCGACAAATGCCGCTACATAGTCGGTAGCCTGACCGCTCTTGATAGCCGCCGCTGCTGCATCGGCAGCTGCAACGAATCTCTCATCGTTCTGGCTATCGCCCGCTAAGGCCTTGACAACATCCTCAACTTGAACCTCCAACATCACATTCATACCACCCTTAAGGTCAAGACCCAAGTTAAGCTCCTTCTCCTTAACAACTTTGTAGGTGAACTGAGTGAAGCCTAAGTCGTAGACTGGTAGATTTTGGATTGAGTCGAGATAGTTCTGCTCCGCTGAAGCTCTCTGATCCACTGGAAACTGTGCTGCATACTCTACAGCCTTCTTCTCTACACTACGTGCCTTGAACGTAAATGAGAGCTGATAAACACACGCTACTGCCAAGAGAGCAGCGACGAGTTTAATAAAACCTTTACTTTGCATTTTTTGAATATTATTTATTGTTTACTATTGTTATCTACACAACAAATGTTGCCATATTAGCACGCAAAGATAAAAAAAAAGTATTAAAAAAATAATAATAACGAAAATTTTTGTAAGTTTGTTGCGCTGTTAGGGGTGCTTTCGGGCTGAGATTATACCCTAATACCTGATCTATGTAGTGATAGCGTAGGGAAATGGCAACACATTATCTATTAAAGAGATAGACCCATATTTTAGTGCCATTTTACTTTGTTATTTCGACAAGCAGATGGCACTAATTTTATATATATTTTAACTTAAAAATAGAGAGAAAACAATGGGTAAAACAAAATTTGACGAGCACGCAGGTGAGTATGATGCGTGGTTCTTCGACAACGAAAACCTGCTCCACTCCGAGCTAAAATTGGTTGCACACTTCCTTCGTCGTGGAGAGAGGGTCTTGTCGGTTGGTTGTGGTAGTGGACTCTTCGAGATGTTGTTGCGTGAGCACTATGGCATCGAGATTACAGACGGCATCGAGCCTTCAGAGGGTATGGCGGCCATCGCTTCGAAGCGTGGCGTGGCAGTTCGCATTGGCACGGCAGAAGATGCCGATTTTGGGTGTGAGCTCTACGATACTATTCTGTTTAATGGTACGCCAAGCTACATTACCGACCTAAAAAAGGCATTCGAGAAGGCACACCGTGCCTTGAAAAGTGGCGGTCGTGTGATTGCTATCGATGTTCCGAAAGAGAGTGGTTATGGGACTATGTACAACCTCGCCTACAAGCTCCAAACGTGGGATGATGAGCTGCTTCGTGGCGTGCACCCCAAAGACCCATACCCCATAGGTTTTCTAAACTCAGCCTCGTGGCGTACGACAGATGAGAAGATTGAACTTTTGAAGCAATCGGGCTTTGGCGATATTGAGGCTGCACAGACCTTAACGACCCACCCTCTATACTCCAACGAAAAGATCGAAGAGCCAAGCGAGGGTTACGATAGGGGCGATTACGTGGCAATTTGCGCCACAAAATTATAATTGCCGACAATGAACCCAAAATGGAGCGACGAGGCGTGGCAAAGTGCCGAGAT
>CAYJJV010000002.1:82528-86115 GCA_964370585.1 uncultured Alistipes sp. | reverse complement strand
ACCATCGCAGGGAGCGACTCGGGGGGTGGTGCAGGCATCCAAGCCGATCTAAAGGCGATCTCAGCCTGCGGAGCCTTTGCCACGACGGCAATTACGGCAATCACTGCCCAAAACACGTTGGGTGTTACAGCAGTGCACCCAATCCCCACCGACACTGTTGTGGCGCAGATTGATGCCGTGCTATCTGACATCGGTACAGATGCCATCAAGATTGGAATGTTGAGCCAAGCCGAGATTATCATAGCCGTTGATGAGGCTCTAAGGCGCTATGAGTGCCAGAATATTGTCTTAGACCCAGTTATGGTATCCACGTCGGGGCACCGTCTAATTGATGATGGAGCGGTCGAAACCCTAAAATCGACACTTCTTTTCAATGCACGTGTAATAACCCCCAACATCCCCGAAGCCGAAGTTCTGTTGGGGCACAAAATCGAGGATGAGTCCCTTTTGGCAGAGTATGCCAAGCAGCTATCGTACGCCAAAAACATAAATGGCAACCAAGAAGATGACAGGCGAGTATCGGTGCTGCTCAAGGCGGGTCATTTGACCTCTGATGAGCTGGTGGACATCTTCTACAATGCCGAAACTGATGAGATAATCGAATTGCGCTCACAGCGACTATCGACACGCAACACACACGGCACGGGTTGCACCCTCTCGGCCGCCTTTGCTACGCATTTGGCGTTGGGCGAAGGGCTGAACAAGGCGGCAAAAGGGGCAAAAGATTATATAGCTCAGGCACTTGCAGCGGGGGCTGAGTATAAGATTGGTAATGGGTATGGAGCTGTTAAACACTTCTATAAATATTGGTAAAAGAGATGATAAAGCGTACAATTTTCGTAAATTCGGAGCTGCGTGAAGTTGAGTTTACGACTGAAAAAGCGACATTAGAGTCTTTGGCTATGGCTATCGAATTAACCCAAACGGGTGTTGCGATGGCACTAAACGAAGTGATTATCCCCAAAGCGAGGTGGGCAGAGGTTGAGTTGCACAATAACGACAAGGTAGTAATTATAGTTGCCGCTTGCGGAGGTTAATATGGATAAAGCAGAAGCGATGGCGAATGTGGGTTTTCAATTTATCACCCACTTTGCAGATGGAATCAACTATCGCCGCTCGGCCGAGATAGCCCTTGCGGGGGGGTGTCGATGGATACAGTTGCGAATAAAAGCAGAGGACGACATCATCTCAACACCACAAGAGCGTGAGGCTCTGGCTTTAGAGATAAAGGCGATGTGTCATTCGGTGGGTGCAACATTTATCATCGATGATGATGTTGAGTTGGCAAAAAAAGTCGGTGCAGATGGTGTTCATCTTGGACTTCGAGATATGCCCATTGCTAAGGCACGTGCGATTTTGGGCGATAACTATATAGTTGGTGGCACGGCAAACTGTGTAGAGCATATCGTTGCGCACCACAGCTCAGGGGCGGATTATATAGGTATGGGTCCTTTCCGTTTTACCTCGACCAAGCGCAATTTAAGTCCAATTTTGGGGCTTAAGGGTTACGCCACCGCCTGCCAAGAGCTCAAGGCGATGGGCATCAAAATCCCGATTGTCGCCATCGGAGGTATCACAACCGAAGATATACCCCAAATCCTGCAAACGGGAGTTGATGGTGTTGCTTTGTCGAGCCTTATCATCGGAGCAGACAACCCAAACGAAGAGTGTCAAAAGATAATAAAAATGATAAACCAGAATGGATAGATTAACTATTGCAGGCAGAGAGTTTAGATCTCGCCTATTTTTAGGTACGGGCAAATTCAGCTCCAACGCCTTGATGCGTGAGGCAATCACGGCATCTGAAAGTGAGATGATCACCTTAGCGATGAAGCGCATAACGTTAGATGACAAGGATGACGATATGCTACAACACATCATCGACCCAACAATCCAACTCCTACCCAATACATCAGGAGTGCGTGATGCCAAAGAGGCGATCTTTGCGGCACAGTTGGCACGTGAGGCGTTTGGCACCGAGTGGCTAAAGTTGGAGATACACCCCGACCCCAAGTACCTCTTGCCCGACAGTGTCGAGACGCTAAAGGCGACCGAAGAGCTATCACGCTTAGGGTTCAAGGTTCTACCCTACTGCCAAGCCGACCCCACGCTCTGCAAGCAGTTGGAGGCGGCGGGCGCTGTGGCTGTGATGCCTTTAGGCTCTCCTATTGGCTCGAATAAGGGGCTACTGACACGTGATTTTCTGAAGATTATAATCGAGCAGGCGACAGTACCTGTCGTTGTCGATGCAGGAATTGGCGCTCCGTCGCACGCTGCCGAAGCTATGGAGATGGGCGCCGATGCCGTATTGGTCAATACCGCCATTGCCGTTGCTGCCAACCCCACACAGATGGCTATAGCCTTCAAGGAGGGGGTCATAGCGGGTCGCAGGGCATACAGAGCAGGTTTGGCAGGCAAGAGCAGCGAGGCGGTTGCAAGTTCGCCTTTGACAGCCTTTTTAGATCTATAATATGTTTAGCGAAGAGTTAAAAAAAATATCGTGGAGCGACACCTCGCAACGCATCGCCAACGCCACAGCCAGCGATGTTGAGCGTGTGCTCTCAAAAGAGGTGCTCACGGTTGAGGATTTTACGGTGCTAATCTCCCCAGCGGCTGAGCCCTATTTAGAGGCGATGGCACAGCTAAGTCGAGAGTACACGATGCAGCGACACGGGCGCACCGTGCAGCTATACATTCCGTTGTACCTCTCCAACTCGTGCGCCAATGGGTGTCTGTATTGCGGATTTAACGCCAAGAATCGTGTCGAGCGTACCATCCTCTCATTCGATGAGATTGAGCGTGAGTTGGAGGCGATAAAGCGTTTGGCACCATTCGAGAGCCTTCTGTTGGTCACGGGCGAGAACCCCGTAAAAGTTGGTGTGGAGTATCTTGCGCAAGCCTTAGATATTGCAAAGCCACAATTTAGCAACCTCCAAGTTGAGGTTATGCCCTTAGAGGTTGAAGAGTATAAAACCCTTATCAATCACGGACTTAACGGCGTAATATGCTTTCAGGAGACATACAACCCTAACGCCTACAAGCGCTACCACCCATCGGGTCGCAAGAGCGACTTTGAGTGGCGTGTCAATGGCTTTGATAGGATGGGCGAGGCGGGAGTTCATAAGATTGGTATGGGTATCTTGGTGGGACTATCTTCGTGGCGTGAGGATGCCACGATGCTGGCGCACCACTTAAGATATATGCATCGCAACTATTGGCGCACGAAGTATAGCGTCAATTTCCCACGCCTGCGCAGCAGTAAGAGTGGTTTTCAGCCCGACTATGTGATGAGCGACAGAGAGTTGGCACAGCTAACCTTTGCAATGCGTATATTTGACAGAGATGTCGATATTTCATACTCCACACGTGAGAGCTCAACGATGCGCAACAATATGGCAACATTGGGGGCGACAACGATGAGTGCCGAGAGTCGCACCGAGCCGGGCGGTTACGCCACCCACACGGGTGTTTTGGAGCAGTTCTCAACCAACGATAATCGCACGACCCGCCAAATCATCGAGGCTTTGCACTCGTTGGGTCGTGAGGCTGTATTTAAGGATTGGGATCGCTCGTTTGATTTTAAATAG
>CAYJJV010000002.1:81030-82428 GCA_964370585.1 uncultured Alistipes sp. | reverse complement strand
CAGAGCGCTACGCACGCCAAACGCCAGTCATTGGCGACAAGGGAGAAGAGAAACTATCCCAAGCCCGAGTTTTGATTGTGGGCGTTGGGGGGTTAGGTTCGCCCATCGCCCTATACTTAGCAGCGGCAGGTGTCGGGCATATCGGCTTGATGGATGATGATTTGGTAAGCATCTCAAATCTCCAACGGCAGGTTCTATACACCGAATCGCAAATTGGGATGAGCAAGGCTCAGTGCGCCAAAGAGCGACTTGTAGCGATAAATTCAACCATCACAGTCGATGCAATCGATGCACGCCTAACTAACAAAAATGCCCTGCAAACCATCTCTCAATATGATATTGTGGTGGATGGGTGCGACAATATTGCCACACGCCACACAATCGACAGCGTGTGCCGAGAGCTCTGTCGCCCCTATGTTTATGGGGCAATTAATGCAACATCGGGGCAGGTGGCGGTCTTTAACTTTCGTTCGGGTGTAAGCTATGGCGATATATTCCCCGAAGGCGACTGCTCGCCCACGCAAAACCCCTCGCCAGCGGTCATTGGTCTGACACCCGCCATTATTGGAAGTGTGCAGGCGATGGAGGTGATAAAGATCATTACTGGTGTGGGCGATGTGTTGGATGGACGATTGTGGAGCTATAATCTTTTGACAAATGAGAGTAGTTGTTATAACATTGCCCCATCACTTTAAGGGCGAAGCCGAAGCGATAGAGCGCCTTTTGCGGGGCGAGGCGCCCCAATTAGCGGGGCACGCTGTCGAGACGTTGCACCTACGCAAGCCCCACAGTAGCGTTGAGCAGATCGAGGAGTTGCTTCGTTCGATTGACCCTACGTTGCACCCTCGCATTGTGCTACACGATGGTTTTTCGCTCACGGAGCGTTATTTGGTTCGGGGGGTGCACGTTTCCTATCGCAACCCACTGCCACCCCACTCGCCCCGACACACTTTATACATAAGTGGGTCGTGCCATACGATAGCCGAGCTATCTGAGAAGCGCACATTTATCGCAGATCTATGCGCTGACAACCCATATTATTTGCCCTCCTATCTATTTTTGAGCCCAATTTTTGACTCGATATCAAAAGAGGGCTATCAATCCCAATTCTCAGATGAAGAGTTGCGCTCGGCACACTCTTTGGGCGCTATCCAAAAGGATACATACGCTTTAGGGGGTGTAACATTAGACAAAATCGACTACCTACACTCGTTAGGCTTTGGGGGCGTTGCGATGTTGGGTGGTGCGTGGGAGAGAGTAAATCCAAAACATAAAGATTAAATAGCAAGGGGTGTTTCAAAAATCGCCTGCAAGAACTTAAAGGTTGAATAAGAGGATGAGTTTTGAAGCATCGTGCTGGCACTGAAACCGCAGCATACTTTAGGTATGTGAGGATTT
>CAYJJV010000002.1:53936-80930 GCA_964370585.1 uncultured Alistipes sp. | reverse complement strand
TTGAAGCATCGTGCTGGCACTGAAACCGCAGCATACTTTAGGTATGTGAGGATTTTAGGGGCAAGAGATGTTTCAAAAATCGCCTGCAAGAACTTAAAGGTTGAATAAGAGGATGAGTTTTGAAGCATCGTGCTGGCACTGAAACCGCAGCATACTTTAGGTATGTGAGGATTTCAGGGGCAAGGGATGTTTCAAAAATCGCCTATTATTCAGCCTTTACTGTTGAATCTTTACAAGTTGCTCACGATAAGCATTCAAAATTCGAGATTTCGAGATAAACCCTAAATATTTACCCTGCTTATCAATCACGGGCAACATCCACGTATGCTTATCTTCGAATTTGGGGAGGATGCTCTGAATCGACTCACGCTCCATAATCTCATCGGGCGGAGCTATCATATAGTGTGAAATTTTGGTTCCATACTTATCCCTATCAAACATATCTGAGCGTAGATCATCTAACTGTACAATACCCGCCAAACGCCCTGCATCATCCACAACGGGGAAGATATTTCGGCTCTGTGAAGATATTATACCAACAATATCGCCAAGAGTCATATCACGATTGATAACGTAGAAATCTCGCTCCATCAAGTGCTCCAACTTCAAGAATACAAAGACCGATTGATCCTTATCGTGGGTCAAGAGCTCGCCACGCTGACGCAACTGCTTGGTATATATCGAGTCGGGGTCCAAATAGGCGTTCACAGCGAACGATATTGAGGCTGTAGTCATCAAGGGGATAAAGAGTCCATATCCATTCGATAGCTCCGCAATCAAGAATATCGAGGTCAAAGGGGCATTCATCACACCTGCCATCACACCTGCCATACCCACCAACGTAAAGGATACCAACGACAAATTCCACCCAAACAGAGCATTACAACTCAGCGCAAGCGCCGCACCCGTGAATGCACCAACAAATAGCGACGGAGCGAAGGTTCCTCCCACACCACCTGCGGCGTTGGTCGATGCCATTGCTATGACTTTGAAAAATAGTGTCGATATAACAAACAGAATTACAACCCAATCTATATCACGGAACTCATAGAATAGCGAGCTATTGAACAGGACATCCGTTCGGCCGTGCATCAAGGCGGTAAAGCCCTCATAGCCCTCGCCATAGAGTGGCGGAAAGACGAAAATCAAGACCCCCAACACGACACCCGCAATAATCCAGCGTTTATACTGCTTTTTAATCCCCTCAAAGAGGTGGGCTATGCGTGAGTTCATCGATGTGAAGTACCACGCCACCAGAGCGCATATCACACCCAAGAGTATAAACATTGGTAGCTCAGATAGGGAGAAGGCGTCGGCAGGGCGTAGTTGCACCGCCAAGATGGGGTCAAAGCCCCTCAGTAGAAGTGCTATCGATGTGGCACTTATCGAGGCGATTAGCAGTGGAATAACCGAGCTCACGGTAATCTCCAACATCAAAATCTCCAGCACAAAGACCAACCCCGTAATGGGCGCTTTGAAGATAGCTGCAACCGCTGCACCAGCACCACAGCAGAGCAGTAGCGTTGTGTGTTTGTAGTTTAGGCGTGCTATGCGCCCAACATTCGAGCCGATGGCGGCACCCGTCAAGACGATAGGCGCCTCAGGGCCTACAGAACCACCAAAACCGATGGTCGTAGCGCCACCCACGATCGAAGTCCACGTATTGTGGCGTGCTATTGTTGAGTTGCGTGACGACATTGCATAGAGTACTCGTGTAACACCCTCCGAGATGTTGTCACGGACGATATACTTCACAAACAGAGTCGCCAATATAATACCGACAGCTGGATAGATGAAGAACATATAACTGGCACTCTCAACGGGTAGCCAATTTGTCAAACCACTCTTTATGGCGTGCAACAGCATCTCAAAGAGGTAGGTTGCAAAGCCAGCTATAACGCCCACAACAACCGCCAGAATCATCATCGTCTGGCGATCGCTGAATCTACGTGTTAAGCGTATGAATTCGTTATATATTTTGTCCGCTCTAATCTGCATTGCCGACCTATTTTTGAGCAAACGCTTTGATCTGCTCCTCGATCATCTCACGATTATCGAAGTAGTCAATCTTCATCGCTTTTTTAACACCCGTCAAGGTCTTAAATGCCTTTGCCTGTGCACGCTCTGAACCTCGCTGCAGAATATCGTAGACCTCGCCAATGCGCTCCTCGTAGTATTTACGACGCTCACGTATGGGTTGCAAGAGCTCCTCAAGAATTGCCAACAAAAAGCGCTTAACCTTAACATCGCCCAGACCGCCACGCTCATAGTGCGCCTTTAGCTCATCTAATGATGCATATTCGGGCAGATACTTATCAAAGTGCTCTTCCGAACAGAAGGCATCCAAGTATGTAAATACCGTATTGCCAACTATCGAACCCGGATCCTCAACACGCAGGTGGTTAGGGTCGGTATACATACTCATAACACGCTTCTTAAGCTCTTCGGGGGTATCCGAGAGGTAGATGCAGTTGCCCAGCGACTTACTCATCTTAGCCTTACCATCAATGCCTGGCAGGCGCAAGCAGGCGCTGTTTTCGGGCAACAGAACGTTGGGTTCGGTCAAGGCAACACCATAAGTGTTGTTGAATTTGTGAACTATCTCACGTGTCTGCTCAATCATCGGAATTTGATCCTCGCCTACGGGTACTGTGGTCGCCTGAAAAGCTGTAATATCGGCAGCTTGCGAGATTGGATAGGTGAAAAATCCCACTGGAATACCTTGACGCTGCTGATTATCGCCGTCGGTGTCGTTGTCCGAGAAGCCACGCAACTGAATCTCAGCCTTAACTGTCGGATTGCGCTGCAGGCGCTGTACCGTCACAAGGTTCATATAGTAGAACGATAACTCGCACAACTCCGATATTTGCGACTGAATGAAGATGGTCGATTTATCGGGGTCAATACCACACGAAAGGTAGTCAAGAGCCACCTCGATGATGTTTTGGCGCACCTTTTCGGGATTATCGGCATTGTCAGTCAATGCCTGCGCATCGGCAATCATAATGTATATCTCATCGAACTGCCCTGAGTTTTGCAGCTCTACACGACGGCTCAACGAACCCACAAAGTGCCCCAAATGCAGTCGCCCCGTTGGGCGGTCGCCAGTAAGTATAATTCTCTTCATAACTCTCTTTTATTGTAATTAGTCGTAATGTATTAATTTTTATGATGTCTGCATAACATTGTGTTTACTAATAATTTATACTCTTTACCTCAACATTCGTTTGATTGTAAAGAAATCCGCTTCCGTCATTGCGGGCTTGACCCGCAATCTCTTAAAACAGTTGTCAATCACGATATTGAGATTGCGGGTCAAGCCCGCAATGACGACACTTTAAAATTAACTCATCAGTAATATTTTGTAGTAAAAGTATCACTTTTCGAGTGCAAATCTACAAAATTCCACGCTGGCAACAAATAATAGTTGCAATATATAAAAAATATTTATACATTTGTTGCAACAAATAGTCAAAAATTATGACAATAATCCAACTTGAATATCTACTTGCGGTGGCATCGTGTGGTAGTTTCTCACAAGCTGCCGAGATATGTTTCGTAACGCAACCCTCACTCAGTATGCAAGTTAAGGCATTGGAAGAGGAGCTTGGAGTGATACTCTTAGATCGCTCAAAAAAGCCCGTTATACCCACCCAAGCAGGCGAGGTGGTCTTGGAGCGTGCACGTGAGACAATCCGTGCCTACAATAACATCCGAGAGTCGGTCTTGGAGCTCAAAGGCGAGATGTCGGGCAAGTTGCGCTTGGGGGTAATCCCCACAATCGCCCCCTATCTGTTGCACAAATTTATTCCAACCTTTGTTCAGGAGTACCCAAAGGTTGAGCTCGAAATATTGGAGATGGTAACAGCCGATATTATCGAGGCGCTGCGACGTGATAGAATCGACGCAGCGCTGGTTGCCAGTGGCACGTGTGGCGATGGAATTTTGGAGCAGGAGCTCTTCGACGATAGGTTCTACGCCTATGTATCGCCCGAGAACCCACTCTATGAGCGCAGCAACATACGAATCGAGGATATTGACCCTCGTGAGTTGGTGATCTTAAGTCCGGGTAACTGTATGCGTGACCAGATAATCGAGCTCTGCATCGCAAAGCGAAGTATCCCCTCGCACTACTCCTTCGAGTCGGGCTCGCTGGATACCCTTATGCGTATTGTGGACTGCACCCCGTCGCTCACGATTATACCCCAAATGGCGATAGAGTATATCTCTGATAGGCACAAAGATAGGGTCAAGAGCTTAGCTAAGGGTGCCACCTCACGCAAGATAGCCCTCGCCGTGAGGCGCACATATGTCAAGAGGTCGATTGTCGAGGCGCTATCAGATACAATTATCGACTGCGGCAATAAGTAGCGCCACAAAATATTGCCATCCAAGCGAAGGTTTGAGCACAAATCCTTTGCTGTTCCAGATTATTTTCCTACCTTTGCAAGGTTATATTTTTATAAGATAGAGAATGAATAAATTGACAGAAGTAATCGTTAGTGCGATTGAAGATAAAAAGGGTAAAAATATCGTATCGTTAGACCTCACGGGGTTTGATGGAGCGATATGCAACAACTTTGTGGTTTGCAACGCCGACTCAACAACACAGGTGGCAGCCATCGCAGCTGGTATCGAAGAGAGGGTACAGAAGGAGTTAGGCGAGAAGGTTTGGCGCATCGAGGGTCAGCAGAATGGCGTGTGGATTGCAATAGACTATGTTGATGTTGTGGTGCACGTGTTCCAGAGCGAACTACGTGAGTTCTACAAATTGGAGGAGTTGTGGGCAGATGCCCCAATGACCAAGTATGAATACGAAGAGTAAGTGTAAGGATGACAAACAACAAAAAGAGCAACAAAGGGGGCAATAAGGGGAGCAACAAAGCAGGTAACAAAGGGGGCAACAGAAATGGTAACATAGGGGGCTCTAAAGGTGGACTTAACCTCAATAGACCCTCAATTTTTTGGATATACGCTGCAATAGGTATCTTTATCGTTGGTTACTACCTATTTGGCACCGAAAGCAGTGCTCCCATAAAGAGCAACTGGAACACCATAAAACCGATGGTGGAGAGTGGCGAGGTGGCTAAAATCGAGGTTCGCAACTACGAAACAGCTCATATCTATCTAACCGAGCCCGCCATTGAGGCCTATCGCAAGGATACCACCAACAAGGAGCTCAGCCATATGCCCAAAGAGGGGTACCAACTTAGCTACACCATCCCCAAAGAGGGATTTCGTGAGGATATAGAGTCAGCAGAACAAAAGGCTACGGAGCAGGGCATAACCAAACCCATCAACGTTGTCTACGAAAATGAGGGCAAAGGTTGGTTAGATATGCTTATTGGCTTTCTGCCTTGGATTTTGATTATCGGTGTATGGTTCTTCATTATGCGTTCGATGTCACGTGGCGCAGGAGGTGGCGGTGGCGGCATTATGAATGTCGGCAAGGCTAAAGCGCAGGTCTTTGACAAGGATAAGGCTCGCCGCATAACATTTAAGGATGTTGCGGGATTAGAGGAGGCGAAGGTCGAGATTATGGAGATTGTCGATTTTCTGAAAAATGCAGGCAGATATAAGGAGTTAGGGGCTAAAATCCCCAAAGGGGCTCTCTTGGTAGGACCTCCTGGAACGGGTAAAACCCTCTTGGCTAAGGCTGTAGCGGGCGAGGCAAATGTGCCATTTCTCTCGATTTCGGGTTCAGACTTTGTCGAGATGTTTGTCGGCGTTGGAGCATCACGTGTGCGTGATCTCTTCGAGCAGGCGAAGCAGAAGGCGCCCTGCATCCTATTCATCGATGAGATTGATGCCATCGGGCGTGCTCGTGGCAAGAATGCGGGCTTCTCAGGCAACGACGAGCGTGAGAACACCCTCAACCAACTCTTAACGGAGATGGATGGTTTTCAGACCAATGCGGGCGTAATCGTCTTGGCAGCGACTAACCGTGCCGATATTTTGGATAAGGCCTTGATGCGTGCAGGTCGCTTCGACCGCCAAATCGAGGTGGGACTACCCGATGTTAAGGAGCGTGAAGAGATCTTCAATGTCCACCTTCGTGCGCTGAAGCTCAATCCTGAGCTCGACCGCTCGTTCTTAGCACGCCAAACGCCCGGTTTTTCGGGTGCCGACATCGCCAACGTTTGTAACGAGGCGGCGCTTATCGCTGCTCGTCATAAAAAGGCGTTCGTATCACGTGAGGATTTCTTGGCGGCCATCGACCGCATAATTGGTGGTTTGGAGCGAAAGAATAAGATTATAACAGATAACGAAAAGCGCATTATCGCCTATCACGAGGCGGGACACGCTACCGTGAGTTGGATTTTGGAGAATGCCAGCCCACTAATCAAGGTGACAATCATACCAAGAGGCAAGGCGCTTGGTGCAGCTTGGTATCTGCCCGAAGAGCGCCAAATAACAACTCGTGAGCAGTTGATGGATGAGATGGCCGCTACGTTGGGTGGGCGTGTTGCTGAGCAGATGATATTTTCACACCAATCAACTGGTGCGCTGAACGACTTGGAGCGTGTCACAAAGCAGGCATACGCTATGGTTGCATACTATGGTATGTCGGAGGGTGTGGGCACATTGAGCTACTTCGACTCATCGGGTCAGAGCGATATGGGCTTCACAAAACCATATTCAGAGAGCACAGCCCAACTCTTAGATAGCGAGGCGAAGAAGGTCATCGAAACAGCCTATAAGATGGCACAAGAGGTTTTGACTAACCACGCTGAGGGGCTAAAGCAGTTGGCGGAGTTGCTCTTAGAGCGTGAGGTTGTCTTTACCGAAGATGTGGAGCAGATTTTTGGTCGTCGCAAAAAGGATATAGAGCGTGACAGAGTCGAGGCTGAGGCGAAGGCGCTACGTGAAGAGGCTGAGCAGCTAAAAGAGGCTGAAAAGAGAGAAGCGGCTGAGGTGGCTGAGGTATCTAAAGCGACTGAGCCAAATGAGCCAACGGCATAAATTAAAAAAACTAACTTAAACAGAGGATAGAATGGGCAAGAAGAGCAGTGAATTTATAGTGCGCAGTTTGAGCGGATTGCTATTAGGCGTAGTGGTTATTGGGGCTATTATGTGGTCGCAATGGAGCTTGGCAATACTGCTTTTGGCGATAATTGCGGGTGGCTCGATTGAGTTCTACCGAATAGCTGAGATGAGCAGTGGCGCAAAACCACAACGCTTCATAGGTGGTATGATGGCGGCGGTGCTCTTTAGCCTAAATTTCGCCTTCGTAAGCGACGATATTGAGATTTTAGGGTGGGCAAACGAGCCATTCAAATTTGGCTTGGCATTCTTGATGCTGCTATTCCCCATAATGCTTATATGCGAGCTCTATCGACGTCAAGCAAAACCCCTTACAGCCATCGCTACAACGATAATGAGTGTGCTATATGTGGCTTTGCCGCTAAGCCTTGTGCTATACATCCCAATCATCTCAACTAATACGTGGCAACCACTTATTTTGGTCATATACCTATTTATAATATGGGCAAACGATATTTTTGCATATTTAATAGGTATCGCCTTTGGTCGTAATCGACTATTCGAGCGCATATCACCCAAAAAGTCGTGGGAGGGCGCTATTGGCGGTCTTGCTGGTGGCGTTGGAGTAGCTGTTGGTGCGGCCATATACTTGGAGCAGAGCATCATAGTGTGGATTGGATTAGCAGTCGTGACGGTTGTATCGGCTATCTTTGGCGACTTGGTTGAGTCGATGTTCAAACGCTCGGTCGATATTAAGGACTCTGGCTCCTTGATTCCCGGTCACGGAGGGGTTTTGGATAGATTTGATGCCGTGTTGGTATCGGCGCCGTTTGTGGTGGTCTATATGCTAATTGTAATGTAATTTTAAAGATACTAAATATATGAAAATCAATAAAGAGGGTTATAAAATTATCTTCGTATCAGGAGCCTTATGTGCCGCAGTATGGGCGCTATTCTACTACCTTGTAATGCACGATGCACACGTAGCTTTTATGTGGACGAGTGCAATACTATTCTTTGGATTTTGGGGCTTTGTTGTTGCCTTCTTCCGTGAGCCACGCCGTGTGCAGATTCACGATGCAGATTTGGTCTTCTCACCCTGCGATGGACGTGTGGTGGTGACTGAGGTTGTCACGGATGATGAGTGCTTGGAGGGCGAAGTTATGCAGGTGTCGATATTTATGTCGGTCACAAATGTACATATGAACTGGGTCCCCGTAGCTGGAGAGGTGGAGTACTACAAATACCACTCAGGCAAGTTCTTGGTGGCTTGGCACCCCAAATCTTCGACCGAGAATGAACGCACGACAACAGTTATAAAGATGGCAAATGGCCATCGTGTGCTATTCCGCCAAATTGCTGGCTTAGTGGCTCGTCGCATCATATCGTATATGAGCGTTGGAAAAAAGGTTGATCAGAACTCAGTTTCGGGCTTCATCAAATTTGGCTCAAGAATTGACCTTCTACTACCAAAAGATAGCGAGATCTTAGTCGAAATTGGCGATCGTGTTGTGGGTTCACAAACCCCTATTGCACGCCTACCGAAAAGATAAAAAAAGAGTAAAAGATGATGCAACTGACACCTCAAACAATATTGCGCTTTGCTGTGGGAGCTTTAGTGGCTGCCGTAGTGCTGGCTTTGGTGTGGTACTTCAGTTCGATTGTTGCCTACATACTCATATCTGCAATCCTCGCTGTTGTAGGGCGACCTTTAGTGAACATACTCTCACGGCAAACAATTCGTGGTTGGGTAATTCCACGTTGGGCAGCAGCTGTTGCGACACTACTCATAATTTGGGCTGTAGCATCTACATTTTTCTATCTTTTTATACCATTGGTATTCAACAAGATATACCAACTATCTACAATCGATTTTGTCGCTTTGTTGCATAGCATTGAGGCCCCAATCGAGAGGGTACAAGAGTATCTAAGTGAGATGTTTGCGCTGCCCGAAGGCACTATCTCGCTATCGGATGCTCTGAGCGCAGCGATGCGTAAAGTTTTGGATTTTGGAGCTATCAATAGTCTGCTCTCATCTGTCGTTAATGTGATTGTATCATCCGTTATCGCTATCTTCTCAATATCGTTCATTACACTCTTCTTTTTGAAGGATGAGGGGCTGTTCTACTCGATGTTCACAACCATTCTGCCCGAGCGTCACCACGCCAGTGTGATACGTGCTTTGGACTCGGCAACGGCACTTTTGAGTCGATATTTTACAGGTATTTTGATTGAAAATACCATCTTAATGCTTATCATCTCCATAATTTTAATGATTTTTGGAATGAGTTCATCCGACGCCTTCTTCTGCGGTTTGACTGTCGGTATCCTAAATGTTATTCCATACGCAGGCCCACTTATTGGGGGTACAGTAGCGCTATTTGTTGGCGTTGTAACGCCCATCGAGGGGATGTCAATAGGTATGACCAGCATAACAATTCTTTGTACAGTGCTCTTTGCGCAGGGTGTCGACAACTTTGTTCTGCAACCTATGCTCTACTCGTCAAGGGTCAAAGCGCACCCATTGGAGATATTTATCGTCATATTGATGGCTGGCTACATCGCTGGCGTTGTGGGTATGCTATTGGCGATACCATCATATACTGTTCTTCGTGTCTTTGGCAAGGAGTTCTTTTCGCAATTTAGGTTGGTACGCAAGCTAACCGAGAAGATATAGGGGGCATAACAATGTCTGAGCAGTTAATTCAGGGCATAGTCGAGCAAGGCAAGAGGATTGGACGGCAGTTGGGCTTTCCGACGGCCAACATATATATCGACGATGCTCTTAGTGTTGAGGATGGAGTCTACCGCTCTCGAGTTGAGTTGCGAGGGAAGCTCTATGATGCGATGTCCTACGTTGGGCGTAGACCCACGCTACAAGGTACAAGACGCTCGGTGGAGAGCACTCTGTTTGGCTTTGAGGGGGATATTTATGGCGAAAGAATTGAGGTTGAGCTGCACGAACGGGTGCGTGGCGATATGAAGTTTGGCTCACTCGATGAACTTAAGGCGCAGATTGCAAAGGACAAAGAGAGAATAATGAAAATAATCAATAAAACAGAATAGAATGTATTTAGGTTTAACACTACCCTACAAGGTTGCCGATATTTCGTTGGCAGATTGGGGTCGCAAAGAGATTGAGATTGCCGAGCGTGAGATGCCCGGCTTGATGGCACTGCGCCAAAAGTACGCTGCACAAAAGCCCTTAGAGGGGGTTCGTGTGATGGGTTCGTTGCATATGACCATCCAGACGGCAGTGCTTATTGAGACCTTAGTTGCGTTGGGCGCTGAGGTTCGTTGGTGCTCGTGCAACATCTTCTCGACACAAGACCACGCAGCTGCAGCGATTGCCGCATCGGGCGTGCCAGTCTTTGCGTGGAAGGGCGAGACATTGCCCGAGTATTGGTGGTGCACAGCGATGGCGTTGTCATTTTCGGATGGCAAGGGTCCACAACTTATCGTGGATGATGGTGGCGATGCTACCCTACTCATCCACAAGGGTTTCAAGGCTGAAAAGGATGCCTCGACACTCGACTACAAAGCATCATCGTATGAGGAGGAAGTTATCCTCGATACGCTAAAGCGAGTGCTTGCGGAAGATAATAAAAAGTGGCACCGCACTATCGAAGAGTGGCGTGGCGTGAGCGAGGAGACCACAACGGGTGTACACCGCCTATATCAGATGTTCGAGGCGGGCGAGCTGTTGGTGCCTGCAATTAATGTGAACGACTCGTGCACCAAATCCAAGTTCGACAACTTGTATGGCTGCCGTGAATCGTTGGCTGATGGCATTAAGCGTGCTACGGATGTTATGATTGCGGGTAAAGTGGTTGTGGTTTGTGGCTATGGCGATGTTGGTAAGGGTTGTGCACACTCGATGCGCTCGTATGGAGCACGTGTTATTGTGACCGAGATTGACCCTATTTGCGCACTTCAAGCAGCGATGGAGGGTTTCGAGGTTAAGAGTGTCGAGAGCTCACTTTGCGAGGGCAATATCTATGTCACTTGCACAGGTAACCGTGACGTAATCACTTTGGAGCATATGGCATCGATGCGTGACCAAGCTATCGTGTGTAACATCGGCCACTTCGACAACGAGATACAGATGGCCGAGTTGGATAGCTCCACAGCTGTTAAAACCAACATCAAACCTCAGGTCGATAAGTACACCTTCGAGGATGGCCGTTCGATTTTTGTCTTGGCAGAGGGTCGTCTTGTGAATTTGGGTTGTGCAACGGGACACCCTTCGTTTGTGATGTCTAACTCATTCACTAACCAGTGTTTGGCACAGATTGAGCTATGGCAGAAGAGCTTTGAGGTGGGTGTATACCGCCTTTCGAAGCAGTTAGACGAGGAGGTAGCACGCCTGCACTTAGATAACTTAGGTGTCGAGCTCACACGCCTAACCGACTCGCAAGCCGACTATATCGGGGTCGAGAAGGATGGACCCTATAAGGCTGAACACTACCGCTATTAATGCTCAAAGATGCTCTGAATCGAGGGTGAAATAAATTTGTAACCCTCTTCGAGTAGACGCTGCGGAGTGGCACACACCCCACACGTTATAACTTGTGATAACTCCCCCTGCACGGTGCGCAATAACCACTCGGGCAGGGGGATATTTATCTTAGCGCCACACTGCTTAGCGACTACACGGCACATCTCGCCCATTGTGCAACCAACGGGCGCTGTGAGGTTGAATAGACCCTGCAAAGAGCTATCTTGTAGCAGTATAAGCTCAATGCGCATTAAATCCCTCAAATCTATCCACGAGAGGTGGGCAAGTGGTGCGGGGGTCGCCACAACACCCCATCTTGCCATCTTCAACACCCTCAACAGCGCTCCTCCCGCATCCGATAACACAACCCCAAAGCGAGTTATGGCCAAACTGCAATTTACACGCCTCGCCTCGCTCTCCCACTCTTGGCATACACGTGCCAAAAAGCTATCGCCCACTCGCTCCTGCAACTCATCGTGACACCCATCACAAGGGTATAGACCAACTGCCGATGTCGAGATCAAGCGCTGACATCTATCACTGCTGTTGATCGCATCGACCAATCGACGTGTCGAATTAACACGACTCGATAGAATCTCAGATTTATACTCTGTGCTCCATCGGTGAGAAATTGATGCTCCCGCCAAGTTGATTGCGGCATCACAACTATCGACTATTCGCACCAAATCATCACGCCTGCCACAACTGAGCTCGGCACGTCCAATAGCGACACACTCAACACCATTTTGTTTAAGATACTCGGATAGATGGCTACCTACAAACCCTGTTGCCCCACTAATTGCTACTCGCATAATCTCTAAAGTTATATTAATTCTTTGATTACATAGCAAATAGGGTGCAAATTGGTTAATAAATTCTTTTTTTGTATATTTGCACACTTATTTTATTGGATTAGAGATGAAAAATATTCGCAACTTTTGCATCATAGCACATATCGATCACGGTAAGAGTACACTTGCCGATCGTCTTTTGGAGAAGACCAACACGCTAAACCAGCGTGAAATGCAGTCGCAGGTGTTGGACGATATGGATTTGGAGCGTGAGAAGGGTATCACAATCAAGAGCCACGCCATACAGATGGAGTACACCTCTCGCAGTGGCGAGAGCTACGTCTTGAACCTTATCGACACTCCGGGACACGTCGATTTTTCGTACGAAGTGTCACGTGCCATCGCCTCGTGCGAGGGTGCACTCTTAGTTGTCGATGCAACGCAGGGTATTCAGGCGCAGACCATCTCAAATCTATACCTCGCCGTAGGTCAAGATTTGGAGATTATACCCGTTCTGAACAAGATTGATATGGGTGCTGCGATGATTGACGAGGTGAAAGATCAAATCATCGACTTGATAGGTTGCAAGGATGAGGATATTTTGTTGGCATCAGGTAAGACTGGTTTAGGTGTTGAGGAGGTCTTGGAGGCTATCATCGAGCGCATCCCCGAACCTAAGGGGGATGACAACGCACCGCTGCAGGCTCTAATTTTCGACTCAGTTTTCAACCCCTATCGTGGCATTATCGCCTACTATCGCATCTTCAACGGCACACTCAAAAAGGGTGAGCACGTTAAGTTCTTCAACACCGAAAGCGAGTACAACGCCGACGAAATTGGCGTTCTGAAGCTCAAGATGCAGCCTCGTGACGTACTTCGTTCGGGCGATGTGGGCTATATCTGCTCGGGAATTAAGAGCTCGGCAGATGTCAAGGTGGGCGATACGATAACAACTGTAGCCGCACCGTGCGAGGAGTCTATTGCAGGCTTCGAGGATGTCAAACCGATGGTCTTTGCGGGTGTCTACCCCGTTGAGGCTGACCAATACGAGGATTTGCGTGCATCACTGGATAAGCTAAAGCTAAACGACGCATCGCTTACGTTCGAGCCCGAGAGCTCGTTAGCGCTGGGTTTTGGCTTTAGATGCGGATTTTTGGGACTGCTACATATGGAGATTATCCAAGAGCGCCTATACCGTGAGTTCGATATGGATGTCATCACTACCGTACCCAACGTTTCGTACCGTATAACAACAACACAGGGCGAGGTTCTGGAGGTTCACAACCCATCGGGACTGCCCGAAGTGACCAAAATCGCAAAAATCGAGGAGCCATATATCAAGGCGCAGATTATCACCAAGTCCGAGTATCTGGGCAACGTGATGAAGCTCTGCATCGACAAGCGTGGCACACTCACAAACCAGACATTCATCACGCAGGACCGTGTAGAGGTCAATTTTGAGATGCCATTGTCGGAGATTGTCTTTGACTTCTATGATAAACTAAAGAGTATATCAAAGGGTTACGCATCGTTCGACTACCACCGCACGGGCTACAATCCCAGCAAGTTGGTAAAGTTGGATATTCTGCTCAACTCCGAGCCAGTGGATGCCCTCTCATCACTAACCTACACCGACCACGCCTACGATTTCGGGCGCAAGATGTGCGAAAAACTCAAGGAGCTAATCCCACGCCAGCAGTTCGATATTGCGATTCAGGCGGCTATTGGAGCCAAAATTATCGCTCGTGAGACTGTCAAGGCGGTGCGTAAGGATGTGACGGCTAAGTGTTACGGTGGCGATATTTCACGTAAACGTAAGCTCTTAGAGAAGCAGAAGAAGGGTAAGAAGCGTATGCGCCAAATCGGTAATGTAGAGGTGCCACAGTCGGCATTCTTGGCGGTGCTAAAGATGGATTAAATCAACGACTATTTAGGCTAACTATTAAGTTAGGCTTAGCGAGATCAAATACAATGAAGAAGAGCATTATAGACCTATTCGAGAGTTCAGTTGCAAAGTATGGCGATAGGGATTTTCTGTTGGAGAAGCGCCACAATGAGTTTGAAGGTACCACATACCTCGAGACCAAAGTTCAGGCCGAAGAGGTTGGTGCTGGCTTGGTCGCCATTGGCATCAAGCCCAAAGATAGGGTCGCTATCTTGGCGGAAGGGAGCAATGGATGGATAATTTCGGAGTTGGGAATCTTCTATGCTGGTGCTGTGAGCGTGCCTTTGTCAGTTAAGTTGGAGGAGTCGAACGACCTGCTTTTCCGCCTGCAACACGCCGATGTTAAGGCTGTCATTGTTGCCAAGTATCATCTACCAAAAATTCGCAAGATACGCTCCGAGCTACCACTCTTAGAGCACGTTATAGTCTTAGGACACACCCCATTGGAGAGCTCCGAGATGGCTTGGGGCACACTTAAACGCTTAGGGCGCAAACACTTAATGGACAGTCGTGAGAGCTTTACAAAAATAGGTCAAGCAATTCAAAATGATGACTACGCTACAATAACCTACACATCGGGCACAACGGCAGACCCCAAAGGTGTCATCTTGACTCACCGTAACTACACGGCAAATGTCGAGCAGTCGCTCTCGAGAATGGATATTCCGCCTACCTATCGTACGTTGATTATTCTCCCCTTAGACCACTGCTTTGCCCACGTTGTTGGCTTCTACATTATGATTGCGTGTGGCGCATCGGTTGCCACCGTGCAGTTGGGGGCAACACCGATGGAGGCACTAAAAAATATTCCAATAAATATACGTGAGGTGCGCCCCGACTTTTTGTTGTCGGTGCCCGCTTTGGCCAAGAACTTCCGCAAGGGTATTGAGGCATCAATCAAGTCGAAGGGCAAGGGCACAGAGCGTCTGTTTAACTTTGCGCTAAAGGTCGCTTATGCCTACAATCAAGATGGTTACAGCAAGGGGCGTGGATGGCGCTTTATACTTAAACCGATAGTCACACTCTTCGATAGGGTAATATTTAAGAAGATACGTGCCGGTTTTGGCGGTTCGCTAAAGTTCTTCGTTGGCGGTGGCGCACTGTTGGATTCTGAGCTACAACGCTTCTACTACGCCATCGGTATACCTATGTATCAAGGGTATGGACTCTCGGAGGCGACACCTGTAATTTCGACCAACGCCCCACGTCGCAAGTGGCATAAATTTGGCTCATCGGGTAAGATTTTGATACCTTTAGAGCTCAAAATTGTAGACGACAACGGCATTGAACAGCCCGTTGGCGAGAGGGGCGAGATTATTATTCGTGGCGAGAATGTTATGGCGGGCTACTGGAAAAACCCTGAATCGACTGCCGACACGGTGCGTGACGGGTGGCTACACACGGGCGATATGGGCTATGTGTCGAAGGATGATTTTTTATATGTTCTGGGGCGCTTTAAGAGCCTTTTGATTAGTAGCGATGGCGAAAAATATAGCCCCGAAGGTATGGAGGAGGCGATTGTTGATAAATCTCCATATATTGACCAAATACTTATCTACAACAACCAAAGTCCATTTACGGGAGCTATCGTAGTGCCTAATGCGGAGGCTTTGCGCACCGAACTATCAAAGCGTGGTGTGAATGGGGATGAGTGCTCTGAGGTGGGGGCACAAATTATCGAGTCGGAGATTGATCGCTATCGTGCGGGTGGCACATTTGCAGGGGAGTTTCCCGAGAGGTGGCTACCAGCAGGCTTAGCGATTGTCGAAGAGCACTTTACCGAGCAGAACGGCTTAGTAAATAGCACAATGAAGGTTATGCGCAACAAGGTCGAGGCACGCTTTGCTTCTCGCATCGACTACCTATATACGGCTGAGGGTCGCACTGTAGGCAACCCTCAAAATATCGCTTCGTTGGAAAAACTCCTAAATTAATTGGACTCTTAGACCAACTTACCGTATCTACAATAGTGTGAATATTAGTGATGCGTTAAAGCTCCTACCACGTCATTGCGGGCTTGACCCGCAATCTCAACGCTCTAATTGTCAGCTCTTTTTATGAGATTGCGGATCAAGTCCGCAATGACGAAAACTGAATTTTACAGTCAATTCGTTTACTACAAATAACTACACAAGTTGCTATTAATCATCATATTATGCAAATAAAATAAGACTTAACACATCACTACAATAGTGTGAATAATGAGTTAGTTTTGGTGCATCGTGAAGGCTCTCAAACCGCAGTTTACTTATCGTAAATGAGGATTTGAGGGGCGAGCGATGTAGTGAAGATGAGTTATTAGGCACACTATTTACCCATAAATCCTTGAGCCTCAAAGGGTATCTCACCTCCATCGGGGGTTGATAGGTATACTCCGCTCTCTTGTCTTGTTATGTGCCCAATAATATCGACCATACCTAAGCGCTGTATGCTCTCCTGCTCAGTCACGGGGATGGTAAATAGCAACTCATAATCCTCGCCGCCATTCAACGCTGCAACAACGGGGTCGATATTCATCTCGTCCGTGAGTTCGTTGGTCTGCTTGGCTATCGGAATACGCTCCAAATAGATACGTGCGCCACAATTCGACGCCTTGCAAATCTGCATCAAGTCGCTCGCCAAGCCATCCGAAATATCAATCATCGAGGTGGGACGAACACCCTCTTCGAGCATCGTTTCGATAATATCCAACCTCGCACGTGGCTTTAGGTAGCGTTGCAAAAGATACTCATAACCAGCGAATTGCGGTTCAGGCTGTGCAACGTCGTTCAACACCTTGCGCTCACGCTCTAATAGCTGCAAACCCATAAATGCCGAGCCCAGATTGCCCGTGATGCATATCAAATCGTTCTCCTCAGCCCCCTTGCGGTAGACCTCCTTGCCCTTTTCAACCACTCCAAAGGCGGTTGTTGCTATGACTAAACCCGTCATCGAGGCACGTGTATCGCCACCAATAAGGTCTACTCGATACTCTTCGCAAGCGAAGCGCACACCCTCGTATAGCTCCTCCAACGCCTCAACAGATAGCTTAGCCGATACCCCCAACGACACCGAGAGTTGCGTTGGGCGAGCATTCATCGCCAATATATCGCTCACAGCCGCCACAACAGTTTTATATCCAAGATGCTTTAGTGGGAAGTAGGTCAAATCGAAGTCTACGCCCTCGAATAGCGAGTCTGAAGATGTGACAATCACCTCATTATCTGATGGTTGAATCACAGCTGCATCATCCCCCACAGAGCACAGTGTCGATGGGTTTTGACTCTTAAAATCTCGTGTTAGGCGCTCAATTAGTCCAAAAAGTCCTAAATCGGCTATGTTGGTAAACTTTTTACTCTCCATTTTGCATAAAATATTTCCACAAAATTACTCAAAGTTTACCTATTCACAAAAATTTAGACTATTTTTGTAGCTCCAAACTTATTTATATTTTTATGATTAACATTGTTTTATTCGGAGCGCCCGGTTGTGGCAAAGGGACACAAGCTGAGCGCCTAAAGGAGCATTTTCAGATCAACCACGTATCAACTGGCGAGGTTATCCGCAACGAGATTAAAAAGGGCTCAGATTTGGGCAAGAGCGTTGAGAGTTATATCGCAAAGGGCGAATTGGCTCCTGACGAGGTTGTAATCGATATTATCGCAAAATATGTTGCCGATAATCGTGACTCGAAGGGTTGCATTTTTGACGGTTTTCCACGCACAACAGCGCAGGCTATTGCCTTTGATGAGATACTATCACAGAGCGGATTAAAGGTCGATGTGATGGTCGATATTGATGTCCCGACCGAAGAGCTTGTGTCACGTATTTTGTTGCGTGGCAAGGCATCAGGGCGTGCTGACGATGCATCGGAAGAGGTTATTCGTGGCCGCATCGATGTATACAACAAACAGACAGCAATCGTTGCCGAGCACTACTCGTCGCAGGGCAAATATGTTGCCGTTGATGGAATGGGCACGATGGATGAGGTCTTTGAGCGTTGCGCCAAAGTTGTAGATTCAATTTAAACGCTACTGGTATCCGCTAAAAATCAAGATGGCATTCATTTAATTACACCATTCACGTCATTGCGGACTTGATCCGCAATCTCTTAGAGTTAGAAATGAGATTCAGAATCAAGTTCGCAATGACGAAAATGGTTGAGATTGCGGATCAAGTCCGCAATGACGATACTAAAAAGAGAGTATTGAATGATATCTTCGCATATATTATAAAATATAACGCATCAATAATTAGAAATTAGGTTATGAAGAGAGGTTTTTTCCTGCGAGCATTAGACAAAATAGAGGTCATCGGTAACCGTCTACCCCACCCTGCAACACTATTTGCCATTATGGCTCTGATAGTTGTGGTTGCATCAGCTCTGGCAGCACACTTCAACCTCTCGGTCGATCACCCCGTAACGGGCGAGGTCATCGGAGTTCGTAACCTCTTGAGTGCCGATGGTTTGCGATGGTTGTATGTCAATATCGAGAAGAACTTTATCATCTTCCCACCTTTAGGGTTGGTCTTGGTGATTATGGTTGGTATTGGCGTTGCCGAAGGGTCGGGGCTCTTCACGATGATGGTCAAGCAATTGGTTGCCGTTGCACCACGTAGGCTCATTACCCCTGCCGTTATCGCCGCCGGAGTACTCTCACACCTCGCATCCGAAGTGGGTTATGTGGTCTTGATACCTCTCGGAGCTATCATTTTCCAAGCCATCGGGCGACACCCTATGGCTGGATTTGCTGCCGCCTTTGCGGGTGTCAGCGCAGGTTTCGGCTCTAACTTCTTGATAGGCTCGGTAGACCCCATCTTGGCGGGTTTATCGACCGCTGCAGCAAACATCATCGACCCCGAAATGTTTGTCAATCCAATGGTAAACTACTACTTTATGGTTATTTCGGCATTTATGGTTGTCATTGTCGGAACGTTTGTCGTGGATAAAATTATCGAACCCCGCTTGGGCAAATATTCGGGCGAGGTCGAGAAGCTCGAAATCGAGCGAGCAACCCCCAAAGAGCGTAAAGGTCTGCTTTGGGCAGCCATCGGAACTATTGCTGTAATGGCGCTATTTGCCGCAACGATTATCCCCGAGAATGGACTGTTGCGTGACCCCGAAACGGGTGATGTTCTAAAATCGCCATTCTTTAGCGGAATAATCACGTTGATGCTACTGATATTCTTCGTTCCGGGTCTGATTTATGGCTATATCACAGGAACTCTACGCAACGACAAGCAGGTTATGGCGGCCATCGGCAAGAGTATGAGTTCGATGGGTGGATATATCGTCTTGGTATTCTTTGCCGCACAATTTGTCTACTTCTTCAAAGAGAGCAACTTGGGCATCATCTTCGCCATTAAGGGGGCTTCGGCACTCACTGAAGTTGGTTTTACGGGCTTTCCGATGTTGATATGCTTCGTTTTGCTCGTTGCCTTTATCAACCTATTTATGGGTAGCGCATCGGCAAAATGGGCAATCTTAGCGCCCGTATTTATCCCTATGTTGATGCTTGTTGGCTACCATCCCGGTTTGACACAGGCGGCATTCAGAATTGGCGACTCGGTGACCAACGTGATAACCCCGATGATGAGCTACTTTGCGCTGTTGGTTGTCTATGCACAGAAATACAACAAAGATTATGGCGTGGGCACACTCATCTCATTGATGCTACCCTTTACCGTTGTCTTCTTCTTGGCGTGGGTTGTTCTGTTGGCCGTGTGGTACTTCTTCGACCTACCATTGGGCTTGGATGGATATATCCACCTTGTTGGCTAAACAGGACTACATAAACTCCTTCCAAACCATCTCTTGACCCCACGTCGAGGTGCCAACATATACTTTTATCTCGCCACGAAGGTCGATGTAGACATTCAAAAGTGAGCCACGTATCGCCTTAATCGGGTTAGCGTTGCTATCCTGCGAAACTGAGGCGAGTAGCTGATTATTTTGGTATAAATCAATCTCAACATCGCCATCCGCTGGTGGAAAAATATTGAAAATCTGGCTCTTGAATGCTCCACTACTATCGAATTGAGCCTCAGGGGTGTGGCTAACATCATCACCAGTGCTCGAACCATCTGCCATCGACAGTAGTTCCTTTGCACCACGCAAAACGTACCTACAGCCCCCCTGCGAGCTATCTAATCCGAGAGTTGTAACGACAACACTCGCCACACAACGTTGCAACGGTATCTCAGTCGATGCATTACTGCTTATGACGGTTGCCGACCCGAAAAATATATCATCGGGGTGTGTTGTCACACTCTTTATACCATCTTGGCGTGTCGATTCCGTGAGGGTCGAGATATGGTGCTCATCAATCGAACTGCCCGCTATGACTTGTGGAACAGATTGCTGTTCGGTGTGGCTGTTGGCGAAGATTGTAATCTGAACATTATCACGCTGAAGCGAATTTAGAAACTCCATCGTGGGATTTGCAGCTATCAAATTTAGCTCTGCATCGTGACTTAGATGCAACGTATGGCGCACAACGCCACTGTCGGTAATATCGCTACCTTGATTATCGTATGCACGATAGTGGTAGCTAAATTGTCGCTGCTCACGACAATCCTTATAGCAACCGCAAGTGAGCAGTGTGATTGCCAACAAAAGTAATTTATAGTACATATATAAAAGTGAAAGAGGGGTGACACTTTATAATGCCACCCACTCTGCTTATTTTAATTGAAGACCTTACCTACATCAACTGCTGTCCAGTCGGCAGGGACCACAGTTACATCGAGATTTGCAGGCAGAATTTCAGTTTCTGGGTCATCCGTTCCGCCACCCTCGCCTGCATCAATATCACCCTTTAGGGTTATCGTTACCAGATAGCTTGAACCAGCTTCGAGTGTATACTTTGCATCAGTTGTATTAAATTGTATTGGATAGAAGAGATCCTTTTGTGTATTAGCCTTGACATCTGTTAGTGTCGAACGCAGTGCCAAAATTGTTGGCTGTGTCGATGCATCATTTGCTGCAACATAGAAGTGATGTGAGACAGCACTTGTTGGATTTTTGGTAAAGCCAGATGGAGCAACATCACTACACAACGCAGTTGAAAGTACAGCTCGAGGCGTTACAGCCCTTGAATATGTTTCGCTTCCCGTATAGAATGATGTTGGATTATCCTTTTCGCTTGCAAAGAGTGGAATTTGAGCACCAGCATAGAGAATCATAACATCATTATCCTCAATTTTGTAGTTTTTCCCGCCATTAGTATTTGTGCGTTCATCCTTAACCACAAGCCTAATTTTTGACAATGGGAAGTTCAATATAACGGTAGATGAAGCTGTTGGCACTCCGCTATTTGCATCGGGCGTAAATATTGAAACAGT
The DNA here is from genome assembly GCA_964370585.1 of uncultured Alistipes sp. Classification (GTDB taxonomy): domain Bacteria; phylum Bacteroidota; class Bacteroidia; order Bacteroidales; family Rikenellaceae; genus Alistipes. The sequence continues at coordinate 59,389 of CAYJJV010000002.1, read as the reverse complement.
ACCTGCACCCGTCATCCACACGTTGCCTGCTTGGATGTTTGAAACATTAACATTAGATGACATCAAATCACCCACAACGCCATCCAACTGTGAGACGGTTGTCACGTTAGCCAAAATCCCCTTCTGGTCTGCCGTCGCACCACTATTAGCCACGATGTAGACAGTTTTTGCCGCTGTCGTAACATCCATTGTTAGCTCGTTATTTGTAGGCGCTGCATCATAAAATGCGATTGGCACATCTAATGCACCTCCCGAGCGGAAAACCAAAATTGCTAAATCATTGATTGCCATATCCTCCGTATCGGGGGCATCGGCTGCGGCTCTCGACACAATCGAATTTGAGAGCTCAATTTTTAACTGCGAGCTCTCACCTGCATTGTTGTTTTGAGCTAAGTTCTGGCTCTCATCACTACTACAACTAACCACTGCGATAGCTACAATCGCAAAGAGTAAAAGTCTAAAATTTTTAATCATAAAAACATTTTTTTGTTAAACAATAAATCTAAATACCACTCGGCAAATCAAGTGCCAACGCTCTTTTAACCCATTTTTTTGATGTTACTAAAAGTGATTGAGCAATTTAGCACGCTCCACATAACGATGGAAAGAGTTGAGTGGCAGGAAAGTTGCAAGTGGCAATTTTTCGACTTTTTGGGGCATAAAAAATCGAAGCTCGACTCGGTGCCAAACTCATTTTATTACAAAAGATTTCATTTTTTCAATAAATTTCGCTAACTTTGGTTGTTAAAAAATTATATTTTCTCTCTTTGTCATTGCGGCCCACGAGCCGCAATCTCAATAGGAGCAACACAAGAAAAAGATTGCGGATCAAGCCCGCAATGACATATAGTTAATTAAGTTTTAGTGAGCACTAATAAAAAATAGATTATGAAACAGAGTTGGAAACCCGGCACACTGGTATACCCCCTGCCTGCCGTAATGGTTAGCTGTGGAGCTACACCCGAAGAGTATAACATTATTACCATATCTTGGACTGGCACGATATGCAGCGACCCTGCAATGTGCTATATATCAGTGCGTAAAGAGCGCCACTCATACGACATCATAAAGCGCACTGGCGAATTTGTCATCAACCTCACAACCGAACACACTGCACGAGCAACCGATTGGTGTGGCGTTCGTTCTGGACGTGATTACGATAAATTCAAAGAGATGGGGCTAACCCCCATACCGAGTGATGTTGTTGCCGCTCCACTCATTGACGAGTCGCCCATAAGCATCGAGTGCCGTGTAAAGCAGGTGGTCGAGTTAGGGTCACACGATATGTTTATCGCTGAGGTTGTGGGAGTTAAGGCTGACGAGAAGTATATTGACCCCGAAACAGGCAAGTTCCACTTAGAGGCATCATCGCCGTTGGTCTATCTGCACGGCGAGTACTACACCTTAGGCGAGGCGTTAGGGCATTTCGGATGGTCAGTACGCAAAAAGGCAAAGTAATAAAACAACTCACAAAACCTGCAAGACAATGAAAATCAAGAAGTTTCCACTCCTACTGCAAGTTGTCATAGCGATCACCCTCGGCATTGGTTGCGGGTATATTTTTCCCGACTGGCTGAGCGCAATATTTGCCACCTTTAACTCACTGTTTGGGAACTTTCTTAGCTTTATTGTCCCTCTAATCATAGTTGGGTTAGTGAGCCCTGCCATAGCCGAAATTGGACGTGGAGCGGGGCGTATGTTGCTCATTACTGCACTGTTAGCCTATGCGATGACCGTTTTTTCGGGACTCTTCGCATATATAAGTTGCGATGCTATACTGCCACACATTGTCGAGAATACACAATCGATGACTCTATCAAATGATGCAGGCAATCTTGTCGAGCCATATTTTAATATCGAGATGCCTCCACTCTTTGGAGTTGTCTCGGCACTCGTGCTATCCTTTATTTTGGGTATGGGGATGACACTCATCGGTGGGCGCACGCTACTTGGCGTAGCAAACGATTTTCGAGATATTATCCTCAAGGTGATTGAGAGGGTTATCATCCCGCTCCTGCCTATATATATATTTGGCATATTTCTATCGATAACTATCAAGGGCGAGGTGGCGAGTATCATCGGCGTCTTTATGAAGATTATCGTTGTGCTGTTCATCCTCACAGCTCTTTTATTACTCATCCAATTTACGATAGCAGGCGCAATTAGCCGACGCAATCCACTCAAAATGCTCCGCTCAATGCTACCTGCCTATGCTACGGCACTGGGCACGCAATCCTCTGCCGCAACAATTCCCGTTACACTAAAGCAGACTATCGCTTTTGGGGTTTCGCCATCTGTGGCAGGCTTTGTTGTGCCGCTATGTGCCACGATACATCTCTCAGGCTCGACACTGAAGATTGTCGCCTGCTCGATGGCTATAATGCTATCGCAAGGGCTTACACTCTCGTCTATGGAGTATATCGGGTTCATTATGATGCTGGGTATTGCGATGGTCGCCGCACCGGGCGTGCCGGGAGGTGCTATAATGGCAGCTTTAGGGCTACTACAATCCTCACTGGGTTTTGACGAGACCTCTTTGGCGCTAATGATAGCACTATACATTGCGATGGATAGCTTTGGTACAGCCTGCAACGTCACGGGCGATGGCGCAATAGCCGCTATTGTCGAGCGATTTTCAAAAAAGATAAACTGAGGTTCAATCTATCAGATAAACTATTTGGCGGCGGCATATTAGATACCTATAGAGCACCACCCCACCCAATACAACGAAGAGCAACCGCACACGCATAAAGAGCACCGCCCCACCCCAAACAAAAAGAGCAACCACCCAAAGGTGACTGCTCTTCGTTGTGTGTAAACCCACTCTTAAAGATTACTCGCTAAGAGGTGTTACGCTTACGTAAGATTTGCTACCGCTCTTCTTGCAGAACTCAACAGTTCCATCAACAAGTGCGAATAGTGTGTGATCCTTACCAATACCTACGTTCTCACCGGGGTTATGAAGAGTACCACGCTGACGAACGATAATGTTGCCCGCCTTAGCAAACTGACCGCCGAACAACTTGACTCCTAATCGCTTGCTCTCTGACTCACGACCGTTCTTAGAGCTACCTACACCTTTCTTGTGTGCCATACTAATTCAGTTTTTAAGGGTTATGCAACAATCTCTTCTACAAGAATCTGAGTCAAATATTGACGGTGACCGTTACACTTTTGGTAACCCGTACGGCGCTTCTTCTTGAAGACCAATACTTTGTCATCCTTCAAATGCTTCAAAATCTTGCATTTAACTACGGCACCTTCTACAACAGGTGTGCCTACTTTAACCTGACCGTCGTTGTCTGTGAGCAGTACTTTGTCGAAACTTACGGACGAATTTTCGTCGCCCTGAAGACGGTGAACATAAAGTTTACGACCTTTCTCAGCTTTAAATTGCTGACCTGCAATCTCTACTATAACGTACATTTAATAAAATTGTGTTGTTACGTGATTAACATAATTCGAGGTGCAAAGATACAAATAAATTCTAAACATACAACCATTGCGACAACTTTTTTTACTCTTTTTTACTTTTGGCATAAAATTAGCTCAAAAACATCGCCGACAGCACTAATTTTCTTATGAAATTTATGTCTTAAAACTTTTATGTCACTTAAAATTTTACTATCTTTGACCTGCAAATGTTAATAAATAGCTATACTCCTGCAATGAACAACATAAATAGAGGGCAACTACTGCCAATATTATTTAATGCCGCAGTAAAAGCTGGGGCGGCGATTATGAATATCTATAAGAATATCGACGATTACGATATTGAACTTAAAGATGATAAGACCCCCATCACGATGGCCGACAGATCTGCACACAAGGTCATACGTGACGCTTTGGGGTGCACACGAATACCTATTTTGAGCGAAGAGGGGCGTGAAATGCTATATGAAGAGCGCAAAAACTGGGAGCTATATTGGTTGGTAGACCCCTTAGATGGCACAGTCGAATTTATCAAGGGTAACAACGAATTTACGGTCAATATCGCCCTTATGGAGAATAATGTGTGTGTCGCATCGGTGGTTTACGTCCCCTATTTTGAGAAGATGTACATCGCAATTCGTGGTGAGGGCTCCTACCTTAAAGAGGGAGTTGTGGCTGACGCTCAATCCTGCACGACATACGAAGATATTACAGCTGCTTGGCAAGAGCTCCCACTTACCAACCTTCCTTTGAGAGAGAGCCCTATCGTTGCCGTATCACGCTCGCACCAAACGCCTCAAACACACGAACATATCGACTCACTGCGCCAAACACACCCAACACTGGAGGTTGTCGAGCAGGGGAGCTCATATAAATTCTGTCTGCTTGCCGAAGGACGAATTGACTACTATGTGCGCACGACACACACCTATGAGTGGGATACTGCTGCTGGCGAATTGATTGTACACGAGGCGGGCGGAGAGACCAAAACACTGCCTGATATGCACACTCTACAATACAACGAAGAGGATCTTCGAAATCCGTGGTTTATTAGCCGCTCAAAATTCAGCCCCCTATAGTTATCTGTCTTTGTTGATAGTAGAAAAGAGGGGCGGTAGTACTACTCTTTATCGTTTTGAGCTTTGGTAATCTTAACTATTAGGATACTCGCCTCGTAGAGTAGCCAAATGGGCATTGCAACCAACATAAGGGTAAAGATGTCGGAGGTGGGCGTAATGATTGCCGAGATAATAAGCACAGCTACAATGGCGTGTCTACGGAATTTAACCATCACCGAGCTATTTATTAGACCCAACTTTGCCATTATCCAGCTCAAGACCGGAATCTCAAATACGATACCCATCACAAGGCACAACATCATCAAGGTGTTGATATAGGATTGCAACGTGATTGTGTTCTCAACCGCATCGCTAACTTGGTATGTACCTAAAAATCTAAATGTTAGCGGGAAAATCAAAAAGTAGGCTAAAGCTACACCCGTGATGAACATTAAATAGCCACTTGTTGTTACACGAAAGGCGTATCTACGCTCCTTTTCGTATAGCGCCGGCGAGATAAAACTAAACAGAAGATACAAGATATATGGCGAGGCGCAGAGTGCCCCGACAAATATTGCCATCTTCATATGTATCATAAATTGGTCGGCCAAGCCTGTGTTTATCAGCTTAACGTTGAAGATATTGGAGGTTACATCGGCAGGTGCAACCCAACTATTTATCTCATTGAATAGACGAAACGTCACGAAGTCCCAACGTTTGGGCGCTAAGATAATATCGAAGAGCTGCTCCTTGAACAAAAAGGCCACAATACCAAAGGTTATAACGACAATTATAGCCTTTAGTATGTAGCCTCGCATTTCGTCTAAATGATCCCAAAAGGTTACCCTCTTCTCATCATTTGTACCACTCATCGCCTACTTTGTATCTTCGGTTTTTGTGCTCTCGCTCTTCTGCTCTTTCACTTCGCTTGCGCTCTTCTCAACGTTCGCACCCTTTTCAGAG
>CAYJJV010000002.1:0-53836 GCA_964370585.1 uncultured Alistipes sp. | reverse complement strand
TTGCACCCGCTTTGCCACTTGGGCTCTCGGGTTCGTCGATGTTGTTGATGCCATCCTTAAAGTTACGCACCCCCTTACCGATGCCCTTCATTAGTTCGGGAATCTTCTTGCCGCCAAATACTAAGATGATGACAAGAGCAATTATTGCTATTTCGGGTAGCCCAAGTGAGCCGAATAGTAGAAAGTTTGTCATAGCTTTGAGAGTTTTATGGTTTTGTGATGTGCTCTATTACTCCTCGTCCGCTACGAGGATTCGACCACAATACTCACACACGATAATCTTCTTACCCAAACGTATCTCAACTTGGCGCTGTGGTGGTATGCGGTTAAAGCATCCGCCACAAGCGTCACGCTTGATGGTCACGACCGCCAAACCGTTGCGCACATTGCCACGAATACGCTCGTATGCGGCCAAAAGACGCTCATCAATCTTCACCTTAGCCACTTCGGCTCTCTTCTCAGCCTCAGCCACTTGAGGTGCAGTCTCCTGCTCGATACTCTCCAACTCAGAACGCTTAGCCGTGAGGTCTGCATTACGCTCCTCAGCCACCGCTTCAGCCTGCTCCAACGAGCTCTTTTTAGCCTTGATAGCTACCGAGTACTCCTTTAGGCGCTTCTCTGCCAACTCAATCTCCAACTCCTGATACTCAATCTCCTTGATTAGAGAGTCATACTCACGGTTGTTGCGCACGTTGTTCTGCTGCTCCTTATATCTATTGATCATTATCTGCGCCTCGTCAATCTCGCGCTTGCGCTGTCTAACCAAAGCGTTAAGCTCCTCGATCTCAGCATTGATATTCTCCAAACGAGTATTGATGCCAGTCATCTCATCCTCAAGGTCTTGAACCTCCAATGGAAGCTCACCCTTAACCTTGTTAATCTCGTCAATTTTGCTGTCAATCTTCTGCAAATCGTATAGCGCAAGAATCTTCTCTTGCATTGAGTAATCTACCTCTGAGGTCTTTTTCTTTTGTGTTGCCATATATTTTATTAATTTCTTGAATCAAATATGATAATTCACTGGGTTGCGTGCACTCTCGCTCTTGCAAAGGGCAAAGATAGGTAAATTTTTTGATAAAATATCAAATATAATCTCAATAGCGCAATATTCACTCTCAAAGTGGCCAATATCGGCAACCGTGAAGTTCATATCAGGCACCATAAAGTCGTTGTATTTGAGGTCAGCTGTCACATATATATCGCACCCCGCATTGCGAGCTTCGCCCATCAATGACGCCCCAGAACCCGTACAGAGTGCTATGCGCTGCACACTCTTCGAGGCTATATCGCTATGGCGTATCACCTTGACGTTGAGTGCATTTTGAATATGGGTCAAAAAATCTGTCGTTGCCATCGGATGCTCCAAACTGCCCACAACGCCAAAGCCAACATCCTCGCACTTTTCGAATGGTTGCAGCAGCGTAAGGTTTTGAACACCCAACTTTTGCGCCAAATGCCAACTCATCCCCTTTGGAGCGCTATCCAAGTTGGTGTGGCAGGCGTAGATTACAATGTCGCTCTTTATGGCACGCTCGACACAGCGCTGCACCACATCTGCCGAGTTAAAACGCTTCAGGGGATGAAAAACGATTGGATGGTGGGTAATGACCATATTAACCCCCTTAGCTTGAGCCTCATCCAACACCTCTTCGGTGAGATCTACAGCTATCAGGGCGCCATTCACCTCATCTAACTCTCGCCCGACAATTAGACCAGAGTTGTCGTATGGCTGCTGCCATGATAGTGGCGCAAAGCTCTCAATTACGGATGTTATATCTTTGACTTTCATAACTTTAACTATTAAAAAAGTGACTGCTCATAGAATGCAAACAACTCCTTATCATCGTCGCTCTTCTTGCGTGGTCGCTTTGTGCGCACCGCATTTGTTGCATCACTTGCGCTATGTGGCTCGCTCTGCGCCCCTTGCGCACCCTGCGTCCCTTGTGCTTTTTCGGCACTCTTTAGCTCTTCACGCACCTCAAATAGCATCGAGCGAATGTGTTGAAGCTTCTCCATCAAGACCGCCTCTTTGCCAATACCCTCATCCGCCTGTGGGCTCTTCATCGCCTTACGTGCACCCTCTAAGGTCATTCCACGCTCCTTTGTAAGGTGGTAGATGAGTTTTAACAACTCAATATCTTGGGCAGTGAATTGCCTATTACCCTTCTTGTTGCGCTTAGGGCGCAGGGCGGGGAAGTGTCGCTCCCAATATCGAATTAGCGAGCTATTTACATCAAATAGCTCTGCCACCTCACCCATTGTGTATAGTAGTTTTTCGGCCATATTAGTTTTGTTTTATAATTTTTAACGAATTGGGGTACATATTGTTCACACGCCCAGCGATGCACTTGGCAAATCCCAACACCGAGCCCTCGCAAGTGACAAGATTCAGCCCTTGCTCAAAACCATCCGTTGAGAGTGTGCCACGCCTTAGATACTCAATCGAACGCTCTTTGTCGAGCGTAGCACTTGGCACAGCGTCACCTCTCAAAGCGCAAAACATAGCCAAAGCGTGGTCGGGACGCAGTGCACCCTTGAATAGTTGCCCCATCGCAACCCCCGAATATATTATTGGCAACCTATCTGCAAGCCACTTTATGCTCTCAAATTGGGAGCTATACCACGCATAGTATCTATCCGCTATCGCCCCTACCTGCATCCTCTCGGGCTCACGCAACCAGCGCACAAGCTCTTTTGTGGCAGCTTTATCGGCAGCTGCTATGATGCTTTTGCGAGCTTTGCCCACTCTTGCTCCTCCACCGATGCTTCGCACCTTGCGAGCCACAGCAACAAACAAACCCTCGCTGTCGGTTTTATGTGGCATAAAGCGGAAGGTCTGAAAAGCCCCCACTGAGCCCACCTCAACGCCCCACTCTGGGTCAATTTGTAGCCTCTCTGCCGACTCTAACTCCTCGCCAAACTCCTCTGTGAGCCACTCCAAAAGCCCCTCATTCTCCTCACGGTTGAATGTGCAAGTACTATATATAAGTGTACCGCCCCCTTTAAGCGCCACCCAGCCGTTGCTCAAAATCTCCTTTTGGCGCTCAGCACACATATACACAAGCCCCTCGCTCCACTCCTCGCACGCCCCTGCATCCTTGCGGAACATACCCTCGCCCGAGCAGGGGGCATCAATAGCCACAACATCAAAAAACTCCTCTGTGGCAACAGCAAATTGAGAGCTCTCACAGCGTGTAACAGCTACATTGCCCACACCCCATCGACGTACATTGTCCGCCAAGACCTCAACACGTCGTCTATCCACCTCGTTTGCCACAACCAAACCATCCACACCCACTGCCGAAGAGTAGATGGTTGTCTTACCTCCGGGCGCTGCACACATATCTAAAACCTTAGCCCCGAGCCCCGAGTTGGGTGCCGAGCTAATTATGTGGGATAGAAATTGCGATGCCGCCTCCTGCACATAGTATGCCCCAGCGTGAAAATGCACATCGAAGGTGAATTGCGGGCGTGAGGCGAGGTAGTAACCCTCAGCACACCACCCTATCGAACCCCTGACACTCATCCCAAGCTCAGCCACATCTCCAACTTTGTAGCTATTTATGCGCACAGAGGTCGGGGGTGTGAGTCTCAGCGCCTGAACCAGCGCATCGGCATCCTCTCTCCCTCGTTGCTCTCGCAACCTCTCGATAAATTTTGGTGGCAGATTGTGCATCCTACTAATTTAAGCCTGTTTTTTCGCCTTTATCTCATCCAAGCGTGCATATACTCTATCTAAGATAGCCCCATCGCTCAGAAAATCGTCACTATCCTTATCGATAACCAATATCTCGCCCTCATATATATTATCAATCCAGTTGTTATACTTATCGTTCAGACTCTGAAGATACTGCTCATCGATATTCGCCTCATAATCACGTCCTCGCTTGCGAATTTGAGCTGTAAGCGTAGGGGTCGATGCCTTGAGGTATATCAACAAATCGGGCTTGGGGATAAGCTCTGTAACCAGACCAAATATCTTCATATAGGTCTCAAAGTCACGTGACGACATCAAACCCATCTCGTGCAGATTGCTGGCAAAGATGTGCCCATCCTCAAAGATGGTTCTATCTTGAAATATATCGGCATCCGAGCTGTTTGCCAACATATCCATCGTTTGGCGGATGCGGCTACCCAAAAATGAGACCTGAAAATTGAACGACCAGCGATTCATATCCTCATAAAAGTCGCTAATATAGGGGTTGTTCTCCTCCTCTAAATAGGCCTTTGCACGGTAGTGCTCTGTAAGAATTTGGGTTAAGGTAGTCTTGCCGCTACCGATATTACCTGCAATAGCTATATACATAATTATCTGTTAATTGTCAAATTTTAAAATATCATCCATAACACGCCTATCATTCATCAAACGTGGCACTTTGTTTTTGCCTCTTGCCTGCAGCCAGCTTAAAAAATGGCCTTGTGGCATTATGCTGATGTGTTGTGGCTCTAAGGTTGTCTTGCGCTTGGCATCATAGTCTGAATTTATGGCGCACAACTCCTCATCCAACACCTTTGAGAATAGCTCCATATCCTTTGGCTCTCGCTCAAATTCGATAGCCCACTGGTGGGCACCACGCTCCGAGATAGACATATACATCGGTGCTACCGTATACTCTCTAACTGAAGCATCGGTGCGCCTGCACGCTGCCGTCATAGCGTTGTCGGCATTATCAACGATAAGCTCCTCGCCAAAGACATTAATATATTGACGTGTGCGCCCAGCAAAGCGTATTCGATAGGGGTCGGTGGATGTAAACTCAACCATATCGCCAAGCTCGTAGCGCCAAAGTCCATTGTTCGAGCTAATCAAGATGGCATACTTCTCGCCACACTTAACACCCTCCAACGGCACAATATCATCGCCCTTGCGAAACTCATAGAATGTGCCGTAGTCCAACATCAACAACATATCGTTGCGTGTGGGGTCGTCGGCAAGGGCAAAAAAGCCTTCGGAAGCGTTGTAAGTCTCCAAATAGTTCATCTGTGAAGATGGTATCAGCGCCTCAAAAGAGCTCCGATATGGTGTGAACTCGACACCTCCGTGAGCAAATAACTCCATATTTGGCCACACCTCTAAAAGGTTCTGTTTGCCCGTATGCTCTAAAACGTGGCGCATAAGTGCCAAGTTCCACGAAGGGACACCCGCAAAGGCTACGATATTTTGTTTGACGCACTCCCTAACTATCGCCTCGCACTTCTCGTCAAAGTTAGGGATAACCGCCGTTTTTGGGTGCGGGGCACGCAACGAGGTGCCCACAAAACGTGTTTTATAGAGCAACAGCGAGGATAAATCGCCCACCAAAGCGCCCCCCTCACGAGTGTAGCTACCCCCCAAAGTTAGGGTCTTGCCATCGAAGAGCTTGGTCGAAGGGTTATTTCCAAAATAGATTGTCGCCATATCACGCATACCCTGCGTATGGTTCCACCACACCGACTCGTTGGTGATGGGTATATATTTGCTTCTATCAGATGTTGTGCCCGATGAGCGTGCGAATAGTTTGACTGTGCCACGTGTTGTGACGTTACGCTCGCCCTTGACCATACGCTCGATGTAGTGCTTGAAGTTGTCGTAGTCAAAGAGCTCAACTTTTGATTGAAACTGCTCGATAGAGCCTATACTCTTCAGCTCATAGTCGTGACCAAACGCCGTATTAGCCCCACGCCCAATTAGTTGGCGAAACATCTTATGTTGCACCTCGATGGGGTTACGACGAAAGTGCTCGATGGCACGCTGACGCCTTGAGAACCATAACTTTGCTATTTTGCTCTTTATCGACATCTGGCTCTAATTAAAAAAGTTTCCAACACTACCCACCGAGCTCGGCATAGCAAATACCACAACACGGTCGTAGGGGTGTATCTCCATATTTTCGGTAGCGATAAAGACCCTATCGCCACGCACGATACCACCTATGATGGTATCTTCGGGCATATTCAAATCCTTAATTTGCGCCTTTGTGGCTGGGGAGTTGGGTTTAACGATAAACTCCATCACCTCAGCATCGCTACCCGTTAGGCACTTTATCGCCTGCACATCGGTAGACATCGTAAAGCGGAAGATATTGGATGCCGTCACCAGCTTTTTGTTCACAATCGTATCGATACCAATCGACTCAGCCAAGTTGATGTAGTTCATATTCTCAACTTCGGCAATCACCTTCTTCACCCCCATTCTCTTAGCCAGCATCGCCGCCAAGATATTGGTCTCGCTACGCCCCGTGACGGCAATAAAGGCATCCATATTGGATAGCCCCTCCTCTAACATTGCATCGGTATTGCGGCCATCCTCATTAATAATGAGTGTCTTATCTAACATCTCAGCGAGTCGATACGCTTTATCTGCATTGTAGTCAATTAACTTGATATTCATCTCATCTTGCAGTGCCGATGCCACCTGAATGCCTATTCGTGAGCCACCCAAAATCATCATATTCTTGATCTGGATATTGCCCTGCCCCGATAGCCCCATAACATCCTTGATGGAGTCTTGACGCACGATTATGTAGATTGTGTCGCCCTCTTGAAAGCTCTCGCCCTTTTGTGGTATGATGGTCTGCCCCGAGCGAGTAATCGCCACCGTACGATAGCTCAAATGTGTAGCATCCTCGTCGAATCCCGCCAAGTGCTCGCCTATGAGTGGCGAGGTTGGCTCCAAACGGAATACCATCAGCGATAGCTTACCACTCGAGAAATCGACATACTCGGTCGAGGAGGTGTGCCCCAGAAGGTTAATAACCTCGCTTGCCGCCACCTTTTCGGGGTAAAAGAGGTAGTCGATACCCATATCGATAAATAGCTCCTTGTTGTTGGGCTCTAAATATTCGTTATTGTCAATGCGTGCAATCGCCTTTTTCGCCCCCAACTTCTTAGCCAACATAGCTGCCACAACGTTATCATTCTCTATATGGTTCACAGCGATGAAGAGATCGCACTTTCGCACCGACGCCTTGCGAAGCGTGGCGAAGGTGGTCGAGTCGCCCTCGACAACCACAACATCGGCCAACGAGTTAGCCTCGATGAGTAGTTTTGGGTCGTCATCAATAATTGTTATATCGTGCCCATTTCCGCTAAGCATACGTGCTAAATGGTTACCCATCTCGCCAGCTCCTGCAATTACAATCTTCATTATCTTACTAATTTCCTATTAATCAACGCCTTTCACACTTTCGCACCCTCTTATACGGGCACACTTTTGCAAATTACACTACAAATGTATAAATTTGCTGGCGAAATCCCAAATAAAGTGGGTTATAAAAGTGTGAAATTATGTCAAATTTATTGATAGTGATATTGCTAAGCGTGGGGGCGGTGGCTCTGTTCGGTTTAGCGATGTCATTGACTCTGATAATCAAGGGGCGATATATGGACTCCGAGATCTCAACCAACAAGAATATGCAGCGTTTAGGTATTAAGTGCGCTGTGCATCAAGCACGTGAAGATAACGGGCTGGCAGATTGTAGCGATGTGGGTGTTGGGTGTAGTGGTAGCTGTTCGGCCTGCGATATTGAGGCGGAGCAGAGCAAATAGTTCAAACAAAAATAGCTCATTGATAGGATGTTAGTAAAGGCAGGTCGCATAAATAGGCTCTTTGGCGAGAGAGGTTCGGTGATGCTCACTTTGTATGGTGATTTCCCCGATGATTTTAATTTTGATACCCCACTGATGGTCAAAATTGATGCACTTTGGGTGCCTCTATATTGTGATACCTTCGAGCGTCGGGGTGTGTCGGGAGCGGTGGTGTCGTTTGCCGATTTTGATAGCGACAGACGAGCCGAAGAGCTCTTGGGCAAGGAGTTTAGCGTTGAGCTAAAGAGCATTGACAATGAGAGTGATGAGTTTACGTTGGAGGATTTAATCGGCTTTTCAGTTAAGCTGCAAGATGGCGATAAGGGCGAGGTTCAGATGGGCGAGATTGTGGAGTATTACGATAGCGATATGAACCCACTATTTGAGATAGAGGTAGATGACAAAGAGATACTTATCCCTGCGGTAGAGGAGTTTATCGCAGGCATCGACTTTGATAGGCAAACTATACACTTCATACTCCCTGCGGGGTTAATCGAATTGCAGTCGTGAGCCGAGTTGTGATAGGTCTTTCGGGGGGTGTCGATTCATCCGTCGCTGCCCATCTTCTAAAGGAGCAGGGGTATGATGTTGTGGGTCTATTTATGATAAATTGGCACGACACAACGGGCACCTTAGAGGGTGATTGTGCGTGGCGTGATGATAGAATCTTCGCCGAGTTGGTAGCCAAAAAGTTGGATATTGAGCTACACGTTGTAGACCTCTCGGAGCACTACAAAACTCGTGTTGTGGATTATATGTTCTCGGAGTATGAGCGTGGACGCACACCAAACCCCGATATTCTGTGCAACCGTGAAATCAAATTTGATATATTCCTAAAGGAGGCGCTCAAGTTAGGTGCCGACTATGTCGCTACGGGTCACTACTGCCGTCGTTTAGTGGAGCATAGCGCAGATGGCGAACCTATTTATAGGCTCATCGCTGGGCGTGATCCCAACAAGGATCAGAGCTACTTTCTGTGTCAATTATCGCAACAGCAGCTCTCACGAGCAATATTCCCCATTGGCGAGCTACTAAAGCCCGAAGTGCGAGCTATTGCCCAAGAGCACTCTTTGGCGACCGCCAAGCGCAAAGACTCGCAGGGCATCTGCTTTGTGGGCAAGGTCGATTTGCCACTCTTTTTACAACAAAAGTTGGCATCCAAGCGTGGCAATGTGCACGAAATTCTGCCTTCGTGGCCAAAGTTTGAGCGTGGTTTAGTGGATGATGACTTGCCAGCTCGCTCCCAAGCGTGGCGATACACGGTGCGTGATGGCAAGAAGGTGGGCGAGCACAACGGGGCGCACTTCTACACCATCGGTCAGCGCAAGGGTTTGGGCATTGGTGGACGCAAAGAGTCGTTGTTTGTTTTGGGTACGGATGTCGCTGAAAATGTGATATATGTGGGCGAGGGAGATGCGCATAAAGGTCTGTGGCGTGATGTTCTGCACATCGCCACTGAAGAGCTACATTGGGTCAATCCCACAAGGCGATTAGAGGTGGGCGAAGAGCACCGTTTTATGGTCAGGATACGCTACCGCCAGCCGCTGCAAACAGCTACTCTATATATGCGCTCAGAGGGTGCCTATATAGTATTTGACGAGCCCCAGCGAGGCATCGCTGCAGGACAATTTGCCGCTATGTATGATGGCGAGGAGTTGGTCGGCTCGGGTGTAATTTCAGAGTAGAAGATATGGGGCGCAAGTGGGCAATTTCTATGCTGTTGGTGGCAATATTGGCAGTTGAAGTGGGTGCACAAAGGCGTGTGGGTGTGGCATTCTATGATGTCGATAGGTTGTACGACACCATCCCATCGCTATTCTACAGCGATGATAAATATACTCCCGAAGGTCGCCTGAAGTGGACGAGCGATAGATATTGGCGTAAAATTGAGAACACAGTGGCAGTTATCGACTCGATGGCGTTGCCTATTGTTGCGCTGTGGGGTGTTGAGAGTGAAGGTGTTGTGCGTGATTTGGTGGCAAAATCCGCAGGGGAGTATAGTTTTCTGCACGAAACTCAAAACTCATTGACTGGTATGGATTTCGCACTGCTCTACTATGGCGATATGTTATTTGTCGAAAGGCGAGAAGTTGGGCGCAACTATATGGTCGTAGAGTGTGAGATTCTGGGCGAGAGCGTAGCTATAGTTTTAAGCGCTGAGGAGCGTGTTACAGAGGAGGTTGTTGAGGATTATCGAGATAGAGAGCCGACCCTAAAGCTAATCGTTCTGGGGCGTGCATCCGACAAATTAACAGAGCGTTATGCCCTACAATCGCCACTTGACAATGCGAAGCGTTCGGGGCGTGGCACAATAAACAGCGCTGGGGTTTGGCGGATGCGTGATCTGGCACTCATCGACACGGCATTTAGCGTGCGTCGAGCGGATGTCTTTGCACGCAGGTTTATGCTCAACGACAAAACGGGGCGAGCACATCCAACCTACTCGGGGAGTCGTTATGTTGGTGGCTATAGCTACTCTCTACCCATATTTTTGTATCTTGATTTTTAGCCTTTTGGTTATATCTGCAAACTTTTTTTGCATTTTTCAAAATTTAATTGTAAATTCGCAACCCCAACCGCATTGTTGGGGTGAAACTCATTGTGTGATACAAAATTAATTCAATAATATAACTAAAAAGAGAAAATTATGTCAAACGTAAAGAGAGTCTACACCTTTGGTAACAAAACAGCCGAAGGAAATGGTAAGATGCGTGAGCTACTTGGAGGTAAGGGTGCTAACCTTGCCGAGATGAATCTAATCGGTATCCCAGTACCTCCGGGATTTACCATCACAACAGAGGTTTGTACCGAGTTCTATGCTCAAGGCAAAGATGCTGTTATCGAGCTTTTGCGCCCTGAGGTTGAGCGTGCGGTTGCCAATATCGAGGCCTTGACAGGTATGAAGTTTGGCGACAACAAGATGCCACTTTTGGTATCGGTTCGTTCTGGCTCACGTGCCTCGATGCCCGGTATGATGGATACAATCCTTAACTTGGGTATGAATGATGAGGCTGTTGAGGCTCTGGTTAAGCTCACGGGTAACGCTCGTTTTGCGTGGGACTCATATCGTCGTTTTGTACAGATGTATGGCGACGTGGTTTTGGGTATGAAGCCAACATCTAAGCACGCTGAGGATCCATTCGAGGAGATTATCGATGAGATGAAGCATAAGCTGGGTATCACAAACGATGCTGACCTTACGGCCGACAACTTCAAGGAGCTTGTCGCTCAATTCAAGGCTGCCGTTAAGAAGCAGACTGGCTCAGACTTCCCCGCTTGCCCTTGGGAGCAGCTTTGGGGCGCTGTATGTTCAGTCTTTGGTTCGTGGATGAACGATCGCGCGGTACTTTATCGCAAGCTAAACAATATCCCAGCTGAGTGGGGTACTGCGGTATCTGTTCAGGCGATGGTGTTTGGTAATATGGGTGATAACTCGGCTACGGGTGTTGCCTTTACACGTGACTCGGCAACGGGCGAGAATATCTTTAATGGCGAGTACCTAATCAACGCTCAAGGCGAGGATGTTGTGGCAGGTATCCGCACACCACAACAGATTACATTAGAGGGTTCTAAGCGTTGGGCTGCGGCTCAAAACGTCTCGGAAGAGGAGCGTGCAGCGAAGTTCCCATCTTTAGAGGAGGTTATGCCAGCGGCTTACAAGGAGCTTGATGGTATCCAAAACCACCTTGAAACATACTTCACAGATATGCAGGATATAGAGTTTACTATCCAAGATGGTAAGCTGTGGATGCTACAGTGCCGTAACGGAAAGCGTACGGGTGCTGCGATGGTTAAAATCGCTATTGATATGTTGGAGGAGGGTCTGATTGACGAGCGTACGGCAGTTCTTCGCTGCGAGCCCGAGAAGTTGGATGAGCTTCTTCACCCAGTATTCGATAAGAAGGCGATGGCGTCAGCTAAGGTCGTAACGAAGGGTCTACCAGCGTCACCGGGTGCAGCTACTGGACCTGTGGTATTCTTCTCAGAAGATGCCGAGCGTCTAATCGCTGAGGGTTCACCACGTGCTATCTTGGTGCGTGTTGAGACCTCGCCAGAGGATTTGAAGGGTATGTTGGATGCTGCAGGTATCCTAACAGCTCGTGGTGGTATGACCTCTCACGCAGCGGTTGTTGCTCGTGGTATGGGCAAATGTTGCGTATCGGGCGCTGGCGAGCTACTAATCGACTACAAGAGCCGCACAATCAAAAAGGGCGACTTAGTAATTAAGGAGGGTGACTGGATTTCGCTCAACGGCTCAACGGGCGAGGTATACTTAGGTCAGGTGGCAACTGAGGCTGCCGATGTGAGTGGCGATTTCGGTAAGTTGATGGATCTAACGGGCAAGTATGCAACACTAAAGGTGCGTGCTAATGCCGATACTCCAAAGGATGCAGCGCAGGCGATGGAGTTTGGTGCTACGGGTATCGGCCTTTGCCGTACGGAGCATATGTTCTTCGAGGGCGACCGCATCAAGGCTATCCGTGAGATGATTCTTTCGGACGATGAGGATGGACGTCGTGTCGCTTTGGCTAAGCTATTGCCTATCCAGCGTGCCGACTTCGAGGCTATCTTCAAGACTATGGATGGCCACCCAGTGACTGTTCGTCTACTCGACCCACCATTGCACGAGTTTGTACCACACGATGAGAAGGGACAGCAGGAGATGGCATCAGAGATGGGCGTTTCAGTTGAGACAATCGCTCAAAAGGTGGAGTCGCTAAGCGAGTTCAACCCAATGTTGGGACATCGTGGTTGCCGTCTTGGTAACACATATCCCGAGATTACAGAGATGCAGGCACGTGCAATTATCGAGGCTGCAATGAATGTAAAGGCTACGGGCATAGATGTTCACGTTGAGATTATGGTTCCACTTATCGGTAACCACAAGGAGTTGCGCTACCAGAAGAATATTATCGATGAGGTTGCCGAGACGGTATTCACTGAGCGCAACGATAAAATCGCATATATGGTCGGAACGATGATTGAGGTTCCTCGTGCAGCGGTTACAGCAAACCAAATTGCTGAGGTTGCAGAGTTCTTCTCGTTCGGTACTAACGACTTGACGCAGATGACACTTGGGTTCTCTCGTGACGATATATCGAAGTTCTTGCCTATCTACCTTGACAAGGGTATCTTGAAGAACGACCCATTCCAGATTCTGGATCGCAACGGCGTAGGTCAGCTTGTTCGTGAGGCGGTATTCAAAGGTCGCTCAGTTCGTGAGAACCTTAAGTGCGGTATCTGCGGTGAGCACGGAGGTGAGCCTTCGTCGGTTGAGTTCTGCCACTATGCGGGTCTGAACTATGTGTCGTGTTCGCCATTTAGAGTGCCGATTGCGAGGTTGGCAGCGGCGCACGCAGCCATTAAGGAGTAATAGCGTGCCTAACGCACACTATTCACACTCTTAGGTGTTAGAGAGAGGGTGACTAACAAGTGCGTTAGTTACCCTCTCTGTTGCAAGAGTGTGACTAATGAGTTAGTTTTGGTGCATCGTGATGGCTCTCAAACCGCAGCATACCGAGCGTATGTGAGGATTTGAGGGACAAGGGATGTGCCGAAAATGACTTATTAGTCACGCTCTTTTTGCTTTTATAATAACTTTTGTTATTTTTGTATGATAAATTAAAATTTACTTGTACAATGCAAAACAACATTACCGACGATATTATATATATAGGTGTCGATGATACGACAATCGACCTATTTGAGAATCAATACATTGTCCCTGACGGAATTTCATACAACTCATACGTGATTTTGGATGAGAAAATTGCCATTATGGATGCTGTCGATTCTCGCAAGGAGGCGAAGTGGATGGAGCAACTAAAGGGAGCTCTGGCGGGCAAGAGTCCCGACTATTTGATCATAACGCATATGGAGCCCGACCACTCGGGGGGTGTTAAGCGATTATCGGATGAGTACCCCGAAATGAAGATTGTGGGCAATGCAAAGACCTTTACCATTCTATCGCAATTTACCCAAATCGACTCAATTGAGGAGCGTAAAACTCTGGTTGCGGATGGCGAGGAGCTCAGTTTAGGGCGTCATACACTAAAGTTCGTAACTGCTCCGATGGTACACTGGCCTGAGGTGATGTTGGCATACGAGAGCCACACAAAAACTCTCTTTAGTGCCGATGCTTTTGGTAAATTTGGTGTGAGCGGTGGCGATGATTGGGCGTGTGAGGCTCGCCGATACTACTACAACATCGTGGGCAAGTATGGGTCGAGTGTGCAGACGCTGCTCAAAAAGCTCGCTGGCGTTGAGCTATCTGCCATTGCACCCCTACACGGACCTATTTTGCGTGATAATTTCGACTACTATATCGACCTATATGACAAGTGGAGCCGCTATGAGGCTGAAGAGGATAGTATCTTGGTATGTTTCGCCTCGATTCACGGCCACACAGAGAAGGCGGCTCACGAGTTGGTTCGCCAGCTAAAGGCTAAGGGTAAGCAGAATGTCGAGATTCTGGATTTGGTGCGTGATGATATGGCTCAGGCTGTCGAGGATGCCTTCTACTCCGAGAGTTTGGTCTTGGTGGCAGCGTCGTACGATGGTGGGGTCTTTCCTGCGATGGCGCACTACCTGCACCGTCTAAAGGAGAAGGGTTTTCAGCGCCGCCGTGTCGGAATTGTCGAGAATGGCTCGTGGGCACCATCAGCAGGCAGAACAATAAAGGCAGCCTTAGAGGGTATGAAGGAGATAACAATCCTCGAGCCGATAGTGACGATAAAGTCGGCATACAAACCCACAGATGCTGAGGCTATGGGTGCATTGGTGGATAGGCTCATTGAGCGCTAATGCTCAGAGGACAAACAAATAGGGGATGAAAGGTTACAACCTTTCATCCCCTATCTATATAGTAAACTACTCTAACTAAGGTAGACGCTCAACCTGCCCTTTGATTAGCTCCAATGTCGATACGTCACTATCATAGACTCCATACCACCCCTGTTTTTCGTGCGGAGGGTCAGCCAGAAAGGCATCGCCTTGCTGCCAATATTGACCTGCACGGGCTGGGCGAGCCTCGCCCGAATAGCCCCAGAAATTGACTCCCTGAACCGCTCCACTCTGCTCAACTTGATCCGCAAAACGGCTATAAACATAGTTGTAGTAAGCATCTCGTTCTGTGCACGGTGATAATGGGTCGTAGCTAAACATATCCCTCGCTAAGCCATACTCCTCCAACACAAGGGGCTTACCAAGCTTGTGTGCTACCTCAACGTGCTCACGCCAATACCTATCAAAACGCTCAATCATCTCAGCATACTTCTCAGCCCCCTCGCCGGGTGTATACCACATCCAGTTCTGCACCCAAATGTGCATCGTTATGTAGTCTATCGTCTCATAGGCATTATCGACAATGGCACGCAGACCCTCATTTGTAGGGTTTGGGGTGTCGCCCTCCGAGCCCAGCGATACGAGCTGCTTGGGCGCAAGCTCTTTGATAAGAGCTGAACTGCTCTTGACCCACGTTGCAAACTCCTCTATGTAGTCCACTCCACGAGGCTCATTGGCAAGCTGCCAGCTCATAATTGTTGGATCTTCAGCATATAGCACGCCACTAATTGAGTTACGACGTGTTACACTCTTTATTAGGTGGTTGCGATACCACGCAAGCGCCTTTTCGCTCTTAAAGAACTCCTTTGTGTAGTGTGAGTAGTCGCCCCACGTGTTGCCCTCATCTTGTGGATATGGTATTTCGCCATACCCTGCCCATTTGAGGTATTGAGAGAAGCCTCCGCTCCAAGTCCAGAAGTTACTCAACACAACCACAGCACGCATATCTCTTTTGCCCATCTCAACTAAGAGGTAGTCCAAACCCTCCCATAAATTATCGTCATAGCTCTCAGGGGCGCTTTGAAGAGCGGGCAGAATTGCGTATCGTGACTCTGCATCCCCTTCGGTTGCCGCTAAAATACGTAGATTTGTTATGCCATAACTCTTTAGCTGGTCGAGCTCACGACACAACTGCTCACGATTACCATACTTTGTTGAGCCGAGATTCATACCCTGCCAATAGTTAGCCCCAGCGTATGTATATCGCTCTTTGCCAATATAAAACCTCCCATCACGCACCTCAACAAACTCGGCACTCTGTTCTGTAACATTGCACCCCATAAGCATTAGTGCGCCTGCAAGAAACATTACTAATCTCTTCATCGCTCTACTTATTATACTCTTTTACATCCACCATCTTTTCGGCATATCGTCGTCCCAACTCACGCACCCCTTTTGAGTCAAAATGGATGGAATCGGGCAGGGCTGTGCACCCCTCAGACGACACCACATAGGCGGTTTTCACCCTCTTAGGTAGCGTAGCTATAATCTCATTCATCGAGGCGCACTGACCACCCTCGCTTGCGTTTACAACCTCGCCAGCCAACAACGGCAGATCTTTAGCCTTTAGATTAAGGTCATTTAGAAGGTTATTATATACCCTATCGACATACCTTGGCCACTCTTTGTCGCCCTTGTTTGTCTCGCCTTGATGCAACAAAACACCCTTAATAACGCCATCACGCTGTGCAAGTTTTGCCAAATGCACCAAACGCCCATATGGGTCATCGCCATATACACCGATTTGGTCTTTAAACCACTGCTCGGGGTATGTATCCATATAGTCGAGGTATAAATCCTTATCGAAAAGTCGAATATCCGAGCCGCCAATCGCCACCACAATAACGCCCACCTTAACGCTATCGGGCATTAACTGAACCATCTCACGACCAAAGTAGTCGGCAGGCGATAGTTGCGAATAGGGTTGGCTCAAAGGGGGTGTGGCACGATACCACTCGCCCTGCACTCGCTCTGCCTCCGCAAAATTAGCTGGTGCCATCGCCACAAAGCGCTCTACACCCTCTCTATCCTGCTCCTCGATAGGTGCCGAGCCCTGCATATTGGACTGCCCTAAACAGAGATAGATATGGAAGTTGGGATCTGCCTGCGAAGAGGCCGTAAAGGCTATCATCGTTAGAATTGTTGTTAATATCGCTCTCATCTTATCACTCAAATTTTTAGATTTACATAAATAGGTAGTACATCACAAAGCACCCGAGAACCAACAGCAGCGATAGAACCCTAAAGTTCTTGTACCACGCTACGCCCTGCAACTCACGGCTCTCCTCACGCCAAAGTTTTGTACTCCACGTATTCTCATCAACCTTTGCCGCATCGGGCGCAGGTGTTACCAAACTCACAGCTACATTGACCGCCAAGCTCAGAAGCATAACCATCGGAGCAACGAGCAGGAAGTGGTATGGAATTGTCACCGAGAAACCATACTTAGCAACCATAATCGTGGCTGCGACAGCGATACCCGAGATCAACCCCCAAAGTGCACCTTGCGAGTTGGAGCGTCGCCAAAACAGCCCTAAGAAGAATGTGCCCACGATTGGTGGTGCAAGATACGACACGACCTCTTGGTAGTATGCCACCAACGAGTCGAACTTTTGGATAAATGGTGCCCACAGAACGGCTATGACAAGCACGATGAGCGAGGTAATCTGCCCCACACGCACCAACTTTTTGCTATCCGCCTTCTTATCGATTTGGGTGTAGAAGTCCATCGTAAAGAGGGTCGAAACCGAGCTCAAAGTTGCGCTCAGCGTCGATGTCAAGGCTGAAATCATAGCTGCCAATATGAGCCCTATCAATCCAACGGGAAGTAGCGACACAATCAAACGAGGGTAGACCTCATCGGTGTTTATTCCAAACGCACTTTTGAGTGTCGAGCCAGCGATAATCTCAGCAGGTAGATCCTCCACTCCAAACAAATTAAGACCCCTACCAATCAGACCCGGCAGGATGAAGATAAAGAGTGTGAAAAGGTACAAAAAGCCCACAAACAGCACACCTTTGCGGCCGTGATCAATCGACTTTGCCGACAAGACACGCTGCACCATAACCTGATTATTTGCCCAAAAATAGAATCCAAGAATCGGAATACCGACCCACATTCCAAGCCAAGGCACCGTAGGGTCATCCAACGGGCGGGTCAATTTTAGCCACACCCCATCGGCAAAGCGTGAGGTAAACTCCTCCCAGCCGCCAATCTCGCTCACGGCAAAGAAGTATAAAATTGTCGAGCCTATGATTAAGACCGTCGCCTGAATAACATCGGCATTGATAGCCGACGACAGACCACCCACGATGGTGTATGAGCCTGCCACAGCCGCCATAATCAAGATTATCATAAATAGGTCGGCTTCGGGGAATATTAGCTTTATAATCAGCGCTCCAGTGTATAGCGTTGCAGCGGCATCCAAGAAGATATTACCAAAAATCGTGATGAACGAGAAGTAGTAGCGTGAACGCTTATCAAAGCGGCGCTCCAAAAACTCGGGCATCGTAAATATCCCCGACTTAATATAGAAGGGGAGAAAGAATAGGGCAAAAAATACCATCACCAAGACCGAAATCCAGTTGTAGTTAAAGACAGCAATACCCGATATAAAGCCCTCGCCAGAGTGCCCCATAAGTGTTGAGCTCGATACACTCGCTGCAAACAACGATAGACCCACCACTGGCCACTTCATCGAGCGACCCGCCAAGAAGTAGGAGTCCGAGTCGGAGCTCTTGCCATTCTTCATCGCCCACCACACTATTCCAACGATGAATAGTACGAGGATGATAATGTCAATCAATGAGATACTTATTCCTAAATCCATATTAGCTTAATATTTTAAAGTTGTTAGTAGAACAAAACTATTTGCTGGAATATCAATCGAGCGCTTAAGGTTCAACCCCTCTTGTGTTGGCACGGGGAAGCCGTCAGCATCCACCTCACGGCACTTCTCAACATAGTCGAAGCGCTTGAAATCGCCCTTGACACCCTCCAATTTAACACGATGCGCCACCTGAGAGTTATTGACCAAAGCTATCGTCGTATCACTGCCCGAGAGCGCTGCCACACCACGCAAACCCTCTATTTTCTGCATCTCAAATTTAGCAATATCCGCCCCAACGGGGATATAACGGCACAGCAAAGACCACGCATAGAACCACGCACGCATCGCCTCATCGTCAGGGCGAGCGCAAATCTCTGTGCCCAACGAATTCCACATACCCCAGCGCTTCAGCTCACGCTTATTGCCTCTATCGCCTTGAGTGTGCATCGCATCATCCAACGCCCACGCTGCCGAGCCCGAATAGCCCGCCAACATCGACTGTATCTGTGCATCGGCCATATCCACGCCATAGCTATAGTCATAGACATCCATCTGTGAATCCTCGCACGAGAAGCCATCCGCCTTAGCACGTGCTTGGTTAGCCTCCGAACCACGTGCAAAACCCAACTCACCAAAGATAATCTGCTTGCCAGTGCCTTTTGTGTGTGAGGCAACCTCTTTGTGGAAAGTCTCAAAGCCTCCCGAACGCACCAAACCATAGTCGGTGTAGTCGTGCACCTCATATATACCCGTTATATCGTCCAACTGCTTTACAGCCTGCTCGACCCACTCGCCACCTTTAAACTCGGAGCGTGGATTGTCGTAGCGTGTCACGGCATCGGGACCTGCAATAGAGATATACTTATCTAAACCACGCTCTGCAATCCTATCGGATAGCATACGAACGCCCCTCGCCCACTCATCAAAGTCACCATCGATAGTAGACCAGTCGCCATTTGGCTCATTGACCAAGTTGTAGTACTTGATGCAGGTGTATCCCTTTTTCAGAATCAGAAAGTCTAAATACTCAACAATAGCGTCAATCCACTTTGGGTCATCCGCCCCCGTGAACTTATCTGAGTGACCCGCTTCGGTGTCGTGCACCTTGAAGGGTGTGCCCCACTCGCCAAACAGAACAACAATATTGTTCTTCTGAGCATAATCCAAAATTCGCTCTACGGCACGCACCTCTGCATTATCAAAGTTAAGGATTGGATCGCCATTTTTATCAAACCCAACCATATATCGCCAGTTAGCTTGATCCAAAACACGGAACAGCTTGGGTTGCATATAGTCCAAGCGTGTGAAGTTCATCTGCCACTTTTCATCGGTCATCAGCGCACCCCACTCATCGTTTTCTGTCGCTGCGTGTGGGTATGCCGACCACTGTACGCCATTACCAAGAAAGTTTGTAGATATTATGCTCTCTGTATCAATTTTCATCTTCACAGCATCGCTATCCGAACACCCAATAGTCAAAGCCATAGCGAGTGTTGTCAAAATAGAAGTTACTCTTTTCATCTTAGGTCTATTTTTTTAAGTGCAGGGGCAAAAAGCACTTAGCCCATCGCCCCTACACCTAATTTACAAAAGTACTCTATTTGCTCTTCAGAACAAAATCCAAAATCTCATCCACCTTGCAGGTTGCAACGCCAACATACTTATCGGCACCTCCATAGTAGACATATAGCGTATCGCCAACAATCACGTTGCCCGTTGGGAAGACACATCCCTTATAGAAACCTTCGATTTCGTAGTCGTGCTCAGGCTCCATAATCCAATCCTCAGCTCGTGCAATCACCTTCGTGGGGTCCTCCAAATCCAAGAGCGCAACACCGACACGATAGTAGCCCAAGCCACCCTTCTCAACGCCGTGATAGATTAGCAACCAACCCTTATCGGTGCGAAGAGGTGGTGTGCTGCCGCCAATCTTCTCCTCCCACGTGCCTTCACGACCCGTGAAGAGCATTGTCGAGGGCTCGTTCCACACCATCAAATCGTCCGAAAAACGTATCCAAATCGATGGTTCTGAACAGCCATAACCCTCACCTATCCACTGCTTTGGACGGTGCAGCATAGCGAATTTACCGTTAATCTTCTCAGGGAACAAGATAACATCTCTATCATCTAAGTTGGTATCTGTCACACGACCCAAACGGCGCCACGTCTTGAAATCTTTGGTCACAGCCAGAGCCGAGTTGGCGATATTATCCTTGATTACAGCTGGCGAGTGTTCGTCCGACTCGGGCAGAAGAATAACATCGTGTGCAAACTTCCAATATTGACCCGGATAGTGCGGACGATAGGCGTAAGTGACATAAAAATTCTCGCCAAACTTCACGATGCGTGGATCCTCAACACCACCCTGATCGGGTCCATCCGAACTTGGTCCGAAGGCTGGCGAGTCACACTGGCGCTCAAATGTAAAGCCATCTGTGCTCTCTGCAATACCCATACGGATATAGTGCTGCTCATCATCGCCTGCGGCACGGTAGAGCATCGTAAACTTGCCATCTTCATACCACACACCCGGATTACAAACTACCAAATTCTCCCACTTGTTTGTTGCGTGGGGCTTTAGAATGGGGTTACCCTCATATTTCTTTAGTTTCATTGCTATATTATCTGTTAAAAATTACTCCATATTTGTAAACAGCACAAACGACTCGCCCTCGATTGTAATATCCTCTCCACGCTCGAAGTTGTATGTTTTGCCCGCCTCAGCAGGTACTGCAAAGCCCTTCCCATCGACTGCACCAACGTATGAACCATCTGCATTTGACTTGTAGTAGTAGTAGTCTGCCGTTAGGCTCTTAATCGCATCCGATTTAAGAGTTATGTCGTATGTCACATAGTGCGAATTGACCACAGCAAGGGTATATTTGCCACCCTTCTCGCCAAGTATCGCACGTAGACCCTTCTTGTTTGGCAACTCAACCTCATAGATGTTCGAGCCAGCAGGGAAGTAGCGGCACAATAGAGATGCAGTGTAGAAGTATGGACGAATCTCTTCATCCTCAGCGTCGTTACATAGCTCCTCGCCCAAGATGTTCCAAAAGCCCCAACGCTTTAGCTTTTTAGCTGTATAGTCGTTGCCCTCAGGGTCTACATACATAGCGTCATCCATCATCCAAATCATTGCGCCTGAGTACCCTGCCATCATCGACTGAATCATCGCATCTGCCATATCAACACCATAAAAGCCCTTGTAAATCATCATATTTGAGTCCTCGCCGGCGAACTCATCAGCTGCGATAGCATCCTCGTTCTCCTGCTTTAGGTCGGCATCGACTTCGGTATACTTGAAGCCCACCTCGCCCAACACAACACGCTTATTGGCTGGCAAAACCGCCTTATACGCCTTCAACATATCGGTATAGTCACCATTGCGAACAATCTGCTGCTTTGGATATACGTGCAGATCGTAAAGACCGATATTTGCATCGAAGTCACGCACCGCATTTGTAAACCAGCTCAACTCGCTCGTACCCTCAAAAATTGCAATATCGGGACCCATAAGTGGCGTTGTGATGCCATACGTTACCATCTCTGCCAAATATAGCTCTTGTGTCTTACTCCACGCCTCATAGCTACCTTGTGTAGTTGC
This sequence comes from uncultured Alistipes sp., assembly GCA_964370585.1. Classification (GTDB taxonomy): domain Bacteria; phylum Bacteroidota; class Bacteroidia; order Bacteroidales; family Rikenellaceae; genus Alistipes. Next base: position 31,990 of record CAYJJV010000002.1, on the reverse strand, counting down.
CCAATCGCCATTTGGCTCGTTGATGATATTCAAGGTCTTGATACAGCTAAAGCCCTTTGTATTGAGCAGATAATCGACAAATTTAACCGAATTTGCCACCCACTCAGGGTCAATATCTGTCAAAGCGTCCGTGTAGGCGTGCCCCCACTCGCCAAAGGTCACCTCGATGTTGCGACTCTGGCAATACTCCAAAATTTTCATCAAAGGCACGTTCAATGTAGCATCAAACGTATCGCCATCCATATATGAGCCTTGATTCACCATAATACGGATAAATGGTGGGCGCATATAATCAACTCGCTCGAATAGTTTTGCCCAATCCTCATCGCTTAGGTTGTTCTCGCCGCCCAACCAATCCGAAATTGACTCATAACCACCCCACTGCGCTCCATTACCAACATAGTTTGACGATAGAAGGTTTTGGGTCAGAACAACATCCTTAGAGATTTTGAACTTAGAAGAGTCCATTGCCGCATCCTCGCACGATAGGCTCAGAGATGCGCTCAATGCCAATGTTAGAATTAAAAATATCTTTTTCATCACTTTTATCTATTTTCTTATTTTACAAAAATATACCACATAGCACGATTAACGTGAGCCAACTTCTCGTATGTATAATCTACGGTGCTATTATCCCAGTCGTATTGTCCATTTAGATCCTCCAAATCGGCCTTCAACACCATCGAACCATCCTCTTTCTCCTCAACAGTTAAGGTGTACTGTGTCGCATCAGCATCCATCGTGATGACCATCACACCACCCGTGCGCTCAGCATTCTTGGTGTAGACCCAAGCGCCCTTGCCCTTGGGCATAATACGTAGGCGTGAGTTCAAATCGATTGGATCTGGCAACTTAGTCGATGTCGAGTTGTAGGTAAAGTCGGTGTATAAGCCATCTGCACCCGCCGTAAAGTTATAGTCACCCGACTCAACGCCCGAACCATCGTCTGGAGTTGTTGTAGTTATAAATAGCTTGTTGTCCATATCCTCCGAAATTGCTGAAAAGTACTCCGACATAGACTTGTACTCCTCCGAACCCCAATCGTACCAAGAGAAGTAGTTCACATATTGCTGAACATCGCTCACCGACCAGTTGCCATCGACCGTAAACTCTTCGGGCTCTGGATCAACTGGTGGTGTTACACCCTCCTTAGTGAATGTATACCACATCTCCTTGCTTAGGTGCGCCAGCTTCTCATAGTTATAGTCTGGTTCGCCATTCCAATAGTAGCTGCCACTGTCATATACCAATGTAGCTTTGAGGTTAAACGTGTTATCGTCATTTAGTTCAACCGTTAGTCTATGCTCAATACCATTGACAGTGATTACCATCTCGCCACCCGTATAGTCTGCATTCTTAGTAAAGACCCAAGTGCCATCTGTGGTAGGCATAATGCGTAGACGAGAGTTTAGATCGACAGGGCTATTGACATATGCCAATGTTGATGTATATGTAAAGTCTGTGTAGGTAGCATCGGCACCAGACGAGAAGCTATAAGTTCCCGACTCAACGCCTGAACCTGTGTCGGCAGAGGTAACAGTAAGTGTTAGCTTGTTATCCATCTCAGCCGAGATTGCAGGGAAGTAGTTAGCCACTGACAAAGTCTCCACTGAACCCCACGTCTCCCACGAGAAGTAGTCCACAAACATCATAATATCTTTGATGTTCCATTCGCCCGATATATCAAACTTAGGTAGCGAAGATGTATCGACAGCCGAGAGTGTATATATCTTCTGCGTTGTGCCATCTTCGGCAGTCACGGTAAATGTCGCTGTGTTGCCATTTGATAGGTCAAATGTGCTTCCCACCTCAACATCAGCTGTTGCATAGGCTGCCAAAGTAACGGCATCCACTGTAACCGCTGCAAGAGAGCTCGCCTCGCCATTGAGTGTAACCCTCACAGTTAGATTGTCGTTGTCAATCACGGCTGGGCTAACCTGCCCCTCGACCGAGAATGAGTTGATATAGGCCTCCGAGCTCACTGGAATCTCAGGAGCCTCACGCACCATATCGTACCAATATCTGTTGGATACGTTTGTTAGCTTTTCATAGGTATAATCTGTCGAAGTCCAGTTGTAGTCGTGTGTTAGATATGGCAGCGATGTTGATAGGGTCACATCGCCCGTCTCTTCGTTTAGTATTAGGTCTAAGACAAACTCTTGATTGTACTCATCGGTGATAATCACCTTGTTCTGAGCATAATCTCTCACCCACGTACCCTCGCCTTTAGGCATCTTGCGGAAGCGGTCGGTCAAATCGAGCTCGCCCTCAACTTCAGTGAAACCTGTCCCGATATATGTGCCATACTCGCCATTGGGACCTACATCGTTTTTATAGCTACCAAACGGATTACCATCGGCATCGGCACCCTCGATTGTGAATGTGATAACGTTGTCCAATTCGGGCTTTGCCGAAGGGAGTAGATCGATTAGCTTTGCAGTTTCGGTCCAGCCCCACGTCTCGTATGAGAAGAAGTCGCAGAAGATAGCCATATCGCTGTAGTACCAAACGCCCTCTAAGTCCGACTTAAATGGGTTCATCTTAACCATCCACTGAAGTGTTGCGCCATTAGCCGACTTTACAGTAATAGTTGGTGTGTTACCATTCGAGAAGTCGAGCGTTGTGCCCTCCACGTTCACCGACGAAGCGCCATAAGCCAACTGAATATCCTTAATCTCGACCTGCGATAGGTCGGCAATCTCATCCACACGGCAAAATACCGTAATTATAGCGTTATTGGCATCACGTTCGATATTTGCCAGACCAATCTGTCCTTCGACCAATAGCAGGGTAACATTACGCTCTTTATTCCAAGTGCCCTCCTCAATATCATCTAAAGGATTTGTCGTACACGCACCCAAAACAAGGAGCGATACAAGGGTTATATAATATAATAACTTTTTCATCTTTGTAGTTTTGTTTTAGGTTAAATATTTGGATTTAGATCAATCTCACGTTGTGGCAGTGGATAGAAAGCCAACGCCTCAGGAGTCAGACCAGCCGCTTTGACAACCTTCTCACTCACGATGTTCTTGCGACGAAGATCCCAAAGGCGATCCCACTCAAAGGCCAACTCCTTTTGGCGCTCATCAACTACGGCATCACGAAAATCGCTCTTCGATAGGGCTGCAAACTCACTATCTGAGATCGCCGTCAAGCCTGCACGTGTACGGATTTGGTTTAGTTGAGCCAAACCTTCGGCATCTGCCGTAGCCTCAGCATATACGAGCTGAATATCTGAATAACGTAGAAGATATGGGCGTGTGCTGGTCTTGTCGCCCTCAAACTCAGGGTCGATAAACTTACGAGTGAACTCATATAGCACCTCGCCAGTGGATACACTACCTGTCTTTACACCATCTGCATCATAAATATCACGCACCATCAACTCCTGACGACGCAAATCATTCTCGCCATAGGCCAACAAAAGCTCAGGTGCTGTCTCCATAACGCTCCATCCATCGTGCGTTGGGATAACCGTACCATCCACATTTTGAATATAGATTGTACCACCTGCAATCCAAGGGATATAGTACTTCGATAGTGCCGAGTAGTCGCCCTCCTGAATTCCCGAACGGTCGAACGAGATTGTGAAGATATGCTCTGGGCACACTTCAAATGCCTCAACATCATATATATTTGTTAGGCTTGTATCGTGGCCATAGGTCGATTGGTCGAACAATACATAGCCTGCATACTCAGCCGCAAGAGCGTAGAGCGCATCAACATCCTGTGTGATTGCATCATACTTAGGCACCGAGCTCTCCTTTGCCGAAGCGGCAAACAGATAGACCTTTGCCAATAGCGCTTGCGCTGCTACCTTGTCGGCACGACCCATTATACGGTTGATTTGCAACAACTCGATAGCCTTTGTCAAATCCTCAATAATAAAGGTGTATGCCTCGTTAAGGTCGGTAGCCAAGTTTGCATTTGTCTCATCCAACTTATCGATAAGCGAGCGCTGCAAAGGCACCAAGCCAAACATCTTAACTGCCGAGAAGTGGCTCCACGCACGAAGGAAATATGCCTCGCCCACCAACTGGTCGGCAGCCGTCTGGTCAAACCCCTTGCCCGGTACATTCTCAATCACGGCATTTGCACGGTTGATAGTGATATAGAGGCTACGATATAGATTCAACAAGATATTGTTTTGGCTCGTAACATCCCAATTCACAATCGCTACGGCATCGGCACCCTCAGATAGCTTAACATTGCAGTTATCCGAAGCCAAATCGCCAAAGTACATTGCCGACTGTGTATATGTATTATAGGTTAGACCATCGTATGCATAGAAGAGTGCCGAATTAGCCTCCTCGATGCTATTGTAGAAGTTCTCTCCCGAGTAGAAACCTGTTGGATCTACATCAAGGCTCTTGCAAGATGTCATCGCTACGGCAGTGACAACTACGCTATATGCTATTTTATTTAATATCCTTTTCATTGTGTTTCGTTTTGTCGTTTAGAGCTTAAAAATTGAGTTCAAGACCGATAGTGTAGCGTCTTAGGCGTGGATAGCCACCCCAGTAGATACCATCGATACCAAGTTCGGGGTCATAACCCTCAAAGCCAGTTATTGTGAATAGGTTTGTGGCGTTGAACGATACACGGCCGCCGCTAAACCACCCTAAATTAAAGTCAGGTAGGGTGTAGCCAATCGATAGGTTCTGTAGACGCACATAGCTGCCATCCTGCACAAACCAATCCGATAGCAATACATTACGGCCATCACGCAACGATGGGTAGTCATTAGTTGGGTTATCCAACGTCCAGCGCAGAGGCATATTGCTCGGATCGCCAAAGGCCTTAGTGTTCAAAATATCGCCACCGAAGCTACTGTTGAAGAACATCGATATATCAAACCTCTTCCAGCGTGCCGAGATATTCATACTCGCCTGAAAATCGGGATTTGGGTCGCCAATCACAGTGCGGTCGGCATCCGATATTACACCATCTTGGTTCAAATCTACATACTTGTACTCTCCGGGTTGCGCATCGACACCCTCAAGACCTGCCGCTAAACCCTCAGCCTCGCTCTGGATGATGCCATCGACACGGTAGCCATAGTAGACTCCCACAGCTTGACCAACGCCCAAGATTTGAGGTATAGCACGGAACGCCTCGATGGTGTTGCCATAGAACTCATACTTCATACCCGTCAAGGCATCTGTCGATAGTCCGAAGGCCGAGTCTGAACCTAATGATGTCACCTCGTTACGGTTGCGAGATAGAATCATCGAAGCGCTAAGCGAGAAATCCTTTTTGTCGATGATATTTGCATCGATTGTGAGCTCAACACCCTCATTTTTAATCTCACCACTATTTACCCACATCTTATCATATGACGAGGATGGTGATAGCCACTTCTCACGCAGAAGGTCAGAGGTGTATTTATAGTAGTAGTCAGCAACGACACGTAGGCGGTTATTGAAGAAGCCCATATCAAGACCTACATTGTATTGGCTTGTTGTCTCCCACTTCAAATCTGGGTTGGGAATACCACCCCACGTACGCATACCAGTGTGTGAATCCCACGCTACGGTATAACCCGGACCTAACGACACGTGCCACTCGCCATCCGAGTAGTATTGGTCTTGCCCCAAACGGCTATTGATACGGTAGGGCTCGATACCCTGATTACCCGAGATACCATAGCTACCACGCAACTTTAGCTCATCAAAAACATCAAGCTCCTTGATAAAGCTCTCGTTGTGCATCTTCCAGCCCAACGCTCCCGAAGGGAATGTCGCCCAGCGGTTGTTCTGACCAAACTTAGATGAGCCATCGGCACGAATGGTAAATGTTGCCATATACTTATCATCATATACATAGTTCAAACGCCCCATATATGAGTACATCACGGTCTCGGTCAAGGCGTTAGCAACCTCATTCTTTTCGGGGTCACCAGCACCCATATTACCCGTACCCAACGACTCGTTTAGGAAGTCATATGAGTTCATCTGTGTCCAATACGCCTTGTAGTATTGGTACGAGAAACCTGCCATAGCGTTGAAACGGTGCTTTTGGTTGAAGGTCTTGTCGTAGGTCATAAAGGTCTCGGTCGTAAAATCGCTACCCTCCCACTGCTCGACTGTTGCAGCACCATTATTAAATGTACCCCATAGAGTGTAGATTTTAGGATCGAATCTCTCGTTGAGTGTACGGCTAAACTTATAATTTATCTGCGACTTTAGTGTCAAAGAGGGCAAAATCTTATACTCGCCATACGCCGACGAGATAACATCTAAATAGTCGGTCGTATTCGTGCGATTCTCAGTCAAAGCGATTGGGTGCTCATAATCTTGCGTTCCCAACATATAGTAACCCGCATTGGGGTCATTATCGTGATAAACTGGGAAGATTGGGTTACGCCAGTATGCCAAGCCGCCATTTGAGTTGCGATCGGCAGTCGATAGGATAACATTTGTTCCGACAGTGAACTTATCGTTGAGCTTATGCACAACATTGAGGTTGGCATTTAGCTTCTCAAAATCATCCTCAATATATACACCCTCTTCGCTGTAGTATGTAGCGCTAAGGCTAAATTGAGTCTTGTCGGTCTGGTTACGCAGTGCGATATTTGTGTTGTTCGACACTGGTGTTCTAAATACAACATCATCCCAACGTGTGCCATACTGCCACGAACCATCGCTTAGCTCAGCTATCGAGGGGTAGTATACACCGTTGGCATCCACAGCACCTATATATAATTGGTTAAGTCCACCATTTAGGCGGCTCTCATTGCTAAGCTCAGCCATAAGCACTGGATCACGCCAAAGATTGAGCTCAGATGTAAACTCCGAGATTGTAGTCTGCTGATTAACCGATATTGTGAGCTTATCGCCCGAGCCACGCTTTGTGGTTATCATAATCACACCATTAGCACCACGTGAGCCATAAATTGCGGCTGCCGATGCATCCTTCAAAATCTCGATAGAGGCGATATCCGAAGGCGAAATCTGCTTCAAATCACCAGCGTTGCCCAACGGGAAACCATCCACAACAACCAGTGGGTCATTGCCTGCATTTAGCGAGCTACCACCACGAATTCTGATTGTAGCGCCCGCACCGGGATCGTCCGACGATGAGATAACCTGCACACCTGCACTCTGACCCTGAAGTAGTCCATCGATAGAGTTTGATGGGCGTGTTGGGATTTTATCCATATTCACTGAGCTCACGGCACCCGTCAAATCGCTCTTCTTCACCGATCCATAACCCACAACAACAACTTGATCCATCACTAAGGTATCATCATTGAGCGTAACATCAATTACACTACGCTGACCAACCGTATGCTCTTGAGTCTGCATACCAATAGAGGAGTAGATAATTACCGACTGGGGCGATGCAACCGTTAGCTGATACTCGCCATCGATTGATGTACTGATACCGTTGGTGGTACCCTTCTCGTAGACTGTAACTCCAAGTAGTGGCGCTCCTGAGGCATCTTTAACAACACCCGTAACGACCAACTCTTGAGCATACATCGTAACGGATATTGCGCTCAAACATAGAGCCAAGAATCCTCTCTTAATAAGATGTAGAAAGTTGTCCATTCTTTAAAAAATTGATTAAATAGTAATAAATTCAGTTAGTTTTATGGTTGCAAAATTATGATATTTCAAACGTGTTACATTTGCGTTTGATGTTCATTAATGATGAAATAATGAATTTTACGTCAATAAGAGAGAGAGTTCATTTAAAAAAATATTGCAATTAGGTGTAGTTATATAAAAACTTTTAGTATATTTGTAAAATAAATGGGTTAAATAATTAGCAACTATGGCTACGAATGAGCGACTTTTCAGAGAAATAACACCAATATCGGAGGATGATTTTTTTATTATCAAACGACACAATCAAGCAAAATTTGATTTTCCCGTCCACATACACCCTGAATATGAGCTTAACTTGGTACTCAATGCCTCAGGCAAGCGAATAATTGGCGACTCGATAACCGACTACTCATCACCTGACTTGGTGCTAATTGGTGCCGATACCCCCCACGCTTGGTTGGGTCAGAGCGATAACGCACGTGTCATAACCCTGCAATTTCACTCCGATGTCCTAAGCACACGTTTTTTGGAGCGCAAATGCTCACGCCCCATCAAGGAGATGTTCGATAAGGCACGCTTGGGGGTTCACTTCTCTCGTGAAGCTACACTAAAGATAATCGATAGATTAGAACGCCTGCCCGAAGAGCAGGATTTTAACACGCTGTTGGAGCTTTTATCAATTATTTATGAATTGGCAACCTCCGAAGGCAAGACATTGCTCTCATCTGCCGAGTATATCAACCAAGCCACACCCAATATCAAGAGCCGTCGCATTAATCGTGTCAATGAGTTTATCAACGCTAACATACACTCTCAAATCAAGATTGAGGATGTAGCAGAGCTAATAAATATGTCGCCATCGGCATTTAGCCACTTCTTCAAGCGCCGAACCTCACGCTCATTTACTGAGTACCTAACAGCTAAACGTATTGGTCTAGCTGCCAATCTATTGGTAAGCTCTGAGAAGAATATATCTGAGATATGCTTTGATTGTGGTTTTGGCAACATATCCAACTTCAATCGAGCATTTAAGTCGCTAAAGGGGTGTACACCGAAGGAGTTTCGTGACCAGCAGAGGTTGGTCTTAGAGTATGGACGCCAGAGGGATAGCGCACAGCAATAATTAGAATAAGGATTTTCTGCATCGTGGCACAACGCCAAAATTGCCCTATAAAAATATGATGGCAAATAAGAGGAGGAATTTTTAGGCGTGCAAGTGAAGAAAACCGCAGTTTACTTGGCGCAAATAAGGATTTTATGCATCGAAGCACAACAACAAAATTGACCTATTATTTGTCATTATTAGTGGTGTGTTAAAGCTCCCACTTCGTCATTGCGGGCTTGACCCGCAATCTCAATGCTCAAATTATCAGCTCTTTTTATGAGATTGCGGGTCAAGCCCGCAATGACGGAAGCTGAATCTCACAATCAAATCATTTACTGCAAATTACCGCACAAATCACTACTAATCAGCGTATTATGAAAATAAATAGAACTTAACACATTACTACCGATTTATCGTCAAGGCACAACGACAGAATTGCCCTATTATTTGTCATCAAAGCGGAAAGAAGGGGATTCGAACCCCTGAAACCCTTTGGGGGTTTACTCGCTTTCCAGGCGGGCCAGTTCAACCACTCCTGCACCTTTCCGTTCGTAGATTGCTCGCATCAAAAGTAGATATTTTTTTCCATTTTAACAACTTAATGTGTGAGGTAATTTCGCCCTTAAATAATAAAACGCTAACTTTGCCGAGTAATTAGCCCCAAAATTTGTGGGCAAAAAAATAGAGATATGCAAAAGGTGCAACTAAATCCAACCTCCAACCAGACCTTCGAGATAGAGGGGCAGGGGGAGTATAACTTTTTTGGCAGGCTACAGCTTAGCGAGCGATTGCAAGCTCAAGGCGATATTCAGGGGGCGTGTAACGAGCGATTTCAAGCCCTGCAACTCATAACCGAGCTGCTGCCCGAAGATGAGGAGCTACTACTCGAATGGGAGCACTCAAACACTCAGGCCGCCCTGCAAATTCTCTACTCTTCAGCTGTTGATCATCTTTTAATCAGCGACTTTGAGCTCTCGGCATCGGCATTGGAGCTACTCTTAGATGTAGACCCCGAAGACCATACGGGAGCAACAGAGCTCTTGGCGCTATGCTATGTAGCGTTGGGTGAGGTGGAGGCTTTAGAGGAGGTTTTGGAGGATATTTCGACAAAATCGCCACTGCATTGGGTGCTCTCGCTATGGCTATCGTTCGCCACAACGGGCGAGCTATCACAACCAACTCTGAAGCACCTACGAGAGCGCTTTGCACCCTACTACAACGAATTTTGTGCTACCTCACACCCCATCGACGAGGAGTACATCTCGCAAATCGATAGTCAAAATCCATCGCCTGAAGCCCGAGCTCGAGAGCTATGGTTACAGAGTGAGGTCGTATGGAGCACAACACCAAAATTTATCGAAGCACTCAAAGCATAGTACAACTGTCAAGATAAAACAATATGGGTGTGACCAACAAGTTTGTTGATCACACCCATATTACATAACCCTAATAATGTAAATAGAGTCTAAATTTTGCACTTGAAGCAGACTACTATTCACAAGCCTCCAATATCCTGCGAGCCATCGCCCCATCAACATTCCCTGCCTCGCCATAGTGGGCGTTCAAGGCGTTGAAACGGCGCTCTACCTCAGCTATTGTCACCTCGCCAATGCCCTCTTCGCTGAGGCGAGTTGAGAGGTGAATCGATCTAAATAGACTCTCTGTGGCATCAATCGCCTTGTCGATACGCTCATCAACTGACCCTTCAGTGATACCCCAAATACGCTCAGCATATTGTAAAATTTTAGCCTCTTTTTGCCTGCGCAACACTCGCATCGTACCCAGCATAACAATCGCTAACGTTGCACCGTGAGTTAGGTTGTGTAGTGCCGTGAGCTCGTGGCCAATCATATGTGTAGTCCAATCTTGCGTCACACCCATACGTATCATATCATTCAGCGCTAAGGTTGCCGAGAGCATATAGTCCGCCATAGCGTCATAATCGTGCTGATTGACCATTACCAAAGGGGCAACATCCACAACCGTGTGCAGGATACCCTCAGCCCAACGATCCATCATACGTGATTGCCCCGTAGTTGTGAGATACTGCTCCAAGACGTGCACAAAGGTGTCTGCCAAGCCACACGACACCTGTCTTTGAGGCAGTGTAAAGAGCTTTTCGGGGTCGAGAATCGAGAATTGCGGATTGCGAGAGTAGAAGGCATACTTCTCTTTGGTCTCATAGCGAGAGATTACCGCTCCAGCGTTCATCTCCGAACCCGTAGCCGCCAAAGTTAAGACCGACGCCATAGGCACCACCTTATTATACGCACCCTTCTGCACCAACTCCCACGCATCGCCATCGTAGCATAGTCCTGCAGAGATTAGCTTAGTTCCATCCAACACCGAACCACCACCAACTGCCAACAGAAAGTCGATCTGCTTCTCTTTACCCAATTCGATAGCCTTGCGTAGGGTCTCGATAGATGGGTTGGGCTCGATGCCCCAGAATTCGATAAAGTTGTGTTCAGAGAGCGCTGCACACACCTCATCATAGACGCCATTTTGGCGCACCGAACCGCCACCAAAGGTGACCATAATTCGCTTATCAGCAGGGATTAAATCCTTTAAGCGTGCAATCTGCCCCTTGCCAAATATTAGCTTTGTGGGGTTGTAAAATGTGAAATTTTGCATAGTTATATTATTTAAATTTTATCTGCATAGTGCAAATATAGTGTTTTTTTAGGCTCATCGCATAATTAAGATGGAATTTATTTAGCACTTAAAATCTCTTTTCAATCTCGTCATTGCGGGCTCGATCCGCAATCTCTAATATACGCTCTTAGAGTGAGATTGCGGGTCAAGCCCGCAATGACGCATAACTGCCAGTTCTCATTTGGAGTTTAACTAACTCTGCATCGTAACATCCATAAACAAAAAAAGGTGGCTAACCTGAAAATCAAGCTAACCACCCTTTTGACCTATTAGAGAGAGTAATCAAATTTTGTCTGCTCTAACTCCTCCCCCTCTAAGCTCTTTTGCCTCTCGATTGAGATTAAAAATATTGACCTCTCAAATCCTCAATTTCGGCCATCTGTTGCACGGCTGGCATCACAAACTGCTGTACCATACGCTCAGCCGTCGCCTTAGCACGCACCTTCTCGCCCTCTGTGGTTTGGTTCTCTGCCACAGCGATGTTATCCACCTCGAAGATATATACCCCCGACATCCCCTTCACTGGTCCATAAACAACACCCTTGTCAGCCACCGAGATAGCACCAATTAGGCGTGGCTCAACACCAATACCATCGATGTAGAACGATCCGAAAGTGACATCTTTGAAATCTGCAACCTCGCCATTGAGGCTTGCCGCCTTCTCAGATAAAGTTGTACCCGATAGCTCAGCTACGATAGCCTCATACCTCTTATCACGCAACACCTGCGAGCGAACCTGCGACTCAACACTCTTTAGCGAGCTATACTCATCATCGTTAATATCAGTCACTATTGCTACAGTGTAGCTATCCCCCATCTTGAAGATTTCAGATAGTTCGCCCACCTCAGCGCCATACGCCCAACGAGTCATCTCACGTGAGTTCTCAACGCCACGAACCGTGCGATCACCCTCAGTGATTGTAGCTACACGAGGTGTTAGAGCCTCCTCGCCAGCAACCTTGTTGAATAGCTCAACCGAGCCACCCTTAGCCTTAACGGTGAATGTACCCGCTGCACTGTGTACCGTATTACGAGTAGCCTCAGATGCTACCAATGGATAGTTAATGGTGGCAATTTGTAGGTGTTTCTTTGGTTTTGTTGTACTGTAGACCTCGATGATTTGTAGTGCGCCACCTTCAGCGACCTTAACTACACTACCCTTCTTAGCCTTAGATAGAACATTTGCAAATTCGCCCGAGAGAGCCGAGAATGGCACTTGACCAACCTCGCCACCGTTAGCTGCATTTGCCGTATTGATAGAGTGCGCAGCTGCCACTTCGGCAAATGATGCGCCACCCTTGATAGCTGTCAAGAGGCTATCTGCCAAATTGTCGCTACCAAATGGTAGTACAATATGGCGGATGCCCAATGTGTCGGGAGCCGTTTTAGTAGCTACCACACGTGACATTGTCCACTCGTTATTCTTCAAAACGGGGCCATACATCTCGCCATCTGTCAAAATCTCAGCCTCTTCTGCTGGGATTTGTCCAACTGACACGAATGTTGTTGCGACCTCGCCTTTGCGCTCTGTGCGAATAAAGCGTGAAATATCTGATACTGGTTGTTCAGCAAATTTAGCACCCATCTCACGTGCTGCACTCTCGATTGCCAATAGATCCTCCTCTGTTGGCTCAACATCGAACACTACGTATGAGATAGAGCGTGTAGGTAGCTTTTTGAAGCTCTCCTTGTTCTTGTTATAATAGTGCTTCAAGTCGCCCTCTGTGATCTTGAATAGCGAATCGGGCATCGAAGAGTACTTCTTGCTAACCCACTTACCTGAGTATGTGTTGTTGGCACTCTTAACTCCTTGAGCCACCTCCAAAGCGTTCACATAGACACCGCCCTTTACCAAGCCCATATACTTTTGGAACTCACGCTCCAAGCGAGCCTGCTCCTGTAGCTGCTGCCACAAAGCTGCCGATTGAGGATTTACCTCAGCATCTGCCAAAAACTGCGTCACAGCATCGATATCATACTGACCCGTTGCTGGAGAGGCAAATGCGTTGTAGAATGTTGATGACTCAATTTCACCGCTCATCATCGCCACACGCTCTGCCTCAGTGAATCGTAGACCCAAATCCTCGAACGAAGGGGTCAAAACATACTTCGCAATAAGCGATTGCCACGTTGCATTTGCCAAAGCAGCTGCTTGAGCTTCGGTGTTTTCCGATGCGCCGTTCTGGTTCTTAACCAACTCATAGTTGCGTGCATACTCAGTGTAACTAATTGAGGTTCCATCGATTACCCCAATTTCAGGATCATTACCCGAAAAGCCCATCTCGGCCTTCAACGAGAAGATAAATGCCAAGAGAGCCAGTGCAATAACGATTGAGAGCACTATGCTAAACTTGGTACGTAGAGTGTTTAAACTTGCCATATAAATTTTAATTAATATTATTTTGTTTCACTTTTAGCATCCAAAGGTAGTAAAATATTTGGAATTTCAGCGCAACATCACACCTAAATTTACCACATTTGCGATATTTTCACCTTTTTTACCACATACGACCCTACAAATCACGTCAAAAAGAGGGCTCTACACCCTCTTCACACGTGCAATTTCGATACGTGAGCGTGTCGAACGCAAGACTGTAATTTGCAACTTGCCGATAAGCAGAATCTCGCCCGAAGCGGGTATGCCGTTGTAGTGGTATATGATAAAACCCGCTAAGGTGTCGTAATCCTTTGTCTCCTCGATGCCCAGCGCATAGCGCTCGTTGAGATACTTAACCTCAAAGCGGCACGAGAGTACAAACTCACTATCCGAAATCTGCTTCTCGGTCCTATCGGGAGTGTCGTGCTCATCTTCAATCTCGCCAAAAATCTGCTCCAAGACATCCTCCAAAGAGACAATTCCTGCCGTGCCACCAAACTCGTCGATGACCACAGCAATGTTGTTATGGTGCTTGATAAAGCTCTTCAACAGATCCTGCAAAGGCATCGCCTCAGGGACATAATTGACCGCCTTTACAATATCCTTAACGCTCTTAGGGAGAGTAAATAGGCTCTTTGTATTGACATAACCTATGATGTTGTCGATGCTACGCTCCCAGACGAAGATACGTGAATATTTACTCTTCACAAAGCGTGTAGTCAAGACCTCGATTGTGCTATCCTCAATATCAATCGCCTCAATATCAACACGTGGCACCATACAGTCACGCACACGTTGATCGGCAAAATCCAACGCATTTTGAAACAATTTTAACTCACTCTCGCTATCCAAGCGTGCATCAGGACTGCCTGCATCCAACAGCGAGGCGAGATCCTCACGGCTAAAGTTCGTAACCGCATCTTCGCTCGCCGGCTTATGCCCAATAATACGCAACGCCAACTTCGAGACCAGAGTCACAATGCGAGCAATCGGGTACAACATTATATAGAATAGGTATATGATAGGTGCAAAAGTGCGGTAGTAGAAGTTGGGGTTGATGCGAAAAATAGACTTTGGCAGAAACTCCGCCACGAAGATGATAATCAAGGTCGAAATTAGGGTATCTAATAGCATCGAGCCACTGCCCTGCAGGAGCGTTTGCCAACCCAATTCGGTGTATAGCTTCTGTAAAAGCACCGACATAGATAATGAATAGATAACCAACGCTATGTTATTGCCCACCAAAATTGTGGTAATATACTCTCCCGAGCGACGTGAAAATAGCGCCGCAATACGGTCAAAAAATGGATTGTTCTTTCGATCCATCTCCAAACGTAGGCGGTTCTTACTCGTAAAGGCAATCTCCATTCCCGAAAATAGTGCCGATAGGAGCAACATTATAACTATGATAATCAAACTGTTAATCATCTCTCATCAACTCAATCGTGGCTATCTATTTCACTTTAGACTTATCTAACGTAGCGCCATCTATCTGCAATGGTGCACCCCCTTCAGAGTCGGATAGGCTCTTTCGAATTGGCGACGGGCGTTTTGCAAGTTGCCCACCTCTCTGTTTTCCAACTTCTTGTGTCTGCTGCGCATCTTGCGCCCCTACATCTTGTACACCTACTACACTCTCTGTCTGCACACCTTCGGCAATCGAATCGGGTTGTGTTGTGGGGGCAGTCTCAACCTCCATTCGCCCCTTCATACGCCTAAAACGCCAATTTGTGAAGGCCTCATCGGTCTCAAAGCCCTCGCCCACATACTCATCTTTGCCACCGCTCTGGACAAGTTTTGAGTCTACATTTGAGTAGATGCGCTTGGTTTTTGTATCCCAAAAAAGTTGCTGGGTAAATAGTTTTTTACCATCCGACTTCTCAACCACAACATCCCCCTTTGCCTCCCACAAACCACGTTTATCGTAGTGTATTGCGTAGTTGGCAGTTAAGATGGCATCGACAGTTGTGAGTGAATCATCCTGATATGTTGTTATCTTGACCCCTTTGCGGAACTCACGATATGGCTCTCGAAACTCGGTATAGCCCTCCAAAAGTGGGGCTTCAAAGAAGAACGAACGGCGACCATTCTCCGACATTATGACCGACAAATCTTCACTATACTCGGTCATCAACGACTCATTTTTCGCCGTCGAGAGCTCCTGCTGCTGCTCAGAGCTACACGAATATATCAATATAGCACTCCCCACAAAGAGGAGTGCTATTTTAAATAATTTGTAAGTCGGCAATATCATCCTTTCGCCCCTTATCATCCTTTCGCCTCTAATATTTAGTTGCGTAGACGCACCGTAGTTGTGATGCCAGATGCTGTACCACACTCGACAGTGTAGCTATCGCCAGCCTTTAGCTCTTGGAAGAAACACTCCTCCTTTGTTGGGAAGTATTGACGGAACTGTGCCATAGAGCTCTTCGCTGTTGAGAGGTACTCTGATGTCTCAGGTAGTAGGCTCACAGCCTTTGCCATTGTGTCGTAAGCTGCCCAAAATGCCGCCTGACCTGCAAAATCCTGACACGAAGCAGCTGTTGCTGCGTATGTTTGCGCCAAGATGTAGTATGGCACACCATCCTCAGGATTCAACGAGCGTGCCTCACGTGCCATTAGAGCCGCACCACGCATATCATTTGCCACAAGCTCGATCAGTGCCAAACGAACATACACCTTTTGACGCTCAGCAGGATCCTGCTCCGTAGCCAAAGTCTCGCTTAGATACAAAACCGCCTTGTCATACTCGCCTTTGGCTTGGAAGGCCTGCGCAAGGAACAGAGCTGTCTGTGTTGATGGCTCAAGTTTGTAGTATCTCTCAGTTAAATTGAGGTAGAAATCGCTATCGCAATTAGCTCTCGACATCAAAGCAACAGCCTGCGAGATGATAGTCTCATCATCTGGAGCAGCTGCCAACTTAGCTGTAAATAGCTTCTCTAAGTTCTCACAATTTGCAGCACCACTCAAACCGAAGGCTGCATCAAACTGCTCTTTGAACTCAAATCCTTCGCTACCTTCGGCAAAGTATGGAGCTAAGCGCTCATACTCAGCAATAACCTCATCAGGCATAACCTCATCGGTATTTTGATAGTCGTTACAAAGGTTCGAGAAGTATGCCAATACCGTCTCAGGCGATGCATTCTGAGCTGCAGACGAGATAGCTGCAATGAAGGCCGTACGAATACCATTTCTGTCGTTTGGCTTATAGATAAGGTATTCACGAGCCTTCTGATCCAAGATATATGGGGTTCCATACTTTGGATGCGAGCCAAAGTGCTCATTACGAAGATCATACATCAAAAGTAGCGAATCCACATACATATTCTTCTCAGCGATGCTCTTTGCACGGTTAATCTTGTGCTTGTAGAGTGTAGCACCACGCTGGTATAGCGACATTTGCGCCTTTGGACACCTCTCAATCAACAACTGCAAGTAGTGTGCTGCTGAGTTGTAGTCCTTGTTATCATACGCCTCCTTGAAGAAGTTGCTGTTTAGGATGTTCTCATTACGCTCTTCAGGGGCACCCCAAATAGCATACTTAGGGTCGCTAAAATCTTGTGCTACAGCTGTTGCACTCAACACAGTTGCAAAAACGACAGTTAAAAGTGGTAAAAACGATCTCATTGGATATAAATTGTTTATGTTAATAATTATTTCTATTGGATAAATCTTCAGCTCCGTTTAATTCGGCCACCTCTAATCATATTTTGGTCGCATAAACCAATACTCCCCATTTTCGGCTCCAGCAAATAGCTTAAATCCAAGAGAGAACTTAAAGTATTGCTGTTGCACCAAACCAACACTCTCAGCGATGTTGTAGCCCCTACGGCCATACTCAAAGCCTACGTCGATGGCTGAGATTGCCCATAGCTTAACTGGCACTCCGACACCCGCTGTAATTGCGTGCTGTGCAATTTTGTGGCCATCATAGCTCTGGTTGTAGTTGCCATAACGATAACCAACTCTGTATGACCAACGGCTCAAAGGGTTTCGCACATTGTATCTATTAGGGGTATACTCAACACCCATTTTGATCGTGCTTGTATTTATGTATTGAACACGAAATGTCTCCCCTGCACCCTCATTAAGACCCGTATTTTGGCTCACATTATTGCTGTCGCCCCAATCTTGGAAGGTGTAGTCAATGGCCGCCATTAGGTTGTTTGTCTGGTAGTGTAGACCGACATTAAACTGCTGAGGTAGAACCAAATCCAAGTAGTCATTATTCTGCTCAACTACCGACCCTAAGAGGTCACCAATGCTAATCTCGCCATTATGCTCTGGTTTTAAATCGCCACCAAAATCATATGTAGCACCTATGGTCAGAATACGCTTATTAGTAAAAATTGGGCTCCACTGCAGACCTAACTGCCACTTGATACTCGAAATATCGTATCTATCAAGTCCATAAGTTGGGATATATGTACCACTTCCCACAACCGAGATGGGTGTCATCGTAAAATTTCGGTCGATACGCCCCCAATAGTAGATGGCTGCTGCACCAATCGAGAAGTTTTTAGCCACCTCCCAGCCTGCGCCCAACTTAACCTCTGTAACATCGCCCTCGCCTTGATAGTTGTATTGGATTTGACCCACATTGCCCCAGACGGGATCTGTTGGCGAGTAGTCAGCAATATGCGAGATACGATACCCCACCGAACTATATGGTGATAGGCTAAATCCTAAACCCATATTTTTGGTTACGGGCACCTGAAACGATATATCGTGAAAGTTGAATGTATTATATGAGGTGTTTTTATTTTCGCCCGAAACCGTTTGCGAGTTGTAGAAGTTCTGACCCTCCATACCATAGTTAAATAGGAAGCTCTTGGGGGCTGCAGCGCTAAAAGCGGCTGGGTTTAACATATTTACGATGCCAGCACCACGCATAGCCACACCAGCGCCACCCATCGAACGCATTGTGATTGTTCCGGGAGTGTTCACCTCGCCAATTCCATACATCGTGTATGGCGAGAAGGCGTTTATACTACTTGTCTGCGCCACAAGGGTTAGGGGCAACATAACCGCCACCACCAAGATAACCCTAACCAAAGCTCTATTTATCTGCATTATACTCTAAAATTTTATTCAACCCTACCAACACAAGGTTCGAAGTTGCAAATATCGCATTTTTAATTCGTTTATCAAAGTTTTTTGCATCTCCACCCGTAAAAATTATCAATAAATCCTCATTTTTCGCTCTCATTCGTGAAATATACCCCTCAATTTCGAATGTTAGCGAGTTCATAACACCCAATTCGATCGCCTCACGAGTTGTCACCCCCTGCAGCCCCTGCCCATCACTTGCCGAGCAGATTGGCAGGCGTGCCGTATAGTCGTGCAGCGCCCGAAAGCGTGAACCCATACCAAGCGAGATAACGCCACCACGATACACCCCCTCTGCATCCACATAGTCGATGGTTACGGCTGTGCCAAAATCGACAATCAGCGATGCTCTATGCGGATATAGCACCGTAGCACCAACTGCCGCCGCAACTCTATCACCCCCCAATGTTTCGGGGGTTTTATAGCCATTTTTGATTGGCAAAGGGCTCTTCCAATCAAATAACAAGATATCACTGCACACCTCATCTACAATAGCCGCCATCTCATCCATATCTCGCCTTGTCGAGCAGATAATGGCACGCTCGGGCTCTACATCCCCCAAAAACTCCTTCAGAGTCGATGCGTGTAGGCGCTCAGAGGTAAAATCACGCACAAATTCACCTTCGTTAAAGAGCGCAACCTTTATAAATGTATTACCAATATCGACTATTAGATTCATAATGCTCGCAACGTTTTATACCCATCAGTTATCCCCCCGATTTGCCTAACGGTCATTGCCAAGTGATTATTGTGCTGTTTTAGGACAAATCTGTTGGGGTTTTGTGTAACTCTCTGTAACATAGTCCTAAAGGTGTCACTCTGAAATAGTGGCGAGGAGTTATCCCCGACAAAATGGAGTATCATCAAGCCATTTTTGACCTTCACACGCTCCACACCCAGACGTATCGCCTCCCAACGCAGGCGTACCACATCCAACAGCTCCTTCGTTGGCTCGGGCAACGCTCCAAATCTATCGACTAAACGGCTCTCAAAGCCTTGTAGCTCCTCCTCACTACTTAGAGAGTCCAACTCTCGATATAACTTCAAGCGCTCCGCCTGATAGCTAACATAGGCATCGGGCAAGCCCACCTCAACATCGACATCGATATGGGCATCATCCACAAACGAGATTTTATTGACCACACCCTGCTCCTCATCGCTCATCGATGCCACATCCAAACCTTCGGCTCGCAACTCGGCAATCGCTTCATTCATAATCTTTTGGTAGGTCTCAAAGCCAATATCGGCAATAAAACCGCTCTGCTCGGCACCCAACAGATTACCCGCCCCACGAATATCTAAATCCTGCATCGCAATGTTGAAGCCCGAACCTAAGTCGGAGAACTCCTCGATGGCACGCAAACGGCGGCGAGCATCTTGTGTGAGCAACTCATCGGGTGGCGATAAAAGGTAGCAGTACCCCTTTCTATCGCTACGCCCCACACGCCCACGAAGTTGGTGTAGATCGCTCAGACCAAAGTTCTGCGCCCCATCTATTATGATTGTGTTGGCGTTGGGAATATCGATGCCATTCTCGACAATCGTAGTCGATAAAAGAACATCAAACTCTCCATATATAAAGTCCATTATCAGCTTCTCCAACTTCTCGGCCGTCAAGCGTCCGTGCCCCACACCCACACGTGCTGTTGGGCACAAACGAGTAATCATACCCTGAATTGTGAGCATATCGTCAATCTTGTTGTGAATAAAGTAGACCTGACCGCCACGTTGTAGCTCAAAATCTATCGCTTCACGAATAATATCCTCCGAGAAGGCGTGCGACTCGGTCTGAATGGGCTGACGGTTGGGTGGTGGGGTCGAGATGACCGACAAATCACGTGAGCCCATAATCGAGAACTGCAACGTTCTCGGAATTGGCGTTGCCGTGAGTGTGAGCGTATCGACCGAGACACGCATCTGAGTTAGCTTCTCTTTTGCCGCCACGCCAAATTTCTGCTCCTCATCCACGATAAACAAGCCCAAATCACGGAACTCGATACCCTTGCCCAGCATCTTGTGCGTACCTATTAATATATCTATGCGCCCCGCCTTTAGCTCTTCGGCTATCTGTTTTAAATCCTTTGCTGAGCGCTTGCGGTTGATATACTCGATGCGCACCGGGAAGTCACGCATACGGCGGCTAAATGAGCGATAGTGCTGCATCGCCAAGATGGTCGTAGGCACCAGAACCGCCACCTGCTTGCCATCGGTCACAGCCTTAAATGCTGCACGCATAGCAACTTCGGTCTTTCCAAAGCCCACATCTCCACACACCAACCTATCCATCGGTTGTGTAGACTCCATATCTCGCTTAACGGCCTCGACCGTGCTCTCTTGGTCGGGCGTTGGCTCCCACTCGAACGAAGCCTCAAGCTCCTGTTGCAGGTAGCCATCTTCGGAGAAGGCAAAACCCTCGCTCGCCTTACGCTTGGCGTAGAGTGCAATGAGTTCACGAGATATATCCTTGACCGCCTTCTTAGTGGCATTTTTAATCTTTGCCCAAGCGCCACCCCCCAACTTATAGACCTTTGGTGGCTCGCCATCGCCCGATTTATAGCGTGAGATGCGGTGCAGAGAGTGGATATTGACAAATAGTACATCGCCACCACTATATACCAACTTGATAGCCTCACGCATCTTGCCACCCTCGTTGAGCTTAATTAACCCATCAAAGCGCCCCACACCGTGATCGATATGAACAACATAGTCACCCACACGCAACTCATTGAGTTCGGCAATGGTCATCTGCTCGTCACGCTTCAGACCTCCATTTATTCGGTAGCGTTGATACCTATCGAAGATTTGGTGGTCGGTGTATAGGCACACCTTCATATCGTTATCCACAAACCCCTCGTGTAGGGTCAATGGGAGCGACTTAATCTCCACCTGACCTCGTCCAATTTGGTGAAAAATATTCTCCAAGCGCTCGATTTGTAGTCTGTTCTCCGAGAGGATATATGTGGCATAACCTCTCAATGTGTTGCGGATGAGGTCATCGGCCAACATCTCAAAATTTTTGTTGAACTTAGGCTGTGGCGTGGTCGAGAACTCAATTTTTGCATCCGCCTTGCGTTTGGCAAGTGTATCACGCAACAGAAAAATTTGGTTGCTCTCGATGCTCTTCAAAAGCTCCTCCGCCCCCATAATCTTTGCCCCCCGCTCTGAAGAGAGTACAATATCCTTGTTTACCTTTTTGTGCACCTCATCCACACGGCGCACAACAAAATCTGCATCGTAGAGCCATAGGCGTGCATCCACACCCGCAAACTCAACTATCGAGACCATTGATGAATCCCCTCCAGCCTCTAAACGTGGCACAATATCGACACGCTCCAAGCGCTCGGTTGATAACTGAGATGAGATATTAAAACGGCGAATAGACTCCACCTCATCGCCAAACATATCGATACGATAGGGGCGAGATTCCGAGTAGGAGAATATATCAATAATACCACCACGAATGGAGTATTGACCCGGCTCATAGACAAAATCGACACGCTCAAAGGCAGCATCGATGAGCGCCTCTTGCAAAAATTCAACGCTCAAAGTATCGCCAACCCCCACCGAGATGAGGCTGCACTGCATAGTCTCTTGACGAACGACCCTCTCAGCTATCGCTTCGGGGTATGTGACCACAACGACATATTCTCTTTTCCCCGCTCCTGCCGCTCCTGCCGCTCCTGCTGCTCCTGACCTCTCAGCCGCACCTCGCAGCGCTGTGAGGGTTGCCGTGCGTTGCACAACAGCTTCTGCATCTTCGCCCCCTACAGCCACCGAGCGCTTATATGACGACGGGAAGAAGTATACACGACTCTCATCCAAGAGCGCATATAGGTCATTTAAGAGGTAGGCTGCCGAATCTCTGTCTTCAGCGATGAAGATATGGCATCCTACGCACCGCTTGATACTCTGAGCAGCGTAGACGGGCAAAGCGCCACCCGTCAGCCCCTCCAACAGATGGGTTGATTTAGCTCCAGTTATGGCATCACACAGACGCTCGACACCCTTTGAGCTCTTAGTTATGGTCAATAACTCCCCTGCCATATGCCATCTTTAGGCGAACTATTTACTATTTTTGCGACTTATCTTTAGCAGATTCTTACCCCCCTTATCAAGGTACAACACATCAATGATGCCAACACTCTGATCTTCGGCAATCTGAATCTGTGTTTTGTAGCGCCACTGCCATCTACGGCGAAGCGATATAATACCCTTTTTGAGGTATGCTGCAACATAGGGACTAACCACCAATTTGATGAATTTACACCCTCTATCTTGAGTTAAGAATGAGATTTGATTCTCAATCTTCTTATCCAACACAACCGTAGGCTCAATCTTACCCGACCCATTACAAGTTGGGCAGACATCCGACACACTATCAATTACCACTGGGCGCACACGCTGACGAGTAATCTGCATCAAACCAAATTTTGTGATTGGCAAGATGGTATGCTTCGCCTTATCGGTTGCCATTAGCTTAATCATCTCATCCAATAGCTGCTGCTTATTTGATGACTTGTGAAGGTCGATAAAGTCGATAATTATGATACCGCCCATATCACGAAGGCGCAACTGACGTGCAATCTCCGCTGCAGCTGCCATATTGACATCCATCGCAGTCTGCTCCTGATTATCCTCACTCTTGGTGCGGTGCCCCGAATTGACATCGATAACGCTCATCGCCTCCGTATGCTCGATAATTAGGTAGGCTCCACGCCTTAGCGATACATACTTTGCGAACAAAGACTTTATCTGTTTCGAGATATCGAAGTGGTCAAATATCGGCTCACTACCCTTGTAGTGCTTGACAATCTTTGTCATCGAGGCATCGACCAACTTCACATAGTTGCGCACCTCCTTATACATTGCCTCGTCATCGACAACGATTTGGCTAAACGAGCCATTCAACGAGTCACGGATAATGGTGTTTGCACGCCCCAACTCGCTCATTACCTGCGCTGGGGCACTGCTTCTACGTATCGAAGAGGTCATCTTGCGCCACCTCTCGATTTGCGTTGTTATATCATTCTCAATATCCTCATCACGAGCATCCATTGCCGCTGTGCGGATTATCACACCAAAATTCTTAGGCAGAATTGCAGATGCTATTTGACGCAGGCGCTTCTTCTGCTCGGCCGAACGTATCTTCTGCGATAGGTATACCTTCGAGGTGAATGGTACCAAAACCACATTACGCCCCGCCAGCGAGATGTCTGCCGTGAGTCGTGGACCTTTGGTCGAGATAGCCTCTTTAGCTATCTGTACCAAGATATCTTCGCCCACCTTCAGGTAGTCGCCAATCTTGCCACCCTTCGCCACCACAGGCTCCATCTTGATGCTCTCAACACGCAAACCACGCTTGCCGGGTTGGTAGGATGACAACATCTTCTGCTGCGTAGAGAGGTGGCTACCCAGATCCAAATAGTGGATAAAGGCATCCTTCTCGTGACCAATATTTACAAACGCCGCATTCAGGCCCGGCATAATCTTACGCACACGACCCAAATATATATCTCCAACGGCAAACCCTGTCTTACACTGCTCCTTATTGAGCTCGGCAAGGGTCTTATCTTCGCACATTGCGATAGAGACCTCCGTTGGATCAACCTTGATTATTAACTCTTTACTCATATATTATTGAGTGTCGCACGGCGCTCTATCTTCTCGCTCGAAATAGATCATTCACTCAGAACTGCTTTACGACACAGATTGTAATTTATAATTTGCTACTTTTTGCTATGAAGTGGTAGCTAACTCCAAAACTTTTGGGCTCTGTTTGCATTGTAGCCCCGAAATGGCGGTGCACTTAATTGCTCGCCAAATTTGTAACATTAAAAAATAGGTAAAGCTAAAAGAGTCGTAACCCTTTTAGCTTTAACTTTCACCTTAGCATTTGTGAGTGCCATAGGGGAGTTATATCCTCTCCTACGCCTATTTCTTCTTGTGGCGATTCTTACGAAGACGCTTCTTGCGCTTGTGAGTAGCCATTTTGTGTCGCTTATGCTTCTTTCCGTTTGGCATAGTTGTATGTATTAATGGTTTTAAAAATTATTTCATCTTCGCCACAAAGCTCTTCGCAGGCTTGAAAGCTGGAATGTTGTGCTCTGGGATTGTGATTGTAGTGTTCTTCGAGATGTTACGAGCTACCTTCTGTGCACGTTTTTTCACGATAAAGCTACCGAAACCACGTAGATACACGTTTGTATTATCCGTCAATGATGCCTTTACGCTATCCATAAAAGCCTCTACAACAGCCTGCACTTGCACCTTCTCAACGCCCGTGCTCTTGGCAATCTCATTTACAATATCTGCCTTTGTCATAATATTATATTATTTTAAATTAAGTTTTTACACGATTTTAGTGTGCAAATATACGCTTTATTTATATATCTACCAACAATTACCAATTTTTTTTCACTTTTTTCTCATTTTAACCTCTGTAATGCAGTGAATTAATACAAATACCAAGCAAAAGTTGAAAGAAACTCTAATAAAGTGCTATTTTTTTGCGTTTAACCATTATAATTTATATTTTTGCAAACTTAAAATTTTGATTTTCGTATGATTAAGATTCTTTGGGTAGACGACGAGGTGGATCTACTAAAGCCACACGTTCTATTTTTGAAGCAGAAGGGGTATAGTGTTGAGTGCTGTAATAATGGATACGATGCTATCGATATGGCTACAAGTCAGACCTTCGACCTTATAATTTTGGATGAGATGATGCCCGGTATGACTGGTTTGGAGACTCTACCCAAAATCAAGGAGGCGTGCCCTACAACTCCCGTTATTATGGTAACTAAGAGTGAAGAGGAGAATATTATGGATAAGGCGGTGGGCTCAAAAATTGCCGACTACCTCATAAAACCTGTCAATCCCAACCAAGTCTTACTATCTATCAAGAAGATTCTGCACTCCGAGCAGTTAGTTACAGAGCAATCCACTGCAGACTACCGCTCCGAATTTGGGCGCATCAGCTCTTCGCTCCAGATGGCTGATAACTTTGCAGATTGGTGCTCGATATACCGCAAACTCACAGCGTGGGAGATTGAGCTCTCGGACTCTTCGGACAGGAGCATCAAGGAGGTGCTTGACTATCAAAAGAAGGAGGCGAACCAAGAGTTCTGCAAATTTGTGCGTCGCAACTACTACAACTGGATAAATAAACGTAGTGACGATAGCCCAATGATGTCGCACAACTTGATGCGCAACAATGTATTCCCGATTGTCGAACAGAAAAAAAAGACTACGCTACTTCTAATCGACAACTTCCGTTATGATCAGTGGCGAGTGGTTAGCTCGGCACTCAGAGGCTACTATGATGTAGCTCAGGATGACCTATATTGTGCAATCTTGCCCACCGCCACGCAGTATGCTCGTAACGCCATATTTGCAGGCCTGATGCCGCTATCGATCGATAAGCTAATGCCCGAAAAGTGGCTGCACGACCACGAAGATGGGGGCAAAAATCAATACGAAGAGGAGTTTTTGAAGCGTCTGATGACACAAAACGGCAAAAATTGGAAGTTCTCCTTCGACAAGCTGGTTCGCACCGAGCAGGGGCGTAAACTCTTAGATAATATGGATAGAGTATACGACGCTGACTTCTCGGTCATCGTCTACAACTTCTTGGACATTCTATCGCACGCCCGCACCGAAACCAACATCATTCGTGACCTAACGGAGGATGATGCTGCGTTTCGCTCCTTGACACGCTCGTGGTTCGAGCACTCCGACCTATATACTATACTCAAGCTATTGGCCAAGCGTGGGCATACGGTCATCATAACTTCGGATCACGGCACAATTCGAGTTGATAACCCCGTTAAGGTGACGGGCGATAAGCAGACCTCGACCAACCTCAGGTATAAGACTGGGCGCAACTTGGCATACAATGCAAAGGATGTCTATGAGGTTCTGCGCCCCGAAGATATACAGCTACCATCGAGCAATTTAACCTCGACCTATATCTTTGCATACAACTCTAACTTTTTGATATATAACAACGATGCAAATCGCCACATTAGATACTATCGTGACACCTTCCAGCACGGTGGCATCTCGATGGAGGAGATGATTGTTCCATATATAGTTTTAAACCCAAAATAGAAGATGACACAGAGAATAGAGGTACACTCATTAGAGAGATTGACAGATGTTGCTAAGGCGATATTAGAGGCTCGTGGCGATAGAAACATAATAGTGTTTCGAGGCGAGATGGGTGGTGGCAAGACCACACTCATAACACGTATTGTGGCTCAGGCAGGCTCTATGGATAGGGTTACAAGTCCCACCTTTGCCATTATCAATGAATATGTTGGCGCTTCGAAAGAGCCCATCTATCACTTTGATTTTTATCGCATCGACTCGCTTCGTGAGGCGTATGATTTTGGCTATGAGGAGTATTTTTATTCGGGGAATTTGTGTCTTGTGGAGTGGCCTGAGAAGGTTGAGGCTCTTCTGCCCGACAATGTTATGGAGGTCAAAATTGAGGTTGTGGCATCGACTGGACGAGTTTTTACATTTGAATAGACAAAAACCCTCCAATACGCAGAGTTTGAATAAAATAGTGCCAATTCGTTAATTTTAAGGTTTTGTCACCGTGTAAAGTATCGTCATTGCGGGCTTGACCCGCAATCTCTGCTAAAGAGGGCTGTGAATGAGATTTCGGGTCAAGCCCGCAATGACGACAGACGACAATGACAATGACAATGACAATGACAATGACGCAACAGGAGCTTTGATGCATTAGCAACAATTTGAAAAAACCTACCAATACGAGGAGTTTGAATAGCAAGAGTATATTTGCCGCCTCGTGCTGTGGCTGAAACCGCAGCATACTCAAGTATGTGAGGATTTCAGGCGCAAGGGAGGTGGTAAAGATGACTTGCTATTCAGACTTGTTAGATAGATGTAAAATGGTTATTATATAAATATGAAGGAGTATATTTCTAAACAACAGAAAATCGAACGCCCTGCCGAGCAGGTCTTCGCAGCGATAAGTCGATTTGACGCCCTAACGCCAGCGCTTGCAGACAAGGTAGAGGAGTGGCAGGCAACAGAAGATAGCTGCTCGTTTAAGGCTAAGGGCTTTACCGTAAAGTTACGTATCGAGGAGAGGGTCGAGCCCAAACATATCAAGATTGTGGGTGACGATGGGGGCATACCCATCGACTTTTCGTTTTGGATACAGCTTCACAGCGTGGATGCCTACGACACACGCCTACGATTGGTTGTGCAGGCCGAGCTTAATATGATGATGAAGATGATGATTGGCAACAAACTACAGGGCGCCTTAGACCAGATGGCCGAAGGGATTGCGATGGCTCTGAACTCAGCACCTCAACAGTAAGATGATAGAGCCCAAACTCAAAAACTATATCGAGGAGCATATTTTGCCCCTCTACGCCTCGTTTGACAAGGCTCACAACACGGACCACGCCCAGACGGTAATCTCGGAGAGCGCACAGCTCGCCACGCACTATGATGTGGATGAGAGGATGGTATATGTTGTGGCGGCGTTTCACGATGTTGGCTTGTGCGAAGGGCGTGAGCGCCACCATATCGTCTCGGGCGAGATTTTGATGACGGATAGATTTATCGCTGAGCACTTTACCAAAACTGAGCGCCAAACGATGCGTGACGCCATTGAGGATCATCGTGCATCGGCTGCGGGCGAGCCACGCACAATCTACGGTAAAATTGTGGCGGAGGCAGACCGTATCATATCGCCCGAAATTACACTTCGTCGCACAGTGCAGTATGGCTTGGAGCGCAACCCTACCGCCACCAAAGAGCAACATTTTGAGCGCTTTACAGCCCACTTGACCAATAAGTATGGCAAAAATGGTTATCTTAAATTGTGGATTCCCTACTCCAAAAATGCCGAACGCTTAGAGCTATTGCGTGCCTTAATCGAGAATTCAGAGGAGCTATACAGTCGATTTTCAGAGATTTACAACAGCGAGGGAGGCAAGTAGCTACAACACCCCCATCACATATCTAATCGTGGGATAGGTACGCTCAAGATTTTGCGCCACCCTCTCAGCGCTACACCACACCACCTCAACGATACCCTCTTCGGATTGTGCAGTGAGTTGCTGTTCGCCCTGCGAGCGCATCAAAAACCAATGTGTACGCTTTAGCTCCCAACGCCCACGCATCGAGTAGGCGTGTAGGGTTTGGCACAACTCACGCTCTACCACAGCCTCGACACCCGTCTCTTCTGCTATCTCACGCACAGCACACTGGGCGATGCTCTCCCCCCGCTCTAAATGCCCTTTTGGTAGATCCCAACGAGAATTACGCACTATCATCAAGCGCTCCCCTACACCATTTTCAACCACACCTCCTGCCGCCTCGACAGAGATAAACTCACTGCAAAATCTATCGTATAGCGCCTCCCAATCGGGGTCGATTAGAGCCACCAATTTGTTGCTTTCGATAATTTTCACTATCTTGTCCCGAGTTATGGCATCGGGGGTGGGCGATGAGATTATGTGCCAATCGCCCTTAGGTGCTATATCGCTAAAAATAAGCGTTGAATCTGCAAAAAATATTGTTGTAGACATCGTTAATATACTTTGAAGGACAAAATTAAGTGAATAAATAAGAAAAACCTCAAAAAAATGAAAAAAATTATCCTCACTATGGCAATAGCAGCACTTGCTCTTGGGGCGTGTGATAGCCTCAACGAACCGCTAACGATTGACAACTCTTTGACCCCTGATGAGATTTCAGCCAAGATTCTCACCCCAGAGGTTATGTGGAAGATGAGCCGCATCGGCTCCTCATCACTCTCGCCCGATGCTAAGAGTGTACTATACACACAGACCGATTATAGTATGGCCGAGAATCGTGGCGTAACAACTATTTGGGTGGAGGATATAGCCACCAAGACCCCCACACGCCTAACTGACCTCTCGTCAAGCTCTGTATCGCCACAGTGGAGTTCAGATGGCTCGCAGATATACTTCCTATCGCCACGCTCGGGCTCGATGCAGATTTGGCGTATGAACTCAGATGGCGGCAATGCACTTCAACTATCCAATGTTGAGGGTGGCATCGAAGGGTATGGCATAGCTCCCAACGAAGAGGCTGTTTGGTATGTGGCGAGCGTAAAGGTCGAGAAGCGTGCATCATCCGAAATTTACGAGGATATGGACAAATCCAAAGCACGCATATATGACGATTTGATGGTTCGCCACTGGGATGCGTGGGATGATGGATCGCACCTTCACATCTTCGTTGCTCAGATGGATAACAAAAAGATTGGCGAAGGCAAGGATATTATCGGTGCCGATGCCCCCTACGATACCCCACTATCGCCCTACTTTAGTATGGGTGAGATAGCGTGGAACAACTCTTCGAGCGCCATTGCATACACCTGCAAGCCACTTACGGGAGCCGAATATGCCCAATCCACCGACTCGGACATATATATATATGATCTTCAGAGCGACAAGACAACCAACATCTGCAAGGGGGCTAAGGTGGATGGCGTTTTGACCAACCTACACGGATATGATAAGTACCCCGTCTTCTCGCCCAACGACAAGATGTTAGCATTCAGCTCACAACGTCGTGCGGGCAACGAGTCGGACAAGTCACGTCTGTTTGTCTACTCATTCGAGAGCGGCACGATGCGTGATTTAACCAAATCGTTTGACTACAACGCCCAAAACGTTGTGTGGCAAGGCGAGGATATGGTGTGGTTCATCTCGCCAATTCGTGCTACACACCAAATCTGCCGTGTGCCAGCATCGGGTGGCGTTGTGAAGGTCGTAACTGAGGGCAAACACGACATTAACTCATTTACGATGGTGGGCGATTGTGTGGTTGCTGAGCTAACCAAGCTCACGATGGCAACCGAACTATTTACGGTCGATATTAAAAATGGCGATTTGAAGCAGATATCGTTCGTCAATGAGCATATATATGATAAAATCCCTATGGGCGAGGTGCGTGAATATATGGTTCCCACCACCGACAATAAAGAGATGCTTACGTGGGTTGTTCTGCCCCCCGACTTTGATGAGAATAAAAAATATCCCGTTCTGCTATACTGTCAGGGTGGCCCTCAGAGCGTAGTTTCGCAATTCTGGAGCTACCGCTGGAACTTCCAACTAATGGCAGCACAGGGCTACATTGTCGTGGCTCCTAACCGTCGTGGCTTGCCATCATTTGGGCAGGAGTGGTTAGACCAAATCTCGGGCGACTACTCAGGTCAAAATATTCGTGACTACCTCTCGGCTGTGGACTTTGTGGCTAAGGAGAAGTGGGCTGATGAGGAGCGTATGGGGTGCGTGGGTGCATCGTATGGCGGCTATTCGGTCTACTACTTGGCAGGGCATCACGATAAGCGCTTCAAGGCGTTCATCTCGCACTGCGGTATCTTTAACTTCGAGTCGATGTATGGCCACACCGAAGAGTTATTCTTTGTCAATAACGACTATGGGGGCGCATACTGGGATAAAGATAATGCCACAGCACAGCGTTCGTATGCCAATTCGCCACACAAATTTGTTGAGTCGTGGGACACCCCTATGCTAATCATAACGGGCGAGTATGACTACCGCATACCCTACTCTCAGAGTCTGGAGGCCTTCACGGCAGCCCGCCTTCAGGGTCTACCCTCACGCTTGGTTAGCTTCGAGAATGAGGCACACCAAGTCTTCAAGCCCCAAAACTCGCTGGTCTGGAACCGTGAGTTCTTTGGATGGTTAGATAAGTATGTGAAGTAGGTGCACTGCATAGCCCCACTACTCAAGGAGTGGGTTTAATGAACTACCCCCGAGATGTTGATTAACATCTCGGGGGTTTGTGTAACTATTGGGAACAGAATTGGCGTAAAAACAGTAGTGATGCGTTAAGTTTTATTTTATTTACATAATATGATGATTAATAGCAACTTGTGTAGTTATTTACAGTAAACGATTTGATTATGAAATTCAGTATAGGTCATTGCGGACTTGATCCGCAATCTCATAAAAAGAGCTGATAATTAGAGCGTTGAGATTGCGGGTCAAGCCCGCAATGACGAGGTAGGATCTTTAACGCATCACTAATAACTAATAATAAAAAAACAAAACACCCAAAGACAAAATTGTCCATCACCTTTAACCAGAGTAAACCAACAAAAAAGCCCGAAGACAAAATCTTCGGGCTTTTCGAGTGGTGCCACCAGGA
>CAYJJV010000001.1:137250-158020 GCA_964370585.1 uncultured Alistipes sp. | reverse complement strand
TAGCGTTCATCCTGAGCCAGGATCAAACTCTCCATTATAATTAATTTTTTGTTTTGTTAGAGTCCTGACTGCTTCTTTTTCTCCTTAAAAAAGGAAATTGACAGATAAATACTACATTCTCTTTTCTCTTAAAATAACCAGTAAATCAAAGAACCATCTCTTGCGAGTTTTGTAAGTAATCCTTACAAATCGGACTGCAAAGATAAGTGGTTTTTTTTTATCCACCAAATCTTTTTGAAATATTTTTCAACTTTATTTTTCGTCACCGAAGAACAAACCAAAAAAACAAACAATCCAAAAACCCTTAAGAACTTTGCAACTTCATCAAAAACCCTCTTCAACACAACTCAACCCAAATAATCAAGGTTAAAATCTAAAATTAAAGCACCGTTTTTTCTCAAATGCGGATGCAAATATATGCACTTTTTCTTTAGTTACAAATTATCTGTGCAATTTTTTCAAAAAAAAGTTAAAGTTGCCCCTATACCTATATATAATATAAGAGGATCTGTAGAATCAACACTAAAATTGGGTTGCAAATTGGAGATAAAGAATTATTTTTACTACTTTTGTGGCAAACAGTTTTGAAAATGAGAGTTAGAAATATTGCGATATTGGTTACTATCTTGGTCATCGCAGACCAAGTTCTGAAGATTTGGATCAAGACAAATATGCATCTTGACGAGGCGATAATTGTCTTCCCCGAGTGGTTTCAACTACGATTTATCGAAAATAATGGCGCTGCGTTTGGGATGCAAATTGCGTCCAACGGAGGCTTTGACTGGGGTAAATTGTTGTTAAGCATATTCCGTATAGTGCTAATTTGTGGACTCGGCTGGTTCATCGTTAGGCTATCACGCAGGGGGAGTGCAACAACACCCAAAGGCGTCTTTGTTGGGGCAGCCTTGATACTTGCTGGTGCGATTGGCAATGTGATTGATAGTGCATTTTATGGCTTAATATTCTCGCAATCGACACCTCTATCGGTGGCGCACTTTGGCGGTAGCTATGCACCATTTATGATGGGCAAAGTGGTTGATATGTTCTATTTCCCGCTATTTAAATGGGATAATGTACCAAGTTTCTTGAGCTTTTTGGTCGATTCTCGCAACTACTTCTTCGGTGCGATTTTCAACCTTGCCGACGCCTATATATCTGTAGCGTTGGTGTATATGCTACTATTTCAATATAAATTCTTAAATCGACAATAAGATGACCGAGACTCAAAGCACCCAAAGCGCACAAAACACTCAAGGCACACCACAATCTACACCTCCACCAACGCACTTAGTGTGGGCAATTCTTACGACAATTTTTTGCTGTACACCATTTGGAATACCCGCCATTGTCTATGCTGCACAGGTCGAGTCGCTATTTTATAGGGGACAGGTGGCACAGGCTAAACACTACTCAGAAAAGGCTAAAATGTGGTCTATCTTGGCTGCTGCTTCGATTTTGCTATTCGCTGTTGCCTATTTTGGCTTTATTATGATTATGGTAATGGCCGACTCAATGACCATCGAACAGTGGGAGGAGGTATTCGAAGGGATTTAATAGTCGCTGCTGCCATCTTAGTTGTGGCAATCTCGGCTGTTGTCCTATATAAAAATGTATCGCCTGCGGAGAGTGCCATTTTCCCTAAGTGCCCATCAATCACACTGTTAGACGTTGAGTGTAGCGGATGCGGATCGCAACGAGCTGTGCACCACCTTTTGAACCTGCAATTCGTAGAGGCCCTACGGATGAATGCCCTCTTGGTGGTATTAATACCATACGTTGGGGCGCTCTTCTGCTCTATGTACTATTTTCGGGTGGTCAAAGAGCCACACCCCACAGCTGTCAAGTGGCGC
Source organism: uncultured Alistipes sp. (assembly GCA_964370585.1). Lineage (GTDB taxonomy): Bacteria > Bacteroidota > Bacteroidia > Bacteroidales > Rikenellaceae > Alistipes. The sequence continues at coordinate 156,170 of CAYJJV010000001.1, read as the reverse complement.
AAACTACTCTTCGGCTCACGAGCTATCTACCTCTTGCTCGCCATTACGGTTATATTCACTGTCGCAAGAAACTTCTTTAGCTGGTTTTAGTGGTTCTCATAAAATAGAGAGGTGTTTTACCGCAATGGTAAGACACCTCTCTATTTTTAGTTTGCAAATTCGCCCACTTTTTTAGTCGCCAAAACCTATTCCAACGGTAAATGGCGCAAATTGTGGTCCCTTGCCCGACTCAAAGGCGTCTGTAAGGGTGTAGTTGGCATAGATGCTGACACTTCCATAGCGAAGACGCAGAGTTGCATCGACCTTTACGGGTAGCATATTGTAGTTATTCGTATCCTTTAGCTTGCGCTTATCGCCATCTAAATCGTAGACCACTTTGGTCTTGGTGTGCAGGCGCACGCCACCGATTAGGCCGGCGCCAATGTTAAATTTACCCACAGTAACACCAACGATTGCAGGCACGGTCAAGTATAGATTTTTGAATACACTGCGACGAATATCCATATCGCTATCGAGCGAATAGGTGGAGGTTATACCACCCTCATTGACAAATGAGAGATGATCGTTAGCAAATCTAAAACGCTGGTATTCAAGACCTAAACCTAAGGTAAGACCTGTGGTTTTGCGCTTATTAAATGGGACATCCGTTTCAAAAAAGTTCCACGCAAATACTGTCGAGCCGCTCCACGAAAAGTCGGCATCTGAGCCACTAAGAGTTGTATTTGCAAAGCCAATATTTATACCGCCCCAGTTGCCATTATATCTATTTTTCTTCTCTTCTGTCGTCTTCCAAATATTGCTTAGAGTGGCATAATCAAAAAATTCGGTTCTGAAGGTGTCAAAACTCTTTTCTGGTTTGCTATCTGTTTCAGCAGTTATTTTGGTAGATGTTTCGGTTGTAGTCACTGCCTCTTGCGCTTGGGTTGGCGTTGCAAAGCCTACAAAAAGGGTTGCTGCCAATAATATTACACTAAACTCTCTCATTTTCTATCTTTATTGATATTATCTACTCTCTTGCCTCAATTTTTAGGGATGTATAGCGCAGGGCAATATCAATATATGCCCCCTGCATAGCATCATCAACATTTGATACATCGGCACTAAATCGACCGCCATCCGTCTCAACATTGCGATATGCGCAATCGAAGAGCTTATCGAACTTCAGCTCGCCATAAGAAACCGAAATGCTACCCTTAAATTTTTGGTTCTTCGCCAAATATATTGCTGCTGACGATAGATACCTCCCATCGGGTATTTGGATACGCTCAATGCCCTCTTCACAGCTAATTTTCAGACCCGAATAGGCGATTTCATCACAATCAAAGCTCTTTTTTAGCCCCTTAACATTCACATTACCATAGGCAAAGTCGCCAATATCAATGCGCTCGATGCCATCGACTGTAAGGTTGCCATAACCAACTTCGAGAGTGAGGTTTCGTCCCTCTTCCAACTCGATATTACCATATCCGCCATCGACGTGGAGCTCTGCAAAGCCATCGATGGTTGTATTGCCATACTTTGAGATAACCTCCGTACGCCCCATCATCGATGATGCCACCAAGTTGCCATAACGAATATCAACACTTGCATCGGCCGTTACAGCGCTCAGAGTAATGTTACCATACATATTTTTTAGCGTCGGGGCGTAACCTTTTGGGGCTACAATCGTGTAGTTTACCTCAACCGATGAGTTCTTCCACGACTTCGGAAACTCGGTCGCAAGGCGCACCTCACTTTTAGTTGCATTGAAGGCGATATGAATATCGTCCAAAAGTTCCTTAGCATCACCTTCACGCTTGGCTTTAACCTTAATATCGATTGTGACCTCAACCTGCTTTACATCAGCTGTGACAATATCGATATCGCCATACTTATTTGTGACGTAGAGCGCAACGTCATCATAGCAGCCAAACTGCTTTCGTTCGGTGCGGCTCGCCTCATAGGGCAGTCGCTCGGCAAGGGCTGTGGCGCACACAGTGACCAACAGCACGGTAAATAATATAAACCTCTTCATAACTATCCTTTAAAAATTTAATAATTCATCGCTAACCCACTCTCAATATAGCCCATCGCCGATAGACTCAACTCGCTGGTTTGGTATAGACTCCACTTAAATTTGTCGCTCTGCATATATTGCCTTTGATGCTTTAGATGCTCATAATCTCGAATAATTGTGGTTAGTTCGCTCTGCAGATCAGCAAATTGTTCATCATCCAACTTCACTGCCGCCTGAGCCAAGATGCTCTCTTTGAGCGTAAAGAGCCTGCTATCGGAGTAGTCGATTAGTTCACGCAACTCAATATCAGCAGCGGTCAGCTCCTCGCTCTGAGGCAAGATGTCATCGACCAAAAATATTGTACACAAAATTGTTATCGACGCTGCAATAGAGCCCGCAAAGGCTATCACTCTACCAATTTTTCTTGTTCGTGTACGCTCTTTGTTGTGCGCCTTGAGTCGTTGAGAGAAGCGTTCGCTGTGCCCCTTTGGCATCTCAACCTCCTTAAAGGAGTCTACTACCCTATCATTAAGATCCTTCATAACTCACTGCTTTTAACTCTTGAATAACTCTTTGTCGTGCCCGCATAAATTGCGATCGCACTGTTGTTGGCGAGATTTGTAGCCGCTCGCCTATCTCGGCAGAGGATAGCCCCTCAATTAATTTCAATACCATCACCAAGCGATAACCCTCAGGCAGCGAATCGATTACTCTATGCACAACTCTTGGTGATGGATACTCAACACTCTCATCCTCCTCCATATCGGGCAACTGCTCGCAATCGACAATCGATAGCTTTGCTCGGCGCCGTATAGCATCTATCGAGGCATTAACTGCTACCCGTCTTAGCCACGCATAAATTGTCGCTTCACGCCCCACGAAGCTCGCAATTCGATCGAAGAGCTTTATAAAGCTGTCGTGCGTAATCTCTTCGGCCTCGTCGCTTTGGCGCACAACACGAAGTGATGCATTAAATATGCGCTGAGCGAAGTGGTTATAGAGCTCCATCTGTGCTGAGGAGTCCCCTCGTGCACACCCTTTAACTATTATATGTAGTCTGTTTGGCTCCATTTTATCTCTTCACTCTACCCTTAATACGCAACAAAATGGAAAACGTTGCATCAGTGCTTGCAACTTTTTTATACCTATATATAATATATTACAAATTATTAGTGATGTATTAAAGCTCCCACCTCGTCATTGCGGGCTTGATCCGCAATCTCAACACTCTAATTATCAGCTCTTTTTATGAGATTGCGGGTCAAGCCCGCAATGACGGAAACTGAATCTCACAATCAAATCATCTACTACAGACAGACTCGCAAATCACTATTAATCAGTGTATTATACAAATAAAATGGAACTTAACGCATCACTACTGATTACAAATAATAAAAGAGAATAAGTGGGCACGAGAGTGAATAATGGGTCAATTTTTGTGCATCGTGCAGGGGGTGAAACCGCAGCACACTAAAGTATGTGAGGATTTCAGACGCAAGGGATGTACGAAAAGTGAGCCGTTAGGCGTGCTCGTCCAAGCGAAAAGTGAGCCGTTAGACACACTCTTACAATCCAGTGATTTTTTTGATTTCGTTCAGTTTATTCAGCGCCTCAATGGGGGTTAGTGAGTTTATATCAAGCCCCTTGATTTGGTCACGTATTTGAATTAGAACTGGGTCGTCCAACTGAAACATCGATAGTTGCATCGTGGGCGATAGCTCCGCCTCGACCATCGCCTTTTGCACCTCAACGCACTTTTTTGACCCCTTTAGCGCCCCTTTTTTCTGCTTCTCGGAGCCTCGAGCCGCAATATCATTGTTGCCATAGGCACGCTCTAAACTATGCATAATCTCTTCGGCACGCTCCACAATCTGACACGGCATACCCGCCATACGTGCCACGTGGATACCAAACGAGTGCTCCGTACCACCACGCTCTAAACGACGTAAAAAGATGATTTTGCGCCCATCCTCACGCACCGAGACGTGGTAATTCTTGACTCTTTCACACACCTGCTCCATCTCGTTTAGCTCGTGGTAGTGGGTGGCGAATAGTGTCTTAGCTCGTGCCGAAGGGTTGTTATGCAGATATTCAACCATCGCCCACGCAATCGAGATACCATCATAGGTGCTCGTGCCACGACCAATCTCATCCAACAGAACAAGGCTACGCTCAGAGATATTATTTAGGATGCTCGCCGACTCCAACATCTCAACCATAAAGGTAGATTCGCCCTGCGAGATGTTATCCGACGCCCCGACACGTGTGAAAATCTTATCCACAATGCCAATATGCGCACTCTCGGCAGGGACAAACGAGCCAATTTGCGCCATCAATACAATGAGTGCTGTTTGGCGCAAGAGTGCCGACTTACCCGACATATTGGGCCCCGTTACCATAATTATCTGTTGGCTGTCGCTATCCAAGCGAACATCGTTGGGGATATACGCCTCGCCAACTGACATCAAGGTCTCAATTACGGGATGGCGCCCCTGCTTAATATCTATCGTGGTACCCTCATCGAGTGTTGGTCGCACGTAACGTCTATGCGCTGCCAACTCACCAAACGATAAGAGAAGATCTAAGCGTGCAATGGCTGCTGCATTGGCACTCAAAGTTTTTAGCTCGGTCGTGGCAAAGGCTATGAGTTCGGCATAGATGCGCTGTTCGATTGCCAAAATCTTACCCTCAGCACCCAGAATCTTCTCCTCGTACTCCTTCAATTCGGCCGTAATATATCGCTCGGCAGAGGTCAAGGTCTGCTTGCGTATCCAATCCTCAGGCACCCTATCTTTATGTGTATTGCGCACCTCGATATAGTAGCCGAAGACGTTGTTATAACTAATTTTGAGTGATGTGATCCCCGTAGCTTCAATCTCACGTTGCTGTATTTGGTAGAGATAATCCTTGCCATTTGTCACGATACGTCTTAAATCGTCCAACTCAGAGCTAACCCCATCGGCAATAACGCCACCCTTTAGGATTTGGTTGCTCTGTGGGTCGGGATATATGTCACGTGCAATGCGCTCACGAAGCTCAGTTTGCAGCACTAAGGCGGCTGCCAATGAGTGCAGCGCCTCGCTATCACCACTCTCCAAGAGCATCTTCACACTCTCGATTGCCTCTATCGAGTGTCTTAGTTGTACCAACTCTCGGGGCGTGACACGCTGTGCTGCAATGCGTGAGCCAATACGCTCCAGATCGCCCACCATAGACAAAGGCTCCACTACGGCACTGCACAACTCGCCATCTTTGACAAACTGCTCAACGCAATCCAATCTACGCCCCAACTCGGCAACATCTCGTATCGGCATCGCCACCCAACGCCTCAAAAGGCGTGAGCCCATAGCCGTCACGGTGCCATCGATAGTCTCAACAAAGGATGAACTAAAGGGCAAAGAGGTAGAGCCAAAGAGCTCCAAGTTGCGTGCCGTGTATCTATCAATCCACACATTATCATCACGTTCGATGCGTGCGATACGATTTATATGCGCCACATTGCGGTGCTCGGTAAATTCAAGGTAGTAGAGTATCGCTCCAGCGGCCGAAACTCCAGCCCCAAAGCCCTCAACCCCAAAGCCCTTCAGGGTTGTGACCTGCAGCTGTTTACAGAGCCTCTCTCGAGCCGAATTTTCGGTAAAGACCCACTCGTCCAACGCATAGGTGTAGAGCTTCACACCGAACGAGCGCACAAAACGCTCCCCTTCAGAGCGTTGATATACCACCTCTTTGGGCGAGAAGTTGGCAATTAGTCTATCCACATAACTATCATCCCCTTCAGCGACATAGTACTCGCCAGTCGATAGATCTAAAAATGCCACACCCGTAGTTTTGCGACCAAAATATATGGCAGCGATGTAGTTGTTCTCCTTATTGTTCAATATATTATCGCCCAATACCACGCCGGGTGTTACCAACTCGACAACACCACGTTTAACTAACCCCTTGACCGATTTGGGATCCTCCAACTGCTCGCAAATAGCCACACGCTCGCCCGCACGCACCAACTTAGGTAGGTAGGTATCGACCGAGTGGTGGGGGAATCCAGCCAACTCAACAAAGCTCGCCGCTCCGTTGGCTCTTCGTGTTAGTGTGATACCCAAAATTGCACTCGCCTTGATGGCATCCTCGCCAAAGGTCTCATAGAAGTCGCCCACACGAAACAGCAGTATAGCATCAGGGTGCACCGCCTTGATGGCATAGTATTGCTTCATCAGGGGCGTCTCGACATATTTTTTCTCCTTTTTATTCTCTGTGCTCAAAACTCTAAACTCTTTGAAGACAAAGGTAGAAAATAATTGATTAATGGCAAAACTCTTGATTGATGATTTATTGATTTCACTGCCGTCACTTATTAAATTTATCAATATATCGAACCCCTATTTGCACAAAAAAGCCCCGCACCAAAACGATGCAGGACTCTAATTAGGTTAGTTAGGTTGATGAGTGTGAGGTGATCCCCTCACAAATCGTACACAAAGGTAACACATATTTTTAAATTAGCAAGCAATTTTTTGATTTTTTATTAAAAATCATAACCCTCATTAAAAAAATGTTATCTTTTTCATTAAATCACCACTAAGTTGTATAGATGCCTACCTGCGACAACTCCACATCATCGCTTGTGTGGTGCTGTTCGCTCAGGTGTCGTTGGCGATACGAGGCTGGCGTTAGCTGATACTCCTTTTTGAATAGCTTGATAAAGTGGGAGGTATTTGGGAATGTACACTCTATGCCAATCTCAGAGATAGATTTCGAGGTCGATATTAAAAGTAGTCGTGAGTGCATCAACCTCTGGCGTATGAACCATCTATGAGGCGGCATCTTGAATATGCGCTTAAACTCCTTCTTAAATGAGGTTAGCGAACGATGCGTAAGCTCGGAGAGTTCGTCAATCGATATATCTTTGAAGATGTGGTTATGGACAATCTGCTCGAAACTCTCTTTTGAGGTATCGACACTACTTAAAATTCTGTTTTTGATGCAGTTATCCTCACTGGTGAGTATCAAAAATATAAGTTCAGTGAGTTTGATATTATCTGCCGCCTCTGTGTGACACTGCTCCTCGTCGCGCAGATAGTTATTTATACTATTGAATAGGCTACGAAGAGCATTTGACGCCCTCTCAGAAGCCATTGAGCGGTCAGAACACGCATCACACGAGTGTTTGTTTGCGATGTTGATGTTGTAGGTCATATTCAAGCGCATCAAGATTTGCTGTAAATCTTGTGGCGTGTAGTAGAATACTATCTGCTCGAAAGGGAGTGCCCCTTCGGGGATATTCTCTACATAGTGGTGCCCGATGTTGAGATAGAATATATCTCCACGCTTTAGCGGCAAACGTTTGTCACCATTGTATATCTGCTTCGTCCCTCTCAAGATGTAACCTATCGCATAGCGAGATAGTACCTGTGTCTGAATTCCGTTGTGCCCCGATTCACTGTATTTCACAATCGTTGGCAAAATTGCCGTTTGGTTGTCAAAATTTTTCATAATAGTTTTATTAGGTTTATGAATGAGGTGTAACTTTCAAATTCAAATATACAATAATTTATTTGCTTATTGCAAATTAATTTTGTATTTGATAGTAAAATTAGCCTTTTATTGCTATTTTTACACCCAAATACATTGCAAAATATACAAATTATTGCACGAAAAGAAAGAATAGACCTACTGACAAGATAACTACATACAAAAGTAGTGCCAGCCAGTGTGACATTCGGACCAAAACTATCGGCAAAAGGAGTGCGATTATGGGGGTTAAGATTACTAAATTAATATGCGTCGCTGAGGGCAAACAGAGCGCAACACAACACAGCAACAGTGCGCATATATTCAAGATGTTGATATATCGAGATTTGGTACCCACCCAAAAGGTATTCATAAGGAGCGTTATTGAGGCGATGATTCCACACCCACACATCGCAACAGAGGCGATGATTAGAGCCATCGACAACCCTTTTAGCGACCACGCTACATCTGTAAATCCTCCCCAGATATACCTCAACGGGGCTACAAACTCCCCGCCTGCACCCCAGCTAAAGTAACACATTAACAGTATAGGCAACAGAGCACCACAGCTACCAACAAAGGCCTCACGAAGCGTGCGCCTAAAGAGTAGCATCGATATCGGCAGGAGCAGCACAACTGGCACAGCTGAAGGCAGACAGAGCGGTATTGCGCCCAAATAGAGCGAAGCTCTGAATATCTTATCAAACTCATACCCAAAGCGAAACGAGCGAGAGTAGTTCTTCAGAGATAGTATCATCAACAGCACAACAACAACACTCAATAGCGCCCCTTCAGCGGGCACAACAAGTGCCAAGAGTGCCGCAAAGATAGTCATTGGCAGCGAGCTATTTGTTGTATAGAGAGCATAACGAGATGATATTTGGGCTACACTAACCCCCGTCAATATTACCAAAATGGCCACCAGAACAGAGCTAACTATGGGGTATGCACACTCAAAATAGCGCAAATATGCATCAATGCTCCCACTCTGCATCCCACAAAAAAGAGGCAGGGAATTGACAGCAACACCCACCTGACCTACACGAGCATAGGCGATGGCGATGGCAAATGCGATTAAGATCACAAAACCCTGAACAAATGGCTGTCTAATAATATTTATCTTCATCCCAAACTGGCTTGCACTATAAAAATGGTGATGACAAAGATAACGAAAAATGGGGGAATATGCTAACATACTCCCAAAAAAGAGTATCTTTGTCCAGACAACTAAATAGATAGGGATGTTAGAGAACTCAACCCAACAGGAGCTCATCGAGGCGGGGTGTGATGAGGCTGGACGAGGATGCTTGGCTGGTGCGGTCTTTGCCGCAGCTGTAATCTTGCCATCCGACTTTAGCGATGAGCGCCTTAACGACTCAAAGAAGATGAGTGAGCGTGCACGTCGTGAGCTTCGTTCGATTATCGAACGTGAGGCCATTGCGTGGAGCGTCGTGGCAATCCCAGCGGAGCGTATCGATGAAATAAATATCCTCAATGCATCATTCGAAGCGATGTCAAAGGCTGTTGAGCAGCTAAGCGTCACGCCCGAACACCTTGCCATTGATGGCAACCGCTTCCGCACTGCTTTGGATATTCCATTCGAGTGTATTGTAAAGGGGGATGGCAAGTTTGCAAATATTGCTGCCGCATCGGTTTTGGCAAAGACCCACCGTGACGAATATATGGAGCTACTTGATGCTGAGTACCCGCAATATGGATGGGGCAGAAATAAGGGGTACCCCACAGCCGAGCATCGTCTATCGGTCGAAGAGTTTGGGCTCTCGCCCTACCATCGCAAGAGCTTTTGCAGGTGGCGAGAGCAGTTAAAGTTGGAGTTTTAGAGCTTAAAGCCCCCACCTAACCCATAAAGGCGTCGTCGTAGCGCACTGTGCCACTCACACCATTTAGTGCCCCTTTTTGTAGCTCGATAACCATACAGTATTCAGCTGGAACATCAAAGGGTAGCACAATACCAAAATCGCTACACGGCTTATACCCAAATCGTGGATAGTAATCTTTGTGCCCCAGCACAACCACCGAACTATACCCCAATTTAGCAGCCACATCGTGCGCCCTGCAGATAAGCGCACCGCCAATGCCCCTGCCTTGATATTCGGGCAGCACTGCCACTGGGGCTAACGCTAAGGATTGGTGCTTATCACCGCTCGAGATAATATCTATCTTTGTTAATAGAGTGTAGCCCGCAACGATCTGCTCATCCTCTTTCGCTATTGTAGCTATGAGCGATAACTCAGGGATAAAGCTCTCAGATGAGCGCAATCGGCATACCAAATCTTGCTCCGTGTGGTCGGAGTGTTCATCTGCCTTAAACGCCTCGATTATTAGCTCTCTGACCTCTGCAAAGTGCTCTTTTTGCTCTTGTAAAATTGTGATTTCCTCCATTATCGTGGCAGTGGAAGAGATATTGTACGAGCATCCAAATAGCTATCAGGATAGGGGCCATTGTTGCCCGCCTGACCATTACTTATATAGATATATCGCCCGATAAGTAGCGACTTTTCGGTAAGGACAACCCCTTTAGGCTTGGCATCAAACTCATCAAAGGCAATCTCCGATAGCTTCACTTCAGGTAGCTCCCTGTCGGGACGCATCGTAGCTGGGCTCGCCTCCCACTGTATCATCTGCTCGTATCCTTCGCCCACCGAGAACTCACTCGTAATCGAAGGCGTTGGCTCGGTTGTTATGGGCACCTTTAGCTCCTGCGCAAATGTTGTGGCAGCAACAGCAGACGCCATCAACAAAATCAATAACCACTTCATATTCATATAATTTAGATCAAAAAACCTCTCTTAGCACCCTAATCGATTGTATCGAACTCATCGCATCAAGGTGGTAGTCGAAATATAGTACCATCGAGTTCAAAAAATTGGCTCGCTGCTCTCGATTGAGTCCCACCTCGCCCAAGTGCTGAACATCACACTGAATCATATCTCTCAACACTCGGCTCGACTGCTGGTCAATATAATAGGTGTGGGGTGGTTTTTGTGAAACATACAACCCCTCACGAATATCAAAAAACGCCCCTTCGACATATTGGTTTCCGGGCTGAAACCCAAGCATCATAGCCAATTTTGCCAAGAACCACAAGTGAAAGTTTGCTACGCCCTGCTCAATTGCATCTAAAGCCAAAGTACTACCCCATACAAAATCGAAGAGCGCTTTGTTTGGCTCACTCTCACGAATAAGTCGATACAAAATTTCAGCCATAAATAGCGCTATGGTAGATTTTCTTACATCAAAAGGGGTATTTTGTAGTGTAACAGCTGCTCGCACCTCTTTAAAACGCTCCAACTGACTATTTATTGCTTGAACGCCCTCAAATTCGATGGGAAACATCGGCTGCATAATTGCCGCCTTCGAGCCACGACCTCGCTTTGAGCGCACGCCACGTACGATGAAGCTCTTGCGCCCCCCAACATCGCTAAGCAGATAGACAATCATCGAGCTATCGCCATACTTTAATGTATGCAGGACAACACCTCGCCCTTTATAGCTACGCATCGCCTAAAACCCTTAGGTGCAGCGCCTGCCACCCCTCACGATCTGATCGACTCACCAGCATCATCCCCAACTGCTCACCTGCGCTCTGAATAGACGCAACATCCTGCTCCAAAAAGCCACTCATCACTATCTCACCGCCCGAAGATAGCATCTTGCGATACTCTTCGATTTGGGCAAGTAAAATATTTCGGTTTATATTGGCAAGGATGAAGTCGTAGCTATCCCCCGCGATAGCCTCAATGCCACCCAAGATGGGATTTACAACCCCCTCAACACCATTTGTGGCGATATTCTCTTGGCTATTATCATACGCCCAATCGTCAATATCGACAGCATCGACACTCTCAGCACCACACTTTGCGGCAAGGATAGCGAGCACCCCCGTGCCGCTCCCCATATCGAGCCCACGCTTGCCCGCAAGTTGCATATCGACAATCGCACGACACATCAAAAAGGTTGTAGCGTGATGCCCCGTGCCAAACGACATCTTGGGCATAATGACAATATCAACAACATCCGCTGTTGGCTCTGCGTGAAACGGGGCACGAATTACCACCCTATCATCCACCTCGACTGCTTGAAATTGACTCTCCCACACGGCATTCCAGTTCTGAGTCTCAATGGCTATATAGCGCCCCTCAACACCCATCGCAGCGAGCACGTCATCGACTTGTGATTTGCAATCAACAAGCGCACCCTGCTCAATATAGGCGCATAGCATCGCCCCTTCAGTTTGAAAACTCTCGAATGGAAATTCAGCAAGCTCTGCCACAATAATATCTGAGCTTTCAGCACCCTCGACAGCTATGTTTAATGCAATATAGTTCATTGTTTTATCTTTTTTTTACCTCCTCTGAGGCAAAGTTACATATAATTTCTGCTAAATGTAGCTTTTTTTGTCAAAAAGTGATAGTATCTCAAATATTTTGTGTATGTTTGTAACAAATTGTAACTCAACACCACAAAAAACGGATAGATATGTACGGTAAAGTTAAAGAGCACCTACAAAATGAACTCGCTCAGATTAAAGAGGCGGGGCTCTACAAAACCGAGCGTGTAATCTGCTCGGCACAGGGCGCCCAGATTGAGGTTGCAGGCAAAAAGGTCTTAAACTTCTGCGCCAACAACTACTTGGGACTGTCAGACAACGCACGCCTAATTGAGGCGGCTAAAAAGGCGATGGACTCACGTGGCTTTGGGCTATCGTCTGTCAGGTTTATTTGTGGCTGTCAGGATATTCACAAGGAGCTCGAAGCGGCCATCTCGTCATACTTCGGCACCGAAGATACAATACTCTATGCCGCCTGCTTTGATGCTAACGGTGGGCTCTTTGAGTCGATACTAACCGAGCAGGATGCCATCATCTCGGATGCTCTGAACCACGCCTCGATAATCGATGGAGTGCGACTATCAAAAGCTGTGCGCTACCGCTACGCAAATGCCGATATGGGGGAGCTTGAAACAGCACTTAAAAAGGCTCAGGCACAGCGATTTAGAATAATAGTAACGGATGGTGTCTTCTCGATGGATGGCAACGCTGCACCGCTGGATCAAATTTGCCGTTTGGCAGAGCAATACAACGCCTTAGTTATGGTCGATGAGTGCCACTCGGCAGGCGTTCTGGGCGCTACGGGTCGTGGCATTACCGAACTCTATGACCTACGTGGCGAGGTAGATATTATAACTGGCACGCTTGGTAAGGCGTTTGGTGGCGCTATTGGTGGCTTCACTACGGGACGCAAAGAGATTATCGATATGCTACGCCAGCGCTCACGCCCCTACCTATTCTCAAACTCGATACCGCCAGCGGTGGTTGGAGCAGGCATCGAGATGTTTAAGATGCTCGCCGAGAGCAACGATTTGCACGATAAGTTGGTCGAGAATGTGGCTCATTTCACGCGTGAGATGTCGTCGGCTGGCTTCGATATTAAACCAACAGTATCAGCAATATGCGCTGTGATGCTATACGACGCCCCCCTATCGCAACGCTTCGCAGCCGAACTACAAAAAGAGGGTATCTTCGTTACGGGCTTCTACTACCCCGTTGTGCCGAAGGGGCAGGCAAGAATACGAGTTCAGGTATCAGCAGCCCACTCTCGAGAGGAGTTAGATAGATGTGTTGCAGCATTTGTCAAGGTGGGCAAAGAGTTAAGTGTAATAGAATAAATTATTAGATATTATGGCAAGAGAGCAGTTAGATGCAATAGACAAGAAGATTCTCAAATTCTTGGTTAAAAATGCACGTATGCCATTCTTGGAGATTGCACGTGAGTGTGGCATCTCGGGAGCGGCAATTCACCAACGTATTCGCAAACTCAACGAGTCGGGTGTGATGTTAGGAAGTAGATTGGTCATCGACCCAAAGATGGTGGGATTTGATGTCTGTGCACACGTAAATATCACCCTTAACGACCCGCTGCTGCTAAAAGATACGGTTGAAGAGCTACGCAAGATTCGTGAGATTGTCGAGTGCCACTTCATTACGGGGCAGGGCAACATTATGGTTAAGATGTATTGTACAGATAACGAACACCTTATGCGCACGATGTTCGATGGCGTGTTGAGTATCAAGGGTGTATCATCTACCGAAACACACATATCACTACAGGAGGTATTTCAGCGTGAGGTATCCATCGACTTCTTAGACGAGGGGGATATTTAGAGGGCTGTAGAGGGTGTTAGATGACAGTATTGGGTATTTAAGGTTATTTAGTGGGCAATAGGGGTGTTTAGGTGACCGAAGAGGATATTTAGAGCCGTTTTTAGTCGATAAATGTTATCAAATTGTTAAGTTTATTTAAAAACTACCCATTTCATTTGGAACTTAGATTAAAATTACCCTATCTTTGCAGTGAACATTTAGGTTCATTTAGGTTAGTAGTTTTAGGTTGGTGAGGAGACTAAAGAGTGGTGACACAGCGTCACAAACTCTAAAGTTTCCTCCTTTTTTTGCTCTACATTGACCATTCCACCCCTCAAAAAAGCCATTTCAGGCTATCTAAATTTTCATTTTCGATAAAAAACACTATCTTTGTAGATATAAAAAGTGGTATACTGTATGCAGTATTCTCTTTTTTTTACGTTTATATAGGTATAAAGGTTTTTAAGGGGTATTAGACTCCCTTAACTTTTTGCTTTAGAGTGCTAACAAAAGTAGACGCTTGAAGTCTACAAAAATTGAATTATTATGAGACCATTGAGAATTTTATCAGCAGTTATGCTCTCGATGCTTATCTTATCGGGATGCACATCCACACGTCACGCTTCGTCGCAATATGTAGAGGATGATCTATACGCAGTACACAATAAAAAGGGTATTGCCCAAAAACAGCAGGCCGAAGCGGAGGCTCAAAAGGCTGAGGCCGAAGCTCGCAAGGCTGAGTGGGAGGCTCGCTTGGCTGAGGCTCAGGCTGCCTCAGCGCAAGACCAATACTATAGCTATGTTGCAGAGGATACAAATCCATACGATGCAGTTTTGGCAGATACCTATGAGAGCGCCTATGCTCATAGGTTAAATGGCTTCTCGTCGCCAACATACAAGATGCCATCGAGCTACTATGACCTACGATATAGCTCAGAATTTAGCTACGTATCGGCTTATGACCCCGCCTTCTACAACGTCATCGTTATGGGAGATGAGGTTTGGGTTGAGCCCAAATATATCACCTCAATGTTTGGTACGTGGGGAACACCTGTGTATAGCAGTGCGTGGTACTATGGCTGGGGCTACCCATCATCATACTACCGTCGCTGGTACTACCCCTCGTCATACTACTGGAGTTGGGGCTACTCGCCGTGGGGATGGGGCTATCCATACTACGACCCATATTATAGCCCCTTCTATAACCCATACTATAGCCCCTACTACCCTCACTATGCGCACCACCCGCACCACCACCATAACGACTATCGAAGATACTCTTCGACAAACGGGTCACGCTATGTTCCGGGACGCACGGGCTCGTCAAACACGGGGCGTTACAGCGGTAGCAGATATGAAGAGGGCTTCTCTTCAGGCACATACTATGGCAGAACAAACGGCAACGAGAGCTACTCGGGTTCATCCTCTTCACAGACAAGAGGTAAAGTGAACTACAACACCGGTGGGCGTGGTGGCTCATCGAGTAGAGGTAGCTCGTCGGCATACACTGGTAACAGAAGCAATAGCAGCAGTAAGAGTAATAACCAAAACAGCAGCAGATACAACTCTTCATCATCGAGCCAAAATAGCAACAGCTCACACAACACCAACCACAACAACTTCAATAGTGGCAGTCGCTCGTCGGGTAGCTTTGGAGGCTCGACACACAGTGCAGGTGGTTTTTCGGGTGGTGCGAGCTCTCGTGGTGGAGGTTCATCACGTGGTGGCAGATAGAGAGGTATAACCAATAAAGATTGAAAACAATGAAAAAGACGATATTAGGGGCAATCGTGGCGCTATCAGCGCTTTTGGCTTCACAAAATATTCAGGCACAAAATAACAACCTATACTTTGGTGGGCTGGTCCTCAACCACGATATTATGATGAGTACCGATTTTGCAGCTCTTTCGCAGACCCAGAATTTCGGCACATCACGAGTTATGGGTATGGGTGGCGCCTTCACATCGTTGGGTGCCGACCTGTCATCGATGAATATCAACCCAGCGGGCTTAGGTATGTATCGTAGCGATGAGGTCTCTATTACCCCAATTTTGATGCTCAACTCGGCATCAACCGAAGGCACTCAGACGTGGCAAGATAACAACAAAAACCGCTTTACGGTGGCAAATTTTGGCGCTGTGTACAACATCTACGAGAGTGCACGAACATCGCTCATTAGTATCTCGATGGGTTTTGGTATGAATCGCATTGCCGATTTCAACTCTCGCACATCGTATAGCTATGATGAGCGCTACGCCGGCTCGCCAGTTCCTGCCGTTGCAGAGGTCTATGGCCAGATGCTCGGTCAGAGTGGAATCTTCCCCGCCACAGCAAGTGATGGAGGGCTCAATGGCTCGCTTGGATATAACAACAATCCATACTTCTGGCCTGCAATCTTGGGCTATAATGGTTTCCAAATAAGCACCGTCAGCGATGGTCAAGGGGGTAAGATGTGGGTGCCCGATATGTTGGGCGACAACGCCTCAATCTTGCGCTCTGTGGATGTGCTAAATAGCGGCTCTATAAATGAGTTCACAGCCTCGTTTGGCGCCAATTTTGACAATATTCTCTATTTGGGAGCAACATTCGGACTGCAAACCGTATATAAGAGTGCTGAGACCCTCTATCAAGAGGAGTATGGATATTTCAACGCTTCGGGTGCACGTGTGCCTGCAATGTATGACGATGGCACCGAATTATCGCACCAGTTGGACTACTCGACTCTCTACCAAAAGAGCATAACAGAGGGTAGTGGCGTGAACCTTAAACTGGGTGCTATCGTTAGACCAATCGAGAGTCTGCGCATCGGTGTGGCGTTCCATACCCCAACATACTACTCGCTATCTCGTTCGTATGGTGCCGATATTCAGACACAGTTCTACAACAACATTAACCAAGAGACAACCATCAATAGAGATGTAACACCTCTGCAAATTGATGAGTTCGAGAATGGCTGGAGCTTCACATCGCCACCTCGACTCTTGACGGGTATATCATACACCTTTGGGCAATTTGCAATACTATCTTTGGACTATCAACGTGATTGGTACAACGCCATCCGTGTCAAGGGAACACCTCCGGGCGTTGATTTCTCAGAGCAGGAGTACAAAGAGCAGTTCAAGGGTGACTATAAGGCGACAAATACAGTGCGTTTTGGTGTCGAGATACGCCCACTACCTATCGTAGCGTTGCGTTTTGGTGCAGGACACACCGATTCGATGTTCAAGGACACAAGCCTATATTATGACACTCCATCCATCACCGAGACAACCTACTACACGGCAGGTGCAGGTGTGCATCTTTCCGACAATATCGTCTTGGATGTAGCATACCAAAACGTTCAAAACAAATACACTGAGTATCAGCTATTTTATAGCCAGTATGGCGATGGACAATTCTTGACAAATAGTGGTAGCTACGAAAGTGAGCTCTCACGCCACTTTATATCGATGACATTGGGTATCCACTTCTAAATTAAGGCTCAATAACAACCAATTACCACAGAGGATGACTTATCACAAGGTCATCCTCTTTTATATATCTATATTTTTGCTATCTTTGCACCCAAAACGATAAGAATTATAACTTTTATGGCAAAGGAGCTAAAAGATTTGACCAAGAGCGACGATAACTACTCGCAATGGTACAACGATTTGGTAATGAAGGCAGGTTTGGCTGAGAACTCTGCCGTACGTGGATGTATGGTAATTAAACCTTACGGTTACGCTATTTGGGAGAAGATGCAGGCGGCATTGGACAAGATGTTCAAGGATACTGGCCACCAGAATGCATATTTCCCGCTCTTTATCCCCAAATCATTCTTCTCAAAGGAGGCTAACCACGTCGAAGGTTTCGCCAAAGAGTGCGCTGTGGTTACACACTACCGCCTAAAGAACGACCCCAATGGTGGTGGCGTTGTGGTGGATGGCGATGCTAAGTTGGAGGAGGAGCTAATCGTCCGCCCAACCTCCGAGACCATTATCTGGAACACATACCGCAACTGGATACAGTCATACCGTGACCTACCTATCTTGTGCAACCAATGGGCAAATGTTGTCCGCTGGGAGATGCGCACACGCCTATTTTTGCGCACTGCCGAGTTCCTTTGGCAGGAGGGGCACACGGCACACGCCACACGTGAGGAGGCTATCGAGGAGACCAACAAGATGATTCACGTATACCAAAAATTCACCGAAGAGTGGATGGCTCTGCCTGTGATTGTGGGGCACAAATCACCCAACGAGCGCTTTGCAGGTGCTGAGGATACCCTCACAATCGAGGCTCTGATGCAGGATGGCAAGGCTCTGCAGAGTGGCACTTCGCACTTCTTGGCGCAGAATTTCGCTAAGGCTTTCGATGTTAAATTTGTAAATAAGGAGGGTAAGTTGGACTATGTTTGGGCTACCTCGTGGGGTGTCTCAACACGCTTGATGGGGGCGCTTATTATGGCTCACTCGGATAACAACGGTTTGGTGCTACCTCCAAAATTGGCACCTATTCAGGTTGTGATGGTACCTATATATAAAGGCGATGAGCAGTTGCGAGAGGTGTGCGATAAGTTCGATGCATTAGCTACAAAACTTCGTGCAAAGGGCATCAGCGTGAAGATTGACGATAGAGATAACGTCCGCTCGGGCTTTAAGTTTGCTGAGTGGGAGCTAAAGGGTGTTCCGGTGCGTCTGGCAATGGGTCAGCGTGATATAGAGGCAGGCACCATTGAGTTGGTTCGTCGTGACACGTTGGAGAAGCAGACCATATCGTTCGAGGGCATCGAGGATGTGATTCAGACATTGATGACCGACATACAAGATGGCATCTTTAAGAAGGCACACGACTTCCGCCAAAGTATGATAACTAAGGCCGATACGATGGCAGAACTAACAGATATTTTGGACAACAAGGGTGGCTTTGTCCTTGCCCACTGGGATGGCACACCCGAAACAGAGGTGGCAATCAAGGAGGCTACAAAGGCAACAATTCGCTGTATTCCATTGGATGCAGTCGAGGAGGATGGCAACTGCATCTACTCGGGTAAGCCATCGAAGATGCGAGTGCTGTTTGCACGCAGTTACTAAAAACGTGAGTAACAGCTCATTTTATGACAAGAGGAGGGTTTTTTAATCGTCCTCTTTTTTTGTTTAGAGAGTAGTGTTGTCATTGCGGGCTACTTCATCTTCATTGCAGGTTTTGGTGTTGAGATTGCGGGTCGTAGCCCGCAATGACGGCAAGGACAACAAAAAGAGATTGCGG
>CAYJJV010000001.1:106197-137150 GCA_964370585.1 uncultured Alistipes sp. | reverse complement strand
ACGGCAAGGACAACAAAAAGAGATTGCGGGTCGTAGCCCGCAATGACGGCAAGGACAACAAAAAGAGATTGCGGGTCGTAGCCCGCAATGACGGCAAGGATAACAAAAAGATATTGCGGGTCAAGCTCGCAATGACGGGAAAACACCCCTCCCTGACCTCCTTCACATCCCTTTTATCTCTCAACCACAACTAACGTACAAAAAAAATGCGCCCCCAACAAAAGAGGCACATTTCTTATATCAAACTTTTTTAGTTCACTACCACTTTGCGACAAAAACTCGCAAAAGCTCGAACTAAGACTCAGATATACATTCGCTTAAATAGGTTAATCTTGGATAGAGCGCACTGATAGTGCGCCTGCACGGTAGTGTCCATTAACGAACGTATCCATGGAGCTACTGGAAATAAGCAAGCAGTGTGTAAAGGTTCCACTATGATACGACGTAGCCCAATAGTACCCATCTCTACCACCGACAACAGGAGAATCACCGCCAGAAGTACGCCTGCCTGCAGCAGGAAGATAGAACAATGAATTAACTCTGGAGGTTCGCCCCTTCGTGACAGAACTCCAAACAAAGTTATATGTAGAGAGAAAATCAAAAACTGAGGTATGAGTTTCAGCAGTAGTACTACCTCCAATCTTCCACCCCAAGGGTGAAGGGTCAAAGATAGATTTACGATTATCATACATATCATTATGCGCATCATTAAGCATCTTATCTCTCCATGTATGCCCTTTATCTTGATCCCATCTGTTAGCTACTCCACACCAATCATAGTGAGATGCATTGCTACCTATATAGAAACCACCCGGAGCTTTTACAGCGTCTGCTATAACAGCAACAGTTGATAAAACAGGGGTCTGATGATGGGGCAGAGGATCTTTACGTCCCCACTGGTAGTGTAGAACTCCACTGCCTGACACTGAGGGATCAGCATACTCTACACCCTTCGCACCGAGATTTCTATCCATAATATTCATTCCATTAAGAGTTACAAAGGATGTGTATGGGTTGTAGTCAGTGAGCCAGATGTGCCAGCTCCAAAGAAAATCTGTCTTGCCTATCTCACGCACACCGATGGTGCAGTTGCCTGCTACAGCTTCTGCCGCCAGTTTGAATTTCATAACCGATACCGATGTACTTGCCGTAAAATCGGGGTAGGTAGCCATTGGAGATGCCTTTGTAGTGGTACCGGGTATTGTTACAGCATCGACCTTTAGGGTTGTAAGGTCAATAGGGTTTGTTGCAGCATCGTGCCATATAACTACCGCCTCAAGATCATAAGCCGTTAAGGTTGCATAGCTCTTCTCGGTAGCATCTGCTCCATAAGATTTCCAGAAATATGAGATATACTCATTCACTGGTATAACTATCTCTTCGGTAGTCGATGGAGATACAATGTAGCAATTTGCCACATCAGGGAAATTAGTATCATCGTGAATCCACTTCGTAACATCAGGATCTGGGGCTACAGGTGGCAATACGGGATTTAGATCATCATCCCCACTGGCGGAGCTATCACCCCAATCTTCGATTATGCTGCCCGAAAGATCCAATCTATTATTATTAATGGTGGCAGTAAATTTATGGTTCTTGCCACTTAATAGCTCTGCTACATTGATTGAGGTAAATAGTTCACCAATCGCAGGAATATCGAATGTTAGGCGAACGCTGCTACCCACTGTTTGCGGAACAGCGATAGCCGTTGCGAAGGTCACATCCGAGTTTACATTAAACGCAAGCTCCGTGCTTGTCGAACCCAAAGTAATAGCATCAGTTGTTAGATTATAGGTAGCATCTGAAACCAAGCCCGAGATTGTAACCTTAGTTCCTGCCAAATCAGCTACAGAAAGACCATCGCCAGCCACAATAGTTAGGCTCAGTTGCGAAAGACGATGGTAGAAGTGCATACTTAGCGGTGTACTCTGTGTCTCTGCCGACCTCTTAGCCGACATCAAATCGATTACTGTAGGGTCTGTCTGTGTAGCAACATCCACAGCGTAAGCTGTGAGGGTTGTCGATGCCTCATAGGGGTAGTAAGCCACGACATCCATCACCCCAACCATAGGAAAGTAGATAGGGTCGCCATCATTCGTGAAGTTGGCAGTTGCGCCACCCAATTCGGTTGAGAATGGGGTATTTGTACCCAAAATTGTGCTCCCTTGCGATGCAAAAACACCGATTTGGTCGTTATCATCCCAAGCAATGCCCGATGCACGGGTTGCGATGCCCGATGTAATCTTTAGCTCGTTATCACTTTTTGGGGCTGTCGCCACATCTTTCGAACAGGAGCTAAACAACACGCCCACCACACCTATTGCACATAAAAATCTCTTCATTGCGTTTTAGTATTTACAGTTTTAAATTGTATTTGCTTGGTAAAAAATCATCTAATTTTAATCTGCACCGCACTGCCAACAACAGCAAAACGCTACATTAGTATATGTAAGCTAACAGTTAGATAAGACAAAGGTAGATATTTTTCTCTAAAAAGAGTAGTTTTATAGATTTTTTTCATATTTTTGCAAAAGTTAGGAAAATAAGAATTAAATGCCAAGCCTGTATGATAAGGTAACGACAAGTAAAAGACCCGATTGGTTAAAGATTAAAATTGCCCACAATGCGCAAGCTGGAGAGGTTCAGCGTATCGTTAAGGAGCACGGCCTGCACACCATTTGCAGTAGTGGGTTGTGCCCAAATAGGGCGGAGTGCTGGTCACGTAGGACAGCAACCTTTATGATATTGGGGGATATTTGTACTCGAAATTGTCGTTTTTGTGCCACACAAGGGGGCACACCACTTGCAGTTGATACTCAGGAGCCTGAAAGGGTTGCTGAGAGTGTCGCCTTGATGGGGCTCAAATATGTAGTGCTCACATCAGTTACGAGGGATGACCTTGCGGATGGTGGCGCAGAGCATTGGGCGGCGACCGTTCGGGCGGTGCGTGAACGATGTGGCGAGGTAATCATTGAACTTCTTATTCCAGACTTTGAAGCAAAGAGCGAACTATTAGATATAGTTATCGCTTCGGGTGCAGATGTCATTGGGCACAACATCGAGTGTGTCGAGCGCTTGACCCCAGAGGTGCGTAGCGTGGCAACCTATAGGCGTTCACTTGAGGTGTTGAGATACCTCGCCGAACGTGGCGCTACAACCAAGAGCGGCATAATGGTCGGCTTGGGCGAGAGTGAGGCAGAGGTAGTGCAAACGATGCGTGATTTGAGGGGATGCGGCGTGAGTCTGCTAACCATTGGGCAGTATCTGCAGCCAACCCTAAAACACTTGGAGGTGGCTCAGTGGGTTAAGCCCGAGTTATTTGAGATATATCGACAAGAGGCGCTGAAGATGGGTTTTAGCCACTGCGCAAGTGCACCATTGGTACGCTCCTCCTACTTAGCCGAAGAGGGGTACAGATGTGCTGAGGAAGATAAAGATAGCCGTAAGGTTAGAAACAAATAGATAATAACAGCCACAACACAGTGGTAAATAGATAGAAAAATGAGAGCTCTTTTAAGAGATATAGGTGTTATGGAGTATGGCGCTTGTTGGATACAACAACAAGAGATTTTCGATGCCATCCTATACTCAAAAAGAGCAGCAGAGGGTAAGGTGGTAGCTCAAGATGAGGCTGCGTGTAGCGAAAACTATAACAAAGATGATGTCGGGACCATTATTTTGGTTGAGCATCCGCCAGTCTACACATTGGGCAAGAATGGCGTATTGGAGAATATGTTAATCGAATCCCCTGCAATAAAGGCTCTTGGAGCATCGTTCTTTCATATCGACAGAGGGGGCGACGTAACCTTTCACGGCGAGGGTCAAATTGTGGGCTACCCCATCTTAGACTTGGAGCGTGTCGGCATTGGGCTAAAGGAGTATATCGCAGCGCTGGAAGAGGCAGTTATACGCACCGTTGCCACTTGGGGCATTGAGGGCAAGCGTGTCGAGGGCGCTTCGGGTGTCTGGATTGTGGGTGCATCGGGCGCTGAGGCAAAAATTTGCGCTATTGGCGTGCGCTCGTCACGATATGTTACGATGCACGGCTTTGCTTTGAACGTGAACACCGATTTGAAGTGGTTTGACCACATAAATCCGTGCGGATTCACCAATAAAGGAGTAACATCGATTGCCAAAGAGGTGGGCAAAGAGGTATCTATGGAGGATTCCAAACGCCTCGTAATTAAATTTTTAAGTGAGATATTAAATGTTAAAATATATAAATAATAATTCGTATGCCTATCGTAAAACGCTGGGTAGTCAAGCCTCAAGGCGACACTGCGACGGCGGCACAACTATCTGCCGCTCTTCGCATCTCGCCCGTCTTGACGAACCTTCTACTACAAAGAGGCATAGACACGGTAGAGAGTGCTGAAAAATTCTTCAGACCTAACCTTTCAGATCTTCACGACCCATTCCTAATGCAGGATATGGAGCGTGCCGTTGAGCGTGTAACGCAGGCGGTCGAGAGTGGCGAAAAGGTGATGGTTTATGGAGATTACGACGTGGATGGCTGTACGGCTGTTGCGTTGTTCTACAAATTTTTGAGCCAAATCGGGCATAAAAACCTGATATTCTACATCCCCGACAGATATATCGAAGGTTACGGTATATCCTACAAGGGTATCGATTTTGCCCAACGCAAAGGCGTGGGGCTTATCGTGGCCTTAGATTGCGGTATCAAAGCCGTTGAAAAGGTCGTCTATGCATCCGAGCGTGGTATAGATTTTATAATCTGTGACCACCATCTCCCTGCCGAAGAGATTCCTGCGGCAGTTGCAGTTTTGGACCCCAAGAGGGTCGATTGTCCCTACCCCTTCAAGGAGCTCTCAGGGTGTGGTGTGGGCTTTAAGTTGGCGCAAGCCTACTGCTTAAAGCATAAAATTCCATTCGAGAAGATCACGCCACTGCTTGACTTGTTGGTCGTAAGTATCGCTTCGGATATCGTCCCTTTAGTGGGCGAGAACCGCATCTTGGCGCACTACGGGCTAAAGTATCTAAATCGCGAGCCGTCGAATGGACTACTCTCGATAATTAAGCTCTGTGGCTTGGAGCGCCACAACATCACAATCGACGATATTGTCTTCAAGATTGGGCCACGCATCAACGCTGCGGGCAGAATGCGTATGGACCAAACCGATGAGAACGCATCCCCATCGGGAGGTCACGCTGCCGTTGAGCTACTAACAGAGGGCGACGCATCGAATGCATCGGTATTTAGCTCGGTTATCGACAACTACAACCAAGATCGCAAGTCGATTGACCGCTCTGTAACACAGCAGGCGCACGACTATATCGAGGATAATCCAGCACTCAAGGAGCTCAAGAGCACGGTGGTCTACAACCCTCAGTGGATGAAGGGCATCGTGGGAATTGTAGCCTCACGTCTTATCGAAACATACTACCGCCCAACGGTGGTTCTGACGATGAGTAACGGTTTTGTCACCGGCTCGGCACGCTCGATTCCGGGCTTTGACCTATATCAAGCCATCGAGTCTTGTGCCGATATTTTGGAGAACTTCGGAGGCCATATGTATGCGGCAGGACTAACTATGAAGGTAGAGAATGTCGAGGAGTTCACAAAGCGTTTCCACGCCTATGTCGAACAGAACATCGACCCACACACTCTGGTGCCACAGGTGGATATAGATAGCGAACTGCTATTTTCAGATATTACCCCCACTCTTCGCCGTGATTTGAACCGCTTTCAGCCATTCGGGCCGGGAAATACGGCTCCCATCTTTGCAACCTACTCGGTGAGCAATCCGGGAGATGCCAAGTTAGTCGGGGCGGAGTGTGAGCACCTGCGTATGGATTTAGTGCAGCGTGAAAAGCCCAACACGAAGCTACCAGCTATCGCTTTCCAACAACCCACACACTATGAGTGGGTGCGTTCGGGGCGCCCCATCGACATTAGTTATCAGATTGTCGAGAACCACTATCGGGGGAGTATAACAACACAGCTCAGGGTTAAGGATATTAAACCATCGATTAAATAATAAAAAGGGGGACTTGTTTGTCCCCCTTTTTATTATTTAACCCTTATAACCCTCAACGAATCATCCTCAATAGGTAGAGGTGACGGGATACGTTCGGGGTAACCTATCGAGATTATACACAACGGTTCGCACCCTTCGGGGATTGCGATTAGCTCCTTTACAAAATCTGAGGCGTAGCCCATCTCGGGCTGCTCCTTTATTCGCAGGCGCCCATCCAAATGGACCCAGCAAGAGCCAACACCCTCATCGGTGCACGCCAACTGCACAAGCGTTGCGGCAATAGATGCATTCTCACGCCATAGATCGCTCTTCTTTACATCGCCCACGATAACTATCGCCGCCCTTGCATCACGCATAAACGAGGCGCCATAGTCACGGCACTCGGCCATAGCTGTGACCTTTGATATATCTTCAACAATAATGAAGTGCGTACTACGTGAATTTCGTGCCGAAGGTGCCGTAAGGCCAACCTTAACAACTCTATCCAATAGCTCAGTCGAAACGGGCTCAGCGCTATATTTGCGCACACTGCGGCGTAAAGTGATTAGATCTTTAAACTCCATAGGTGTAGTGTTTTATGATTTACTTTGCAAAAGTAGTGAAAAAAAACTATCTTTACCACAAATAATTGCTTTATGGAGAGAGAGAATAGATTTGCAGTCGCCCTAATATATGATTTTGACGGCACTTTGGCACCCGGAAATATGCAGGAGTATGACTTTATACCCGCTGTTGGCAAATCCAACAAGGAGTTTTGGCATAGCGCCAACACCTTAGCTCAAGAGCAGGATGCTGATATGATACTGACCTATATGGCACGTATGATTCAAGAGGCAAAATCGACAAACCTATCCCTTCGTCGTGAGGCGTTTCAGGAGTCAGGGCGCAAAGTGACCCTTTTTGAGGGTGTCAAGGAGTGGTTCTCACGCATAAATGGCTACGCTGCCGAGCGTGGCATTGAGATTCGCCACTACATCAACTCATCGGGGTTAAAGGAGATTATCGAGGGTACGCCCATCGCACACGAATTCCGTAAGATATACGCCTGCTCGTTCCTATACGATGTGGATGGGGTGGCATACTGGCCTGCTGTGGCGGTGAACTACACCAACAAGACACAATTTATCTTCAAAATCAACAAAGGTGTCGAATCGGTCTTTGATAGCAAAAAGGTAAATGAGTATATCCCTGAGGCGGAACGACCAATACCCTTTAAACATATGATATATGTTGGCGATGGTCTGACCGATATACCTTGTATGCGCTTGGTTAAGAATTCGGGCGGCTACTCTATTGCTGTCTATAACCCTGAACAAAAGGGTGTTAGGCGTGATATGCAGGCGTTAGTACAGGGCGAGAGGGTAGACCACGTATGTGCAGCGAACTACACCGATGGCTCCGAGATGGATAGATTGGTGAAGATGATAATCGACAAGATTGACCTTGACGATAGGTTGAAAAAGTTGCAAGCAATAAAGTAGTTATGGAGATAATCTTTGCAACCTCTAACGACCATAAACTTCGTGAAGTGCAGGCGCTACTTGGCGATGATTTTAGCTTGATGACCCCGCTCGATTGCGGTATTATAGATGAAATCCCCGAAACTGCCGATACGTTAGAGGGTAACGCCTCGCTAAAGTCGCACTATATATTTGATCGTGTGGCGATGAGTTGCTTTGCCGACGATACTGGCTTAGAGGTTGAGGCTTTGGGGGGCGAACCGGGTGTGCGCTCGGCACGCTACGCAACCGAAGGACACGATTTTAAAGCAAACAATGCTCTACTGCTCAAAAACTTAGAGGGCAAGAGAAGCCGCAAAGCACGCTTTCGCACTGTCATATCGCTCATCGTAGATGGCGAGGAGCACCTCTTCGAGGGTGTTGTCAATGGGCGCATCTCTGAGACGGAGTCGGGCGCTGAGGGATTTGGTTACGACCCACTTTTTATCCCCGATGGATATGATATGAGCTTTGCCCAGATGCCTTTTGAGTTGAAAAATAGCATATCACACAGAGCCTTAGCTATCGCAAAACTTGTTCAATATTTGCACGAAAATATAAAATAGAGTATCTTTGCCACCCTTATGAAGAGTTTAAAATATAGTGCCGAGCACCGTTTTGATGAGAGTACAGTTGAGGAGCTAAAGCCCCACTACGCAGAGATTCTACGCCTTTTGGGCGAAGATAGCTCACGAGAGGGATTGCTAAAGACCCCCGAGAGGGTCGCAAAGGCGATGATGTTCCTAACCAAAGGGTATGATGAGAATCCTTTGGAGATCTTGCGCTCGGCGATGTTCAGCGAGGAGTACAAACAGATGGTCTTAGTGAAGGATATTGAGCTCTTTTCGTTGTGCGAACACCATCTACTGCCCTTCTACGGCAAGGTTCACGTGGCATATATTCCCAATGGCACCATCACGGGGCTGTCAAAAATTGGCCGTGTTGTAGAGTCTTTTGCACGCCGATTACAAGTGCAGGAGCGCCTTACAGTTCAGATTCGTGACTGCATCCAAGAGGCTCTGAACCCGATGGGTGTAGCGGTGGTTGTCGAGGCGAGCCATATGTGTATGCAGATGCGTGGTGTCGAGAAACAGCAATCTGCAACGACAACATCGGCATTTACTGGCATATTTCTATCCGACCCAAGAACTCGAGAGGAGTTTATGACATTAATTTCGCACTCATATAGATAGCGTCTTAGAGTGTGTCTAATGGCTCACTTTTTGTCAATGGCGTATCATTCTGAACTTGACTCACAATCTCTTGAAATGGCTTATCGTCAATGTTTTACAATAAAAAATGAGATTGCGTGTCGTAGCACGCAATGACGGAATTGTGTGGTTTGACAATGACGCCAAAAATGGGTTATGTGAATAATTGTTCTTCCGCAAATTTATTTGGGACACTATTTTGTGGTAATATGTAGATAAGTGGGTGTAATTTTTTGCACCGTGAAGTTGGGCAAACCGCAGCATACTCAAGGTATGTGAGGATTTGAACAACGAGGGATGTGAAAAATTACGCCCTCTTTGCTATCCATCACAAAAAGTAGATAAGTGGGTGTAATTTTTTGCACCGTGAAGTTGGGCAAACCGCAGCATACTCAAGGTATGTGAGGATTTGAACAACGAGGGATGTGAAAAATTACGCCCTCTTTGCTACTTTTTAGCGGTGTTTGAGGTTGGCGAGTACCCTCGCCTTAAACTCCTCACGACGATGCTTTAAGTTGGCACGCCACCCCTTCCAACGTATGTAGCGCTGGCGCTTTTCTGGGTAGATATCCTTGATTGTTATCAAGATACCGGTCTCCTCAACATCACCAAAATCGGGATTTAAAACTGTATCAAAAACCTTCATCGAGGGAGATAGATTCATATATGCGTTAATCAAAGGTGGAATATTCTCATCCTCCTCACGGATTTTTTGCATCAAAATACGATAGTTCTCCGTATAGCTCGTGCCCACAAAGAGGCTCTTGTAGTAGGCCTCGTCAAGCCCCAACTCGACCTTTTGACGCCCCTCCATAAGATGCTCTCGGTCAGGAAAATAGCGCAATAAAAACCAAATTAAAGCGTTGCGAGCATCACGCTTGTAGCTGGTATACATTGTAACCTTACCAAAGAGATACTTCACATCGGGGTTCAGTACCATCAAAGCTCCAAGTCCATCCCAAAGGTTGTCTAAAGCGTAGATACTCTTGCTGTTGCCCCTTGCTTGATATGCAGGTTGTACGAACGAGCGCCCCAACTCGATGGTGCGAGGCAAGTATCGCTTGCGGAACTTATCTGAAAATTTAAAGTAATGCTCTGTTGATAGGTGTTTAGGGTGGGTGCTATCGCAGACAATGAAGCGATAGCCGCCAACAATCTGCTCAGCCTCAGGGTCCCACACAATAAGCTGCATATAGCCCCCTTGAATTATATCCGACTCATCAATATCGACAGCCCTACCCGTACCGCCTCCAGCACCACGAAACGCCTCCTCACGAAGGCGCCCCACCTCACTCATAAGTGACGGGCACTCACGTGCCGAGAAGATATATATCTCATTATTTGCACGCATTGTATCTCGCACCTTACGCTCGGGTGTTAATTCGGCGTAAAGTAACTCTCTTTTTATTGGGTCTAACAACTCTTCCATATACAATTTCGTGCGGTATTTTGTGCGGTATTTAGCGCAAATATATCAATAAAAGTTTATTCTACCCAATTTTTTGAGTCTTACTCCTCAAAAAATAGCACTTTTTACGTATAAAATCGACCTGCTCACGCAACGAGCCTACACTATGAAGTGACTCTGTATCAATAACATCACCCACTATCATCTTAAAATGTTTGCCCCCTTGTGAAAACATCTCTTTTGGTAGCAGCAGCATCTCGACGTTGAACTTTATTCCTAACGCATTGCGAATCTTATCTATTCGGTAGAATTTGCGTGATAGCTCCCCCTCGACAAAGATCGGGACTATCTTGCGATTGGTGGCGTAGGCACGTTTTAGAAAGTTGTTCCTCCACGCCAAATCCTCAACCTCTTTGCCTCTGCGACGTGAACAGAGCCCAGCAGGGAAGGTCAGAATTGGCAAGTCACCCATAAATTCACTCTCAAAACGGCGTGCATACTCAGCACTCTGTGCACCGTGCTTATTGACTGGAATCCACAGCGGACGCAGGGGCTCCAAGTTCATCAAAAAGTCATTCACCACAACACGTGCATCACCAAAATATTTGATTAGCTCATCGGCTATCATCATACCATCCATACCGCCAAACGGGTGGTTGGCAACGAAGAGGTAGCGCTCTGTCTTGTCCAGCCTATCCAACCCCTCGATTGAGTAGCTCACGCCCCACTCCTTAAAGCAGGCATCGATGAAGCGCTGCGGAGGGTAGTCCCAATAGTTCTCCAATATATAGTTTATCTGCTCTTCGCATAGGAGCCTACGCAGTGCATTAATCAGGGCTTTTGGTAGCCATTTATAGAGTTTTGGCGCACGTTTTTGCAATATTGCGCCAACATCAATAGTATGCATATTTTACAATGAGCTTTTTTTATCCATTATTGTTCGACAAATGTACTATTTTTAGGGTAAAAATTGAATATTTTAGGGTAAAAATATTAACTTTGTGACCAAATGCGCTTTTTATTTTAGAGATGATGCAAAACTACCATATACCCGTACTTCTGAATGAGTCAGTTGAGCTGCTTGATATTGCACCCGATGGGGTCTATGTCGATCTCACCTTTGGTGGGGGTGGACACTCACGCCACATCCTCGAGCAGCTATCCTCAAAGGGGCGTCTGTATAGTTTTGATCAAGACAAAGATACAAAGGCAAACGCCATCGACGATGCGAGATTTTGCTACGTTGAGAGCAACTTTCGCTTTCTTCGTGGAGCTATGCGCCTTCGTGGTGTGGAGCGTGTGGATGGCATCTTGGCCGATTTGGGCGTATCATCACACCACTTTGATGCCGCACACAGAGGCTTCTCGTTCCGATTCGATGCACGCTTGGATATGCGTATGAACCAGTCGGCACGCCTCTCAGCTTTTGAGGTTGTGAATAACTACTCAACAGAGCATTTAACTCAGATTTTGGGTGATTGGGGCGAGATTTCAACCCCTTGGAAGGTCGCCAATCTAATATGTCGAGAGCGTGAAAAGCGTGAAGTTTCTACAACTTTAGAGCTTGTCGAGGCTGTCAAGGCGTGCACTCCAAAGGGTGCAGAGTCAAAGTTTCTAACCAAGCTGTTCCAAGCCCTACGCATCGAGGTCAATGGCGAGATGGAGGCGCTAAAGATGGCCTTAGAGCAGAGTCTGAAGCTCTTAAAACCCGAAGGGCGCTTAGTTGTTATATCATACCACTCGTTAGAGGATAGGCTTGTTAAGAACTTTATGCGTTCGGGTAGATTCTCGGGCGAGGTTGAGCGTGACTTCTTTGGTCAGGCGCAACAACCCTTCTCGATTATAACACGCAAGGCTATTGCACCCTCTGCTAAGGAGATAGAGTCAAATCCACGTTCACGCTCGGCAAAACTCAGAGCGGCAAAGAAGTTATAGCGCAATGAGAGAGGACCACCTTTTTGACCCACCCACAGACGAGGAGCTTCGTCGTAGGGAGCGAGAGCGAGAGATTGCTCGCACGGTGCGCCGTGAGATGCGCCGTGTGGAGCGAGGCGATGGCACAGACGATATAGACGATGAGTTGCGTGAGGAGCGTGTGCGTGAGGCCGAAGAGCGTGCCGAAGAGCGTAAAGAGCGCATCCGCTCGGCAAACATTATACGCCAAATTGCAACGGGTAGCGTACTACTCAACAAAGGGATAACTCAATACTATAAGTTCTTGATTGTAATTGGTGTAATGTTCTTTTTGAGCATCTTTGTTCTCTTTATGAGCCTACACACCGATATGCGCCACGCACGCCTTGAAGATGAGGTACAGCACCTTCGTGAGAGGTGCGTAGAGCTTCAACGTGAACGCCACATAGTTACGAGCTACTCCTCGATTTTGGATGAGTTGCAGCGACGTGGCATAGAGCTACACACCCCAAAGGGAACAACAAAAACCATTGATAATTAACCACTATGAGTGCGAAAAAGAGGGGCGTAAAGGCAGATATTGACTCTAAAGTGGTGACACTTTATATGCTCTTTATCTTGGTGGGTATTATCGTAATATCTCGCATCTTGTGGGTGCAACTCTTTAGCGAAGAGGTGGCAGAGAATGCCATTCGTATATCAAAGCGAATTTATAAAGAGGATACCATACCTGCACGACGAGGCAATATTTTAGCCCGCAATGGAGATCCCTTAGCCACATCACTATTTCACTATCAGGTGGGTTTTGACTTCTCATCTGTTGGGTTAGATTCGCTCGAACTATACAATGAGAATGTCGATTCGCTCTCAAAACTGCTCTCCGCACACTTTGGCGATCGCACACCTGAACAATACGCTAAATTCTTTCGTGAGGAGCGACAACGACGCTTCAAACTGACAAATAGACGTGACACAACACACCTACGTGACGATGGAGTGTTGATGAACCTACTGTATCGAATAACTGGCGATAGATATATTACTCGCACAATCTATGACACGATGCGTGATGATAGATTGGTCGATATACTCCCCCGCAAGGTCAATTTTAAGGAGTGGAGCTATCTAAGAAAGTTTCCCCTTCTGAACTGGAATATGGGTATGGTCTATCACCCTCACAAGAGCGACGAGCGCCTCTATCCAAAGGGCGAATTGGCACGCAGAACAATAGGTTTGATAGGCGACAGGGGGGAGTATGGCATCGAGATGGTCTATCGTGATGAACTATCGGGCAAGACAGGCAAGGAGCTACGCAAGCGCATTGCGAGGGGCTTTTCGAGTAGTGTGGCTGGCGCAGGTTATAAGGCGGCTGTGAATGGATTGGATGTTGTGACAACCTTAGATGTCGATATTCAAAGTGTTGCACATAGAGCCCTGCTCTCTCAACTCGAACAACAGAACGCCCAATGGGGCACAACCATAGTTATGCAGACTCGCACGGGCGAGATATTGGCTATCGCCAATCTTGGACGCAACTCTAAGGGGGAGTATCGAGAGTTGGAGAACTACGCCCTTGGACGTAGTATGGAGCCCGGCTCGACCTTTAAGTTGGCGACAGTACTAACGCTGTTGGAGAACGCCAAGATGCCCGAAACAACGATATACGATACGTACGATGGTAAACCCGTGACTGTTGGACCAGCAAAGAGAATTCGAGATTCACACGAGGGCGACAACGAGATTGACCTTAGGCGTGCCGTTGTGGCGTCGTCGAATGTCTATTTTGCCCGTGCGATGTGGGATATTTATGGCATCACGGGGCGAAAAATGGAGTATAGCGACTATCTACACAATGAGTTGCATCTGGGTAAAACTGTTGGTTTTGAGCCCTTTGGCGAGCGAACGCCAGAAATCACCACCGACTGGAAGGTCCCCGATCCGGGTGTAATGTTGGTCAAGATGAGCTACGGTTACCGAGTGAAGATGACCCCAATGCAGATGCTCACCTTCTACAACGCCATCGCCAACGATGGGGAGATGATAACTCCGATTTTGGTCAAGGAGCTTCGTGACGAGGATGGTGTTGTGGAGCGCTTCAAGGCAGAGACAATAGATGGTTCGATATGCTCACGCTCGACCCTTCGCACCGTGCGCAGCTACTTAGAGGGGGTAGCAAGTGAGGGTACGGCAAGTGCCTACTTTAGCGACACGCTACGTCTACGAGTGGCCGCTAAGACCGGCACGGCACAGGTGACAAACGAGCCGGGACACTACTTGGGTTCGATGG
Source organism: uncultured Alistipes sp. (assembly GCA_964370585.1). GTDB lineage: Bacteria > Bacteroidota > Bacteroidia > Bacteroidales > Rikenellaceae > Alistipes. Next base: position 122,832 of record CAYJJV010000001.1, on the reverse strand, counting down.
TGGCATACTTCCCCGCCGATAATCCCGAGTATACAATCATTACATCGATAAAGACCAAGCGCCAAGCCTACAAAGCCTACTATGGAGGCCCACTGGCAGGGCCCGTGAATAAGGCAGTTGTGGACTATATCTACACCCAAAATAGGGATTGGCACTCGAAGATGGAGCCAATCGATGAAGAGCTCTACCCAAAACGCATCAAGGGTGGCGACGTGGAGCAGTGCCGTGAGGTTGCCGATGAGCTGATGCGAGATGTTGAGTGGGAGGTAGATGAGGGCATCGGGCGTGTTGAGATCGACTCTTTGAGCCGTGCTAAAATTGTGAAAAGCGAGCCAGCGCAGGGACGTATGCCCAATGTTAGGGGTATGGGACTCAAAGATGCGCTATATATATTGGAGAGTCGAGGACTCAAAGTCTCGGTTTCGGGCTCAGGGGTTGTTGTATGGCAGAGTATAACCCCCAATAGCCATATAAAAGAGGGTGCAACAGTTAGCATAAGGTTAAGATAGATGAAGAGGATTCAAGATATAATCAATCAAGTTAAGACCATCTCGGTTGTTGGGGGCACAGATGTAGCTGTCAGAGCGCTCATCTATGACTCACGTCAGGTCGAGACTGGCGACTGCTTCGTCGCCATTGTGGGTACACAGAGCGATGGGCATAACTATATCGACTCTGCCATAGAGAGTGGCGCAAAGAGTGTTGTGTGCGAATGCCTACCCAAAGTTGTGGCGGATGGTGTAACCTATATCCAAGTTGGATGCTCTTCGCAAGCGATGGGAGTGATGGCTGCAGCCCTTTACGACCACCCAAGCCGTGAGCTTGAGCTGATCGGTATCACGGGCACTAACGGCAAGACAACGACAGCAACTTTGCTATACAACCTTGTTCGGAGCTTAGGTTTCGAGGCGGGTTTAATATCGACTGTCGATTACCGCATTGGAGACAAAGTCTTCGACTCAACACACACCACACCCGATTCGGTGCGCATAAATGAGATGCTGCGTGAGATGGTATCGGCTGGTTGTCAATACTGCTTTATGGAGTGCTCGTCACACGCAATGACACAGCACCGTGTCGAGGGTTTAGAGTTTCGTGGAGCACTATTTTCAAATATAACGCACGACCATTTAGACTATCATAAGAGCTTTTTGGAGTATATCAACGCCAAAAAGATGCTATTCGACGCCCTCTCCCCATCGGCATTTGCCATTGTCAATGGCGATGATCGTAATGGACGAGTGATGCTACAAAATTGCCGAGCTAAACACTCCGACTACTCCCTGCGGCAGATGGCCCAGTTCCGTGCCAAGATCTTAGAGATGTCGATCGAGGGTATGCTCCTACGCATTGATGGCTCGGAGCTATGGGTTCAGCACGTCGGGCGATTCAACGCCTACAACCTCTTGGCGGTATACGCCACAGCACGTGAGTTGGGGTTAGACAAAGAGGAGGTTTTGCGAGCAATGACAACACTTAGTGCAGTTGCAGGGCGATTTGAGATTGTACGCTCACAATCTGGACGTGTTGCTATTGTCGATTATGCACACACGCCAGATGCCTTAGAGAGCGTCTTGCAGACCATCGAGGAGTATCGCACTCACAACGAGCAGCTCATCGTGGTATGTGGTTGCGGTGGCGATAGAGATAGAACAAAGCGCTCGGCGATGGGTGAAATCGCTGTTCGCTACGCCTCAACTGCAATATTTACATCCGACAACCCACGCTCGGAGAGTGTCGATAAGATTATAGACGATATGTGCGAGAGTTTGGATAGTGGCGCACGCTACCTGCGCATTACAGATAGAGGCGAGGCGATACGCACCGCTGTGATGCTCTCAAATGGTGGCGATATAATCCTTCTGGCGGGCAAGGGGCACGAAAAATATCAAATTGTGGGTGACAAAAAGTTCCACTTTGATGATAAAGAGTGCATCGAAGAAGAGTTTAAGAATTTAGATAAAACTAGATAGACAAATATGCTATATCACCTTTTTGAGTGGCTTGAGAGCAGCTACAACCTGCCCGGCTCGGGACTTTTTCAGTATATCTCCTTTCGAGGGACCTTTGCTGTGATTGTATCGCTATTGATTGTTATCATCTTCGGACGCAAGATTATCGACTTCCTAAAACGCAAACAGATTGGCGAGGATGTACGTAATTTGGGGCTTCAGGGGCAGTTGGAGAAGCGTGGCACCCCAACGATGGGGGGAGTGATAATTCTGCTTGCGATATTGATTCCCACGCTGCTGTTCGGACGCTTGGACAATATATATATACAGCTGCTGATTGTATCGACCGTATGGTTGGGTATTATCGGTGGCTTGGATGACTACATCAAGGTCTTTCGCCACAACAAAGAGGGTCTAAAGGGGCGCTTTAAGATTATTGGGCAGGTTGGCTTGGGCATTATCGTGGGGACTACTATGTGGCTAAGCGAAGATGTTGTGATTCGTGAGCGCTTAGATGAGCCTTCGTCGGTTGTGGTTGAGATGGCACACTCTCAGGCACCACAAAACATCGCATCGGAGCCTATTAAGAGCACAAAATCTACAATCCCATTCATCAAAAACAATGAGTTCGACTACGGTTGGCTGACCAACAACCACCCCATTGCAATGTGGATACTCTACCTTATAGTCGCCATATTTGTGGTCACGGCAGTATCCAATGGAGCCAACCTAACGGATGGTTTAGATGGCTTGGCAACGGGGGTATCCATCCCTATTGTGACGGTCTTGGGGGCGTTAGCATATCTCTCGGGGCACATCGTCTATGCAGATTACCTCAACATTATGTATATACCAAACAGTGGCGAGATGGTGATATTTGCCGCAGCGATGTCGGGGGCGTTAGTGGGTTTTTTGTGGTACAACTCATTCCCAGCACAGATATTTATGGGCGACACCGGCTCGCTATCCATCGGAGGTATTATCGCAGTCTTTGCACTCTGTATTCGCAAGGAGCTGCTTCTGCCTATTCTGTGTGGCGTATTCCTTGTCGAGAGCCTTTCGGTAATGTTGCAGGTCACATACTTCAAATTCACAAAGCGCAAATATGGCGAGGGCAGACGAATACTACGTATGGCTCCTCTGCACCACCACTACCAAAAGGGGGGTATCTATGAGACCAAAATAGTATTGCGCTTCTGGATTATATCGCTGCTATTGGCTGCCGTTGCGTTGATAACCTTAAAGATAAGATAGAGGTGAAGAGCATCGTAATATTGGGGGCAGGTGTGAGCGGCTATGGCTCGGCAGTTCTGGCACAGAGTCTTGGATTCAAGGTCTTTGTCACGGATGGAGGGGCGATTGCGCCACATATTAAAGCTAAGTTGGAGGCCGAAGCTATCCCCTATGAGGAGGGTGGACATACGCTCGATAAGATACTCTCGGCAGATGAGATTATCCTTTCGCCCGGCATACCCTTTTCAGCGCCCGTTGTTGTTGCAGCGATGAAAGCTGGAGTTCCAATAGTATCGGAGATTGAGTTTGCAGGGCGCTATGTGGGCAGTGCAAAGAGTATCTGTATCACTGGCTCGAATGGCAAGACCACTACAACATCACTCATATACCATATTTTACGTGAGGCGGGCTACAACGTCGCTCTGGGGGGCAACATAGGCGAGAGTTTTGCTCTGTCGGTGGCACGTGGCGAGTATGATTGGTATGTTTTGGAGTTGAGCTCGTTTCAGTTAGATAGTATGTTTAAGTTTAGAGCCGATATTGCGCTTCTGCTCAACATCACCCCCGACCACTTAGATCGCTACGACTACTCGTTTGATAAGTATGCCCGCTCGAAGATGCGCATAACACAAAACCAAGCAGCAACAGATAGCTTTATCTACTTTGCCGACACTGCAGTAATCCCACCATTAATGGGGGGTGTAAAGGCTCACAGAGTTCCCTTTGGTCAAGAGTTATCTATGGCAGAGATGAGCGATGGTGCTCAGATAGGCAGTGATGGTTTTGTGGCCTGCATAGCGGGCGAAAGTGTTGTAATTGATGCAGATAGCCTACAAATTCGAGGTCTGCACAATCTATACAACGCCGCTGCGGCAACACTTGCAGCACTCACGGCAGGTGTTAAGAGCGAAGAGTTGGTTCGGGCGCTAAGTTCATTTCAAGCCATCGCCCACAGAATGGAGCCAATAGCCACTTTAGATGGTGTGGAGTGGATTAACGACTCGAAGGCGACAAATATTGATGCCACGCTCTATGCTCTGGGCAGTATGCAACGCCCAACTGTATGGATTGCAGGAGGTGTAGATAAGGGTAACGACTACCAGCTATTAATGCAGGCTGTTAAGGCGAAAGTGCATACGTTAATTGCGATGGGCAGAGATAACACCAAACTAATAGAGGCCTTTCGGGGCAATATTCCAAATATTGTATCGACAAGTAGTTTCGAGGAGGCAATGGCAGCGGCGCAAGGTGCTGCACAGAGTGGCGATACTGTGCTTCTATCTCCCGCCTGTGCCAGTTTTGACCTATTTAAAAACTATGAAGATCGTGGCGAGAGGTTCCGAGAGTGGGTTTTGGAGAGATTAAAAAGTTAATATAGAATGAGTGTTAATAGATTAAACGAGCAAATAAAGGGGGCCTCTTCACTCTTTGGTGGGGATAGAGCACTGTGGATAATTATTGTCATCTTGATGGCGGTATCGATACCTGTGGTCTCCTCCTCAACGGCCAAGATGACCTATGATGCCTATAGATCCTATAATGCTCTATACTTCACGGCACACCAAATCGCCACCCTTGCCTTCAGTTTTATCGCTCTATTTATCGCTCATAGAATCAACAACAATGTCTATCGCACCCTCGCACGTCCTCTATATATAGGTTCAATATTGCTAACCCTCTTGGCCTATGTTATAGGTGCCGAGACTAATGGTGCAGCACGATGGATACCACTTGGGGTGATCAATTTTCAACCTTCTGAAGCGTTGAAGATTGCCACCGTTCTATTTGTCGCACAGCAGTTGGCTGCTCGTCAGAGTAAGATTGAGCGCCTACGCATCGTCCCTTCGTGGAGATTTTGGACGTGGCACTCCTCGCCCATTCAGCGCCGAATTTGGCGTGAGGGGACAATCCCCATCTTAGCTCCTATTGCCATATCGTGTGTCGTGATTGTTCCTGCACACACCTCATCCGCCATTTTGGTCTTTATGGCCTCGTTGGTTATGATGTATATCGGGCGTGTGTCGAAGAGAGAGCTTATGAAGTTAGTGGGTTATGCAACTCTGGCTCTGGTTCTACTTGTTACCCTCGATATTGGGCGTGGCTCGACAGCGCTGAGTCGCATCGAGACGTGGAGCGACTACTGGACCAAATCACAAACCGAAAAACCCATCGAGCACCTAACAGATAGCGAACGCTCGACAATAGCGATACATAATGGTGGCTTTTTTGGGCAGGGGGCGGGACAGAGCGCCATACGTGTAGAGATGATACACCCCGAGAGCGACTTCGCATACGCCTTTGCCGTTGAAGAGTATGGTATTATATTCGCAGTGGCGATTGTGGTGTTGTATCTATGGATATTCTTCAGAGCAATCGAGATATTTAGACGATGTAACACAGCATTCCCCTCACTTATGGTCTTGGGGTTGGCGCTTCAAATAACTCTGCAGGCACTTATTCACATTATGGTGACACTAAATATTATGCCCGAAACGGGGCAAACCTTGCCCCTTGTATCACGTGGCGGCTCCTCAACACTACTCACAGCCATAGCGCTGGGTATGATACTGAGTGTCAGCCGACAAAACATCGAGCAGAAAGATAGTAGACTAAAAAGATAGATTCAAAATGGCAGTAAAAGAGGTCGATAGCGTAAGGTTAGATAAATATTTGTGGGCGGTGCGTATCTTTAAGACACGTAGCGATGCTGCGGATGCGATACGCAACAATCGTGTCTTGGTCAATGGCGCCTATGCCAAGCCCTCACGTGAGGTGAAGAGTGGCGACGAGGTGAGCGTGCGCCGCTTAAATATCACATACTCATACCGAGTTTTGGCACTCATCTCGGCACGTCAAGGGGCTAAAAACATCGCTCCATATATTGTCGATACCACACCTCAGACGGAGTTAGATAAGCTCAATGTGCCTCGTGAAACAATCTTTGTTGTGAGGGATCGAGGCACGGGACGCCCAACAAAGAAGCAGCGGCGTGAGATCGACTCATTGATGGATATAACAAACGATTAAATAGCAATTAAATCTAAATTAAAAGAGAGAATATGAGACCTACATTAGTAGTATTGGCAGCGGGAATGGGCTCTCGCTATGGTTCACTGAAACAGATGGATGGCGTTGGGCCAAACAACGAGGCGATTATCGACTACTCGATTTACGACGCCATTAGAGCTGGATTTGGCAAGGTCGTCTTTGTCATTCGCCACGCCTTTGAGGCGGATTTCAGGGCAGTTTTCACACCCGAGCGATTTGGTGGCAAGATTGAGGTTGAATTCGCCTTTCAGGAGCTTGATATGCTGCCCGAAGGGTTCTCGGTGCCCGAGGGTCGTGAAAAACCTTGGGGAACAAACCACGCTGTTTTAGCCGCTAAGGATGTAGTTGCTGAGCCATTTGCCGTAATCAATGCCGACGACTTCTATGGCAAGGCGGCATATAAGACCATCGCAGAGTATTTGATGAGTGTCGAGGGCAGCGAGGGCAAGTACTCAATGGTAGGCTATAAGGTCGAAAATACCCTATCCGAGCACGGTAGCGTTTCACGTGGTGTTTGCGAAAAGGATTCGGAGGGTAACCTCACGGCTATGGTTGAGCGCACCAAAATCTTCGTTGATGGCAATCGCATCTACTTTGTCGAGCAGGATGGCGAGCACGATTTGGCAGCAGGCACACCTGTGTCGATGAACTTCTTTGGCTTCACGCCCGACTATTTTGAGAAGAGTTGGGACTACTTCAAGGGATTTTTGGAGGAGAACAAAGCCAACCTGAAGGCTGAGTTCTTTATTCCATTAATGGTTAATCACTGTGTTAATAGCTCTAAAGGCGAGATGAGGGTCTTAGAGTGTGATTCGCCTTGGTTTGGGGTCACCTACAAGGAGGACAAACCAGCTGTTATGGCGAAGATTCAAGCCCTAATCGATGCAGGCGAGTACCCTGCCTCATTGTGGGGGTAAGAGGATAAAAGAGGCATTGCGCCCTGACTTGTTGGACTTACGGGCGTTTGCCGATGCCTTGCTGGATAGCTTGTTGGGGCGCAACTTTTTTTGTGATTATGAGGGGATTAAATCCCCTCATTTTTGATATATGTATCACTCTCCAATTTATACGCAACACCTTAAAAGCAAAAGCTCCCCGATACTTATGTATCGAGGAGCTTTTATTAAACCAGTGTGGCGACTCAACTCTATCGCCTCTTGGCGGTGCGTAGGGGACTCGAACCCCTGACCCCGTGCGTGACAGGCACGTATTCTAACCAACTGAACTAACGCACCATTGTACTAATGAAACTTAATCTAAAAACTTAACGGACTTTCGAACTCCGAGTCTCTAAGATTGCGTTCCGTAATCAATAGCGAGTGCAAAGATAGTGGAAAAATGTTTATGTGCAAACTTTTTTTAGAGTTTTTTGAATAGTGTGAAGTTTACGCTACCGTAACTTCTTGATTGCCAAAAGTTTTTGTGTGATGAAAAATTTTGATTTTTTGAGTGCTCAAATATCAAAATACCATCCTCACGCAACATATCCCCCTCTAAAACCAACTCCACAATCGCTTCACTACCCTCCAAATCGTATGGGGCATCGGAGAAGATGATATCAAACTGCTTCTTGCAACTCTTCAGATAGAGAAAGGCATTTGCCTTTAAGGGGTAAAAGTTCTCAAAGCCCAACTGTTTAGCTGTCTGACGAATAAAGTTGAAGTGCACCGCATTTATCTCCACCGACGTGACGCTACGTGCCCCACGTGAGGCGAACTCATAGCTTATCGAGCCAGTGCCAGCAAATAGATCTAAAACATCACACTCATCAATCTCAATGATGCTCGTGAGGACATTAAAGATGTTCTCTTTGGCAAAATCGGTCGTTGGGCGTGCCCTAAGGTTGCGAGGTGGCGTGATGATGCGACCACGATATTTTCCACTAATTATTCGCATACGACTCGCTTGAAAATCGACTTAAACTCCTTGATTTGCAACCCCTTGTCATCTATGAAGAGTGTAAACCCCTTAAAGGTAAAGCTCTCACGAAGGCGCATTATAAGGTAGAGTATCTCATCATCGGACGAAACATTTAGCACCTCAGCCATAAGGAGTTCATTGTCAAATATTTTTATGTATAGCACTCCATCATAGCGTTTTAACCATACATATGGAGTTTGGCAAGCGACACCTCTTTGTAGTGGCGAGATGTAGCGAATATCTCGCTCGGAATTTGAGCAAATCCACTCCTCGATTGAGGCATCTATCGCCATCAGCGCTACACTATCATCAATCGCACAGCCAAAGACTCCCTTTTGCCCTCTATTTAGTGGTGTTCCATTCGCCTCTAAGAGTTGTTCAACGATCTGGTCACTTTGCAACTCAATAGGTACAAGAAGAGTCGATGCAGTGATCAGTTCGATTGTGATTGGTTCATCTATTGGAGTCCTCTCCGCCGATTTAGCCAACTCTTTGGCGAAGGTATCCACGCAAAAAGAGTGTCCATCCAACAGTAGCTGAATGGACACTGAATTATCTACGCTGAGGGTTTTACTCCCAGTTACCTGCCTCATTGTTGGCGCTCTCCATCGAACCGAACTTCACACCACCATAGCGGTTAAAGTTGTTCTCCTCATCGTCGATAAGGTTGATAATCTCTTGACGATACTCAACCGTATCTAAGAATAGTTTGTATGGTGCACGGCACTCTACGATAGGCACAACGACACCCGATGCAGTTGCAACACCCGCCTCCAAGATAAACTCAACATCGGTTCCGGGAATGTAGCGAAGTGCATTAACCTCATCTACTGTCAAAACTTTAGGCGAGAAGATGGTATCGATTACAGCGATATTAAACTGCTCGACATTCTTCCTCTTTAGTCGCTTTAGCTCTGCCATACCCGCCGAGTCATCCTCATCGACAATCTTACGCTCTAAGGTCAAAGAGTCGCCAAGTACAAACTGTGCCAAAGTGTCGAAATCGGCAGTGAATCGCTGATATTTAGCCTTGTAGGCACGCTGAGCCGTACGAATGAGCTTTAGTTGCTCGACAACCAACTCCTTTTTCTCTGTAAGCTCCTTCTCAAAGGCGATTGGTGTAGAGATTTGAACATAGATCTTGTAGATCAAACCAACAATTACCAAGACAAGAATGATTTGAAAAATTTTCTTCATTTTTTTACTTTTAATATTTGTTATTAATTTTGTACAAAATTTTGATACCCTATGCAGAGTGATTATATTTCGTCCCAAATTTACGCTAAAATTTGTTTTGAAACAACTCTTGGACAGAAAAAAGTTGTAGAAAATTTATCTGAGTGGCTAAAATCGGATGATTTTTCGAGGATTTTCATACTAAATGGGCACGCTGGAACGGGCAAAACAACCATTGTTTCGGCATTCGTTAAGGTGCTTAATGATTTGAAAATCAACACTGTACTTTTAGCTCCGACGGGTCGTGCGGCTAAGGTTCTATCTCGCAGTGCCGAAAAAAAGGCACATACGATACATAAACGCATATATCGTGAGCGAACTGATGCGCAATATGTCTCAAAATTCTCGTTAAACCAAAATTTGGAGTATCGAACCATATTTATTGTCGATGAGGCATCGATGCTATCGGATGGGTCGGGGGATGGTCAAATGTTTGGTAGCGGATCGCTATTGGATGATTTGGTGAGCTATGTTCGCTCGGGCAAAGAGTGCCGTCTGATGCTAATTGGCGATAGTGCACAGCTGCCACCCGTTGGGTGTGATGAGAGCCCTGCGTTAGACGAGGGGCGAATGTACTACTATGGCGATGTTCTCTATTGTACGCTGGATGATGTTGTGCGACAAAAGGCGCAGAGCGGCATACTCTTCAACGCCACGTTAGTGCGTGAGATGCTTGAGCGTGGCATATACCAGATGCCTCGCTTTGATACCAATTATGAGGATATTCACGCCATTGGCGGGGGTGATTTCTTGGAGTGCTTAGAGGACTCTTACGCCAAATATTCACGTGACGAAGTGGTGGTCATTACACGCTCGAATAAGCGTGCCAACCGCTTCAATGAGGGTGTTCGTCGCAACGTTTTGTATGCCGAAGAGGCTGTCGAGAGTGGAGATATGTTGATGGTGGTCAAAAATAACTACTCAATTACAGCCAAAGAGGATGCCGAGCAGGGCACAGCCTCGCCAATGAACTTTATCGCCAACGGAGATATAGCTCTACTGAAGCGTATACGCCGTTTTGAGAGTTTGTATGGATTTGAGTTTGCCACTGCCGAGTTGGAGTTTTCGGACTACGACAACACCACAATCGAGTGTAAAATCCTGCTTAACACCCTCTCTTCAGAGTCCCCATCGCTCACTCGAGAGGAGAGCCAACAACTCTTCATGGAGGTCGAAAAGGACTATTTGGATACTAAAAGTAAGATAAAGCGCCTTGCCCAGATACGTGAAAATGAACACTTTAACGCCTTGCAAGTGAAGTTTGCATACGCCGTAACGTGCCACAAAGCGCAGGGTGGCGAGTGGCGTGCCGTATTTATTGATAGATGTCTGTTTGGCGACGAGCCGATGAGTCGTGATATGCTACGATGGCTCTACACCGCCCTAACACGTGCTTCGGATAGGGTCTACTTGGTCAATTACGATATAGATTAGATGGGAGGGACTATTTTGATTGTTGTTCAGAGGGCACTACAAAGTGCTCTACTCGCTCTAAGATTTGATCCACCGAGAGAGTCCTTAAACAGCGATAGTCGCCAAACTTGCACTCCTTAGCCCCAAATACCGAACAGGGGCGGCACTCCATATCAAGCCCCACAACACCTTTCAAATCGGCACCATAGCCGAAGAACCCCAACTCGGGAGCGGTAGCCCCCCAAATCGAAACGGTGGGGGTTGCAACCAGCGAGGCGAGGTGTTGCACCAACGAATCCATCGATACGACACAATCTAAGTTGGATATTAGAGCTATCTCATCACGGAAATTAACCCGACCAAAGAGCCTTGTAATGTTTGGAGCTATGGACTCCATACGCTCGGCAAATCGCAACTCATCGCCCCCTCCGCTATGGACAAAGACCCTCTCGTATCGCAATGAGAGGTGTTTAATAACTGCTTCGGCCAGATCCAAAGGCAACGTCTTGCCCTTTTTTGAGGCGAACGGAGCAACGCCCACCCATACTCCTCGCTTCTCCCCAAATGGGTTTGCTATAACTCGTTTTGCGGGTGGCTGAGGGTCATCCATCGAGAAACCCAAGCGGCGTATTGTATCACAATACCGCACAACGGAGTGGCGTAGAGGCTGCAGCCCCCGACCCGAACGTGAGATATACCTTCGTTTTTCACAGCGCCCCTTTCTGATATGTGCCACACGCACACCACTGAGCCACATCGCAAAACGGAAGGCTCGAGAGCGCAACACCGAATGTACATCTGCCACACAATCAACGCCCATTTGGCGTGCCGTGCGTGCTAAACGCCACATTCCGATTAGAGAGTGGTGTTCAGCCTTAGTATTGACATCTAAAAACTCAACATCCAAACCATCAAAAAATGGACGAAACAGAGGTTGTGTAGCAACTGTAATGCGCAATTCAGGGTAGCTCACACGCAGTGAATGCAGGGCGTGAGGGAGCATCGCCACATCGCCCATTGCCGAAGTGCGCAACACCAAGATGTGCTTGAATTCTCCGCTACTACCCATTACACTAAATTAATTCCTTTGAAACCGCCCCAAATTAACCCTTCTGTCCGTAGAGAACAGGGTTCAACGATGGGTCGTTATACATCTTCATCTGCTTGTAGGTCTTCATATACTTGCGGCCCGCCTCAATATCCTCGATAAGCTCCTCGATTGCTTGCGAGAGGTCTACTCTTTGCGATAGCAGCACATCCAACTTCTTCTGGCACGCTGCACGATGGGCATCATCAACATCCTCACGCTCGGTCTCACACGCCATATGGTATATCTTCAGTGCAAGAATCGACAGACGGTCAATCGCCCACGCTGGGGTCTCAGTGTTGAGGCGTGCATTGGGTGCAATATTAACATCCTTATATTTATCCAACATATATGAATCGACATACTCAACCATATCGGTACGCTCCTGATTCGAACTATCGATTCTGCGCTTTATCGCCAAAGCCGACACGGGGTCGATGTTTGGGTCACGGATTATATCCTCCAAGTGCCACTGCACGGTGTCAATCCAATTTTTATGGTATAGAAGGTGGTCTAATGAACCCGCCTTATATGGGTTTGAGATTGGGTGATCTACATCATCATAACGGTGGTACTCTTCAATCACCTCGTTGAAGATTCGGTTTGCATTTTCAGTGAACATAGCTTATAGTTTTTGTTGTTATTTTAATCTTAAAAGTGTACCTTTGCGAGGTAAGTAAAAGCAAAGATAATGAAATTTTCGATACAAACAATAACTGCAACCATAGCAACACTTTTTTTTGTTGCCTCTACATCAGCACAACAACAAACACGTGAGCAGTATGTTGAGCGCTACAAACATATCGCTGTCAAGCATATGGAGCGCTATGGCATCCCCGCCAGTATTACGATGGCGCAGGGAATTTTGGAGTCGGGCAACGGCAATAGCCACTTGGCACAAAAATCCAATAACCACTTCGGTATCAAGTGTAAGACAAATTGGACTGGGCGCAAGGTCTACCACGACGACGATGCTAAAGGGGAGTGTTTTCGTGCCTACCGCTCAGTTGAGGATTCATACGAAGATCACGCTACGTTCCTCGACTCTCAACCCCGTTACGACTCGCTATTTGCCTACTCAACTGCCGATTATAAGAGCTGGGCGAGGGGGCTGAAGGCAGCTGGATACGCCACAGCACCCGACTACGCTGAGCGTTTAGTAAAGATTATCGAAGATGAGAAGCTATACCTATTAGATAGAGATAATGGGGAGTTTCTATACTCAAATAGAGATACGAAAGAGGGTGACTTTTTGGCTGAAGCGAGCGTCGAGGTACACACCCCCCTTACCGACCAGAGCGCAAAGAGCATCGGTGTAGTAGATCCCGATAGCTACCGTGTTACAATCAACCCCCACAAAGGTTACAATATATATAAGACCAATGGCGTTCACTTCATTGAAGCGAAGGCTGGCGACACGTTCGAGAGTATTGGCGAAAAGTTCCACTTATCGCCACGCAACCTGCGTAAATTCAACGACATAAAGGATAAACAGGCGCAACCTATGCAGGGCGAAGTTATCTACTTCGAGCGCAAGAAAAAGCAGTGGCAAGGCAACGCCACGCACCACGTATGCCGACACGGCGAGACGACGTATGCCGTAGCACAGCTATATGGCATACAACAGCGTTCAGTTGAGCGCCTCAACAAACTAAAACGTGGAGACACACTCACCGAAGGGGATAAGATTAAGATTAAAAAGTAGTACAAGGCAATATTTGGCACTAAAACCATTTTACGGATGAAAAATTTTTTGAAGAGCTTTTGTGTTGTGGCAGTGGCGGTTGTGGCGATGAATGCTATGGCTGTGGAGCTAAAATATGACAAGATTGCACATCTAAGAGATCAAAACGAACGCCTATATGGTGTGCGTTCGATGGCGGATGGCGAGCACTACACCATCCTGCAAGATGACGATATTAAACGATATAGATATGACTCGAAGGGCGAAGGTGTCTCAATTCTACCCTCCGACACCAAGATTGAGATTACCGATTATGAGCTATCCGACGATGCCAACACAATACTCATCGCATCGGGACGTGAGCCCATATATCGCCACTCATATACAACGACATATCACATAGTTAAGAGTGGCAAATTACATAAAACACTACCTCAAGCCAGTGCGCCACGTGATGCAACATTGAGTCCAGATGCCAAAAAAATCGCCTACTCCGACAAGAATGACTTATATATATACAATATCGAGCGAGGCAACACCCTGCGCATAACAGATGATGGAGAGTGGAACTCAATAATAAACGGCACAACCGACTGGGTCTATGAGGAGGAGTTTGGCTTTACACGTGCCTACGCCTTCTCGCCCGATAGTCGCAAGGTTGCATTTTTGCGCTTCGATGAGAGCGAGGTACCCCTTATGGAGATGATGCGCTTCGATGGCAAACTATACAACTCGGCATATACATTTAAGTACCCCAAGGCGGGGGATAAAAACTCAGTTGTAGAGCTTTGGGTTGCCGACTCCGAGAGCGGGGAGAGAGAGCGCATAGATGTTGGAGCTGAAAAAGACCAATACATACCCCGCATTGGCTGGACACCCGATGGGTTGTTGTGGTATTATCGCCTAAATCGTGCTCAAAACCACTTTGAAGTGGTGCTATGCCAACGAAATGGGGCGCAACGAGTGATTTACGAGGAGCGCTCACGGAGCTATGTTGAGAGGGTTAATGAAAAGAGCGTTACATTCATTGATGCCGACCGCTTCATAGTTCGTCAAGAGTCCTTTACGGGCTATATGCACCTATACCTTTATAGCATAAAGGGTGGTGCGATAGCAGCACTCACTGAGGGCGAATGGGAGGTCACAGAGTTGGTAGCAGCAACACCAAAGCGTGTGTGGTACATCTCAAATGAGGGTTCACCACTTCGCCGTGCGCTCTACAGCGTAGACCTAAAGGGTGGCGATAAAAGGCGACTTGGCACGCGTGAAGGGACATATAGCATCGCCCCAAGTGCAGAGGCAAAATATTTTCTATCCACCTTCTCCTCCGCCACTACCCCTAACCAAGTTGAGATTTTAGCACAAGATGGCAAGACCGTGCGCTCAATCTATACAAGCGAGGCGCTACACCTTGAGTTATTAAAATCGAAGCGCCCACACAAGGAGTTCTTTAGCTTCACAACCGAACGTGGCGATAATCTTAATGCCTATATCATTAAACCTAAAGGCTTTAGCGAGGATAAAAAATACCCCGTCTTGATAACACAATATTCGGGTCCCGGCTCGCAGTCGGTGCGTGACGTGTGGTCGTTGGGTTGGGAGGATGCACTGGTCGATGAGGGGTATATCGTTGTCTGTGCCGATACACGTGGCACGGGCGGGCGAGGCGAAGAGTTCAAAAAACTAACCTACGCACGTCTGGGAGCGCTGGAGACCGAAGATCAAATCTCGTTGGCTAAATATATGCAATCTCAGAGCTATGTCGATTCTCAGCGTATCGGCATATATGGTTGGTCGTATGGCGGTTTTATCTCGCTATCGTGCGCATTGAAGGCTCACGGACTCTTCAAAATGGCGATTGCGGTAGCCCCCGTGACCTCGTGGCGATACTACGACACAATCTACACCGAGATATACAACTCCTTGCCTCAATACAATGCCGAAGGGTATGACGACAACTCGCCAATCAACTTTGCACGCCTGCTTGACGATGCATCAACACGCCTGCTGTTAATTCACGGCACGGCGGATGATAATGTACACCTGCAGAATACAATCGAGATGAGCCGTGCACTGAATCGTGCTGGCAAGCAGTATGATATGATGTTATACCCCGATCAGAACCACTCGATGATGCCCGACGACACATCAAACGTACGTGAGAAGATGATACAATATACACTGCAGAACCTCTAAGAGGGATGTAGGTCGAGTGCTCTATTATTTTAAGGTTTTGAAGGAGAGAATATGCCACGTAACACCAATAACCACAACACCCAACGCTATCTGTGCCCACAGAGTGCCCCACAGTGGCGAGAGGATGCAGTATGAGATTGTACCCCACAGCAAAATTAGTGTTACTATCTTTGTTTTGAGTGGTATTGCACGATTTTCACGGTAGTTGCGAATATACTCTCCGAAATATCTATGGTTCATCAACCACGCATAGAAACGTGGCGAAGAGTGCGCCCAGAGCGCTGCCGTAAGCAGCAAAAATGGCGTTGTGGGTAGCAAAGGCACAAAGATACCAACGACGCCAACCACCAAAGAGATAGCACCCAGTGCGATTAAGAGATAATTCATTGTGCAAAAATAGGTTTTTTGCTCCATTATTGCTATATTTGTCTTATAAAAATTAATTACTAAGCATATATGGCTAAAATTGGTATCGCTTGCGACCACGCAGGCTACGAACTAAAGGAGCTCTTGGTGGGCTACCTATCAGCAAAGGGTTTCGAGGTTATGGATTTTGGGTGCTATTCGCCCGAGAGTGTCGATTACCCCGACTATGCACACTCATTGGCTAAGGCGATTGAGGGGGGCGAACTTAAGCGTGGTATAGGGTTGTGTGGCTCGGGTGAGGGTATAGCTATTGCGCTCAACAAGCACCAAGCCATACGTGCAGCCCTTGTATGGAACGACGAAGTGACAGAGCTCTCTCGCAAACACAACGATGCTAATGTTTTGGTGTTGCCCGCACGCTTTACGACAAACGACGAGGCGATGAAGATGGTTGATATATTTCTCAACACACCATTTGAGGGGGGACGGCATCAGGCTCG
>CAYJJV010000001.1:58271-106097 GCA_964370585.1 uncultured Alistipes sp. | reverse complement strand
CCTGCACTCGCTCTACTCAGTTAAGAGCTGGTCGATGTATGAGAGTATCTCGTCACGTCCTGTCCCCTTTTCGGCCGAAGATATAAAGGTGGGTGGTAGCTCCTCCCACTGCTCTAAGAGTTGTTTTTTATACTTTGTCACATTGCGCTGAGCCTGTGACGAGGAGAGCTTATCTCCCTTCGTGAAGATGATACCAAAAGGCACTCCATTCTCGCCCAATAGCTCAAAGAAGTTCACATCTATCTTCTGCGGCTCGTGGCGTATATCAACCAAGACAAACAACATATACATCTTCTCGCACCGCAAAACATAATCCATAATTAGCTTCTCAAACTCCTCACGCTTCGTCTTTGAGGTGCGTGCATAGCCATAACCGGGCAGATCGACCAAGTACCATTGATCATTGATTGTGAAGTGGTTTATTAACCGAGTCTTGCCGGGTGTTCCCGAGACCTTTGCCAGCGATGAGTTGCCCGTCAGCATATTTATCAACGAAGATTTGCCTACGTTACTGCGCCCAATAAAGGCTATATCTCGAAGGGCATCCGAAGGCACTTGCGAGATATACTCTGAGCTACACTTAAATGTTGCCTTTTTAATCTGCATATAAACTACTAATACTTAATTACAAAACCAATATAGGATTTCGAATCCCATAGCCATACAATATTTTTATCTCTCTTTACGACCTCAAACTCACACTCCGAGAGATCAATTTCATCAATGCCTTTCGACGAGAAATCCACCACCAGCTGATCTACACTCATTGGGTCGGCACTCATCGTTAGGCTAAAGAGCTTATCGAAGGTTTGGTTTGCGACCATATATTCAACTCTATCTTCGGTGTAGACAATCTGATCGTTTGCTGGGCTATATTGCGTCACAACACCTCCATCAATGAAGATGCAAGGGGTTACAATGGTCTCAAACTGCTCTAAATATTGAATATTGAGTCTATCCACCTCTTCCGATTTTATGCAAGAGCTAAGATTCAATGTTATTGCCACAAGTAGCAATGCAACTACACTATATATATTTAATACTCTCTTCATCTCTAATCATTTTTAAACTATCACTACTACTTAACACTAATCTGACGAGTTACAATGTACGCCTCCCCACCTCGCTTTAGACGGCATTTAATATCCCATTCGCCCACAACAGCTGTGACGGTATCGCCCTCGATTGGCTCTGCTGAGAGCACCCCCATATTCTCATCATCCGCCGGGAGCATATACCACTCAATCTCATCGCCCTCATTAAGATTTATAGCCTTCAATTCAATTTGCTCTCCCTCCGAATACTCATACTTCGGGATATAGAGCATCGGCATTGAGACCAATGATTGAGCCGTTAGCTCTATCGAACTCTCAACATCAGGGTAAGTAACGCTTCGTGCTGTAAATGTAACCTCTTTGTCGCCCATTAAAAAGAGCACCTCGCCACTATCCGAAATTGTCGCTGCATCACTATCAGATGATAACCACACAACCTCGTTATATGGAGCCTCCACAGGTTGAACTGCAGCTGAGAGCTGCAAAGGCACCCCCACATAGGATATCTCACTCCTCGCTTGGCTCACGGTAATAGATTCAACAGCAGTAGGTATGGTATCCAAAACATCAAACACAATATTTTGTCCCACCTTTTTTATATTCTGTATACCAAATCTTAGCTCCTCGCCCAATCTACTCTCAGCTTGTGGTGTTGAGAGATTGTTCCATCTATTATTGAGTCCAAACGGGTATGGTACCTCCTCCCAAGGGGCATCCCACCAGTTCTGGTAGCTATTTAGTACCTTATTGCTCGCCACAACAAACTTCAATCCCTCACGCTCAGGGTTGCCATTGGGTTGATTCCAAATCCACCTCAACATCATATCTGCCGATCTATCAACGTGGGTAATCATCAATCCGTCTGCTTCAAAAGGGATATGATAATCCCAAACTATCGACTCCTTATTTCTATTCTCGATAAGAAAGTACTCCCCTTCGACCTCAGTTGGAATTTTATATATATCGTGGTGTTGGATTGGCTTAATAACCACCTCTTCACTCCCCGTAAACTCTTTGGGCATACACCAGCCAATCATCTCCAACTCCAAACCATTCATCATCGGGGGTGTATTGCCACTATTGTTATAGCTTCCGTTGGTCATAATGTCGTATCTCGCCAAACCGTGCGACACACCATCACTACTCCCCGACGTATCATAGTGGTCGGCCAGACCTAATACGTGGCTAAATTCGTGCGAGAATGTTCCAATTCCAGCTATTGTAGCCCCCTCATAACCTCTTAATTCAGAGCTACAAGCGTAAGCATCTGTCCTTTTACCATCAACTACTATACTGAGATGATATGTAGCCCATTTATGTGGCCAAATAGTATCCTCTCCACCCCCTTCGGCTTGATTATGCCCCGCATAGTAGACAAATATATTATCAATATCTCCATTGGCATCGAGATCATACTGCGCAAAATCAACACCCGCCGCATCGGCAAGTTGTACCGCCTCGACAACCATCTCTCGAGGTCGAGAGTCATTGCTACTCCCAGTAGGGGCGCCATAGTATGAGCGTGGATTACTCAGTGTGTATGGGCCATAAACATCAAACTCGCCCTCGAACTGCCCCTTAGATTGTGCCAAAAAGTAGTCCCTTGCGCTACCCGTAGCACCCTCAACACTATACCCCTGCTGGTTTAGTTGGTTCGAAAAGGCTTGATTTGGATCTGGAATAACAAATCTAACATCTGAATACTCAACCAGAAGCACAACCGATTTGACTATACCACTATTTGGGAAAGCTGCACTCTTCTGCACGCCACTCGCTGCACGTCGCCGTTCACTCACCTGCTGTGCAATCGATACCATATCGACACTCTTTGCTCTTCTCATTAGTGGCGTATTGCGCACCGCACCTACAAGCTCCTCGCTAATTGTCACCTCGCCATCTGCTGAATACTCGGCATAGTAGTAGTTGCCATTCTTTTTAGCGATTGGATAATCATCTAAGGTTGTTGTCCAGCCAAAAAACTCATCTCCGTGTATACGAATTTGGATTTTGGTACCATCCTCTTGTGTGACAGTAATTGGGTATGGATATGCCGGAACCGCCTCAGCTCTCTGCACAGTTAAGTTCACCAACACTACAAAAAAGAGCGCAAGCGCCCATAAATTGATTAGATTCCGACTCATATTTTTAAACATTTTACTTACCCAAGTGCAAATATAACTAAAAACATCGACAAAAGCACAAAATTGTCGAAACTCTACACTCTTACTCTATCCAAATACCACTTTATCGCCTCAGCCACACGCTCGCCATCTAACGCTGCCGAGATAATACCACCCGCATATCCTGCACCCTCGCCCACTGGAAATAGGCCATCAACCTCCTCGTGCATAAGAGTCTCTGCGTTGCGTGGCACTCGCACGGGTGACGATGTTCGTGACTCGACGCCCAAAACCACAGCCTCGTTGGTCAAGTATCCACGCATCTTTCTGTCAAAACTACCTATTCCTGCACGAAGAGCATCACTAATAAACTTAGGCAGCCACTCATCCAAGCGCGAAGGGTTCATACCCGGCACAAACGACGACTTGGGCAGAGTTGCACTCGCTTTGCCCGCCACAAAATCGGCAACCCTCTGTGCTGGTGCAACTTGACCCTCACCACCCCACTTGCGTGCTGTGTGCTCTAAGGATTGCTGAAACTTTAGCCCTGCAATATCACCCCACTCGCCACGAAGGTGCTCAAAATCCGACAGGTGCACCTGCGTAACTAAACCCGAATTGGCAAAGGGCGATGAGCGCCGACTGGGCGACATACCATTAACAACGGATTGATTTGCATCGGTCAAAGCTGGCACAATAAAGCCTCCCGGACACATACAGAACGAGTATACTCCACGTCCCGCCTCTTGCGATACCAATGAATAGGTGGCCGAAGGGAGATAATCCATCTGGGGCGAGTTGTGGTACTGTATCCTATTTATCAACTCCTGCGGATGCTCAATTCTCACACCCATAGCAAAGGGCTTAGCCTGAAGAGCCACCCCACGCCTATGCAGTAGCTCATATATATCGTGTGCCGAGTGCCCCGTTGCCAAACATACGGCAGCACCTTCAATTAACGTATCGCCACAAACGACACCCTCGCAACGCCCCGATTTTATACGAATATCATCAACACGGCACTCAAAATGAAACTCACCGCCCGCCTCGATGATTGCCTCACGGATGTTCTGAATAATTTGTGGCAGAAGGTCGCTGCCAATATGCGGATGCGCCTCGTACAGTATCTCAGGCGTGGCACCGTGAAAGACCAAGCGCTGCAGAGCACGATTATAGTCGCCCCTCTTCTTTGAGCGGGTATAGAGCTTACCATCCGAGAATGTGCCAGCTCCACCCTCTCCAAAGGCGTAGTTAGAGTCGTGATTGACCTGCTCATTACGATTTATCTTAGCAATATCACGCTTTCGTGCCGAGACATCACGCCCTCGCTCCAAAATCACGGGACACAACCCCAACTCGATTAGTCGCAACGCCGAGAACAACCCTGCAGGGCCCGACCCAACAACGATAACCTTTGTTTTGTGGGCAACCGATGGGTATTCAAAGTGCAGCTCTTCGGGCCTCTGCTCGGAGTCCAAATAGGCCTCTATGGTCAAATTGACCTTTAGGTTGCCACGTCGAGCATCCACCGAGCGCTTAACGATGCGCAGCAGCGCTATTTGCGATTGAGAGACACCCAATTTCTTTGCCACGATGGGGGCGTAATATTTAGCATCGGAAGAGAGCTTTGGGGAGAGTTGGAGTGTTATAGTTTTCGCCATTTTTACACATTTACTGTTGCAAAAATAGCCTTAAAACCCGAAAAAAGAGAAATTTTTTTAACATTTTTCCAATTTATATTGCGGATTGCATTTTTTTTTCTACTTTTGCACCATCCTAAAGGCGGATATGGTGTAATTGGTAGCCACGCTAGACTTAGGATCTAGTGCCGCGAGGCGTGGGGGTTCGAGTCCCTTTATCCGCACCTGAGGGCGATTAACTTTTAAGTTGGTCGCCCTTTTTTGTGTTTTGCATAGGAAGCTTTTGGGGTTTTGGCTTGACCTTTTTTGGGGTCGTGTAGGGAGGTATTGCGGTTTTGGCTTGAACTATTGTGGAGCGTGTAGTTAGCTTTAATAGTTATACGTTCTCCTTTTCTCAAAAAAACCTTAGTAAAATCAAAAAAAACACTACCTTTGTCCTCGTATTGGTTTCATTCGCCCACACCAAGGGCGAGAGAGAATTAAAAGGGAATGCCGTGTGAATCGGCAACAGTTCCCGCTGCTGTATGTCTCGGCTCTTTTATGAGCACATTCGCTTGACACTCTTTGCCACTGGTTATATAACTGGGAAGGCGTCAAGGGAGAGATAAGTCAGAAGACCTGCCAATAGTGAACATTTTTACCCTGCGGCGAATGGGGAGAGGTGGTTAGCGAGGAGGGCGATAAGACCAACTAAAATCCAATCACACAACTATTTCGGCGCACAAAATTTGACTTTTAATGCGCACCTACGCACCTATTAAACACCTCACAACGCTGCTTATCGCTATGATATGCGCAGTGTCGTGTATGGAGTATGGTGCACACACCGAAGAGAACTTTAACGCCACCGAGCCAATGTTGCTTATCGGGAATGAGGGCAATTTTTCGTGGGACAACGCCTCACTCTCCGCCTACAATCCACGCACCAAAAAAGTCGAAAACGAGGTGTTTATCCGTGCCAACGCTATGAAGTTGGGTGACGTTGTGCAATCCATTACACTGCACAACAATCGAGCCTACATAGTGGTCAATAATTCGGGTGTAGTATATGTTGTAGACCCTCTTTCATTCCGCATCACGGGACTAATCGAAGATGTTGTATCGCCACGATACATCCACTTCCCAAACGACACAACAGCCTATATTACAGATCTATACGATTCACGCATCACAGTTATCGATACACGCACAAACGCAATTCAAATGCGCATTGATGTGGGCGAGCACCGCTCAACCGAGCAGATGACACAGTGGGGCGATGATGTTTTTGTGAACTGCTGGTCATACGACGATAAGATTTTAATCATTGACTCACGCACCAACACCCTCACTGGCTCAATCGAGGTTGGGTGGCAACCCTCATCGATGGCAATCGATAGGAGGGGCAAATTATGGGTCACAACAGATGGAAGAGAGGGCGAGATGCCCGCAATAACACGCATAGATGCCGCAACTCGCACCATCGAGAGGCGATTTAAACTACCTCAAAACACCATACCACGCTCGGCGACACTCAACTCAAGACGTGATACATTATACTATATTGCAGAGGATGTTTGGCGTATGCCCACAACGAGCGAGAGCCTACCCGCAACACCCTTTCGAAGGCATACCGACACAAAATTCTACTCCATAGCGGTAGAGCCTGTAACGTCGGAGGTATACATTGCCGATGCCATCGACTATGTGCAGTATGGAGTGGTATACCGCACATCGCCCGAAGGGGAAGATATTGATACGCTGCGAGTTGGTGTAATCCCAAGCGCATTTTGCTTTAAACCATAGAATTTTTACTGTTATGAGAGTATATCTATCCACAGCCCTAATCGCCATTATCCTCGCCTCGTGCAACTCGGGCGAGAAGAGAACAATAACAACAGTGCGTGAGAGCGTTGCTCAAATAGTTGAGTATTGCCCTGCACCGGGTCAATTCATAAATAGCACTGAGAGTGGCACAGATGCCATTTTGACACCCGCTGAAGCGTGCGAATATGCCTCCCAGCGCCTATCGACCAACACCTATGTATCGTTAGGTGGGTGGGGTGGCTATATCACGGCACGTTTTGCACAGTCGGTACCATCAACTGGTGATTATGACATATATGTGATGGGCAACCAGATGCCCTTATCATCCGAAGCAGGCATAGTGTGGGTGGCTCAGAGTGACGCTTCAGGCAACCCCAAAGAGTGGTTCGAGTTAAAGGGGAGCGAGTGGGAGAATCCTCAAACTGTGCGAGGCTATGAGATAACATATAAAAAGCCTATCGCAAATGGGCAGGATATTGAGTGGAGTGATAATCAAGGGGGCAGCGGCACAATAGAGTACAACCGCCACCACACGCAGGATAGCTACTACCCACAATGGATAGCCGACACAGAGCTCATATTTAGTGGTACACGCCTACCAGAGAACTACCAAGCGGGCGATATTGAGGGGGAGAGCGCAATATCTCCTATGCCCTTTGCGTGGGGCTATGCCGACAACTACTCCTCAATCGATAGAGAGGGGGCGATAAATAGGTTCCGAATCTCGGATGCTGTAGACTCTTCAGGCGAGAGTGTCGATTTGGAGTATATCGACTTTATTCGGGTGCAGACCGCTGTGAATGCCTGCAAGGCAGAGATTGGCGAGAACTCCACCGAAGTGTGCTCTTTGGGGTGTTATCGTGTGGTTGAAGTTGTAGAGTAGAGGTATGCGACAAATAGCACTATCCCTCGCTTTTATAGCCCTTTGTGGCTCTGTGGCCTTCACTCAGGAGCTCACTGAAGGGGATGGTGTGCATATTGAGAAGATAGAGGTCATCTCCAAACGCCCCTTACGTGAAATCGGGGCTACGAAGAGTGTTGTGGACTCGGCCGTAATGCACGAGAGCATAACATCATCGCTCGCCGATGCTCTGTCGCACGGCTCGACGATATTTGTCAAGTCGTATGGGCGAGCAACACTCTCGACAGCATCATTTCGTGGTACAGCACCCTCACACACGCAGGTGCTGTGGAATGGTATGAGCATCAACTCGCCAATGATGGGGCAGGTCGATCTATCGCTTATACCATCGCAATTTATCGATGGGGCGACCCTATATCACGGCGCCAGCTCTGTCGATATTACGGGTGGCGGTTTGGGAGGAGCGGTATCGCTCACAACAGAGCGCCCCACCGAGGAGGGTTTTAATGCCCAATATGTGCAGGGCGTAGGGTCATTTTCAAGCTTTGATGAGTATCTGCACCTAAGCTATGCCGATAGTCGCTGGGCAACATCGACAAGGGTATTGATTAGTAGCTCGGAGAATGATTTTGAGTTCCGCAACTACAACTCCAAAGAGTTTGTGTTGGATGAAAATGGCAACATAATAGGCAGCTATCATCCACTTCAGCGCAACCGTAATGGTGGATATTTAGATATTCACGCTATGCAGGAGCTATACTACAGTTCAAAAAATGGCGATAAATTCTCTCTCTCGGCGTGGTGGATGGACTCCGAGCGAGGTTTGGCGATGCTCACTTCAGACAGAAATAGCGAGCTCGATAAACGCAACACACAGTTCGAGCAGACCCTGCGAACGATAGCCTCGTGGCAGAGGCTCTCGAAGCGCCTTAGCGCAAGCGCTCGAGTGGGATACACCTACACTTCGCTCAGATATTTGATGCAGACAGACCCTT
This sequence comes from uncultured Alistipes sp., assembly GCA_964370585.1. Taxonomy (GTDB): domain Bacteria; phylum Bacteroidota; class Bacteroidia; order Bacteroidales; family Rikenellaceae; genus Alistipes. The sequence continues at coordinate 97,619 of CAYJJV010000001.1, read as the reverse complement.
CGGGCGAGGGTAACTTTAGCTCGATGGTCGATGCACAATCAAAGGTCAATACCCTCTTTGTGCAGGCAAAGGTGGACTATACTTTGCGTGATAATTTGCTCCTTACGGCAAATGTAACAGCGCACCAGCATAGCGTAGAGAGTGGCGACAGATCAGTCATCGACAACGATGGCAATTTGATGGCTGACACCACATATTTGCAGCGAAGGTTTGAGTTATCAACCTTTGTTGCCACCAAGTGGCAGGCGACAGAGCGGTTAGGTGTGGGTTTAGATCTGCGCTGGGAGATATATGGCGATAGGACAACACCTCTAATACCCGCACTGTTTGTAGATTATGAGCTCCTCGATAGAGATAGATTGCGCATAAAGGCATCCGCCACACGTAACTTCCGCAACCCGACACTCAACGACCTATACTTTCGTCCCGGAGGCAACCCCGATTTAAAGCCCGAGCAAGGGTTTAGCTTCGATGCAGGCATCGAGAGCCGTTTAAGCAGTGAGCTGAGCTCGTTTTTTGGCTCCTTGACGCTGTTTAACTCCAAAATTGATGACTGGATAGTGTGGATTGCAACCCCCAAAATTGGCATCTACACCCCAATAAACATACGCCAAGTGCACTCGTATGGTGCAGAGGCGAAGCTATCAATCACTCATCGAACTCGCTCCAAATGGAGCTTTAGCGCAGATGGCAACTTTGCGTGGACTCGCTCAATAAATAGGGGCGATAAGTTCAGTGCGGCTGATCAGTCAGTGGGCAAACAGCTGGTATATATCCCCGAATTCTCCTCTGCATTGACCTCAAGGGTGGGATATAGAGGTTGGCAACTATCATATATATGGAGCTGGTACAGTGAGCGTTATACGATGACAAGCAACAACGTGGGGATTTTGGGGAGTGTCTCGCCATACTTTATGAGCGATATATCGTTAGAGAAGCGTATCGACACTAATTGGGGCGAACTCTCGGTGAAGGGTGTTATCTACAATCTGCTAAACGAGGAGTACGAAACAGTGCTCTCACGTCCGATGCCACGTATGAATTGGTCAATTTTTATCGGCATCAAACCCAAATTTGGGGCAAAATAGAGCTATAATTGTAAAATTGTACTATATTTGTAATACTAAAAAAGAGATGGTATGCGTAAAGTAGTCATAATTCCGACATATAACGAGCGAGAGAATATCTCGGCAATGATTGATAAGGTCCTCTCATTGGACTCTGCATTCGATATTCTAATCATCGACGATGGCTCGCCCGATGGCACTGCCTCGATTGTCAAAGAGCGCCAAAAGGGGGAGGAGGCAAAAGGTCGCCTGCACCTTATCGAGCGCACTGGCAAGTTGGGTCTCGGCACAGCCTATATCACGGGCTTTAAGTGGGCGCTGGAGCAGGGCTACGACTATGTTTTTGAGATGGATTGCGACTTCTCGCACAACCCCGACGATTTGGTGCGTCTACATCAGGCAGCTACAGAGGGTAACGATGTTGTTGTCGGCTCACGATACGTAGAGGGTGTGAATGTTGTGAATTGGCCTATGTCACGCCTTCTGATGTCATACTTCGCCTCGATGTATGTGCGCATCGTCACACGTATGCCCGTGCGTGACGCTACGGCAGGCTTTGTCTGCTACTCTCGCCGAGCTCTTCAGCGCATCAACTTAGATGGCATCAAGATGAAGGGCTATGGCTTCCAAATCGAGATGAAATATACATCGTGGCGCCTAAAACTCCCCATTAAGGAGGTGTCGATTATCTTTGTCGAGCGCCAAGTGGGCACGTCGAAGATGAGTGGCGGGATATTTGGCGAGGCGTTGTTTGGGGTTATGAAGTTGCCATTCCGCCGTATTCGAGCCAACACAACTACCTAACAACTCAATTTTTTAGGGGTACAACAAACAAATAGGGCGAGCATTTTATGATGCTCGCCCTATTTGTTATATTAAGATTTTTCAGACTCCTTTTTCAGAAGATAGTAGATCAAGCTTACAAAATATGTCGCCGCCATTCCGATAATATATGTTTGCCAATCATCACATATAAGGTTCTGCTGCTCGATTACAGACGCAATCACCATTGAACCTGTCAATATTAGTGGTATTCTGAATGCGAGTAAAAATTTACGTAGTAGTTTCATATTAACCTTTTTAGAGTAAAACCGACACCCAAAGATATGTAATTATTTTAAAAAATACAAATTATTAGTGATGCGCTAAAACTCCCACCTCGTCATTGCGGGCTTGACCCGCAATCTCAATACTCTAATTGTCAGCTCTTTTATGAGATTGCGGATCAAGTCCGCAATGACGGAAACTGAATTTTAAAATCGAATCATTTACTACAAATAACTACACAAGTCACTATCAATCAACATATTATATAAATAAAATAGAACTTAACGCATCACTACTGCATCCAAATCAATTCACAGTCCAAAATATAGAACAAAAAGCCAAGCGTGAACTAAAGGCAGGATATTTGATTTGTTTCGTGAACACAGTAAACAAATAAATCAAATGTTATGACTTTCAAAATTTTACGCTTTTCTGCATTCGCATTCACAGTGTTTGCGTTTGTTGCTTGCCAAAAGGAGCCATCTACATCCTCGCTCAATCGTGACTTCACAGTCTACACCGATTATGACGAGAGTGCAGATTTTGCAACCTTTGATGCATTCTACCTGCCCGATAGCATCCTTGTTATCAGCGAACAACAAGAGAAAGAGTACTGGAAAGATGGTGATGCAATGCAGATCATCAATACAGTAGCCGAAAACCTAATCGCTGCAGGCTATGACCGTGCAACTCTAAAAGAGGATGCAAATGTGGGTCTACAGCTTAGTTACATCCGCCAGACAACCTACTTTGTGGGGTACGACCGTCCATATTGGTGGTGGGACTACCCATACTACTGGTCGCCCGGATATTGGGGCTCGTGGTGGGATGGATGGCACTACCCCTATAACGTATATTATGGCTATACGTCAGGTTCGATGCTCACCGAGATGGTTAATTTAGATGTCGAACCAACTGATAGCGACAAGCTACCCGTAGTTTGGAGTAGCTTTATTGGTGGGCTATTGACCAGTGACGATGAGGTAAACCTTCAGCGAATAATGGATGCCGTAGAGCAATCATTCACTCAATCTCCATACATAATTAAATAAAAAGCACTATGAAAAGAGTTAAATATATCAAGGCCATAGCGCTCTGCGTTGCGCTATCGTTTGTTGCCATAAAGAGTCAAGCGCAACTCTTCCCCAACACATATATGAATATTGATTGGCAGTTGGGCGTACCTATAAGTTCAAATTTTGCCGATAAGACATCGGGCTGGGGTATGAACTTCGAGGGTGGTTACTTCTTAACGGACAACATTACGCTCGGTGCATTTATATCGTATCAAACTTTTCTTGAGTCGGTGGGGCGCAAAACCCTCTCTTTAGGCGATGGCAAGGCGCTAACCACAAAACAGGAGCACGCCATATTTCAACTCCCCTTTGGTATTGGGGCACGCTACAACTGGTGTAAGGAGAGCATCTTCCAGCCCTATGCAGGTATGAAGGTGGGTGCGGCATACTCTGAATTCTCGTCATACTACTACATCTTAAAGCAGTATACCGATACTTGGGGCTTCTATATGTCGCCCGAGATTGGTGTGAGTATATTCCCATCACCCACACAGCGCTTTGGTTTCCACGTAGCCCTTTACTATAGTTACGCCACAAATAGTGGCGATGTGTTGGTCTATTCGGTGGATAATCTAAACAATTTTGGAGTGAGGGTCGGAGTATCGTTTTAAGTAAAATAGGAGGGCTCAAAAAAGCCCTCCCACACGCAAAGAGTGTGTATAATAGGTCAGTTTTGGTGCATCGTGCAGGCTCTCAAACCGCAGCATACCGAGCGTATGTAAGGATTTGAGATGGCGAGGGATATGCCGAAAATGACCTGTTAGTCACGCTCTTTACTTAGAAGGTATTACACCACGACAATCCTTAGCCCAATCACCTCGAGCACGCAAAACCTGCTCGACAATATCACGAACTGCCCCCTTGCCGCCCCGAAACTCTGACACATAGCGTGAAATATCGACAATCTCCGACACGGCATCCGAAGGGCAGACCGGCAGTCCGACCCTCTGCATACACTCCAAATCGGGAATATCATCACCCATATAGATGACATTTTTAGGATTTAAAGACTCCTCACGACAAAACTCTTCGAGAGCTGCAATCTTATCCATACAATTAACATAGGTGCGCTTTACGCCCAACATCTCAAGGCGGTGCTCTAAGGTCTTGCCGTGACCGCCCGTGATGACACACACCTTATACCCCATTCTGATGGCGTAGGCGATGGCATAGCCATCCTTAGCGTTGTAGGTGCGGATAAAATCTCCATCCAAAGTCGGGGTGATACCCCCATCGGTCATAACCCCATCTACATCGAAGACAAAGGCTTCGCAGAGGGCTATATCTTCTTTGATGTTTCCCATATACTATCACTTATTTTTGAGTAAATATTTTGCAATTTTGGCTCTTCGCTCAACATATTTAGCTGTCGGGAGATTGTTGTTGCATCGCCACGCACAGCGGGACCTGTCTGACAATCTTTGGGTGAACGAGTTGCGCAAGCCCTCTTTGCTGTCATCTCAATAAGTGGCTTTAGGTGCTCAAAACTACCTCCTGCACTCGAGATAATACTCTCTGAGATGGCATACATATGGTTGGTAAAGTTGCAGGCAAAGACCGCAGCAAGGTGTAACTGGGCACGCTTTTCAGAGCTCAACGACTCGACATTTCGGGACAACTCTCGGGCAAGAAGCGTAAGCTCCTGCTCGGTTTTGCTATCCTCGCCCTCGATAAAGATTGGGATGTTATCAAATGCTACATCAAAGCCCTTCGAAAAGCTCTGCAGTGGGTAGAGAACCCCACGTCTGGCAATCATATCAGGCAAAACCTCCAACGCAACAGACCCCGCCGTATGGGCAACGATGCTATCTTTAGGTGGTCTAAGCTGGGATGCCACCTGTCCGATAGCGGAGTCGCTAACTGACAAGAGGTATATATCGGCCTTAGGCAACTCTTCACTCAAGGGGCTACACTCAACATCGCACTGCTGCGCTATCGCCCCGCCCCGCTCAGCATTGCGAGCCACAACAGCAGATAGCTCCCACCCCTCGCATCGAGCTACAGCTACAGCCAGCGCTTGAGCTACATTTCCACTACCTATGATGACTACTTTGCGCATTGCTCCTTCTCGAGTAACATATCCATCAACTTAACATCGCCGTGCGAGAGCTTTATCCCTTCACGTATTAGCTCCAACTCACGCTCTACACGCTTCGACTCGGGGGTCGATATAAAGTCGTGTAGAGATTGTGAATTGTCACGACAATCGACCGCCATCAATATATTGTAGATGGTCATCTTAGATATATCTTGCGAAGGGACGTAGCTTATCTGCTTATCAGAGTCGGCAGCTCGCACTGCAATCAACAACTTTGCCTCGATGAGTTGATACAACACATCATTTACGATACGCACGGGCAGATCTAACCGCTCACGGATATGTTCATTTGAGAGTGCGCCCCCCTTATCTCTAAATTCACGAATGATTGTGAGCATTATCGAGAGTGCCACATTGCGACGTAGCTCATTGCTAATCAACAGCGACTCACGCTCCTCGCCAAAGCGAGATATGTTTTGGTAGGCAAACGATAGCTCGCCACCAAACAGAAGTATCTGCCACGAGGATTGCATCCATATCAAAAATAGGGGCAGTGCGGCAAAGCTACCATAAATGGCGTTGTATGAGCTCATCCAGCGCTGCACATATATATAACCCCACTGAAAGAGCATAAAGAGCGAGCCAGCAATAATTCCTGCCATCAAGGCGCTACTCAAATGCACCTTTGTGTTGGGGATGATGATATAGAGCATCGCAAACATAAACCACACAATCATCAGCGATGCAAGACGTGATATGAGTTCATAGTACCAACTGCCGTCAAAGCCCAATAGCTCTTGTGTATAGTTGCCAAATGCACTGGCAGCGACGCCCAAGATCGGAACGACAATCACCACAACGATATAGTCGGCCCATTGGCGTGCCACGCTACGTTGTACCTTAACCTCCCAAATATTATTGAACGCGCTCTCGATGGAGCTAAAGACACGAATGACTGCCCAAAAAAGTGCCACAAAACCTACCGCTGCCACGATTCCGCCCTGTGTTCGTGATACAGCCTTCTCGGCAAAATCGACGATATAGTGGACAATTTCGGGGTTTTGAGCGAAGATTGTGTATAGATTTTGAATCAGATCATCGACCATTCCAAAACCCTTAACTATGGCGAAGACAAGTGCCACGATTGGAACTATCGACATCATCGTATAGAAGGTCAATGCGGCACTACGTATCATCGTTCCGTGCTCGACAAGTCCACGAGCCGTATAAAACAACAACCTATACTGACGCACCAACCAGCGCAACAGAGGGTTTCGCCACTCGGTGGTATCCTTTACAAGGATTGTATCGGTAAAGAAGGTAAATAATTCGCCTATTTTCATCCTTTCATCAATTAACTATCAAATATTTAGGTCAAAGATAACTATTTGAGGTGGATAACCCAAAAATCGCTCCCAATTTTTGTAAATGCTACTCTGCGTTGTGCTCCTGCTCTAACCCCTAACCGTTTTGTGAGTTCATCCACCGATATTGGGAAATCACGCTTTAAGAGCTCCACAGCAACACCTCGCAACCTTTTTTTGAGCTCTTTGGGCTCATACTTATCTATCTTTTCAATCTCCAACACCCTACCCAATATACCCTCCATAGGGCGCTCCTCAGCAAAGCCATACCCTGTGTCGCTCCAAATATCGGCTGACTGAGCCAAGTGCTCACGAGCCAAACGTGCCTTTAGTAGCGCCACATCGGGCACAATGAGCCAGCGATAGCGCTCTGCTCTGAATTTGGGCGGTGGTGTGGGCTCTATGCGTTGCGAAACGCTCACTGAGAAGCTCCCCACACCTACTGCTGTTGCACTCAGACGTGGCTCGATACCCTCACCCGAGTATACCAAGACCTCTTTACACTCATCGCCCAAAGAGATGACCTCAACGCAGCTATCGGGGAAGAGCTGTCGAGCCATATCGACATCAAAAAGGGGTGAATTTTTTAGGCAAAAACGCCCTGCAAGTTGCTGAATCTGAGGCATAAGCTCAACTATATTGGGTGAACAATCCTCCAATCGTACCAACTTTTTACCACTCTCAGAACGGCGGTCAGGGTCGGCATATATCCAATCAAAGTGCTCATCGCTTCTGCCAAGATACTCTTCTGCCGAGCAATTTACAACCTCAACATTCATAGCCCCCATCCTACGCATATTCTCGGCCGTAATCTCTGCCAAAATAGGGTCACGCTCTAAGGCTACAACACGACGAAAATGGCGTGAGAAGTTTAAACTATCGACCCCCAAGCCACACGTTAAGTCGAGTAGGCTATCGCCCGAGATGGTTTTTGCGTTGGCTGCCGCTTCACTTGACGCCTGCTCGAAGGCACGAGGGGCAATGATACACTGAGCAGCAGCATATGTAGGCAACTTTGACTCTGCTCGCTTTAAATACTTTATCTGCGAAGCGACAAGGCGTGCACTATCAATGCGTGCATCCAACGCCACAGATAAGTGGTCACGTCCCCTATTTTGGGCGATGCTCTGCTGCACGCTGTCACGCAACAAAATATCTAACTCCTCTCTATTCATAATCTACGCAAAGGTAGCTCTTTTTTTGGGTTTCGACACCATACGACGAGGGTCAAAGCGACAAAAAGCAGATATATTAGTCTCATCTGTATGGAGCTAATCTGCAAATCGAAACTGGCATAGGGCAGTGTTGTTGTCCACTCGGCGATTGAAGTTATCGCATCTGCAGCCCAAGATACTATATATCCCAAAGGTTTTGCAATAAAATCAACGGGCATCACTACCCACACAATACCACCCAACACAACAACCCCAGCCAAAGGTATCACAATAGGGTTTATAGCGATGCCAATGGGGGCTACAATCGAGAAGGTGTGCGACACAAGGGGTGCCGTAGCTACGCTCGCCACCATAGCCACCACAATATTTGCGGTGAGCAGATTGACCAATCTATTGCCTCCACTCAGAGCCTTATATAGTGGCACTCCCCACGCCACAATCCCCGCAACGGCTACGAAAGATAGCTGAAAGCTAATATCTGCCAGCCACGAAGGGCGGTAGACCAACATCACAAGTGCCGTTGTGGCTATGGCATTCATAGTCACATAGGCAGATACCCGGACTATCGATATTTGCAAAATTGTACACATCAAAGCGGCACGCACTGCACTTGGCGAGGCACCCGTCGCCACAACATACCCCCACACAACAACAATTACTATTAGATTGCGCACAATATGCCCTCGACGTAGAAGTGGTAGGAACCACAAAAGCAGATTAACAAATAAAAACAACATCCCAATATGGAGCCCCGACACAGCAAGCAGGTGTGACAAGCCACTCTGAGAGTAGGCCTCACGCATCGAGGGTGTTATGAAACTGCGCTCCCCCACAACCATCGCTCGCACCACTCCATTCGTGCCAGCACGTGGCAGACGACCTAATCGTTCGACTGCCGTGAGGTGTAGCCCTTCGGGTGGTAGAGAGTCTATATCAAGTATCGAGCTATTGTATATATTCATAACCCCAGCATAGCCACGCCTGAGCATTAGGCGGGTATAGCTATTATCATTTGTGAAGCGATGCACATTGGCTCGTGCAATAACTCTATCACCAGCGTTGAGTACAACCAACGAATCTGCACGCACCACAACCCTATCGTTGGCCTCATACCACCGCCCAGATGTTGGGTCACGCCACGCTGTGATACTACCATCCACACTACTGTATGAACCCCTATCGGAGGGGATAGCTGTAATATCTATGCAGAATGTTGTATATATATCTCGTGGCACACTCACACTTGGCGCCCTGAGTTGCGCCATCGTGAAACCCGACAAAACAATAAATAGCAACAAGCCCACCCTTGTATGCATTAATAGGGTTACAACCCCAACCACAATAAGCGCCACAATCAAGAAGCAATATGGCAGTGTGTAGCTATCATAAAGCAAAATGCCTATGCAGAAGGGCACTAAGACCTTCAACATAGGCATACGCTCTAAATGGTTGAGTAGATTATTAAGGCTCATAGGTGCAAGATATGGTTTTTTTTCGACAAAACCACACCCACAACCATATTTTACACCATCAATGGCGATGAACATAGCCGCCAGCTATCGTGCAGCGCTTTGTGACATCCTCACCCAGCGAGTACTCTGGATAGAGTGCTTGGTTCTCGGCGAGATGGTCGCTGAGTCGCCTCAGTAGCGTTGAGCTACGGCGCTTCAGTGCACGCAAAGCCTCTTGGCGAGCTGTTGCACTTGCCGCTTGATGCGTTGAGCCTTTAGGTTGCGTGGCACCACCCTCGTCGCTCTTAATATCCAACGAAGGTTGTAGCATCACTCGAGTCGAGAGCGCCAATGGAGCTGCAATATACTCCGCCTTAAGCTCGCCATAATTGCCCGAAAGGAGTGCCGAATGCATCTGAGCACCAATTATCGGAATGAGGTATTGATGCTCGGCAGCGACAATATCGGCAACCGAGATTGCATCGTGAGCGATGTGTGTATCGGCAAAAGCAAGCTCAAAGACCTGCATAGGGGTTATAATACTCTTCATATCTGCTTTAATCGATGTTAGTTATGTTGTACTTTGTGATTTGTGATAGGAATACCTGCTGTGCTGGATCTTCAGCATCATACTCCAAGCCATCCGCCTTTCTGGCCTCCCAGACCTTCATATATATCGGCTTAGAGCGTGTAGGAGGGCGATTCACTATCTCCAACGAGGAGGCATCAATACCCAACACCCTATCCACGACAGCACGTATGGGCTCTAAAAGCTCCTCCTGCTCGGCAAGAATAACTGTGTTCAGCGCCACCTCATACTCGTGTAGGATGCGCTCCGAACTGAAGCCCGAAGAGTAGTCCAGACCGCTCAACGAACGGAACCACGAGTGAGCAACAATCGTATCAGATAGCGCTTGGGAGTGGAGTGTTGCCCAATCGCCATCACTCTGCGTGGAGATTGGAATGAAGCGTGAGTTATCATCCTCGCTGCCATCACGAATGATGAACATCACCTGACCAGGATTGCCACTGAACTTCTGCTCGGCTAAACTAATTATGCGTTCAGCTTCAGCCTCGCTATCCACCGCACTATCCAACATCATAACTCCTGAAGGTTGGAAGGCGTTATCTAAGCGTGCAATATTCCATTTGTCGGTCTTATATGCGATTGCCGCTACATTTAGTCCCGCAATATATGGTGGCACTCCATAGTGCTCATACTGAGGCTCATAATCCTTGTAGTGGACAATCGAGCGGAGCGTCCCATCCGAGAACTCATCGAATGAGGGGAATAGCGGCAAAGCCTTAGCTTCAGGGGCCTTGAACTCACGCCAGTTGTGGTGCATAAGGATATGGCGACTCTCTTTGGCAACACGGCATCGTGAGGCATCTTGATGGTGTAGCGAGAGAAAAGAGTGTGATGCATCTGTCACAATCTCCAAAAAGGCGTTACCAAACAGCGCCTTATCCAACGCCAACTTATTGAGCACCTGACGTAGGCTCTCCGAGTCACAGTTCGCCTTTTTGAGCAGCGCCGAGAGTAGATGTTGCTGCTCGTCGCAGATAAAACCCTTGCCCGATATGTAGTCCGCCTTGTCGTTGATAATCCTGCGGTGCGTTGTCGAGCGGCGTGCCATCATCGACAAGGCATTCGGAAAGAGATTATCGTCGCCCCAACGCCAAAACTTATCACTCTTCACCTTTGCTGTGCTGAGCGAGATATAGGGGTCGGAGGTGGCTGTAACTGCAACCGATGTTTTATGTTTTTTCACTTTTTCCATAGTTGTATTTGGGTTAAGCAAAGAGTGGCTGACACCAGTTTTGCCAGCCACTCTTCGGTGTTAAGTTTTTTACTCCTCCTTATAGGCGTACGAAACCAGATTCGGGTCGATCACTGAGCAACCAGCCAAGAAGACGGCACGTTGGCGATTCTGCATCTCGTCGGGGTTGTACCACATACGCACCTCGTTGCCGGGTAGATCTGCTGTATTGACCGCCAATACAAGATTACGACGATCTGTCAAGATGCAGAACGATGAGTCTATGTTCGAACCACCCAAGTAGCCACTCAAACGTACATCAACAACTGGAATACCGTGATATGCAAGTGTCTTGCGACCATTTACCGAGTCGATATAGGCTGCATCCACACCCTTTGAGTCCAAATACTTCTCATACTCGAAGTAGACGTCAGATGTCACAAAGAATGCCAACTGATTATCCCCCTTAACTGCTTGTAGTTGAGGTGTGGCATATTTCCACATATCATCAAACAGACCCACGATGTCGGTCAAGTCGGTGTATGATGTAGAGGTAATATCACCAGCATTATCCATCTTCTTAATCGATTTTAGGAAGCCATCAAAGGTGTTGCAACCTGTTGTTTCTGTGGTGTCGCCTGCCCACATCGTGGCACGAATACCCTCAGCGATAGAGTGCTTGAAGAGCTCGGTTTCAGCCTCCTCAAGAACTGTTCCCGATAGATCGTCCATATTGGCGTCAGTGCGTGTTGCAATCCTTTCGTATACCATCGAGAAGTAGTCTGCAGCCGAGAAGCCCAACTCCGCCTTCACTCGCTGCATATCAATCTCTTTGGATGTTTTTGTGGCTGAAGTACCACCACTCCAACCGCCAGAGGTGAAGTTTTTAAGGATATTGCTCTGCCCCTCCCACAGGTGTACCGTTGTAGGGACTGGCATATTGTAGAGGATGCGGATACCCAGCTCCTCTGCTGATTCGCCGCTCAAGATTGGGCGGAAGAAGATAGTCTCAAGGTCACTGCCCGAGTACTGCTTTGCACTTTGAAGAATGCTCATAGTTTTTTTGTTTTAAATTTATAATTGGTTGTGTTGCCACCTTTAGAGGTGGCGGGTTTTAGAGTCTCTTTTAGATATTACTGATTTTAACGCTTGCGTAGACTTCGAATATCATCCTCATACGCACGTTGATTGGCGCTCAGTTTAGCTTCAGCGTAGGCAGGGTCTTCGCACTGCTCGACACGTGTTGGTTGTGCCGATGCCTGCCCCTCGTCGAGCGCCACAAGGCTCTGTTGTTGCACGGCCACACTACGCTCACTCGCCTCGACACGATGCGCAACTGGAGCTACATCACGCTCCGAGATGCCAAGCGCCGTGAGGAGTCGATGCCACCCTTTGGCGATGTTTTGGGTGATGGCTGAGCCCCTGCGCTCGCCAATATCGATAATGGCATCAGCTAAGCCCGCTTCGACAGCCTCTTCGGGGGATAACCAGCGCCCCTCGCCACTATTCTGCGCCATTAGCTCCTTAAATGGCTCGACTTCACGCCCTGCACGTGAGGCGTAGATCGAGGCGATACGCTCATCGGTCATCGTCAGCAGCTCGATGCGCTTAGTGAGCTCTGCAGCGTTGCCTTCGGCAGCACATATCGAGTTATGAATCAAGTATAGTGCGTTGGAGGATATCTCTCTACGCCCCTCGCTACCAGCCTGAGCGATGATGGTAGCTGCCGAAGCGGCATAGCCATAGCATCGTGTCGTAATCTGGGCATCTAACGAGCAGAGAGCGTCGTGGATAAGGAGTGCATCATTAACATTGCCCCCCGAAGAGCGAATATTAACAATGATCTGCGCATTCTCAATCTTCGCTATCGCCTCCAGCGAGCGGCTAAATCGTTCATAGGTTGCCACCCTTAATTCGGGCTCTTCAAACTGCCACTCCTCTGGCACACCTATGATACCCTCGATGTCGATGTGGCACACATCTGTCGAGTTTTTAATTGTGATTTGGTTCTTCATCTTTTCATTTTTATTTGGTTGTGTTAAACTTTTTTCATCGAGCTATAAAAGGCACCTCTCGCCTTCTCGTATGAACAGCAGAACTTCTCTGCCACGATATGAAACGCCTCGCATCGTGGAGTCTGCTCTCGCTCTAATAGTTCAATCTCACGAACTATCGCCTCCTGCTCGCAGGCACGTCTATTGATAAATCCAAGCTCAAAGAGCCTATCGACAACGCCTTCGCTATCGAGATTTTTGATACAATCTGCTACCACTTGGGCTAACATTTGGTCGTGTTTTGTCATAACAAAATAGGTTTTAGGGTTAATCGTTCAGTAATCTGAGTAGTGTGCACTTCGCACTTTGGCTCTGGGTATCGTAATCTCCGATATGCTCCAAGATTGCGCAAACGCTTCCAAAATCGGTCTCAATGAGGATTCTTGAGCGAATGTTTAACTCCTCGTTATCCATCTTTAGCAGGGAGTCGAACTCGAATACCGACATCGGAATTGTCATCGAAATGCGCTGGCGCTTTTGCTCCCTATCGATCTGTTTATCATAGAAACGGTGTAGCCCCGAAACTCCATCCTCATCATTGAAACATAGCGTAAAACCGCTCTCTGTATCGCTCTGCGGGAGGTGGAAGGTTGCAAATGGATACCTTTTTAACCCCACCGAGTGGTCCCACATCTCATCTTCGGGTAGCTCACGAGTGCCAAGAAATCCAACGATGCGTGGCGAGAAGTTACTCCCATCGTAATCAACCTTTGTCTGGTCACCAACATTGATTAGCGATGCCGATTGGGCGTTCATATAGTCACCCTTAGTGTTGGTTGTTGAGCTGAAGAGTGGATTAATCTGATTATCCTCGCCCGATATAACTGCATACGAATCGAGCGTTACGCTCCACGAGCCAAAGTCATCATCCACCTGCTCAACACCATCACCAACAATGGTGTCAGGGGGTAGATATGCCCATCGTCTGCGCTTTTTCAATTCGGGTGTAATCTCCTCGAAGAGCATATCTTCGCACCCTTTAGTTCGCTCTCGCCAATCCACCACAGGCGTGTTGTAGAACTCATCGTGGGGCTCAATGTAGACCTTCTTAACCTCTTTGTCGCTATATATTCTGAGGTTAAACATATGCACCAACGCATCCAATAGCTCGACTTGTCGTATCTGGTGTTGCGATACATCTTTAAACTCAACAAAGGAGCTGTGTCCGGGCGAAGAGTTAAAAAATGGTTGCATCGAGCACTCTTTATGCAGCGTAATACTCATTCCAGCTTCGGCACCCTTGAAGTGAATATCAAGAAACTCCTTAGGGGATGTTGGGGTTACAATTTGGCTCGAAGAGCGCACTCTGAGCTCCACAACGGTGCTTCCATACTCCTCTAAATACCCATCGTATAGCGCCCAATCGCCCGAATATATACTCCACGCCCCGCTACTTAACTTAATCCACAATGTCGGTTCAGCCACATATCTATTGGGTGTGGATATATATGTCGAGCGGGTATTGAACTGGGCAATTTCATAGCTGTAACCTTCGCCTGAATCGCAGCTAAATTTGTACTCAGAACCCTCTTCGTGCTCAAAGACAACGAGCAGATAGCTATAATTAGGGGAGATCTCATCACGGCGGTCGTCATATCTGTTGGCAATCTCAAACGTAATGCGAGGCTCCAGTCCAAGATATATGTGGTCAAAGCCTTGAAGTCGTGTTCGAGTGAGAATCTTGTGGTCGGTTGTATACTTTAGATAGTACTCAAATCCCACGCTAACCTCCTTTAGGGGTCTATATAGAATCATCTTATCGTCAATCTCGAAGCAGCCCGAGTTGTTGTATAGCCCCTCGATTAGCTCTCCGTCAGAGTCCATAGTGAGGGGGTTTGCAGTCTGGACAATATTACCTACCGTATGGTATATCGCATATGGATTTGCATCCACCTTCCCCAAAAAGTTTGATTGAGCCGTCACGGGCTCTTTACGGCGAGCAAAAAAACCCATCTCACTATTCATTGTCGAGGTGTTGGTCGAAGAGTAGGCTCCACTCATATACAATGAGTTGAAAAAATCGCTCTCAACAAAGTCGCTGACAAGCGTATAACCCGACTGAGCAAATATGGCTCTCAGTATGGTTGCTACGTGCAAAAATGGGTGATAATCATCAATGGTGAGCACTCGATGAGCTGATAGCATATCTGAGGGTGAGTTCTGTTGCTCCAAGTTATCACGCACGATGGGTAGGTATCTAACTGGTGTGTCATATGTCCAACTACGGTAGACCTCAACCGGTGTTAGCAGCACGCCATAATCTACAGGCAGAGTGTTGAACATCGATAGTGCAGCACTCTCAGCCCACTGAGCGCCCCCCTCACGAATCTCAATTAGATACCCTTTTTTAGAGTATGACAATAGTCTAACAACGCCCATCAACAGTACCACTCCATCGACACTTATCTGGCCATAGTGCAACTCAGAGTTGAACTTTATATCGGTGTGAGGGTCGATTGCAAAACCAAATATCTCACTGTTTTGTGAGTTTGCGGGCAGCTTTATCTCCACATCTCTACCAGAGCGTTGCGCATTAGGGTTTGTCAATTTTGAGCCATCAAAACCCGGTATTGCAACCCTTTCGCCACCCAAATCTACGGGGCGATTATCTATTCTAAGCTCCATAACTACAACTTTTTGCAAATTTCCAACTCCATCGCACACACCACACCGTGCTGTTGCAGCGCAGCCTCACGGCTCAACACCTCAACTGGGGTGTAGTCACCACTCTGTTCAACAATCCACACATCGTCCGATGTCAATATCTCTGATATTGCCCTTAACGGCTCAGTGAGTTCAAAGGCCGAGAGTAGCGTTATGTGCTCTTCGCCTTGTGGTGTGTTTGCATCCACCTTTAAGGATACCTCTTTTGTAGTGAGAAATGTATAGTGCTCAATGGAGCCCTTTGAGCTGCGCCACGCTATGCGCTGTGAGCCTTTTCGCTTTGGGATTACGCTGTATGTTAGCTCACCCACCTGCTCGATATAAACCACAATCTTTTCGGCCGCAGCAAAATCATTCGTATTTATGAGTATCACCGACAACCCCTCCTGCTCGATGCTAAGATTTAGCACCTCTTGCGTGCCATCACTATTGGTTGCAGTTATGGCCACTGCCGTACTTTGATCCACAATCACAGTTAGCTCATCTCGCTCGCCTCGCTCGATTATGCGGTTTAATGGCATCGTAGTTGCCAACTGTTGTGGTTGCATTGCGCTCTTCGAGAAGAGCATATCTCTCAAATAGATAGCCAGAGGGTCTAAGCGTATATCAACACTACCGTTGGCCTCTGTACCCGTGCTTTGGCCATTCTCTACATCTCCCGACGAATTATACTCCCACTGTGTGTCACGCTCGGCAGCAACAATCATATTGAGCGAGCGATTCTTTGGGGTATATATGCCACTCGCACCTGTGGTTGGAGCAAAATTGAGAAGCGAGAGCAGGTATGGCGAGATGTCAAAATTCAGCTCCGCAAGCCCAACAAATCGCTTGATGCCTATAATTTTCTCCTCTTCACGGTCAAATATCTTGACCACTACATCGCCATCTTCGCTGTTTGATATGGCAATTTTTGCGTCGCTATAGGCAGACGAGAATCGTGGAATTCTGTTTAATAGTTTCATATTTTTTTAGATTTTGTGATGTTTTGGATGGGATTTTGTTGGACTCATTTTTTGAGCGCAATCAAGTTGCATTATCGCCTCAGGGGGGGGGATAGAAGGGCGTACATTTAGAATTAATGTGGAGTGTGAAAAAGGGTGGGAAGATCCGCATATATCATTGCGGACTTAGTTTGTTGCCGTAATTGCGGACTTTGCTTGCTGCCTTATCTGTCGTCTTACTCGTTGTCGTCATTGCGGACTTGATCCGCAATCTAATAAACTGTAAATCAAAATTTTGAGATTGCGGGTCAAACCCGCAATGACGATACAAGACAACAGTACGAAAAAGCAATGACAATACTTTAAAATTAACGCATCATTAAAATCTCAAAAGATGTGTTAATAAGATTGTTGAAAAGGTGTTAATAAGATCGGATAACACCTATCAAAAGATTGTTAATCAACGAACTATAAATTGTTGATAACTTTAAGAATTTGTTTGAATTTGTCTTCTTAAAATGATATGAGAAACTCATATAAAGAGTCTAATTTCACAACAAGAGGTGTGTGAATTGTTTTGCAAATATATAAAACGAAAACCCCTTTGTCAAGAGGTAAGGTGATTTTTTCTACTATTTATAGAATTTTTTGAGATAGATTTCCGTGCTCTATCTCTTGCGATTTGGGCTCTTTTTGCCCCTTTGTGATTGCAATATCTGTTGGGGTTTCCCACCTCTATTTGTGCTTTTATTGGCTCTCTCGCCCCTGTTATTGCCTTCGCTCCTCTCGCCTCCATCGCCAAAGAAATAGCTCTTCTGACGCCTCTTATCCTCCAGCGTGCGTGCTACATATAGCTCTTCGCCCGTGTATGGGTTGCGCCCCGTGTAGAATATTGTAGATGATAGAGTCATAGGTGTTGGTGTGAGGTCTTGCACCTGCTCTAACGAGAAGTTGAGCTTTCCAACAACCCTTCTGCCCAGCGCCTGCATATCCTTTTCACGACAGGCGGGGTGTGACGATATAAAGTATGGTATAACTTGATATGGTAGCCGCTCACGGCGACATATTGTCTGGAATTTGTTATTAAATGCCTCGAAGGTCGAGAATGGTGGTTTTCGCATCTGTCGCAAAACTCCATCTTCAGTGTGCTCAGGGGCGACCTTCAACCGCCCCGATGTGTGGCGAGTGATGACACGCTCCAAGTATGAACTCCTATCGAATAGGTCATACCTAATACCACTCCCAATAAATGCCTTCTTTACCCCCTTTACACTCTCCACCTTGCTGTAAAGTTCGAGCAGTGGCGTATGGTCATTATTGAGGTTTCGGCACATCGTAGGGTGCAGGCACGAGGGCTTTTTGCACCTGCGGCACAGCTCTATATCACGCCCCGACATTGCATACATATTTGCCGAAGGGCCTCCAACATCGGATAGATACCCCTTAAAATCCTCCATCTTAGTAATCGCTTCGACCTCTCGCAGAATTGAACGCTCGCTTCTTGAGGCGATAAATTTACCTTGATGTGCAGATATTGTACAGAACGAACACCCCCCAAAACAGCCTCTATGGATATTTACCGAGTGTTTTATCATCTCCCAAGCTGGGATTGCCCCCTTTCCCTTATATCGTGGGTGTGGCGCACGCTCATATGGCAGATCAAACGAGCGATCAATCTCACTTTGGCTCAGGGTAGCGTTTGCGGGATTCACAACAACATACCTATCTGCAACCCTCTCAACCAGCCTCGCCTTAGGCTCCATCAGATTGCTTTGGGTTTCGATTTGACAGAAGTTATCCCCAAAGGCATCCTTGCTCTCGACCGCCTCCTCATAGCTCTTCAGCCAGATGGTATCCTCCGCAGGGAGCTTTGCAACGTAGCCCTTATCGGCCACAAAAGCGACTTGCCGTATCGAACGTAGGCGTTTGGCATTAAATCCATTGTGCATCGCCCGTGCCACCTCAACGATAGGTTTTTCGCCCATCCCATATATCAACAAATCAGCTCCCGACTCCGTGAGCACCGACTGCCGAAGAGTATCGCTCCAGTAGTCATAGTGGGTCAAACGTCTAAGCGAAGCCTCAATGCCACCAACGACAACTGGCGTGTGGGGGTATAGCTCCTTTAATATCTTTGTGTATGTCGCAACGGCATAGTCGGGGCGCTGCCCCGCTCTACCCGATGGTGTGTAGGCATCGTTGCTTCTTAGGCGCTTTGCAGCCGTGTATTGGTTCACCATCGAATCCATCGCACCTGCCGTCACACCAAAGAAGAGTCGGGGCTTACCCAACTTCTTAAAATCTCGCAGATCATCCCTCCAATTAGGCTGTGGCACTATCGCAACACGATACCCTTCAGCCTCTAAGGTTCGACCAATCACTGCCGCCCCAAACGAGGGGTGGTCGATATAGGCATCGCCCGTAAATAGGATGACATCAACATCATCCCACCCACGCTCACGCACCTCCTTTATGGTCGTTGGTAGAAACATCCCTTTTTATCTATTCATCCTCCTGCAATGCACCTTTATCGATGGATGCAGCGGAGTATATATCCCATTTTGCCAGAAGCGCCTCAAACTCTTCGGGCAGTGCACTCTCGAAGATCATATCTTCACCCGTCGTGGGGTGTTTAAATCCGAGCTTTTGGGCGTGCAGTGCGTGGCGAGGCATAATAGAGAAGCAGTTCTCGATAAATTGTCGATACTTTGCAAATGTTGTCCCCTTTAGAATCCTATCGCCACCATAACGCTCATCGTTAAACAGCGGGTGCCCCATCCACGACATATGTACACGTATCTGGTGGGTTCTGCCCGTCTCCAAACGGCACTCCACCAACGTGACATAACCATAGCGTTTTAACACCTTGAAGTGCGTTACGGCGTGTTTCCCATCCTCACCATCGGCAAAGACAAACATCTTTTGGCGATCCTTTGGATTGCGCCCAATATTTCCCGTAATTGTACCCTCATCCTCATTGAAGTTACCCCACACCAGCGCCACATAACGTCTGTAGACCGTATGGTCGAAGAACTGCTTTGCCAAGTGTGCGTGTACCACCTCATTTTTAGCCACAACTAATAGTCCCGAAGTATTTTTATCGATTCTATGCACCAAACCAGCACGCTCGTTATCGTCAGCCGACATTCCACTATTTTTGAGGTGGAAGGCCAATGCATTGACCAACGTGCCGTGATAATTACCCACACCGGGATGCACAACCAAGCCCGCAGGCTTATCCACAATCAACAGCGACTCATCCTCGTATGGAATTGTGAGGGGTATATCTTCGGGTATAAGTTCAATCTCACGACGAGGGTATGACATCACGATTTGGATAAAATCCAAAGGTTTTACCTTATAGCTCGACTTGGCTGGAGTGCCATTAACCAACAGACTCCCTGCATCGGCAGCCGTCTGTATTCTACTGCGTGAGCAGTGCTCCATACGCATCGCCAAGAACTTATCCAAGCGCATAGCGCTCTGCCCCTTGTCGGCCCTCACCGAGAAGTGCTCATATAGCTCTGCCGACTCATCTAAGAGTTGGTCGCCAGAGTCAATACCCTCTATATTATCTATTAAACTCATTAGTTGAAGAAGTCATCGATTAACTGTTGTGTCTTATCTTCACTCTTATCGGGCATCTGTTCAAGGCTCTGGATTTGGTTCGAAGGGCTACTCTTAACACTCTCCAACAGCGCATTTGCCACCGAATCGGCACGCTCGGCCTGCCTTTGAGCTGCAATCTTCGCCTTTGCCAACTCTTCGTCACGCTTTTTGACCGCCTCGACCGCCTCGCTTAATTTCGTCTCATCGATAGTCAAATACAACTTAACTTTGCGACCAAGATTTATTGCCGTCTGACTCTGAGGCTCTTGGCGATAGACCCTTGCCGACTTCTGGTTAAGCATATCTATCTCCTCATCATAGTGCACCTCGCCAACATTTAGCCCAACACCCCAAAGGCGACTCTGTGCCTCACGCAGTGTGGTTGCAATGAGTTGTGGCGTAAGAATTGACATCGCCGTAGGCTCTGCACCAACAATTAGTGTAACTCCCGAGCCAATTTCAGCCTCGACTACACTTTGCTCTGTTATCTGAACTCCATTGTAGCTCTGTGCCAAGACATAGTTGGTTGCCATATCGGCACGGTAGATTAGCTCTTCAATCATAAAACCTGCCACCTCGAGCGTATTTTTCGCTTGACGTAGGCTACGCCCTGCCACATATGGGATTGGCTCTACTCGTTGGTTGTATGAGTTGATTGTGACATATATCTTGCGGCCCTTTTTCACCTTAATACCCTCTTTAGGCAGTTGATCAAGCACCACACCACCCTCATACATAGGTACATACAGCGAATCATTGACAATAATCTGCAGACCCTCCTCTTCGGCTAAGCGTTGCGCCTCGCTGAGCTCCACACCCGTCAGCTCAGGCACCGAGAGTTGAGAGCCGTGTCGAGTGCCAAAATTCATCGCCAAAACAGCTATTATTGTGAGTGTTGCCACCAGCAACACCATAAGCGTGATATTATATACCCACGCATTTTTTTTCAGTAGTGAGATTAATCTCTTCATCTTTATTGCTCTATTTGGGGGCTTTTCTATATAGGTATATGGCTATTATAAGGTAGATAAAATTGGGTAGCCACACCGCTAATCCGGGTGGCAGAGAGCCGCTCTTTGCAAACTCTTCGAAAAATTTGCTAATAAGAATATAGCTAAAACATAGACCAATACCCACACCAATGTGCAGCCCCGTACCACCACGCACCTTTCGTGACGATAATGCCACGCCAATAAGTGTCAATATAAAAGTTGATAGTGGGTATGCATATCGAGAGTGGCGCTCCACTTCGATTATATTTATCGAGTCGGAGCCCTTTTCGATCTGCTGCTCTAAAAAATGCTCCAATTCGGTTATATTCATCGTCTGGATTAGACCATTAATATCACCCAACTCATTTATATCTAAATTAATCAACGTATCTAAGTTTCTAAACTGAGCAAAGGTCTCAACCCCCAGCGAATCGAACTCCCGTTCGATATATCGTGACGCCCTCCAGCGCTTAGTCTCGGGGTCAATCTTCACCGTTGCCGCCTCCAACGAGCGTACAATCGAGCCACTCTCATAGCGCTCCAGTGCAAAGTATGACATCGAACGGCTGGCATCCGAGTAGCCCCTAATATAGGCAAAAGTTCCCGGTTCAACTTGTCGATATATATGGCGATCATACTTCGTATCCTTCATACGTTTTATGTACTGCTGCTCGAAAGCGAGAATATCACTCTGAGCTCTTGGTATGACCCATAAGTTTAACGACAAGGATAGCGAACCGATTATAAATGCCCCCAGAAAGTATGGCCACATCAACCGTCGAAAGCTCATACCACTCGATAGCATCGCCACAATCTCGGTCTGATATGCCATCTTCGAGGTGAAGAATATCACGGCAATGAATGTGAAAAGACCGCTGAACTGATTGATAAAGAATGGGATAAAATTCAGATAGTAGTCAAACGCTACGGCCGTGAATGGCGCCTTTAGCTCCGTGAAGTCATCAATCTTCTCTACATAGTCAAATATTACGACAATGACAATAATCATCGCAATGGCGAAGAAGTAGGTCGATAGGAACTTCGACAATATGTATCGATCTAAGATCTTAAATCCGGGAAATCTCATTTTCATCTTTTACAATCGTCTTTGCAACTTTTCAACCATCACATCCTTCCACTGCTTGAAGTCGCCCGCCACAATGTGTTCACGTGCCGCAGTGACTAAACGTAGGTAGAACGCAATATTGTGTAGCGAGGCGATCTGCGCCGCCAACATCTCAGAGCACACCACCAAGTGGTGTAGGTATGCCTTCGAGTATAGGGTATCCACAAATGCTGTGCCTTGCGGGTCGATTGGCGAGAAGTCATCCTCCCACTTTTTGTTGCGTATATTGATTATGCCCTCTTCGGTGAATAGCTGTCCATTGCGGCCATTTCGTGTAGGCATCACACAGTCAAACATATCGACACCACGCTCTATTGCCTCCAAGATATTCACTGGCGTACCCACCCCCATCAAGTATCGAGGTTTGTCCTGTGGCAAGATAGCATTTACCACCTCAATCATCTCATACATCACGGGTGTTGGCTCACCTACCGCCAAACCACCTATCGCATACCCATCGGCATTGTACTTTAAGACCCCTTCGGCGGCAGCAGCCCTCAAATCGGGATATGTACACCCCTGCACAATGGGGAATAGCGCTTGATAGTGCCCATACTTAGGGGTGGTCTGGTGGTAGCGGTTAAAGCACCTCTCTAACCACCTCTCAGTCAGTGCCAAAGATTTGGCTGCATACTCACGTGTAGCATCACCCGGAGGGCACTCATCGAATGCCATCATAATATCGGCACCTATAGTACGCTCGGTATCAATGACGCTCTCGGGGGTGAACAGATGCTTCGAGCCATCGATATGGGAGCGAAAATGACACCCCTCCTCCTTAATTTTACGGCAGTCAGCAAGTGAAAAGACCTGAAAACCACCACTATCAGTGAGCATTGGACCCTCCCAAGTCGAGAATTTATGCACACCCCCCGCCTTCTCGATAATATCCATTCCGGGACGCATATAGAGGTGGTATGTGTTGGCTAATATAATTTGTGCTTTAGCCTCATTTTTCACGTCACGATGAAATATCCCCTTAACGGTCGCCGCTGTACCTACGGGCATAAATATGGGGGTCTTAACCACACCGTGATCAGTGAGCAGCTCTCCTGCACGAGCCTTCGAGGCTCTATCTGTCGCTTGTAATGTAAAGGTCATACTCATATATTTTGCAAAAGTAGATAAAATTATTGGGAATTTTGGGATTTAATGATGAATTGATGCTATCTTTGCAAATATTTCTCTACGTATGCACTATTTGGATAATATTTTAGCACTATATGGTTGGGTTGCATTGGTGGTGATAGGTTCTCTATTGCTGCTATTTTGTGTGCAGCTATACTTCTACCTTTTCGTCTACCGCAAGGTGGCTATTTTTAAGAACAATAGGCGCGCAAACCGCATAGAGGAGGAGCCCCCAATATCGGTTATTATCCCATTGATGTTTGAGGATCACTCCTTCTTAGAGGAGCGTTTGCCGCTGATTTTAGCCCAAAATTACCACGCTTTCGAGATTGTTATCGTCTATGTTGGGCAGGATAATGACTTTTACGAAGATTTGGCTCAGCTAAAGTTTACTTTTCCACAAATTACAACCACAAAGGTCAAGTTAGACCCACGCTTCCCCATCTCACGCAAGATGGCACTCAATATTGGCATTAAATCGGCACAATATGAGCACCTTATCTTCAGCTCGAACGACGCTTCGGCACAGACCGATAGATGGCTATCGCTGATGGCAAAGGGTTTTTTGAAGGGCGATGTTGTTATTGGCTACTGTGGTATGGATGCTAATGCCACCTACCTATCATCTATGTGGCGTTTTGTCCACTCCACAGTGTGGCTTTCACGTGCCGTTCGAGGTAGGGCGTTTCGTGGCACCTACCACAATATGGGTTTCACAAAGGAGCTATACTACGCTGCCAACGGCTTTAACCATCTCAATATGAACATTGGCGAGGATGATCTCTTTATGCAGAGAATAGTAAAAGATGACAACGCCAGCGTAATCCTCTCGCCCCGAGCTACGCTTCGAGAGTGTTCACGAGGCGATTTTGGGCAGTGGCTCGCCACTCAAAAGTATTACAACTCAACATATCGCCACTACCCACACACAGTTAAGCGACTGCTAAATATCGAACCTTTAAGCCGTCTACTACTCTTTGCTACGGCAGTGTATGGCTTGGTTACACTCCCCGATGAGCTCAAAATCGCTGTTGGGGCGCTACTTTTTGTGCGTTATATCGTTGTCGTGCTTGTTATGCGTCGCATAGCACGCCGTCTGGGCGAGCGGGCACGCATCGGCATCTACTTTATTTATGATATTGCCTCACTACTTGTGGGTGCACTTTTGTTGCTCACATCTTTAAGACGTGATAAGCGAGTATGGAGATAGATAGATATATCATTGCCGAAGACAGGGAGCTTGCTCAGTGGGCTATGGAGGGTAACGACACCGCCTTTGAGTACCTCTTCAACCGCTATCGGGAGGCTATTTCACGCCTCTTTGCCCAGCGCTTAGATGATGGGGCGGAGCAGGTGGATGATCTTCTGCAAGAGACCTTTATCAAGGTATATATCAACATCCACAAGTATAACCCCAGCTACACCTTCGGGCAATGGGTCTATACTATCGCTCGCAACACCTTTATCGACTTCGTTCGACGTCGTCAAGATGAGCTATCGATTGACGAGCACTTTTTTTCGCCCGCCTCAACGGCACCAACGCCCGAAGAGAGCGTGATACACCTTCAGCAGCGCCACCAAATTGAGAGCTATTTAGATAGGCTCACACCACGCTATCGCCAACTAATTGTGATGCGCTTTTTTGAAGAGTACTCCTACGAAGAGATTGCCGTAAAGCTATCTTTGCCGATGGGGACAGTTAAGACACAGATTCACCGTGCACGTGAGGCGATGTGTCGAATGATTAAGGATGAAAAATAGATAGTAAATTTAATAACCATCGCTTTAAATAATGGAGCTAATTGATAGATATTTTCCCGATATAACCGAGCGTCAGCGCTCACGCTTTGAGGCGCTCTACTCGCTATATGAGGAGTGGAACTCAAAGATAAATGTGGTCTCACGCAAGGATTTCGATCAACTATACCTTCGCCACGTCTTGCACTCTTTAGCCATCGCTAAGGTGTGTGAGTTTGAGGCAGGAGCGAGGATATTAGATGTTGGTTGCGGTGGTGGCTTCCCCTCTATTCCGTTGGCAATTCTCTTCGAGGATGCACGCTTTGTCGCTGCCGACTCTATTCGCAAAAAAATCTCGGTTGTCGAGGGTGTGGCGTCGGCTTTGGGGTTGGATAATTTAGAGCCCCGCTGCACACGTGTGGAGCTCATCCCTGAGCGCTTTGACTATGTTGTATCACGTGCCGTGACGGCGATGCCCGAGTTTGTGGGCTGGATTTGGAACCGCATCGAGCGAGGCAAAAAGGGGACGCTCCACAACGGTATCTTGTACCTTAAGGGTGGTGATTTGGCTGAAGAGTTAGCCCTCACTGGCAAGCGATGGGATATTTATGAAATTTCTCGCTTTTTCGATGAAGAATTTTTCGACACCAAAAAGGTTGTCTACACCCGTAAATAGAGTTGAGGCAAGCCTCCAAAAAATTTTAATTTCAGTCATCACCAAAATTCTCACCCCTAAGAGTGTGAATAATGGTTCAATTTTTGCTTATCGTGAAGTGGCTGAAAACGGAGCATACATAAAGTATGTGAGTATTTCAGACACAAGGGATAAGTGAAAAGTGACCTGTTAGAGACGCTTTTACTTGCCGTTGAAGTGGCTCATCGTCATCGCCACTCCCACCATTGCGAAGGAGCGAATGGCATCGCAAAAGAGTTTGATGCGCTCGGGTAGGAGTTTATGCTCTTCGTCGCTGAACTCCCCCAAGACAAACTCCACTTGATGCCCTTTGGGGTAGTCTGCACCCACGCCAAAGCGCATACGTGCATAGTCATCCGAGCCCAATATCTCAGATATATTGCGTAGCCCGTTGTGCCCTCCTGCACTCCCCTTTGGGCGCAAGCGCAGAGTCCCAAATGGTATTGCAACATCGTCCGAGATGACAAGGATATTCTCTTGTGGGATCTTCTCCTGCTGCATCCAGTATCGCACGGCGTTGCCCGATAGGTTCATATATGTGGATGGCTTAAGCAGGATTAGCTGTCGCCCTTTGTGTTTTGCTTGTGCTATGTCGCCATAGCGGGCTACAGAAAAAGAGGTGTTGGATGCCTCAGCGAGGGCATCCAACACCTTGAATCCAATGTTGTGTCGGGTCTGGGCGTACTCAGCGCCTATATTTCCCAATCCAACAATTAGGTATTTCATTCAATTACTCTTTTAGAGTGTTACACTCCTCTCTAACTAAGAACTATTGTCCCTTAGCCGCTGCTGCAGCAGCACCACGAGCAGCACGAGTTACACGCACGGCACAGATAGCTGTTGTGGCTGGAGTGACAAATTTAAGGTTCTCAATCTCGAGGTCGCCCACGAAGATTGTCTTACCCAATCCCAAGTTGGTTACATCGATTGTAATCTCATCTGGAAGGTTCTCAGATAGTGCATTAACGACAATTTTACGAGCCGAAAGTGCCAACTTACCACCGACTTTAACACCCTCAGCGTTACCCACCAAATTAACTGGTACGGCAATCGATACTGGCTTACCTGCAGCGATACGGAAGAAGTCAAGGTGAAGAATCTGCTCACGAATTGGGTGGAACTGCGACTCACGCAACACCGCCATCTCGGTCTTACCATCAAAGTCAAACTCAACGATGTAAGAGTTAGGTGTGTAGATTAGTGGTTTAATCTCGGCTGGAGATACAGCGAACGATACGCTCTCGCCATTACCACAAAGAGTACAAGGGATCAACCCTGCACGACGTACAGCTTTAGTAGCCTTCTTACCAAACTCAGAACGAACTACTGCTTTTACCTGAATAGATTTCATTTTTTTGTTTTTTTAATGTGTTACCTTAGGTGGTTCTCAATTTAAACCTGCACCATCACCATTCGCCAAGCCTTTCAGCTCAACCTAACGGCTCTATGGTGCGGGAAAAATCCCAGTGCCACCCGCTAATATTGTGGGGCAAAAGTAGAAAAAATATTTTTAATATAAAAATTTTGGTGCAATTAGAGCTTTTTTAACTCTTCTATCACCCATCTTCATCTCTTACTCTACGCCACGCACTCTTCTCTCCCACGCCCACGCTGCACGTAAAGTATCCTCTAACTTACGCTCTGGATACCACCCCAACTCCTCGTTGGCATATGTTGGGTCTGCCCATACCGCCACAACATCGCCTGCACGGCGCTCTGCTACTCGATAGTTGAGCTTTAGATTGTTCACGCTCTCGAAAAGATGCACCAACTCCAATACCGATACACCACGCCCCGTTCCGATATTAAATATCTCGTATGGGCTCTTGCTCTTGCCGCTCAACATTCGTGTCACAGCCACTACGTGCGCCTTTGCCAGATCCACTACATCGATATAGTCACGAATGTTCGAGCCATCGGGGGTTGGGTAGTCATCACCAAATACCGACAAGCACTCTCGCACGCCAGCTGCGGTCTGCGTAATGAATGGCAAGAGGTTCTGCGGCACACCACGAGGCTGCTCGCCAATCTCGGCGGATGGATGGGCACCTATCGGGTTGAAATATCGCAGAGCTACGCCACGTAGATTTTTATACGCCTCAATGCTGTCACGCAGAATATCCTCACACATCCTCTTTGTGTTGCCATATGGCGATGTCGCCTCTTTACGAGGTGTGAGCTCAGTTACGGGTTGTGTATCCGCCTCGCCATATACGGTGCACGATGATGAGAATAGTATATTTTCTCGCCCCATCTCACGCATCAATGTCAGAGTGTTCATTAATGATGTTAAGTTGTTGCGATAGTACTCCAACGGCATCTGCACCGACTCACCCACCGCCTTCGAGGCTGCAAAGTGGATAATTGCGTTAAATTGATACTTTTGAAACACCCCTCGCAAGGCATCCATATCGCAACAATCTACCTCTTCTAAGGGCACATCTACGCCCGTTATCTTGCGCACCCCCTCAACGGCACTCATATCGCTGTTTGATAGATTATCCACAATGACAACATCATAGCCAGCGTTAATCAACTCAACGGCCGTATGCGAACCTATATACCCCGCACCGCCACTAACTAAAACTCTCTGATTTTTCATAAAATCTAAAAATTTATCTTTTGACAAAGATAGGATAAAAATCCCATTTTTTTCCTACATTTGCAGATATAATATTGTTTTAATTATGAGCCAAAAAGTGCGCAGTTGGGAGGTGGTAATTGATGCCTACCTAACATATATCAAGTTTGAACGGCGACTATCCAAAAATAGTGTTGAGAACTATATGCGTGATGTTGGCTCGGCAGCCCAATTTATCTTCGAGGTGTATGGAGCAGAGCCTGCAGAGGTGAGCGAAGCTATGATTCAAGGCTACCTTGAGGAGCTATACAGCAAGGGTATAAAGCCATCAACACAGGCACGTTCGGTGAGTGCTATTAGAGGTTTTTTCAAGTTTCTACTCTTTAATGGAGATATTGAGGCGTCGCCAGCGCAATTTATCACCCCACCGAAGTTGGGTCGCCATCTGCCCGAGCTACTATCCACCACAGAGATAGATGCAATAATGGGCACGATAGATAGCACAACCATAAAGGGGGCACGTGACGTGGCAATCTTAGAGGTTCTATACTCGTGTGGAGTGCGAGTCTCAGAGCTCATCTCTTTGAGCCTTAGCGACCTATTCTTCGACGATGGTTTTATACGTGTTGTTGGCAAGGGCGACAAACAGCGATTAGTCCCTATAAGTGACGTGGCACGATGTCGCATTGAGCACTATCTGAGCCACCGCCACAGAGTTGATAGCCTGAGCGATACGCTCTTTTTGAATAATCGTGGTGGAGCACTCTCTCGTGTTATGATATTTACCATAATACGGCGTGCAGCGCTCAAGGCAGGCATCACCCAAAATATTGGGCCCCACACCTTCCGCCACTCCTTTGCCACCCACTTGATGCAGGGAGGAGCAAACGTGCGTGAACTACAACAGATGTTGGGTCATAGTAGCATCTTAACCACCGAGATATATACCCACTTAGATAGCGCCGAGCTGCGCCGAAGTGTCGAGCGCAACCTCCCCATCACAAAGAGGGGATAGAGCTATAGTCGCTTGATTTTTGAGCCCTCTGTGAGCACCATACGCTCATAATCCACACCTGAGATTACAACCACAGCCGAACCCCGACCAACGACACTACTCAGTGCCACATCAAGCGGCTGTGAAGATGAGCGCAACTGCTCAAACGCCTCCTTATAGGCGTCAGGAAACTCCAAAACCATAATCCCAGCATAGAACTGCGTGAATGGCTCTGCATCGGGCGCCTCACACTGCTCAATAGAGAGCACCGCTCCACTCTCAGAGAGTCTAATTAGCGGATTGCGAAGAGGAGCACCCTCACGCAAAAAGAGCAGATTAGAGGCTATCTGTCTTGGTGGCTGGTTGTGTGAACTCATCGGCAAAGATTCGTAAATCGAGCTGCTTTTGATAGAGCATATCGACCGCACTCTCAATAGCGGGTGTATACTCAAGCTCCAAATCGGTGATTGTTATATCTGGGCGTTTTGAATTTTTATAGAATTTAACAATATCTATGTTGAGTCGAGAGTGAGTCGAATCGACCTCAATGCCTCGTGAGAATTGCCCTTCGTAGTTACGTCGAAGATATATTGTTGTTTTGTTGCTCTGAGTGCTATCGCTGCGCTCCAACCACATTGCACCTCGATTGTTGTTGCCATTTTTATCTGCTTCGCCAACCAGATAGTCAAACGAGAGACGATATGTGCCCGGCTCGACTGGCAATGAGAACTTCAGTTTAGATGTATCACGCAACGAGCGCACCCTAATTAGGGTATCCAGTATGGTTTTGCTCTTGAACTGCCTGCGAGCCACGTTGTTTATGGTATCCAATATTGTCACTCTACGGCTATACTCCAACCCCTCGCTCTCCAAAATATCGATCGCCTGCTCCACAACATCGCTCAACAGGGCACTCTTACGTTTCGAGAAGTTACCTATCGTGTATTGCACATCCGAAGTGGTATACCCATACTTTGCAAATATTGGCTCATAGATATTTAGTGAATCTTTGTTGATGCCCTCCACATTTATATATGCATTTGTTAGGAAGGCGTCGTGAAAAATCAACGCCAACTCATCATCGGGTATAATCTTATTGCGTGTGCAGGCTACACCAGATAGCATAATGACAATAAGTGTCAATCGAATAATCTTCTTCATACTTTTACTATATCTATTTTCAGCGCAGATTAAAACTACCCACGCCTTATCATACTCTTAACCGTTAGCACAGTGAGCGTAGTGCCCACCAGAGCAAAACCTATAATTGTTACCGCCACATCACCCCACCTTAACTCCGCTGGGTAGGCTTGAGTTAAAAATAGCTCTGTTGGGAGCTTTATTATACCCATCGACTCCTGCAGCAGTGTTAAGCCGACCCCCAACGCAATACCTATCACGGCAGCAACACCACACAGAAGCCCCCCTTCAGTGTAGAATATCGCACGGCAAAGGGCATCGTCGCCCCCCAAATATCTTAGCGTTGCAATATCACTACGCTTCTCGGTTATCTGCATCGATAGAGCTCCAATTATCGAGAAGGATGCTATAATCAAGACCAACATTGCAATAAAGAATGTCCCCCACTTCTCATACTCCATAACTCTGAACTCGGAGTGGCGTAGCTCGCTTCGCAACAAAACATCAAAATCCTCTCCCACTACCCTCTCAAGCTGCCCCTTTAGCTGCTCCAAATCCGCACCTTCCTCCACACGAACGGCTATCGAGGATACACGATTTGGCACATTCAATACCTCTTGCGCCAAAGAAATGGGTGCTAAAACATACCTACTCTCACTCTCAAGATCGACTGCAAACACCCCTAAGATGCTCTGTTCACTCTTTGTATAGCCACGAAAGGGGAGCATCGACATCGAAGATAGGGGACGCACGGCATATATCGAAGTTGTGGCATCAATGAGGGTGCGCACACCCAACTGCCCTGCCACATAGCGCCCCACAACAACTCCTGAATCGTCATTAGATACCATTCGACCATTAGATATGATGCTATCTATGGGTAGCGTTGCTCGATAGTTATCATCCACACCTCGCAACGTTACGCTCACCTGCTTTGCGTTGCGCTCAAAGATAACCTGCTGCTCCAAGAGGTAGCTCATAGCCTCGACCCCCTCGACATTACGTAATGCAACGCTATCAACTGCCCCAATATCAAAACTCTGCCCACGCTTAGCACTTATCGTAAAATCTGCATCGAAGGTTGAGTATAACCCCTTGATCATCCCCTCTAACCCATTGAATATTGACAATAGGATGATCATCGCCGCCAAAGGGACAGCAATAGATGCTATGCTCACCGCCGAGATGATATTCACCACCGAACGTGACGAGCGAGATAGGAGATACCTACGTGCAACGAGTGTCGAGAGCATACCTAAATTAGATGGGTCTAATTGTCGTTGTGCAACGCCTGCTCAATGCTGTCGATATACTCCAGCGAGTCATCCAAGAAGAATGTCAGCTCGGGAATACTCTTAATTTGGTTGCGAATACGCTCCCCTAAGGCACGGCGCAGAAACCAGTTGTTCTCCTCCAATAGTGCCATCACCTTCTCAGAGTTGGCAAATGGGAATATGCTCAAATATATCTTAGCATACCCAAAATCGGGTGAAACACGAACTGTGGTGACTGTAACCAAGCTACCCTTAACGATATGTGCACCCTCCTTTTGGAGTGTATCGGCAATATCTTTCTGTATCTGTCGTGCAATTTTTTGCTGTCTTGTGCTCTCCATTTTATCTAAATTTGTCTTATGTTTTACTTATCGCTTTTTGCCCTCTTAGCACGAGGTTTCCACGTCTGAAAACCCTCTTTATTGAATCTATAACTTAGACCCACCGAGATTGATATATTATCCATTGGTGAGCGTTGTGGGGTTGTGTAGAATGGGTTTTCAGGCCCATCAATATCATTTCCTGAGTACCTATTTTTATTGCGTATAATGTCTGATAGACCAAAATAGTATCGAGCACGAAAATTCAACTCATACTGCTTAATTAAGATAGCGACACCTCCGCCACCCGCCAAACCGTAACCAAATCGATTATCTCGAGCCAACTTAAACTCATAGTCACCTTCGGCATCTGGCAATCCTGCCTGAGCTGCCTGAGCATTATCGTATGTTGAATTCAAGTGGTAGGAGAAGGTTGCTGCCGCCTCGAAGTAGACCCTCAATCTATTTTTAAGCATATAGAAGTGGGGTTGCCAAACGATTGGGAGCATCAGCGTATTGACATTTCTGGTGTAGTATAGGTAGTCGCTCTTCTCTTCGACCTGAGAGGAGTTTGTGGCGTATGAATAGCCCTGCTGTATAAACTCTAAGTCGATACCAAAGCCCCCTACAAAGCGCTGTTCGCCATAGTATCGCCACGTAAAACCTGCATTGTACGACCCCCAAATTGCACGCATATCTTGTGGTGGCTCGAAGCGTGCATTTGCCATACCATACCCGGCAGTGAAACCAAGTGTATGCTGTGCTCTAAGCTCTTGTGTCGAGAGGGAAGAGAGCGCAACAATAAGAGCTATTACTATCTTTTTTACCATAATCTTATCTTCATCGCCAAGTGACACCTTAGAATGTTCTAAACATACTTCCAGCCGATTGGAAGTTACTATTTTGGGTGTTACTTTGGCCTCTGTTTTGGTTGTTATTTCTATTTTCAGCCTCCTTTTCAGCCTCACGTTGCAGGCGTTGCAACTCACGCTCATCCAGAGTCCGTGTTAAGGTCTGCATTGTCATTGGGGCGAACATATCAAACATATTGATTGTCAGCTCCACCTCCCAGTTCTCCTTTGTGGCAAAGGTATCCTCCCCTTCATCATTAAAGAACATCTCGGAGCGCTCGGGCTGTAGACGTTTTAAAACATCGCCACTATCCCACTCCCCGTTGTTGTTGGTATCCTCGATGGCACGCAACATAATCTCGCCTGCAGGCACATAGTTAAAGATAATCGTCTCTGTACCCACTTCACGACGCTCTTGAAGGAGCTTAGCACTACCGTCAAGCAACTGCACAATATATCGTGCATCTTCGCTCTTGCCCACAATATTGAGCTTCACTGTGGCATAATCCTCTGGGTCAAGCAGCGTATACTTACCAACTATCGAGTCATTTTGTTGCCCTGCAACATCACGCAATGCCCCTTCAGGAATTGAGAGAGTGTACTCTCCAAGACCCTTCCAATCCCCCACAATCTTCCATTTCAGCAGATCGGCCGTATCAGGCACCATTCTAACGGCAATATCCTCAATGAGCTCATCCTCGTGGCGCAAAGTCATCAATATCGCCGCCGAATCGACCTTGACCAATGGGTATTTAAAGGTGACATTTATATCAAGCTCAGGATTCACCGTCCCCGATGTGGATATGTTGTGTGTAAATGGATTCTTCTTTTCGGGCTCCTCCCACGCAATGCCATCCTCTTCTGCCTTACGCTTTTCACGCTCTAAGCGCTTACGCTCCTTCTCCTCCTCTTTGCTTTCGACCTTGCGCCACGAGAGTTTTAGCTCTTTGGTCTCCTCCTGAAGTTGATTTATCGAGTCGTGCTTTAGATAGACAATTTCGCCCTTGATTGTGTCGGGCAGGAGCTCGGGCGCCATATTAAACCATAGCGCTATGGTATCGTGCCCAATGGTCTGTGGGTCTACAATAAAGCCATCATCTGGGATTGAATCGAAGCGTATACTCTTGATTTTGGGGTGTGCCGCACCAAAATATAGCATTGCACGGTGCTGTTCTGGGCGTTCTGTGTCGGCGAGGAGCTGACGGCGGAAGCTCTTATCGGTAAACATACGAAAGTAGGTCTGTGGCTCGGCTGTTGGGTACTCACGAATTGAGTCGTACCAGATAGCAAAGTCGGGAAGCTCAAGTGGGTTGTAGTCACCGCTCAAGAAACCAACTTGGTCTACTCCGGGTTCGTAGAGCTGATTATCGTTTGTATCTTCGATTGCATAGACTCTGTATGGTATCGGCTTTAGGTTCTGAGCTATGAATATTCCATTATTTTCAGCTCTTGCAATCACCGCTGGCTTATACTTAAATATGGTCGAATCATACGCCTCGACGTGCTCTATGGAGTCCTTTGGGAAGAACCAAATAAAGGACTTGGATACCGAATCGGCCTTATAGCTATCGGCAGTGTAGCCCGACATAACCATCGAGTCGATCTCGCTGCCCGTCGAGAATACATAACGCATCGCATTGAGGGGATTACCCTCGTTATTGTCACGTATTGCGCTACCAAAGTTCAGAGCGTAGGTTGTATTTGAGTCCAACGTATCACGTAGTTGCACAACAATGCCTCGACCTCGCAGCGAGATGGTTGGCTTTTTCTTCATCGCAGGCGAAGTAAAAAACTCCTTCTGCTGATCCTTAATCTGGACAAACTCGTTAAACTCGACATATATCCTTTCGTGATTAACGGTTGGGCGATTTGTGGTAAAGTTATCGGGCAACATCGTCACAATCACTGGTGGCAGTGAATCCACTGGCCCACCTTCGGGTGTCATCATCGAGGCGCAACGGCTCAATAGTAGTGTACTAAAAATTAGTATGACCACTGAACGCAGCAGGGAGGTGTGTATATATCTTCGGGTATTCATATCTTAACCTATTTGTTAGTTGGTTCTGTATCGGGGATACTATTCTCATCCACAAATACCCAACCATCAACGTCATATATGTACTCTTCACGCCACACCCTAAATGTCAAATCTAAAGTAACGGGGTCGGCATCCAAATCGATGCGCTTTTGAGTATATGCAAATAATCTATTTATGCGATCCACCACCACAACCATAATATCGGGCGATGAGACCTGCATCTTATATAGGTGTGAGTCGGACTCTTTATAGGCAGTAAAGTTGGGGTTGTTGCGTGTGAGCGAGCTGTCGGTTTTAGATGTTATCTTACCCCCAAAGGCATCATCATAGCTCGCCACTCGCCACTGCATCGTGTCGGCTGCAAAGGCGTAGGCTTTGAGTGATGAGATCTCGCTTAGCTCGCCCCCATCGACAATCTGTTGCACGGGATTAATATATGTATCGGTAATGGTGGGTGGAGAGAAGAAGTCGTTGTAGAAGCTCCACGCCCCCTCCTTGTAGGATGAACCCTCACGCCACAACACAAAACTCAAAGTTACATATAGCGATGTTAGATTAAATTCAATCTCTTCTTGGGTGTAGGCATAGAGTTTATTCACTGTATCTACCACCACAACCATCTGCGAGGGCGAGGAGAGTGTCATATTGTACCACCCTGCTTGCTCCTCTGTCATATATGGCGAGGATTGTGCTGTTGGGGTTGTAATGCGCTGTGATGCATCCTCTTTATGGGTTATAACTCCACTCAGTGCATCGTCATAAGTTGCAACACCATAGTGCATCGTATCGGCATCGAATGCATAGGCGACAACGCCCTGCATTGGGGTGTATTGGTCGCCACTTACCCCCTGCGCCACTGCACGCAACACATAGTTAGTCTCGTAGCTCACCTCCTTAGTACAGGCTCCAAGCGAGAGTGCCACCACAATCGAAACTATAAAATATTTAAACCTCATCATTCTTAAACTCTTTACTCAATTCATAAAGTATCTCACTAAAAAGTCGTCCATTTTTTGGATGACGCTGCTCAGGGCATATATCACACAAGGGTCGCAGTGCGAACTCCCTTTGACAAAGGTGTGGATGTGGGATTTGCAACCTCTCACTATCAACAACCTCATCCCCATACAACAAAATATCTATATCGATACACCTCGATAAATACCTCTCGCCCGACACTCTTTTTTGCTCCTCTTCTGCCGCCCTATCACGCCCCGCAATACTCTCAATTTTTTGCAGAGAGTCCAACAACTCAATGGGGCTGAGCTCAGTTTTAACCGCAACCGCCTGATTTAAAAATGGCTCTGCATCCTCAAAACCCCAAGCCTCAGTCGTATAACTCTTCGACTTTGCACAAATCTTACCAGCTCTCAGCTCCAACTCGACCCTTACCAACTCAAAGCATCTGGAAACATCGCCTCGATTGCCACCCAACAACAACACCGCCTTAACCACCACTACACACGCCTAATTAACTTACTTACAGCAAGGGCAAAGTGGGTAAATATTATTGTCGAGTTGCCATTCTGGGCTACCTGAGCTAAGGCACTCTCAATCTGCTCAATCAACGCCTCGATGTTATGCGAGTCGATAAATGGGGCAAACTTCGAGCAAAACTGCTGCTCTTCGCTCCAAAGATAGCTAATTTTATCCACTTTAGCACTCAAAATATAACTTTCACGCAACAGACGTGCCGCATTAAGCAGAAATTCACGCTGCTCATCACGCCTTAACTGCGCTTGTAACTCTGCCCATTCAAATAATTCGAGGTGGCTATCTGTATAGCTCAGTCGCATCAACGAACAGAAGGCATCGAACGTCTCTTTGCGTTGCGAGGATTGCTCTGAGCCCAAAATCTGCTGCAACTCCAACAGATCACCCCCCGATAAGCGAGCTATACGTTCGGCTTGTTCACTATCCGCAACACCACGCTCTATGGCTATCTGGGCAAGTATTTCGTTCTCAATTCGTGGTACTGCCACCTGCTGTGTGCGTGATATGATGGTTGGCAGAAGCCAATCCTCACGCTCAGCGACAAGGATAAAAACCGTCCCCTGCCAAGGCTCCTCCAAGATTTTGAGAATCTTGTTTGCCGCCTCGTCGTTCATCATCTCGGGCAGCCATATGAGCATCATCTTATACCCACCCTCATAGCTTTTAAAGGAGAGTTTACGCACAATCTCATCCGCCTCACGAGCTGAAATCAAACCCTTTAGTGTCTTACCCAAATCGAGCTTTTCATACCACATTTGAGGGGATATATAGCCGTTATTTTGAACGAAAAGCTCACGAAATAGCCCCACAAACTCATCGCTCTTGACCACCTCGCCTGACTTTTTGCCCTGCTTATTGACTGGAAATACCAAATGTAGATCGGGGTGCGTGAGTGATGCAATCTTCTGGCACGTTGGACACTCGCCACACGAATCGCCATCGCATCTACGCTCACAACTCAAATATTGCAGATA
Source organism: uncultured Alistipes sp. (assembly GCA_964370585.1). Taxonomy (GTDB): domain Bacteria; phylum Bacteroidota; class Bacteroidia; order Bacteroidales; family Rikenellaceae; genus Alistipes. The sequence continues at coordinate 60,030 of CAYJJV010000001.1, read as the reverse complement.
TGCAACCGCCATAGCCAACACGCCACGCCCTGCTGTGCCCGTAAAGAGCTGTGCGTGGCTCACACGCCCACTATCAATACTATGTACCAAGCTCTGTTTTAGCCTCTGTTGTCCTATAATATCTTTAAACTGCATCCTTAATCGTTTTTAACAGCTCTGCCCCTTATTGAGCTAACCAATGCCCTTATATTAATCCTCTCACGCCTAACAAGATAGGCGATATAGAGCGTAAAGATAGCGATATTTGCTATGTATTGCAACCATAACCCCAAATCGACTTTAGGAAGTAGATATTCGCTCAACGAGAAGAGCACTCCAGCCACACCAACATACTCTAAAATTCGACGCCAATCATAGGGCGTTGGATAGTAGCGCATATTGAGCCATAGGGCGATTGCAACCATCACACACTCACTTGCCAAGCGAGCTAAAGCCGCCCCATAGTAGCCCCATCGAGGTATTGCCCAGAGCCCCACCGCCGTAATGGCCACAAGCCCCAAAGCAGTAATAAGTATCGAAAAGGCTGTCTTCTCGGCACGCTTATACCAAAAAGACAGATTGAGCCATACGCCTGCCAAAATATTGGTTATTAAGACAATAGGCAGAATAAAGATTCCCTCACGAAAATCCCGCCCCACAATCAAAGCAAAAGCATCACGAAATAACGATATACCCAAAAAGATCACCATCGAGACCATAATATAGTACTTCATCGCCCCAGCATTCATCTCAACAAATTCGCTCTTTTTGTATGATGCAAGGAAGAATGGTTCGGCCGCCAAGCGATACATCTGATAGAAGAGCATCATCACAACCGCAATCTTTGTAATCGCTCCATAGACACCCATCTGTGCCACAGCACCCTCAGGGGCGAGGTACTTTATCATCTGACGGTCGATATACTCATTTGCCGTCCCCGTCAAGCCACCAATCAACAGTGGCAGCGAGTAGGCAAGTATCGATAAGAACAAAGCCCAATTTATCTTAGGTACAACCCCACTTGTGGTGGTCAAAATCACAACCCACGTTACGAAACTGGCTATCAAGTTAGCAACAAATACCCACCCAACGCCAAACTCGGTGGCGTAGAGCCCCGCAAAGCCAAAGGCGAACGCCAACGCAACATTCAGAACCACGCTCAGGCTTTTGATTGCCACAAACTTCGTCGCTTTGCCCCTTTCACGCAGTCGTGAAAAGGGAACGCAAGCCCAGACATCAAATAGAATGATAAATAGCACCAAAACAATATATCTCGGCTCGGCAATATAGGCTTCGCCCATCGCCTCAGCAATTTGAGGCAAACATAGCAACCCCACACCCACGAAGGCGAGCGCTGCCATAGAGGTTACCCCCCACGTTGTGGCGAAGAGCCTGCGTTTCGCCCCCTCGACATCACCACCAGCCTCCTCAGCCTTTGCCGAGAAGCGGAAGTAGCTCGACTCCATACCCATCGTCAAAAAAGTCAAAGCCAGCGGTATCAAAGCGTATACATCGACCACGATGCCATAGGTCTCCTGCCCGAAAATTCGGGTAAAGTATGGCGTTAGCAGGTAGCTAAGAAACCTAACTACTATTGTGCTTACGCCATATATGGCTGTCTGTTTTGCTAACTTTTGGAGCATTTTACCTATCTCTATAATCGGCAAATATACAAAAAATTAATGAGTTGGGAGGTATATTTTCACCAAAAGTGAGCTCTTAAGCAACCTCACAAAAAAAGTGAGGAGCTAAATTGCTCCTCACCTTAAATATTATCAGC
>CAYJJV010000001.1:27561-58171 GCA_964370585.1 uncultured Alistipes sp. | reverse complement strand
AACCTCACAAAAAAAGTGAGGAGCTAAATTGCTCCTCACCTTAAATATTATCAGCCTGCCACCGTGAGCCAGTCGCTATCTGCCAACCCCTTAGTTAGTGGGTAGCGATTTAGATGCTGCGTAGAATATCTTGAGGGCCTCAGCACGACGAAGCTCCTGCTTAACGTCGGTCACGATACCCATCTTAACATTCTGATCGGTCTTTAAACTCACTGTCATCGATGCACGGTCGTTCTCGTTTAATTTGTCACGATCTGCGGCGATGAAATCCAAGATATCTTTGGTTGTTCTATACGAATCGTTGAGCTGAATACGTGGTGCAGTACCAAACTTAGCCTGCATAGGCTTAGTTGGGGTACCGATATGTATAAAGCTCGCCAAAGCCTTCTTTTCCAACTTCTGCACCTCAGTGGCACTTGGAAGGCGGTATGTTACCAACAACTCCTGCTCACGCATAGTTGTAGATACCATAAAGAAGAAGAGTATCATAAAGATAACGTCCGGAAGTGATGCTGTCGAGATTGGGGGTAAACCTTTGTTACCCTTCTTTTTCATTACTGCCATAAGCTACTTCTTTGTAATACGTGGTTCTGCCTCAGAGATTTTAGGTGGCACAGCCTCGCTGACTGCTGCCGCCTCTTCCTTTTGAAGCTCCGCAAATTTAACACCAAATTTCTGCATCGCAACAGCGTCACGAATCTCATTGAATGCACGAGTAAGCTCATTTTGCACCTGAATGTAGATGTCGTAGTTTGTGTCACGAGTTGTCTGTAGAGAGATCACACCCTCACTAACTGGATATACCCACGTTGTGCCATCTGGCAACTCAATCTCTTTATCCTTCTTCTCAGGTAGCTCTTCGCTATTTGATACGTTAAGGATGAAATCTTTGGTTAGATCCTTTAGCTGGGCAACACTGACGTAATCCTGCTCGCCTCCTTGTGGACCTGCCATAATGCTACCACTACCTGAAACCAATATTAGGAATAGGTTACGCTCTTTGACCTTGATATCCTCCTGCTTTTGATCTTCAGGGGGCATCGGTGGGAGCATACGACCCAAACCGGTATCGGTGTTCATTGTTGTAGCGACAAGGAAGAATATGAGCAACAGAAAGGCGATGTCGGCCATAGAACCGGCATTGATCTCCTGTATTTGTCTCTTATTTATTGCCATCTTTTCTTTTTGTTATTTGAAGGCCTTCCACACCTCTGTTGCGACTGCCACAATAAAAGCTGCTGCAAAGGCGAAATAGGTTACTACGATACTTGTCTCTGTTAGGATAGTCTCGCCAGCACCAAATACGCCACCATCGGCGAAGTTGTCGATCTCGATACCGCTACCTTTAGATACAAAGTAAGCCACACCTACCACGACAATAATTAGTGCAAGGGAGATTACTGTCCCCTTAATTCCTGCTGGATTTTTGATCATTCCGAAAACGGCGCAGAAGACGGCAGACAACACGGCGAAGACCATAAGGGCGTAAGCCCACATAATCGACCAGTTGATAGCTGGTCCGCCCATATCAGTTGCAGTCGCAATCGCCCACACTGTCAAGACAGCTGTGATAGCCATTAGAATGCCCAGCAATATGTTTAATGCTTTTTTCATAATTGCTTTTGAGTTTTATCTGCTTTTAGATTATTTCTTGTTGTATGCTGTTAGCATATCTACCAATGTGATAGATGCGTCCTCCATATTGTTTACCAAAGAGTCGATCTTCGATACAATATAGTTGTAGAACACCTGAAGAATAACCGCAGCGATAAGACCCATAAGTGTTGTCAAAAGTGCCACTTTGATACCACCCGCAACCAAGGTTGGGCTAACATCACCTGCAGCTTGGATTGAGTCGAATGCACCGATCATACCGACAACGGTACCCATAAAACCAAGCATTGGAGATAGGGCGATAAATAGACCGATCCACGAAAGACCTGACTCCATCTGACCTGTCTGAACTGAACCGTAAGATACGACAGCCTTCTCAACTGTATCCATACCTTGTGAGTAGCGCATAAGACCTTGAACGTAGATAGATGCGATAGGGCCTTTTGTGTCAGCACAAATAGCCTTAGCAGCCTCGATGCCACCCTCGTTAAGAGCTGTCTCAACTGAAGCGATGAACTTCTTTGAGTTGATTGTTGATAGTGAAAGGTAGAGGATACGCTCGATAGAGATCGCAAGACCAAGTACCAAACATACAAGTACTGGTAGCATCCACTCCCAGCCACCTTCCAAGAACTTCTGCATCAAGATTTGGTGCATACTCTCACCTGAAACAGCAGTCTCAACCGCTGGAACTTGTGCGAAAAGATTAACGGTGCCAAGTGCGACAACCGACAGAATCATAAAAAGTTTTTTCATAGTTGTGTTAGATAAAATTAATTTGTTTTGTTTACTGTTATCTTTAAATTTTGTTATATCTTTTTAATATTCTTGACCCAATATTTTTTTAAAATTGGTACTCTCCGAGTCAAAAAAAGTCCATTTTCCTCTATTTTCTTCTCTTCGTTCCTCCTTGATTTTGCACTGCCTTACACCTTAACACAACTCACCCATCACAACCTATCGCACACACTTGCAACCACTTACAGCGTGTCACAGCTCTTTCAACTCCCTTATTTAGGGCCAAAACAGTACATAATCAGTGCGAAATATAAGAAAAAAATATTATTTGTGCAACGTATTTCAAAATCTCATTACTCGCTGAACTCTCCACGAAGTGAAGTGTTGAGAGCATTTATTATCTCTTCGTGCGATAAATTTTGCCCCAAAAGATAGCACAATTTTGCCACTGCTGCCTCCGATGTCATATCACGTCCTGAGACAACACCTGCTCTTTGCAGCGCCTGCCCCGTCTCATATAGGTGCATTGAGACCTTACCCCCTCCACACTGCGTTACATTTAGCACAACAACGCCTCTATCGATAGCCTTCGTTAGTGCTCCAATAAACCACTCGGCGCTCGGAGCGTTACCTGCGCCATAGGTCTCCAAAACCACGCCTCGCAACCCTTCAACTGCCAACATCGCACTCAACATCGCCTCGTTAAGAGCTGGCGTTAGCTTGACTATGAGCACATTTTCATCTAATTTTGTCGATATTTGCAACTCTTCATCACCCCCTTTGGCCTCCAACATCAACTGTTTATAGTATATTATATTCACTCCAACCTCTGCCAACGGCGGATAATTATATGAACGAAAGGCATTTAGCGCCTCAGCATTTCGTTTTGTTGTTCGGTTTGCTCGCAGCAGCCTATTCTGGAAGTATAGCGCAACCTCTCTAACCTCTGGAACCCCATTGCGTTGTGCGGCTGCAATCTCCACAGCCGTTATAAGGTGCTCCTTACCATCAGTACGCAGCACCCCAACTGGAATTTGACTGCCCGTAAAGATGATGGGCTTTGCCAGATTCTCCAACATAAAGCTCATCGCCGATGCGGTGTAGGACATCGTATCGGTACCGTGCAGCACCACAAAACCATCATATCGAGCGTAGTTCTCTTTGATTAGCTCAGCTAACCGCACCCAGCTCGCAAGGGTCATATTTGCCGAGTCGATAGGCGGCATCAAACTCTTCACATCAATATCAACGTTGAGTGTTCTAAGTGGTGGAAACTCATCGTATATGGTTGCAAAGTCGATTGGGCATAGTGCCCCCGTCGTGGCATCGGCACTCATACCGATTGTACCCCCCGTATATATTATAAGGATTGCTCGTCTCATATTATTGTATTGAAGATATGTTTTGCACTCTCTGTTGTTACTCTATCGACCAACTCTTCGCTCACCCCCTTAATTTGAGCTATGGCGCTGCAGATATAGCCAACGTATGCCGACTCATTGCGTCGCCCTCGTTTGGGCACTGGGGTTAGGTATGGCGAGTCGGTCTCCAAGACCAAATCCTCCAACTTCATCTCTGCCACCACCCTCGCCAGCGCACTATTTTTAAAGGTTACCACCCCACCAATACCAAACCGAAAGTCACCTAACTCTTTTAATATATTATAGTGCGACACGTCGGAAGAGTAGGCGTGAAAAACACCCCTCAGCCCTCGACCCTTATAGTCGCTGATAGTATCTACGAGCAGTTGCCACGCATCACGAGTGTGGATAACGACGGGCAGCGAGTGGTAAAGTGCCATATCCAACTGCGCCCTGAATGCCTCTATCTGCTCTCGCTCCCAATCTCGGCTCCAGTATAGGTCTAATCCAATCTCGCCCACACCACAAAATCCACCTATGCCTTCGGGTGGGGTGTCAAGCAGACTCTCAACTCTCGCCAACTCCTCACGCCACGATGGATTATCATTTACCGATGTTGGGTGAAGACCCATCATCGCCCGACAATAGGTGGGGTATCGACGCACCAACGAGAAGAGCGTTTGATGGCTCTCAGAATCCACTGCAGGTAGCAATAACTGCTCAACACCTGCATCCTGCGCTCGCCTAACAACCTCATCTCGATCCTCGTCAAACTCCGTCACATATATATGTGTATGTGTATCTATCATAATTTTATATATCTATTACCCGGCAGTTGCCGAACTACCCCATCTAACTCCATCCCAATCAATAGCGCACTCACAGCGCCCATATCCAGATCCGAGCGCTCAAATATTAGCTCAATGGCTATCGCTTCGCCCTGCGGAATTAACTCCAATAGTTTTAACTCATCATTGGTCAAGCGGGTGGGTTGTGCTTTTGGTTTCGCTCCAACGTCGGCATCCAAATCCCACATTAACTCACGAATTATATCCTCCACCGAGAGGACTAATTGCGCCTCACGATTGCGTATAAGCGTATTTGTTCCAACAGAGCACTTATCGGTCACTCTGCCCGGCACAGCCATAACAACACGATTGTATGACGAGGCGAACTGCGCCGTGTGAATACTCCCACCACTGTAGCCCGACTCAACAACAAGAGTTCCGCTGCTCAAGGCGGCAATTATTCGATTTCGAGGCACAAACATACGCCCAGAATCCTTTGTTTGGGATGATGCCTCACTAAGCAATGCACCGCCATCTCTTAAAATCTGCTCTGCAATAGCGTGATGGGGCGATGGTTTGACATCGGGCAGGGCGTTTGCCACGACGGCAACCGTTGTTAATTTGTGCGCCAATGCTGCCCTATGAGCCGCCACATCGATGCCATACGCCAAGCCACTCACAATCGACAAATTAGGCACCCTTTCACTTAACCCCTCAACAAGGCGCTCACACATAGTCAAACCATACGGTGTTGCTTCTCGAGTCCCGACAATCGACAGCGAACGCATATTTAGCGCCTCAACGCTACCTTTTATATATATTACGTGGGGCGAGTCATCGCACTCCTTCAATAACTTCGGGTAGTGCTCATCTGTCGAAGCCAGCGCTATGATGTTGTTTTTGATGCAGTGTTTAATCTCCCTCTCTGCGGGTGCAAAACCACCCTTTGACACGATATTTTGGGCAATATCCTCACGGATTTCGGCACGCTGCATAAGCTCTGACTTCCCGACACTGAAGATAGCCTCTGCCGAACCAAAAACATCCAACAGATGGCGAGTTGTCTTACCGCCTACCCCTTTTGTGAACTGCAAAGCTATATCTTCGATAGTCATAATATTAACCCTTATTACACCTTTATAATCTGTAAAGGTATGTTATTTATCTGAAAAGAGAGCTCATTTGGTGCAAAAAAAGTCGAAAGTTCACCAAAATTTTTGTATTTAGATAAAAATAGCTATATTTGCACCTCACAAAGGGTCTGATGGCCGAGTGGCTAGGCACCGGTCTGCAAAACCGTCTACAGCGGTTCGAATCCGCTTCAGACCTCACAAAATGCGCCCCTGAATATTCAGGGGCGCATTTTTATTTAGAGTTTCTTACTTGAAATCACCTGTTTCATAGCCCTACATCTTGATATTTTTCAACACCGCAGGGAGCTTAACCCTAAACTGCTTCATCATCTCACGGGCGCACATCTGAGCTGCTTGATCGGCAGACTTATTCTCAGGAACCAAAACTCTCGTGCTGGGCAAAGCGTACTCCCCCAAGAGCGATTTTGTCCCATTATTATAGATCTTGACCGACAACGAACAGAAGTACTCTTTGTAGTTATAGAGCTCGCCATCTACCTCTCGGCCCATCTTAAACTCGGTTGCATACTCGATATACAGATCCGCATCTGGCGAATCAACCACCTCAAAGTAGTTGTTTGTAAATATAGCTCGCACCAATCGCTCGCACTCCGGAATACCATTTTTCTTAACATCAAAATATGCCGTGACAATGGGACTTGTAACTGCCAAAGTGATCTTCGCTACGGGCAACGTAGCCATATTGATTAGAGATAGATATGCTCGTGGAAGAGTTGCAAAGACCGAATCGTCAATGCCAATATCTATGCTCTGAACATCATCCTTAGAGGTTACATTGGTCACATAAAAGGTTGCTGTTCCCGTATAATCGGTCTTGGTCGCTGGAGTAATGTGACCATCGCCCGCAACAAACTCCGCACTCATAAGCACATTTGGCACCACCACACCATTTTTGCTAAGGCAGACAGCCACAGGCTCACTTATCGTCTTAAGCGCCTCGACTGTTAAATTGGCATTATTGGTGGTGATTGCAGCACCCGAAAATATGCTCTGATAGGCGAGGAAAAGCTCGGTTGCAACATTCACATAGCGACCCGAGTACATCCCATCTAACGATAGGTTGAGGTATGGCTCAACTAACTCTAAACCCTTAGCGTACATAGCCAAAGCGTTAATCAAATCACCATTCGCCTCAAGGTTTTTGCCCTTCACCAAGTTATCTAATCCAGCCTTTATGACCTCCTCACGCTTGCGAGCAATATACTCCTCATAGATAAATTTGTCTAACTTGTAGAAGACATAGTAGTTTGTATCATCCATATAGGAATCAACCATTTCGTGCCCACCCAAGTGTGCCGATAGGTTCTCATTGATGCTCTGTTCGAATAGTTGTTTTGCATCGCCATCAACATCTAAGCTCTTCAAAAAGGATGTAGACTCAATCGAGATAGCTATCTGAGCGGCAATCTCGTTTAGGGCAGATAGTCGTGCAGCCTCACGATAGTCGGGATTTGATATTGGGGCACTTGCAATGCCTATATATGCATTGGCCTCAGAGGGCATCTGCTTCACCCACGAGGGGAGGCTCTGAGCTGACATAGAAGCACAACTCGCTAAAATTGCTATAATAATAAAAACAACTCTTTTCATATCTAATCTATTGTTATGTAAATAGTGTTTCCATCCACTCTACTTGAGCAGGGGATATTTTGCGACTCAATTAGGAAGGATTGAAAGATAAAGGCAAACTGCGCTGCATCCATCATAAAGCCATCCTGATCCTTTGGTGGTATCATCACATAGTCGAATATCATACCCTCATCAACTATGCCTTGAAGGTGGTATTTACCCTTCTCCGAATTCACTCGCACCCACTGACGAATAATATCCGATAGACGATAATTATTTGGCCCAACTGGATCGCTCATCGTCATCATCGAGTTGCCGCCGATTGATATCTGTAACACAACACGCTTCATCGATGTCACCTGTTTGTTGAAGTTCTTTGTTATATCATCCAAGAATGGGGTTAGATTATCCTCGACAGCGTATGAACATAGCATATCCACAGCATTTGTTCTATACCTATTTGTAAAGCCATCACGACTTGCTAAGATACTACCCGACGATGTCTCATAGGCCTTCATAATTAGGGCAACTCTCGACCCTGAGGGCTGCATATCTTTATTTATATCGACAGTCACATAGACATCAGCACCAGATGATAGTAGTAGCTGCTTATCATTCGAATCGGCATTTGTAAGCTCATACTCCGAACGGCGTTTCATCGCTGCAACCTTACCCGAGAGATCGACTGTTGTGATGTTTCGCTTCTCGAAGCCATCCTGCACCTTTGCCACAGCTATGCGGCGGTCAAAATCGCTCTGTAGAACCTCGTCATAGCTCTCACCATCCTTTTTGAAGGGGACAACGATAATAGTTGGCAAGACCATATTATCCATCGCCTCTACATCGACCAACTCTGCGGGGTCTGGCTCTGGAGTATAGAGCTTGTTTTGAATCAAGTTTTTATATAGGTTCTGCATCGGGACAACAACTCTATATGTAGCCTCAAATCTCTTTTGAAGATTCTTCTTAGGCTCTGCTACGACTGTGCGATTTGCACTAAATGCCCCCAACTTGTTGTTCAAAAAGTCAGGCACATAGGTTCTGTTATCACTATTTTGGATGAGTGGCACTCCATCATTTACGCCATCAACGCCAATAGTAAAGAGTGTGTAGAATAGCGACTGAAGAGCATTTAACTCCACATCGCCCTTTTTATCAGCTATACCCAACGTTGTAAATGTCGCCGTACGCTCGTCCGAGCTCTCCAGTGTTACAATACAGGGGTAATCTTGCGCCAAAGCGAGCTTTGCACACACAGTAGCTAAAAGCAGAAAAACAGTTTTTATAAGTAATCTATTCATTGTTACCTCTTTTTTAGGTTACGAGCGGCAAGTTGAGGCTATCCCAACTCGCCTCCCGATAACTATTACTACATCTTTATAGGCCTAAAGCACCAAACATACCAGCCTTCTCTTGGGTTTGAAGCGCCAGCTCATCCACACCACGTCCATTGGCATCTGTGATTATGGCATATATCTCCTTACCGCCCTTTGTAACGCTGCAATCGCACAAATCGCCAGCTATTACCTCATCAACCTTCATTCGACCAATCTCAACCTTAGTCTCACGACCTGCAATCTGCTTTAGGTGGAATACAGTGATATATTGACCGGGACTAATTCCGTGATCCGAACCAAGATTTACATAGCAACTCTTCAAAGCGCCCTTCTTATGCTCCTTTAGATCGACAATCTTCGCTGAAAGTGGGAAGTGTATATCGATAAACTTGTGCATATCATCAGCGATGCTTGTGATAGCTCCAGCGATAGCCTTTTCAGATGTTTCGCCTGAACTAAATAGCGAACCACCGCCATAAGACTTAAAAGCTTTACTCGCCTTAAGTGTTCCGTCGGCAACATTCACAACTTTGAGTGTATAGACAACCTCAGCATCGTAATATGTCTGACCGCTATCTGTTCTCTTTCTTGTAACTGTGATGTGATCTACATTACCATTTAGCGCATAAGTTGCATTGAGGCTACGCATAATCTCGTTACGATTTGCTGCATCGCCCATCGCCTGCTCTTGGCTACGGCGCTCAGCCTCGATGCGTAGTGTCGCCTCGCTATCGACATCAATCACAGTTAAGCGATTCTTGTCTGTTATGCCCGCAATCACTTGGTTACGCACAGCATCAGCATACTTACCATTTGTCGAAGATGAGTAGGTAAAATAATCTACCAACATCTTCGCCTTCCCCTCTTGTGCCACTGCGGCACCCACTGTAGCTACAAGAGCTACCAATAGTAATAATCTCTTCATCTCTTCTCTGTTTTAAATTAATAAATTAGTTATAAAAACGTTATTTAGTTTGAGTACTTTTTCACATTATTTGTCACCTTATATATATAGTGTTTTGTCTCATCGGGCAGATACTGTCGCAGATGGCTGTATAACTCATCATAGCTCATTTCGTTAATTTTAGGTATCGCCCTCGATAGGTTGGTCGTGCCATTTATTGCACGGCTAACATTTCCGCCGCCACAATTATAGGCTGCGATAACGCAAAGTAGCTTACATTGTGGATCTTTGACCTTTGCAAACTCACGTGTAGTCAATATCTTGACATATGCCGTCCCTAACTCAACGTTGTTATCGGGGTCAAACAGATAGCTACTCGATGGTGCCTTATCCTCTTTAAAGACATAATTATATGCATCACGCCCACCAGATCTGGGTACCAACTGCATCAACCCATAGGCTGGGACCCAACTCTGAGCCATCGGATTAAATGCCGACTCCTGCTCCATAATAGCATAAATTATCGGCTCATCGACAGAGAACTTTTTAGAGTGCTTTGCCACAATATCTCTATATTGTGATGCACGTTGCGAGAGATGATCATCCACCAATTTGAGTTTAAGTTTTGCTGCCACCATCTTATCGCCCTCTTTATCAACCACCTCACGTCGCTCATACTTAACACTCTCGACAATGGTTTTTGCGACCACCTGTGGCTGCTCAACGATTAGCTCAGCCTGCTTTGCGGCCATCGTCTGCTCCCCCTTTTTAGCTCCTCTTTTTTCACGTTTGGCCAGCGTTGCGCCCTGCCCCACAGTTGGCATCGGTGGTGGTTGAGGTTTTGAGCTTTTATCGGGGAATAGGATGCTTAGGTCGATACCACAACTGCCCAAATCGATCTGTTGTCCAAGAATTGGCAGTGACGAAATTGGAGCTCCGAATTGCGACTCATACTCACTGCTTCGCCCCCTGCTTGTAAGCGCTCGTGCCATCGCCTCTTCGAGCTTTTGTTCGATTGTTGCCTCGCTGGCATCTGAAGGGAGCAGCACCTCGACCTCAACCTCTCCACTCTCAAAATCGACAATGCTACGAGAGTTTAGGTTATCGTTATACTCTACCCATAGCTTTTTACCACTCTCAACTGCTGTTGTGTCGCTCCATTTAGCCGTTATATCATCTCTAAATTTGTCGTGCTGAGCCATTAGAGCATCTTGTTGCGCCTGATATTTCGCCTGCAGCTCCTCGTCGGAGCCACTCAGTGGGTTCACTACACCGTTAATTGTCGAGTCAAAACCACCTAAACTCTGAGAGTTGGCTGAATTAAGAGCTGCACATAGAGTCAATGTTACACATATTATACGAAACATAACTGTATTTAGTTTAGGTTAATAACCGCTTTTGAGGTGCAAAAAACTACACTATTGCAAATATATGTTTTTTTTACAAAAAAACAAACTAAACGACACAAAACCTCCTAAAAATATTCAAAATGGATCGCTGGAAAGTGCTGTTTTTTAAATTGTTCAAGCTCCTGCTCGCTGATTGGCGAAGGATAGGTCATAATAAGAAGGCTAACAAAATCATCGCCCTGATATGGCGGATGCTCATATTTGTGGTCGTTAAGGCTGAACCCCAGCTCACGATAGAACTCTATGCGGCGTGCTGCAATCTCTGTGTCGGGGTGCTCAACCTCCAAGAGTATTGGTTTTTTGCTCTCTTTGATAAATTGAGTAAGAGTTTCACGCCCATACCCACCACCTCGCATAGCCTCAAAGATGGCAAAGTGCTCAATATATGCCACATCCTCAAACTCCCATACAGAGATAAACCCCACACAGCAATCCCCATCCCAAAGGGCATAAAACGAGTAGTTGTCACGCTGCAGGGTGCGCTTTTGATACTCCTCATCCCGCCTTTCGCACTCGGGAAAGGCGGCGCAATATAGCTCCCAACACCTCCTAAAGGTGTCACAATCAACTCTATCTACTCTCTGTTTAGTTATCATCTAAAAACGCTTTTTGCAAAGATAACATTTTTTGTGGATTAGTTTCGTGGGATCGCTTGTTCGAGTCAATGCGAACACAAAAAAAAGGGTCACATTACTGTGACCCTTGTGAGCGAAAAACGAGACTCGAACCCACGTGCTTTGCACGTGGGTGTGCTCGCTTCTATATTTATAACTCATCAACAAAAATTTGTTGATGAGTTTCGTGGGGTCGCTCGTTCGAGTCGATGCAAACACGAAAAAAGGGTCACATTACTGTGACCCTTGTGAGCGAAAAACGAGACTCGAACTCGCGACCCCAACCTTGGCAAGGTTGTGCTCTACCAACTGAGCTATTTTCGCAATTTGTGGTGTTTCGAGGTGCAAATATAAGGGTTTTTTTTATTTCTGCAAAAAAATTTACAAAAAAATGAGTTTGATTAATCGTGCTACCTAACACCTATTAACCAAACTCATCTTATCAATATATACAACTGACTACATATCAGTCGATTCTCATCAGCTCAAACTATCTTGTCTTAAAACCCTCGTCAGCACGAACTGGAATCTCCATCTTGGCATAAACGCCTCCCTCCAACTTGTCACGCACCGATTTAAACGCCTCGATTGTATAGTTCACATCCTCCAACGTATGAACCGTTGTTGGGATTATACGAAGGATAATCTCTCCCTTAGGGATAACTGGATAGATAACTAACGAACAGAAAATTTTGTGGTTCTCACGCAGATCGACAATTAGGTTTGTCGCCTCCGTGATACCGCCCTTCATAAATACGGGGGTTACAGGCGAGTTCGTTACGCCAATATCAAAACCATTCTCCTTAAAACCATTCTGAAGGGCATCAACGATAACCCACAACTGCTTTTGATACTCTGGGTGGTTACGAATTAGCTCGATGCGCTTCAGAGCACCAATAACCATAGGCATCGGCAGCGACTTAGCGTATAGCTGTGAGCGCATATTGTAGCGGAATAGGTTAATCAACCATCGTGGACCTGCAACAAAGGCTCCAACACCCGCCATCGACTTTGCGAATGTGTTGAAGAGAACATCAACACCCTCTTCCACACCAAAGTGCGATGCCGTACCACGACCACCCTCGCCCATCGTACCAAAACCGTGAGCATCATCGACCAATAGACGGAACGAAAACTCCTTTTTCAAAGCTACAACATCGTCCAGACGACCCAAGTCGCCCTTCATACCAAACACTCCTTCGGTGATGACCAAAACGCCACCATTCTGGCTCTCGGCCAACTCCGTTGCGTGTTGTAGCTGCAGGCGCAAAGAGTCCATATCGTTGTGTTGATATACAAAACGCTTGCCCTTGTGCATACGCAGACCATCGATAATGCAGGCGTGCGACTCAGCATCATAAACCACAACATCACGTGGGGTCAATAGACAGTCAATAATTGAGACCATACCTTGATAGCCGAAGTTCAGTAGGAAAGAGTCCTCCTTGCCGACAAACTCTGCCAACTCACGCTCCAACTGCTCGTGGTACTTGGTCTGACCACTCATCATACGGGCTCCCATCGGAGCTGCCATACCAAACTCAGCAGCACCATCGGCATCCGCCTTACGCACCTCTGGATGGTTTGCCAACCCTAAGTAGTTGTTCAAAGACCAGTTAAGCATCTTCTGCCCACGAAAGATCATATGAGGACCCAACTCGCCCTCCAATTTTGGAAATGCAAAGTAGCCGTGTGCATACGACATATATTGACCAATCGGTCCGCCCGCATTCTTCTCAAGGCGATCAAAAATATCAACCATAATTATATTTTAGTTTGTTTAAATTTCTGCAGTGCAAATATATTATAATTTATTTAACCAGCCAAAGGTACTCCTTTTTTCTATGTTGCAACTACGTATTTATACTCATTCACAGCAAAAAGAGCTATAGATGGCCACAAACTCTTGCATTTGCAACCAATATTTGCTACCTTTGGCTTTATAAATTAAGGTTAATTAGGATGCCAGCACTCTTCGATGATATTATCTTTGGACCTATCCGCTCACGCAGGTTAGGGCTCTCATTGGGGGTAAATCTACTCCCGACGAATAGTAAAATTTGCTCTTTTGAGTGCATCTACTGCGAGTGCGGTTGGCGAGGCGAGGGTAGAGGCGATAAACGATTTAACTCTCGTGATGATGTTCGGACGCTACTCTACGAGAGCCTCGAAGCGATGGTTACAAGGGGTGAAATACCCGATGTAATAACCTTTGCAGGTAATGGCGAGCCGACAATGCACCCCGAATTTGAGGCTATCATCGATGATACCATCTCGGTGCGTGACTCCCTATCGCCCACAACCAAAATATCTGTCTTATCCAACGCCACACAGCTCCACAGAGAGGGGGTTGTAACTGCTCTTAAACGTGTGGATAACAACATCTTAAAGATTGATTCGGCATTTGACGCAACAGCACACTCAATTAATCTCCCAAATGGAGAGTATAGCGTTGCGAAGGTTGTCGAGCAGATGGCACAATTCAATGGCGAGATGATAATTCAGACTATGTTTTTACGTGGCGAGTATGAGGGCAAGCGCATAGATAACACTACACAAGAGGAGCTTTTAGCTTGGTTGGAGCTTATCGCCAAAGTGCAACCTCGCTCCGTGATGATATACTCTCTGGATAGAGCGACACCCTGTAAAACGCTCGAAAAGGTATCAAGCGAAGAGTTAAAAAAGATTGCCCAACTTGTTGAAAAATTAGGCATTGAGTGTCATAGCACTTAAAATTTACAGATTGGGACTCTGCTCCACAAACATCAGTTTTGTGGTGTCGTAACCCCTTGCCTTAGCTCTCTTGAATATGTGGTCGATGGTTGGTTGAGGTAACTTGGCGGTGCGAGATAGTATCCACAGATATTTATCACTTCGACTCCCCACCAACGCCCACTCATAATTCGAGTCAAGCTCCAAAACGATATATGGCGAGTAGAATATCCAGAAGAATGACACCTCTAACCGCCCCGAAATCCGTGTTGTACGAGCCTTCCCCACTGCCTCTTGCCACTCGCCAGATTGTGAATTCACGCCACTATTTACCACCTTAACCTTGCCATTTGACAACAGTTCATACTGCGCCTTAACATTTATCAGGTTGCGCTCAAAGCGGTTATCGAAGCGTGCAATCTCAAACCAAGTACCCATATATCGCTCCAAGTCAAACTCCGAAACGGGTGTCGAGTCGATGCCTTTAGCTGTTGTTGAGTGTGAGCAGGCAGATAGCATCACGATGCATAGTAGAAGTAGTGGTCGCATATCATCTTTTTAGTTGATAAGTACTATATTTATGCCAAAACTATTTTGTTGTTAAGATAGCGTTCAGAATCGCCTCATCATCATAGCCACACTGCGCATACAACTCTTCGCAGGTTGCGTGGTGCACCCACTCATCGCCGACGCCCAAACTCTGTACCCTACAGCTATATCCTTTGCGGTTTAGATATGCTGTCACGGCCTCACCAACGCCACCCCGAATAGCGCCATCCTCGACAGTGATAACACGCCCAAACTTTCTGCCCACCTCATCGAGGAGCTCTTCATCCAAAGGCTTTGCAAAGCGCATATCATAGTGGGCAACGCTCACACCCTCTTTAAGGGCACGCTCGACGGCACGCTCTGCCATCAACCCAGCTGTGCCAATCGATACGACAGCTACATCATCGCCATCTCGTAGCTTGCGACCCTTACCCGTAGCCATAGTCTCAAAAGCTACCCCTTGCCACTTAACGCCACTGCCATAGCCACGTGGGTAACGTATCACGTATGGCTTGCCCGACTTTAAAGCGCTATACATCATCTGCCGCAGCTCCAGCTCATCCATCGGAGCAGCAACAATTAACTCAGGCACCGTGCCAAAGGCGACCATATCAAATAGTCCGTGATGCGTAACGCCATCCTCGCCCACTACGCCACCTCTATCCAAGCACATTACAACGGGCAGAGATTGAATCGCCACATCGTGTATAACATTATCATAGGCACGCTGCATAAATGAGGAGTAGATATTACAAAAGGGGACCATTCCAGCCGCTGCCATCCCTGCCGAGAAGGTCACAGCGTGCCCTTCTGCAATCCCCACATCAAAACACCTCGTGGGCATCTTCTCCATCATTATATTCATCGAACACCCCGTTGGCATTGCAGGGGTAACACCCACAACACGCTCATCAGCTTCGGCCAGCTCTAAGAGTGTATGCCCAAAGACATCTTGAAAGCGGGATTTTGTACTCCCTTCACTATATCGCTCCCCAGTCAAGGGGTCGAAACATCCCGGAGCGTGCCACACACGTTGATTCTCTTCGGCTGGAGCGTAACCCTTCCCCTTTTTAGTCATCACGTGCAGCAGTTTTGGGCCATCAATCTTCTTGAGAGCCTTCAGAGTGCGTGTGAGCTCCTTTAGATTGTGAGCATCGACAACACCAAAATATCTAAAATTAAGGCTTTCGAATAGATTGCTACTCTTCAGCAGCCCCTGCTTTATGGCGTTGCCCGACTTTTGAATCATCCTCAGAAGTGGCGGGCAATGGGAGAATATAGACCACAAAAAACGCTTTGTTTTGTTGTAGTAGCTCGAAGTTGAGAATTTTAATAGATAGTTCTTCAACGCACCCGTTGCGTTGTCGATAGCCATATTATTATCGTTCAGGATGACCAAAATATTGGTGTCTTTACTCGCCCCAGCATTATTGAGCCCCTCGAAGGCTAAACCGCCCGTCATCGCCCCATCGCCAATCACGGCTATAACTTGCCTTGTCTCGCCACGTAACTGCGCCCCCTTTGCCAAGCCAAACGCTGCCGATATTGATACAGATGCGTGGCCACCTCCAAACGAGTCATACTCACTCTCAGCGATGCGTGGGAATCCACTTATACCCCCCGCTTGGCGCTTTTGGGAGAAGGCGTCACGTCGTCCCGTTATGATCTTATGGGGGTAGGTTTGGTGCCCCACATCCCACACAACCTTATCTTCTGGGGTATCAAAAACATAGTGTAGAGCTGCTGCCAACTCGACCGTCCCCAACGAAGATGCCAAGTGGCCGGGATTTATGGAGCACTGCTCAATTATGTAGCGACGCAACTCATCGCAATATATGCGCAACTCCTCCTTCGAGAGCTGCTTTAACTGCTCCGAACTATCGACCCTATTTAAAAATTTATACCCCTCGAACTCCATTCTAAATTATGTGTCAAAAGTTATTATATGACCCACTTTGTCACAAAGATAGTCTATTTTTGGTGTAAAGATAGTCTCTGCATTGAATTTTTAGAAATTTTCACTATCTTCGCCATTGAGAAAATATATCAAAGCAGTATGAAATATAAGAGAATACTCCTAAAATTGAGTGGCGAGTCGTTGCAGGGCAACGAGAAATATGGCCTATCTACCAACGTGTTACAGAGCTATGCCGAGCAGATTAAGCGTGTGCGTGAGGCGGGCGTTGAGGTCTGCATAGTCATTGGTGGAGGCAATATTTTTCGTGGTATGACGGGTGCAAAAAATGGCTTTGACCGTGTCAAGGGGGACCAGATGGGTATGTTGGCAACGATTATCAACTCCTTAGCGCTGCAATCCGCCTTAGAGGATAATGGGGTTAAGTGCAGAGTCCTAACCTCGATACGTATGGAACCCATTGGCGAGTACTTCTCTAAGGCACGTGCCATTGAGCTGTTGGGCGAGGGCAATGTAGTAATTGTTGGCGGAGGCACCTCCAACCCATACTTCACAACCGACACAGCATCGGCACTTCGTGGTGTTGAGGTCGAGGCCGAAGTTATGCTAAAGGGCACTCGTGTGGATGGAGTCTACACTGCCGACCCCGAGAAGGATGCATCGGCTGTGAAGTTCGACACGATTAGCTTTGACGATGTTCTTCAACGCCAGCTCAAGGTTATGGATATGACCGCATTTACGCTGTGCCGAGAGAATGGGCTCAAAATCATCGTCTTTAATATGGACAAAGAGGGCTATTTGGAGCGAGTACTGGCGGGCGAAAAGATAGGTACACTCATTGAATAATTTATTGAATATTAAAAATTTAAAGGTATGATAGAGCAACGTAAAAAGAGAAAAGGCAACGGCACACTGCTACTTATGGTGGCACTAATTGTGGTTATTGCTGTGGTTTTGATAATGTGGAAGCCTGAAGAGGCTATCGAGAGGGCTATGGGCAAGGCTAAGGCGACAACCGAGCAGCAGGTAGATGAGGTGGATGAGGTCGAGCAGACGACACTTGTCAAGGTGGGCGATGTAGCCCCCGATTTTGAGGTCACGATGGTCGATGGTTCAACAGTTAAGCTCTCTTCGCTACGTGGCAAGGTTGTTTTGTTGAACTTCTGGGCTACGTGGTGCCCACCCTGCCGCGAGGAGTTTACACGTGTCGATAAGGATATTATCGAGCGATACAAGGGCAAAGAGTTTGTATTATTGCCCATCTCACGAGGCGAGAAAAAGGGGGATGTCGAGGCTTTTCGTGAAAAGAGTGGCTACACATTCCCGATGGGTCTTGACTTAGATGAGAGCATATTTAATAAATATGCCTCAAACTACATCCCACGCAACTTCCTTATCGACAAAGAGGGTCGTGTGGTACTTGCATCGGTGGGCTATACCGAAGAGGAGTTTGATGCTATGCTCACAAAGATTGATAACGAATTAAAAAAATAGAACGATGGATACGAAGATTATTCTAAACGAGGCGTCCGAGAGGATGCAAAAGGCTATCGCCCATTTGGAGGAGGAGCTGATGAATGTTCGTGCTGGCAAGGCATCGACAAATGTTCTCAATGGCGTTATGGTGGACTATTTCGGCTCGCAAATGCCTGTTTCGGGGGCTGCGAGTGTCACTGTGCCCGATGCAAAGACCATCCTAATCCAACCTTGGGATAAGAATATGTTGCGCCCAATCGAGAAGGCGATTATCGACTCGAATATCGGCCTTACCCCCTCGAACAATGGCGAGCAGATACGTCTGACCATCCCCCCATTGACCGAAGAGCGCCGTAAGGGTCTTGTAAAGCAGGTTCGTGGCGAGGCCGAGACAGCACGCATAAGCCTACGCAACGCCCGCCGTGACGCTGTCGAGGCGTTCAAAAAGGCTCAAAAAGCAGGTATGGCGGAAGATGAGGCTAAGGATGGCGAGACTCAAGCACAAAAGCTATTGGAAAAATACACCAAGAGCTTAGACGAGGTCTTAGATAAGAAGGAGAAGGAGATAATGACTGTGTAGGGGTGATCAATATGTTAGGTGCAAATTTGAGGTTTCAGAGTTAGAGTGCCACAATACTGGTCGCAAATCTGGACAAACAATAGAGAAAAAATAAAGAGGCTGAGAGATCAGCCTCTTTATTTTTTGCAAGCTCTATAAGCCGAGTTCTGTACTCAAGGTCACCCCCAAGCCTCTGCCATTTATCTACGCCTGCGTTCACACGCAGGCTCCAGCGACCTACCCCTCGACATTGGGCGAGCAACCCTTAATTGTCGATATACACGGTCTTGCAACCCACAGGAGGTACTGCCAGACGACATCACTGCCGCTGCGGTGGGCTCTTACCCCGCCTTTTCACCCTTACCCATCGACCCCAAAGAGCCATAGGGCGGTTATTCTCTGCTACCCTCACCATCCCCTCACGAAGATCAAGCCATTAACTTGTGTGGCGCTCTACGTTGCTCGGACTTTCCTCCCCCGACTCTGCAGTCGGCAGCGGCAGAGCGAGCTTGCAGGGGCAAATTTACAAAATCTATTCTAAAAATCTACGTTTTCCAAATATTTTGGTACTTTTGTTGCGGAATATAACTCTATACCATATATAAATATTATGTTACGCATCCGCCTAATTATCATTGCATTGCTCATCGCTTTGCCATTTTATGCCCTATCCAAAGGGTTCTCCGTCGAGGGTCGAGTTATCGACAAAATAACTCGTGAGCCAGTCGAATATGCTGCTGTATATATCGCCCGAATGCCTCAAAAAGGTAGTTCGACCGACTCGTTAGGAGGGTTCAAAATTGAGAATATCGATGGTGGTATCTATCGTTTGCAGGCGACATTCTTGGGTTATAAAGATGCTATAACTGAGGAGTTTACCATCTCAGCCTCAACCCCATATATCGAGATTGAGATACAGAGCGATGCTCGACGCTTGGAGGCTGTCATTGTGCGCCCAACCGTTTTTCGCAGTAGTGTTGAGAGCCCCGTAAGTCGGAGGGTAATATCATTCAAGGAGATTGAGAAGAGTCCCGGTGCCAATCGTGATGTGTCACGCATCGTGCGCTCATATCCCGGTGTAGCTTACTCGCCAGTTGGCTACCGCAATGATTTGATTGTTAGAGGTGGAGGCCCTGCCGAGAATAGATTTTTCTTGGATGGCATCGAGATTCCCAACATCAACCACTTCTCGACACAGGGGGCATCAGGCGGCCCTGTAGGCATCATAAATGCCGACTTGGTTCGTGAAATTGAGTTCTACACTGGGGCATTTGCAGCCAATCGTGCTGGGGCGATGAGCTCCGTATTAGATATAAAGTTGCGTGACGGCAATCCAAACGACCACACCTTCAAGGCTACCTTAGGGGCATCCGAAGTGGGCATAAGCGGTAGCGGACACATTGGCGATAGGACTACATACCTATTCTCACTACGACAATCATATCTGCAACTGCTCTTCAAGCTCTTGGGTCTACCCTTTCTACCCAACTACATCGATGGTACGGTAAAGGTTAAGCACAAACTATCGAAGCGTGACGAGATAACCTTCTTGGCACTTGCAGGCTTTGATGATATGAAGCTCAATTTAGATGAGACAAGCGAAGAGAATGAGTATCTATTGGGTTATCTACCCACAATCAAGCAGGAGACCTACACTGTTGGCGCCTCATATCGCCACTTCTCGGGCAACCACGCTCAACGTATAACTCTGAGTCATAACTATCTGAACAATCGTGAGCAGAAGTACCTCAACAATGATGACTCGACAGAGGATAACCTCACACTACGCCTACGAGGTGTCGAGCAGAAGACAACACTACGTTTTGAGAACCGCACCTACCTATCGCAGTGGAGCATCCGAGCAGGGGCTGAGGCGACCTACTCCACCTACGACAACAACACCATCCGTGCGAGCTATACCGACACCTACAACAAGCTATTTTACACCACCGATTTAGGTATTTTGGGTTGGGGCGCCTTTGTCAATGGCGACTACACATCCCCCTCATCACTTACCACCATATCTCTCGGTCTACGTTTTGATGGCAACGACTACTCAAGTAAAATGTCTGAGTTCTGGCGACAACTATCACCCCGAGCATCTATCCAGCATAGCATCTCAAATAGTTGGTCTATTAGTGCATCGGCGGGCATCTACTACCAACTCCCACCCTACACAGCTCTTGGGTTTAAGAACAACGAGGGCGAGTTGGTAAACTACGACTTAGATTATCAACGAGTTGTATCGACAAGTTTAGGTGTGGAGTATAAGTTGGGCGATGAGCTCTCGATAAGCTCGGAGCTATTCTATAAATACTATAGTGATATGCCCTTGAGTGTTGTTGATGGTATCCCCTTGGCGTGCAAGGGTGTAGATTACGGTGCGGTAGGCGATGAGCTGCTCATCTCTTCAGCATCGGGCAGGGCGTATGGTATCGAGACTTTAGGTCGCTGGCAACCCTCGCAAGGGGTATATTTGGTGGGTTCCTTCACCTACTACCGCTCGCAATACCGAGCAACCAACAGTGATGACTATATCGACTCGGCGTGGGACAACCGCTTTATCGTAAATATAAGTGGTGTCTACGATTTGCCACGCAACTGGAGCATCGGAGGACGTCTTAGCGCCATTGGAGGGGCACCATACACCCCCTATGATGTTGATAAATCGTCACTTGTCGAGGCGTGGGATGCTCAGCTTCGCCCCTACTTAGACTATTCACAATACAACACACTACGAGGCGATGCCTATGCACAGTTAGATTTAAGGGTAGATAAGAGCTACTACTTCCAAAATTGGATGTTGGGCATATATATAGATCTTCAAAACGTAACTTCGAGCAAGTATAGCCAAGCTCCAACGCTCATATCAACAGGCAAAGTTGTTGAGGGCTCGTCGCCACCGAGATATGAGATGAAATATTTAGACCAAAGTAGCGGAACCATTATCCCCACCATTGGTATTACAGTTGAGTTTTAACCCCTATTTCGACCCTTTGAAACGGGGGTAAAAGAGATTGGTATATTTTTTGAGCACTACAAAAAAGTTGCAAAAATTTGGGAGTTTCAAAAAATATACATATCTTGCAGTCTAATATCCCCATTTGCGTAGTGCAAAAAGGGGGTTTATAACAAATAAAAAAGCGATTGCCTATTGATTGAAATTCTACTCTTTAAACTTTAAATAAAAGGGTATGAACGTACAAGTGTCAAGTGATCAAGTATTACTTAAAAGCTACCTTTCGGGGGATAGCAGTGCCATATCGAAGCTTATTGAACGCCACAGTAAGAGGGTTCGGGACTATATCAAAATGATGGTGAAGGATGGTGATGTCGCAGAGGATATATTTCAAGAGACCTTCATTAAGGCTGTTCGAGTGATTGATGATGGCCGCTACACAGACAATGGCAAGTTTCTATCGTGGGTTTTGCGTATTGCCCACAATCAAGTTATAGACTACTTCAGGGCTCAACGCCAACAGAAGACCATCTCGGAGAGCGAGGCTGGGTATGATCTATTGGGTACGTTGCGATTTTTAGATCACAACGTTGAGGATTCGATGATTAGCGAGCAGATCGAGAGGGATGTTCGTTCTCTAATTCAGGAGCTCCCCGAAGAGCAGCGTGAAGTTGTTATGATGCGCTATTTTTCAAATTTGAGCTTTAAGGATATTGCTGAACTAACAGATGTTAGTATAAATACGGCATTGGGTCGTATGCGCTATGCGCTAATCAATCTACGCCGTTTGATTAAGGATAAAAATATGACTCTTAGTTAGAGTTATATACCATTTCGAGAAATTTACACTTTTCTTGAGCAGCTATACAATAAAGCGTGAAGTGTCACGTTAAATTTATAAACAACAAACAGTGAAAGTGCCTATGGACGAACTTGACAAAAAAGACTTTTTTAATGCAGGTCACTTTGACGATGAGGAGCTGACGATGAATGAGGTAATACAGGGAGAGGCAGATTTGTGCTATCTACACCACTATCTTTCGGAGGTTTTCCGTCAAGATGATGATTTTTAATGATTATTTTAGTGTGAGAAGGGGCGAGCTTTTGTGGCTCGCCCCTTCGTTTTTATCCCTTCCATCATTGCGGACTTGATCCGCAATCTCTTGGGGTTGAAGGGCAAGGGATGTGCCGAATATACCTCTATTTTGACTTTATTAGTGGGCTTTCAACCAATTATCACCCACCCCATACTCAACTAATAAATCGACATCCAAAGATGCAGCCCCCTGCATTGAATCCACAACGATACGTGCAATTGAATCCTTCTCTGAGAGTAGCGTATCAACTACCAACTCATCGTGCACCTGCATCGTGACTCTCGATTGAAGCCCCAAGCGCTCTATCTCGTTGTGAATCTTAATCATCGCCAACTTCATAATATCGGCCGCTGTACCCTGAATTGGGGCGTTGATAGCATTGCGCTCCGCCACACCACGAGCTATTGCGTTGCGTGAGCTAATATCGTGCAGATAACGGCGACGTCCAAATAGAGTCTCAACATAGCCCACCTCACGTGCCCGCTCAACGACTCGCTCCATATACGCCTTAACTTTGGGGTAGGCGGCAAAGTAGCCATCGATCAACTCTTTAGCCTCCGAGCGTGGAATATCCAAGCGTTGCGATAATCCAAATGCCGATATTCCATATATAATTCCAAAGTTGGCGGTCTTAGCACGACGACGCTCCTCTGGGCTAACATCCTCGATACTCTTACCAAAGAGTTTGGCGGCTGTCGCAGCGTGAATATCGGCTCCAGCACGGAAATCTGCCAACAGCGACTCATCACCCGAGAGGTGCGCCATCAATCGCAACTCCACCTGACTATAATCGGCCGAGAGCAGTGTTCGCTCACTATCGGATGGAATAAATGCCTCACGAATGGGTCGCCCAACAGCATCACGTATAGGGATATTTTGCAGGTTGGGGTTTGTCGATGACAAGCGCCCCGTTGCCGTTACGGCTTGGTTGTATGATGTGTGCACACGCCCCGTTGTGTGGTTTACCAACTGTGGCAACGCCTGCACGTATGTAGACAAGAGCTTCTTTAAACCTCGATACTCCAAAATCATAGCCACAACAGTGTGCTCCTTAGCAAACGTTAGCAGATACTCCTCATCAGTGCTATACTGCCCACTCTTTGTCTTGCGTGGCTTGGGGTCGATCTGCATCTTAACAAATAGCATCTCGCCCAACTGCTTTGGGGAGTTGATATTGAGGTTTGGCTCCTGAGCTTGCTCACGGATATTGTGCTCCAACTGCGCAAGTTGGTTAATCAAAACTGTCGAGTAGTCGTTCAGCGCACGAACATCAATCTTTACCCCCGTGAGCTCCATCTCAGCCAAAACATCAATCATCGGCTCCTCCACTTTGAGGTACAACTCCATCAAGGAGCCCTCTTCAACTAAAGGCAGGAGCACATTTTTGAGTTGAAGTGTTATTTCGGCATCTTCGGCGGCATACTCCTTAACTCGTTCCACTGCCACCCTATCCATTGTCGTTTGGCGTGCCCCTTTACCAATTAGAGCCTCAATCTCGATTGGTTTATAGTTGAGGTACTTCATGGCCAGAGCATCCATATTGTGTCGTGACTCGGCATCAAGAAGATAGTGCAAAATCATCGTATCATACTTTATACCATTCACACGCACACCCAAGCGCCTCAAAACCATAATGTCGAACTTTAGGTTTTGTCCAATTTTGCGCTTTGTAGCATCCTCAAACAGCGGTTTTAGAGCCCCGATGCGCTCCTCGCACACCTCGCTTGGCAAGGGTATATACCACGCTTTATGCGGCTCAACGGCAATCGAGAGCCCCACAATTTGGCTATTGAATATATCTAAGCCAGTGGTTTCAGTGTCAAAACAAAATTCGTCATATTGACCCACCACAGAGATCACCTCCAATAGCTCTGCTTGGCTATCGACCAGCGTATATTGGTGCGGTGTACTATCTGCCGTTGTCCACATCTTCTCACTCTGGCCCATCGGCTCTGCAACACTTGGCTCTATGGGCGCTCCAAACAGGTCACCCTGCAGCTCTATACCACTGCTCTTTGGTGCTGGCTTTGGGGTTGAGCTGCTTATCGGCCCTGACTCATTTTTGAGCTCTGTGGTCTGTGCCAACTCACGAATAAAGGATGTAAAATTGAGCTCCAAAAATATCTTTTTCAGAGCCTCGTTGTCGGCACCACACACCGTAAGCGCCTCTGCATTGAACTCAATAGGGGCATCCAGTGCAATCTGTGTCAAGGTCTTAGATAGGCGCAATGCATCTACCGAAGCGGCTATCGACTCGCCCTGCTTCCCTGAAATTTGCGACACATTCTCGATAATATTCTCAACTGCACCCCACTGCTGTACGAGCTTCATTGCCCCCTTCTCGCCAATGCCTGCAACACCCTTGATGTTGTCGGCAGCATCGCCCCAAATGGCCAAAATATCGGCTACCAACTTTGGGTCGCTAATACCATATTTTGCCTCAATAGCCTCTCTATCGATTATCTCAACCTCGCCATCCTTGCCCCTTTGGCGGTAGATTTTGCACTTTTCGCCTACCAACTGACCATAATCCTTGTCGGGGGTCACCATAAAGACCTCATATCCCGCCTCAACACCCTTTTTTGAGAGTGTACCAATGACATCATCCGCCTCGTAGCGTGGTAGCTCCAAAATGGGGATACACATAGCCTCCAAGATACGCTTTATATAGGGCACCGAAGCTATAATATCTTCGGGAGTCTCGGCTCTATTAGCCTTATACTCAGCCGACAATTCACGCCTGAAACTCCCTCCAGCAGGGTCAAACGCCACACCCAATAGATCGGGATGCTCACGGCGCTGTATATCACGCAGAAACTTTACAAAGCCGAAAATAACCGAAGTATTCATCCCTTCAGCGTTTCGCATAGGTCGCCCGATGAATGCATAGTAGTATCTGAATATCAATGCGTAGGCATCGACCAAGAAGAGTTTTTTCATATCTCTATTGATTGTCTATTGCAAACCACTCGGCATAAGAGGTTGCTGTTTCGTGTAATCTCAACGAATGGAGCATAACCCCCTCCTTTAGGCGAGCCTTGATGCGCTCGGCAAAGGAGATGAGCATATTCTCGCACGTGGGTTGATAATCGACCCTCACGACGTTATCAAATCTCTTGCATAACTCTGCCACCAAAACCTCGTTTTTGGGCGAAATTCGCAGCACAAGTGCGTGGTCAAATCGAGATATAATCTCCTCATTGACAATCTTTTTTAGTTCACCAAAATCCATAACCATACCACACTTTGGGTCGGCCTCACCTTCGGCGGGCGACCCCTTAATTGTGACAAAAAGACGATATGAGTGGCCGTGAATCTCACGACACGCACCGTTGTAACCCTCCAAAGCGTGTGCCGCCTCGAAGGAGAACTCTTTTGTAATTCTTATCTGTGCCATTTGACAAAGATACAAAAAGGGTGGCAAATTTTCAACTCTTTGCCACCCTTTCGCACTAAATTATATATATCTACTTAAACTCAACTCGATATGGCGAATACATTACGATACCGCTCTGCTCCATAACCTCACGCACGGCGTTATACTCCTTCACGGCGCCACCCAACTCAGATAGCTCGAAACGCTGCTTAAGCTCCACATTTAGAGATGCCAGTACAGCCGCCAACCCCTCAGGTGTATCAATCTTCTCAACAACACGGTACTCATCGCCCAAGTCAGCCTTCTCGGCCGCCATTGCGATTGCCATCTCAATACCGCCAATACCATCGACAAGACCCAGCTTCAACGCCTCTTCGCCCGACCAAACACGACCTTCGGCTACGCTCAACACCTTCTCGATAGGTAGATTACGACCTTCGGCAACCAACGATGTAAATCTATCGTAGACCTTATCCACACCACGCATAATCGCTCTACGTTGCACCGATGTCAATGATTTAAACTGGCTAAATCCAGAGTTTTCATTACTATTTACCTCATCATATGTGATGCCCAACTTATCCTGCATCGTCTCTGAGAGGTCAAACATAGCGCCAAAAACACCTATCGAACCCGTTAGGGTCATCTTGTCAGCGAGGATAACATCCGCTGGCGCAGCAATATAGTAGCCACCGCTTGCTGCATACGAACCCATCGAGACGACAACAGGCTTTTCGGCCTTCAAGAGCTCCATCTCACGCCAAATCACGTCAGATGCTAAGGCGCTACCACCCGGAGAGTTCACACGCAACACCACAGCCTTAATATCGTCATCTTCACGTAGCTCCGCAAGCTCTTCTGCCAACGCATTGCCATAGACTTGATCCTCCGAGCCATAACCGCTAACAATAGCCCCATTTGCATATATTACTGCCACCTTTTCAGCACCTATCTTATCCACATCGGGGGTAAGTTGCGAAGCGTAATCACCGAGCGATACAAACTCAGGCTCCTCATCTTCGCCCAACTCAACGCCCAACTCGATGAACTTATCACGCATCTGATCCTCATATATTAGACCATCCACAAAACCATACTCCAACGCCTCTTCAGGCAGAGTAACAGATAAATTATCCGCCAAAAGGTTCAACTTCTCAACCGAAATTGAGCGTGACGCTGCCACCTCTGCTGAAATTGTGCTCCACATCGAGTTTATTAGCTGCTGCATCTGCGCACGATTCTCTTTCGACATCTTCTTTAGGAAGTATGGCTCAACAGCGCTCTTATATTTACAAGATGTTGGGCGGAAGATCTCAGCCTTAATATCCAATTTATCGAACAGACCTTTGAAGAACATCGTACCCGACGACAAGCCCGTGAAATCCATTCCACCTTCGGGCTGCAAGTAGATTTTATCCGCCACCGATGCCAAATAGTAGCCACCTTGAGAGTAGACCTCATTATAAGATACGACAAACTTTCCGCTGAGCTTAAAATCGGCGATTGCTGCACGCAACTCCTCCATCGTAGCAGTTCCTACAACGCCACCCGAGCCTGTAAAGTTAAGATAGATACCCTCGATACGCTCATCCTCTGCAGCCGCCTTGATAGCTGAAAGGGCCTTTAGAAGGTGAATCTGCTCGGTTGATTGGAGGGTCATAAAGTCCAAACCTGCAAATGGACTCTTCGATGGGGCATCGGTAATCGCCTCCGATAGGTCGATTTTAAGTATTGAGTTCTCATCAATCGAGATGCTCTCTGAGGATGAGCCTGCAAGGGCTACAAGTAGTATAACCCAGAAAAACGATACGACAAAAAAGCCCACAACAAGGGCGAGAAGTGCCGCTAAAAATGTCTTTGCAAAATTCATATTTTTCAATTTTTTAAGTGTTTTTTAATCTCTATTACTGCGCAAATATATACAATTAATTTTGATTAACAAATTATTTTTATCGAAAAACAATATCTTAATCGCCCCCAATCACATTTTATATAAAATAATCGTTATATTTGCACAAAATATTTCCCACTATGGAGAGTAAAATCAAAGGGATTCTATCCACAATTTCGCACCCCGAAACGGGCGAAAATATCATATCAAGTGGCTTTTTAGAGGGCATATCTATAAAGGATAGTGGCGCAACTATTACGTTACGCTTCAAGAAGGCTCGTGACCCATTCGCCGTCAAGATAAAGCGAGAAGCAGAGAGGGCACTTAGCGAGGCACTACCCGAGCTCTCGTTTTTGGTTATCATAAAGGAGGGGGCAACAAAGAGCGCCGCCGAAGAGCACAAAGAGCTGCAACAAAGGCAGCGCAAAGCCTCTACCACCAGCTCTATTGGCAAGGTGATAGCCATCTCATCGGGCAAGGGGGGTGTTGGCAAATCGACTGTGACGGCAAATTTGGCACTTACGCTTCGCAATATGGGTTATCGTGTTGGGGTTTTGGATGCCGACATTTATGGCCCTTCGCAACCCAAGATGTTTGGATGCGAAGATTATCTTCCTGATGCCATCAAAGAGGGGGATGTGGATAGGATAATCCCAGCAGATGCTGCAGGGGTTAAGTTGATCTCGATAGGCTTCTTTATAAAGCCCACAGATGCGCTCGTTTGGCGTGGAACGATGGCAAATTCGGCACTCAGACAGCTAATTCACCAGACACAGTGGGGGGCGTTAGATTTTCTTTTAATCGACCTTCCTCCGGGCACGGGCGATATACACCTCTCGGTGTTGAGCGAGATTAGTGTCGATGGGGCGGTTATAGTCTCTACGCCACAAAGTATTGCCGTAGCGGATGTTGTGCGTGGCGTTGAGATGTTTCGTAGCGAGAGCATCAATGTCCCAATTTTGGGTATTGTGGAGAATATGGCGTGGTTTACCCCCGAAGAGTTGCCTGAAAATAGGTACTATATCTTTGGGCAGGGTGGAGCTAAGCGCTATGCTGAAGAGTGTGGCGTTGAGCTTCTGGGCGAGCTTCCTATCGTGCAGTCTATAATGGAGGGTGCCGATGGCGGTCGCCCTGCCGTTGGTGTGGATAGCAGGGTAGAGGCGTGGTATCGAGATATTGCCGATAGGATTGTTAGCAACTTGATGAAAAGTTGTTAGTTTTTGTGTTGATAATTCATAACTCTTTTTGAAAATTAAATTTTGAAATTTGGGCGACAAAAACTATTTATGAAATTTATTGTGATTACCAAAAAAAGTTTTTGTAGATTTGTCAAAGGTTCACCAAGAGATTTTTCTCAAAGTTTGTTAATAACAATCGGTGTCAATAACAATAATAGAGTTAATAACAACCGTTAATATTTTTTATATCTATTTGATTTTCAATTAAAACAGAAAAGAAAAAATGTTATAAAAATGTTAGCAACCTAATAATAAAAATAGATGACAATAGTTTATTCAGCTTATCAACAGCTATTATTTCTATTATTATTTTCTATTTAAAATTATATTAAATAAATAAAAATTAAAAAATATTGTGGATAAATTCTCAGAATTGATCGAGAAGATAGAGCTCTTAAAGCGTCAGAAGGGTGCCGTAATTTTGGCGCACTACTACGTTCGTTCGGAGGTTCAGCAAGTTGCCGATTTTTTGGGTGACTCGCTTGCCCTATCGCAACGTGCCGCAAGTGTCGATGCCGATATTATCCTCTTTGCGGGGGTCAATTTTATGGCTCAGACCGCCAAAGTTCTTTCGCCTACAAAAAAGGTTTTGATTCCACACCCTGATGCGGGGTGTTCGTTGGCCGAGTCGTGTGGGGCGGATGCCTTTGCAAAATTCAAGGCGCAATACCCCGACCATAAGGTTGTCTCATACGTAAATACATCGGTTGAGGTAAAGGCACTTACGGATATTTGTTGCACCTCCTCTAACGCCTTGCGGGTTGTGGAGTCACTGCCCGCAGATCAGCCCATTATTTTTGCTCCCGACAGAAATTTGGGTGGTTATATCAAGTCCTTAACGGGGCGTGATAATATGGTCATTTGGGATGGTGCGTGTCACGTTCACGAGCAGTTCTCGTTGGAGGGTATCTTGGAGTTAAAGGCACAAAACCCAATGGCGAAGATTGTTGTGCACCCTGAGTGTAGGGCATATATCGTTGCCGTAGCCGATTTTGTGGGCTCTACAGCTGCTATTTTGGAGTATTGTGGAGGGGATAGTGCCGACACATTTATTGTTGTCACTGAGGCGGGGATATTGACCGAGATGCAGCGTCGTTTCCCTTCAAAGCGCTTTATTGCGGCTCCTCCCGATGGTGTTGTGTGTGGATGTTCGGAGTGTGACTATATGAAGATGGTAACGTTGGAGAGTATCTACACGACGCTTTTGGATGAGTCGCCTGAGGTTGTGATTGATGACAAGGTGCGCCAAAGAGCTGAAAAATCTATCTTGGAGATGGTTAAGATTGGGTAGTTTTTTACTACTTTTTTATCTTCTTTTTTTCTTTTTCTCTTTTTTGAATTTAAATTAAA
>CAYJJV010000001.1:0-27461 GCA_964370585.1 uncultured Alistipes sp. | reverse complement strand
AAAATAAAACAAAAAATAAAACAAAAAATAAAACAAAAAATAAAACAAAAAATAAAACAAAAAATAACTATTATAAAACAATCAAAACAATGAAAAAACTAATTTTAAGCCTCGCTGCGGCTGTCATTTCGCTATCGGCCTTAGCCGATGAGGGTATGTGGATGTTGCCATACCTGCAAAAGATGAATATCAAAGATATGAAGCAGAAGGGTCTGAAACTATCAGCTGAAGAGATCTACAGCATCAACAACAACTCTCTAAAGGATGCAATCGTAATCTTTGGACGTGGCTGCACGGGCGAGATCGTATCGCCCGAAGGTCTGCTATTTACCAACCACCACTGCGGATATGGTAATATACAATCACTGTCGTCGGTCGAGAATGACTACCTAAAAAATGGCTTTTGGGCGATGTCAAACAAGGAGGAGATACCAGCGCCGGGTCTTGAGGCACGTTTCATACGACAAATCGTAGATGTAACACCCGATATTTTGGCTGCAATCCCCGATATTGCAATGGGCGAGGAGCGCCAAACAATGGTTCAAGAGGCGACAAAGAGTGTGCGCACGACCCTTAGCGAGAAGTATCCCGATATGGAGATTAATATCCGCCCATTCTTCGGTGGTAACCAATATTTTGCCTTCGTTCAGGAGGTCTATAAGGATATTCGCTTGGTGGGTACCCCTCCAACATCAATAGGTAAATTTGGTGGAGAGACCGACAACTGGATGTGGCCACGTCATACGGGCGATTTTGCAATCTTTAGAGTATACGCCGATAAGGATAATAAACCTGCTGCATACTCCCCAGAGAATCGTCCATACCGTGCCAAAGAGCACCTTGCAATCTCGTTGAATGGATACGAAGAGGGCGATTTTGCAATGATTATGGGCTTTCCCGGCTCTACGCAACGCTATATGACATCTTATGAGATTGATCGTATGTTGTCTGTTGCCAATCCACAACGTATCTTCATTCGTGGCGAGCGCCAAGATATCCTAAAGGAGGATATGGAGTCCAGCGATAAGATTCGTATCCAATACGCATCAAAATATGCAGGCTCATCTAACTACTGGAAGAACTCTATCGGTATGTCACGTGGTATTGAGCGTCTAAATGTTAAGGCTCGTAAAGAGGCCGAAGAGGCCGAATTCCAGAAGTGGGCAGCCAGAAACACAATGCCAACCGAAGGGTATATTGGTGCCCTACCGATGATTAAGAGTTCAATCGAGGATAATGCGCCATACTACTCGTCGTATCAATACCTTGCTGAGGCTTTGGCTCGAGCGGTCGAGATCTTGATTCCTGCCCGTGTTGTTGGCTCGGTTGATGCGATAGAGGATACAGATGCTATGAAGGCTCGCCTTGCACGTTTTTATAAGGATTTTAACACTTCAACAGATAAAAAGGTAGCCAAGCGTATGTTGGAGATTGTAATGGAAAATAGCCCCGAAAAACCAACAGTTTTTGCAGATGTTATAGATAAAGAGTTTGAGGGCTCGACAGATGCATATGTAGATTACCTATTTGAGAACTCTGCCTTTGCAACAGAACAAAAAGCCTATGAGCTCCTCGACAACTACTCAAAAGAGGCGGTCGATGCCGACCCAGCGGTTGTCTTTGTGCGTTCGTTGGATAAAAAGTTGCGTGAATTGGTTGATGCCCAAAAGGAGAATAACCAAAAATTTGCAGATGGACACCGCCTATATATCGCAGGCAAGATGAAGATGCAGCCCGAAAAGGCGTGGGCGTCGGATGCCAACTTTACAATTCGCTTAACCTATGGAACGGTGCTTCCATACATACCTGCAGATGGAGTTCTATACAAATACTACACAACCCTAAAGGGTGTAATAGAGAAGGAGGATGCTACAAATCCAACAGAGTTTACGGTTCCTGCAAAGTTAAAGGAGCTATATGAGGCTAAGGATTATGGTCGCTATGCCGACAAAAATGGCGAGCTACCAGTGGCTTTCCTTGCCGATTGCGATATTACGGGAGGAAACTCAGGCTCTCCAATTATGAATGGCAAGGGCGAACTCATTGGCTTGGCCTTTGATGGTAACTGGGAGGCTATGTCGGGCGACGTGGCCTTCGAGCCAGAGCTTCAACGCACAATCTCTGTCGATGTTCGCTATGTACTATTTGTAGTTGATAAGTTTGCTGGGGCGGGGTGGTTGTTAAATGAAATGACCATAAAATAAGCCGAATAATAGGGTTATTTTGGCGTTGTGATGCGGACTTAGAAATCCTCATTTACTAAATGTAAACTGCGGTTTCTGCGCCTTGCACGCCTAAAAATAACACCTCTTATTACGACTTATTTACACAAGTTAGGAGCGGCTTTCTGGTCGCTCCTTTTTAGTCCATTTTTAAGATTGCGACAACCAAACAAAAAGGGGCGATACAAACCAGTATCGCCCCTTTTTGTTATCTTATAGAATCGGTCGTAGCCTACTCTGCCTGGTCACCTACATATATAAATGTTGGTAGGGTGTTGTCATCCTTGCCAGCGACGAACTCCCAGCCAGTGTTTATATTAGCAGAGGTTTCAATTACAACGCCATCTAATTGCTCGTTTAGTTGAGCTATTGTCTCCACTTTATCAACATATTCATCTGATGGTTGGTCAAAATCATGATTGCCATCAAAACCGATAGCGAACTCTGCATTGTCATTTGGTTGGTCTATCCAGCAGGTAGGACCTGTGTTGGTGTTTATTGAGCCTCCATCACGACGACCCTTTAAACCACCCACTTGCGATTGACCATAAATCTCACCTGTGTTGAATGAAACCCTTATATATGAGTTGTGTCCATATCCAAAGATGCCACCAACAGATGTATTACCAGTTATTTTGGCTGTATTATAGCATCCAGACAGATTGGTTCCATCAGCCGAGTAACCAGCAATACCACCAACCATCTCTACGCCTTCAATTGATGTATTGTTGTTTGTACACACATAAATATTAGCTAAACCAGGACTACCAGCTATACCACCAACGCTTTCAAAGCCAGAAATTGAACCACCAATTACGTGGCAATTTTCAATAGTAGCATTAGTGGAACGTTCACCTGAGTTATATAAGTGACCAATAATACCGCCCACATTCTCGTATCCAGTTATATATGGCTCAACGATGGTGAGGTTTTTTATATGAAAATCACTTCGTTTGATATTTGTAACACGCACAAAATAGCTTTCACCAAACAATCCACAGTAGCTATTCTCATTGTTCTCACCAGCCTCTGTTGTGCTACGAGTAATCTTTAGACCTGTGATTTTCTTGTTATTGCCATCAAAATGTCCCAAATATGAGGCTGTCACACTTCCGATAGGTGTCCACTCTTCGCCACCCAAATCGATGTCGTTTACCAAAAAACCATCAGTTCGAACCACCTCAGTTGCTGTGTTGATAATCTCGGCGAACTCCCTTAGCCCCTTAGCGTTGTAGATGTGATACACACCTTCAATTAGCTCAATAGATGGACCTTGTGGCTCCCCTGAACCACCATTACCCTCATTGTCGTCGCCACACGCAACAAAAAGTGAAAGCGCTGCAATCTGCAACATCAAAAATAATCTCTTCATCATAATTTTTTAATTTAATTCTCCTAATTGAGTGTGCAAATGTAGGTTATTTTTTGCAAATACTAAAAGAGATTGTATTATATTGTCAAAAAATATTCAGGGTATCCCTAATAAAATGTCGCCTTGTCGGCAAATATCGAGTAGCCAAAGTTGAATGTTAGGTACATATTGTTCCAGCTATCAATATCATACTTTGTGAGCGAAAGGCTGACCGGGCCGAGTGGAGTGTGGTAGACTAACGATGCCTCGCTCATATACTGTAACTGAACATCATATCCCTCTTTTAGTTCGGGTGGCATATCATATTTTGAGCGATACATTGTATAGAACCCCGTTCGGAGCATAAATTTGGGGGTGAAATCAATCGTTGGCATAATACCACCCGCAACAAAATGTTTAGCCTTAAAGTCGGGCATATAGACCAAATTGGAGTGTTGTGTTGGTCTATACGATGGCATCATCATCACTGTTGAACGGCTTGTAGAGAATTGAGGCAAATTTGTGTAGACTGCATCGACATTAAAACCTAACGAAAACCAACTACAAGAGGGTATATCAAAGTATTTATCCCACGTAAAGCGTGCTCCCAACCAAGAGTGATTTTCGGTGTGTATGAAATCATTGCTAAAGTGTGGTTTGTAGTCATCCCTGCCCGTTATATATATTGCCGAGAGGCTTAAATGCGACCCCCGACGAGGGTATAGTGGCTTATCTAAGGTGTTCTGTTCGATATTGAACTTTGCCCCCACAAAATCAAATTGTGAGTGATCCTCTTCGTGAACAAATAGCTCATTTGTGTAGTAGTGGTTATTTACAAAGCCACCATTTATCTGCAGCATAAGAAGCGAGTTTTTGCTCAGTGGAAATCCACTGCTGACAGAGGCAAAAATCTCATTTTGGTTCACATTCTCAAAGTTATCAGCCTTTGTGATGTTGCCAAAAGCGCCGTGATCAAAGTTACGATAGGTATAATTTATCGAGTAGTCTAAAAATAGGGGTTGCCAGCTGTAAAAGTCGGTGCGTCCACCCACCCTACCCCACGTGTATAGTGTGCCGAGATATAGGTCTGCAAAGTACTGCTGCGACACAAGTCCGACACGCTGATAGTTCAAACCTATGTATGCTTGGTTGAAGATTGTCGAGGAGATATTGCCACCAAATGTAACTCGTGTGCTGGGGCGGGTCTTAAAGTTTGCATCGAAGATATATGTCCCATTTATGGTGTCAAAAGTGACCTCAGGGAACTCCATCGCAAAGTTGCCTCCAGCCAACACCTCATAGAGGTTGTTTTTTAGCTCTGTGAAGCTTCGGCGCTTCTGTTTGTCTTTGGCCTTAGTATCCACACGAAGATAGTCCCTCACATACTCCTCTTTTTTGGCATCAAGACCGTGTATATTGAAATCGTTGAATTCGAGCTCTGGTTTGCGCTCTGCGAACTTCTCACGGCGCTCTTCATAGTAGCTCTGTGAGCGCCTTTCACGCACTTTTTTAACAATCTCGGGCATCATCTCCTTAGTGTCGTTATACCCCTGATCTATAATCTTTTGTGCACCTTTGAAGTCTAACATATTAACATCTATTGCACGATTAATTGTGATGCTCATATCTTCAGGGATGTCGTAATTTGTGTCCTGCATAGCAAGCATAAATGCTTGATCCAAAAGCGAAGAGTTGGGGTCGGGCGAAGTGTTGCCTTCGGTGCAGATGCTTCCAATGATAAAGTCGGGGGAGTGCTCTTCGAGCTGCTGTCGCCAAGGGTAGTTGTCGAATATTCCTCCATCATATAGGAGCATTGAATCACGCTCTATAGGCTTAAAAACCAGTGGTATAGCCATTGATGCACGAACCGCCTCACTTAGATTACCGTGTGTTAGGGTTACTGCTTGGCGGCTCTTCATATCACTCGCCACGCATAGGAATGGCACCATCAGATTATTAAAATCGCCACCACTTGCAGCTGTTGCCGAAGCGAAGAGCTCAGTGAGTGCCATATCAATCTGTGTTGATGAGATGATGTAGGTTGGAATTTTAAACCGAGCCTCAGGATTTGTTAAATCAAAACGGACGTTCAAGAGTGCTGGGTTCTCTCTGAAGCGTTTATAGTATGGGATATACTCTTGAGGATTAATTTTGCCTGACATCCATTGTGAAATAGCCTCTGGACGAGCAATTTCACGCATCTCGGCAGGCGAATATCCAGCAGCATAAAGAGCTGCAACGATAGAGCCCATCGATGTTCCTGCGACGTAATCAATGGGTATTCCCTGCTCCTCTAAAGCCTGCAAAACTCCGATGTGATACAACCCTTTTGCACCACCACCACTCATCACAACACCAACCTTTTGGGCAGATAAAAGATGGGCGCTAAATATCGTAAGAGTTAGAAAAGCGAGAAATTTCCGTGTCATATCTAAATTTTTTATAACTTTGCCTTTTAATTTGTATATATCGTAAATAAAACGTTCACCGTTCAAAGGTAGAATAAAATAAAAACTTATCAAAAAATGAGAGATAAAATTGAGGCTCTGCGCAAGCACATTGAGGGTTTTGAGGCAAAAAGTGCAGCAGATGTTGAGGCGTTTAGAGTAAAAATTATGGGTCGTAAGGGTGATTTGACCCACCTAATGGAGGAGTTTAAGGGTGTTGCTGCCGAGCACAAGCGTGAGTTTGGCCAGCAGATTAATGCACTTAAGAACTACGCATCGGAGCGTATCGAGCAGCTGCGTGAGGCACTGCAAACCACCCACTCGAAGCACTCATCTGAAGGCGAGGATTGGAGTCGACCGACACTCTCTGAGCCTTTGGGCTCCCGTCACCCAATCTCGCTGGTTAAAAACGAGATTGTGGAGTTATTCTCTCGTTTGGGCTATACGACGGCTGAAGGTCCTGAGATTGAGGATGATTGGCACGTCTTCTCGGCGCTGAACTTCCCCGCTGAGCACCCGGCTCGTGATATGCAGGATACATTCTTCGTAGAGCGTAATCCCGATGTTCTGTTGCGTACCCACACCTCATCGATTCAGGTGCGTGTGATGGAGAGTGGCGAACCTCCCATTCGTGTGATATGTCCGGGACGAGTCTTTCGTAATGAGGCAATTTCGTATCGTGCACACTGTATTTTCCACCAAATTGAGGGCCTATATATCGATGAGGGGGTCTCGTTTGCCGATATGAAGCAGTCGTTGGAGTACTTCGCTAAAGAGCTCTTTGGCGAGAGCTCAACGATACGTATGCGCCCATCCTACTTCCCATTTACCGAACCTTCGGCTGAGGTCGATGTATCGTGTAACCTCTGCTCGGGCAAGGGTTGTCCTGTGTGTAAGGGTACGGGGTGGTTGGAGATTATGGGTTGTGGTATGGTAGATCCGAATGTCTTGGAGGCGTGCGGTATAGATTCTAATCGCTACTCAGGTTTCGCCTTTGGTATGGGTGTTGAGCGTATCGCAATGCTAAAGTATGGGGTTAAGGATTTGCGCTTATACTTTGAGAATGACATTAGATTTTTGGACCAATTTGAGAGTGTTCTCTAACTTCCAATAATGAGGGGATTATTTGCAAAAATATCTTTGGCGCTGCTTCTCTGCTCGATGTTTGCATTCAGCAGAGCAGTGGCGGGTGGTGCGACTTCGGTAGTGTCGGAGGACTCTTTGCAAATACTAAAACTCTACACTGAGGGTCTTAAGGCTATCACAATCTATCGGGATACCACTACGGCACGCACCTACTTCGAGCAGGCGCTTGAGATCGACTCCACCTATGCACCTGTGCTCTACTCTATTGTCTCAAATTCGATGTATAGCACAACCGATGAGGCAGTTGAGTTATCAAAGAGGGCGTATGATGCTGATACCACAAACGGCTACTACCAGCAGATATATGCCCAATCGTTGGTCTATGCACGTCGCTATGACGATGCGCTGGCGTTTTACAAGAGCCACGAGAGTGACGATCCCAACCACTACCGTATTTTGGCGGCGCTCTACGAGCAGAATCGCCGTCCGCTTATGGCTTTAGCTGTTTTAGACTCGGCACAACTTCGCTTTGGACGACAACCCCTATTTAGCACAATGAAACGGGAGCTGTTGATTGCCACAGGGCAGATTGATAGGGCTATCGTTGAGGCTAAGTCGGTGGTTGAGGCTATGCCCTATGATATTGATTCGCACTTGGCGTTGGCACGAATTTATAGCGCTGCAAAGCAAGATGAGGATGCTGAGAGGGAGTTTTTTGCCGCTTCAAAAATTGACTCAACCAATATAAACCTCCTCAATAGTTGGGCGCAACACTATGGCGAGAGGGGTAACGATGCTATGATGCTTGGGGTTGTGAAGCGCATATTTTCGGGCGATGCACTAACTATTGATGCGAAGGTCAAGCGTTTCGAGGATTTGACCTCTAATATGCAATTTTATCGCAATAACTACCTGCAAATAAATGAGATAGCATCTCTATTGGCTATCCGCTACCCCAATGACAATAGGGTAGTAGAGCTCTACGCTACGCACCTTATCGCCTCGGGCGAGTTAGAACAGGCTTTGCAAATATATAAGAACCACATAAACGGAGGGGTGGCCAACGAGAAGATCTACCGAGCAGTTATTGATATTGAGGGTTATCTACAGCGCCCCGACTCGGTCAATTTATATGCCGATAGGGCGCTACAATACTTCCCCAATAATATCGATTTTCACCTTGCCAAAGGGCACGTAATGAGCATTATGGGTAGATTCGAACGTGCAACCAAGATCTATAAAGGTGCGCTCAAGTATACCAAAAAGGATAGTGTTGCAACGGCAACTATTTTGGGCTATATTGGCGATACGTGGCACCAAAAGGCGCTCTCCACAATCTCTGATAACAGATTATCGGAGGAGCAAAAATACCAAGATAAAGTGTATCAAAAGGTGATGCGAAAGAGCTTTAAGGCCTACTCTCGTTCACTTAAATATCAGAGCCATAACGCTATGGTACTAAACAACTATGCCTACTTCCTATCGCTTGAGAATCGTGAGTTGGAGCGTGCATTGGAGATGATTTCGCTCTCGGTCGAGATTGCGGGCAACAACCCAACATACCTTGATACCTATGCGTGGGTTTTGTATAAGCTGGGGCGTTACGAAGAGGCAAAAAAGATAATCCAGCAGGCTGTGGCACTGGATGCAAGCAAGAGCGAAGAGCTACTGTTGCACTATGGAGATATACTCTTTGCTCTGGAGGAGCGCTTTTTAGCTGAGATCTATTGGAAACGTGCCTTAGAGGCCGGTTATGACTCTGCGGCAGTCTTAAGGCGCTTAGAGATGATTAAAAAGTAGATTGAGATGAGAAAAATTTACTCGATATTTGTACTGTTTTGTATTTTGGCTCAAGGTGTTGCCTATGGTCAAGATAGCTCTGAGATTGATGCTCAAAAACGTAAAATTGCGGAGTTGGAGCGCAAGATTTCGTCGCAGGAACAAGAGATTTCAAAAATTCAAAAGGGGCGCACATCGACCGAGAGTAAGCTACGAAGCTTAGCTAACCAAATTGAGTCCCGTAATGACCTTTTGGAGGCGACCGAAAAGAGTGCAAAACGCATTGAGCGGGAGCGAGATGAGAGCCAACGAAGAGCCGACTCGCTTGCCGATGCGTTGGATGAAAATCGTGAACAGTACGCCGAGATGGTGCGTGAGGCGTATCGTAACTATCAACATAACAACTATATAACATACATCCTCTCGTCTGACGATTTTACAGATATTGCTCGCAGAATTACATATTTAAGACGTGTTGCGCAGATGCGTGAGGCGAAGTTAGCGCTTATCGATGTGACCTCAATTCGCCTTCGTGAGCAGCAACAAATATTAGATCAACGAAAGGATGAGGCTGAAGCTACGGCACGTAAGCTATCTGACCAACGCTCGAAACTCCAGCGTGACTCTCGAAACGCTAAGGCGACAATCTCACAGCTCTCAAAGCGTGAGCGTGCTGCTCTACAGAAGAAGAGTCTGCAGGAGCAGGAGTTGAGCGTGGCCATAAGTGAGTTGCGACGCCTATCAAAGGGTAATAAGGAGGGTGCATCCTTCTCCTCTTCAACTTCTGGTCTCTCTCTGCCTGTTGTTGCTGGGCGTGTTAAGCAGTATCGTGGCAATATGGCAGAGATTGTGGGTGCAAAGGGCTCCAATGTTATATCAATATATGATGGCAAGGTGGTGGATATTAAGCTCAATAGAATCACAAACAAGTATGACCTATTTATCGCTTCGGGTGAGTATATCTCCTCGTATGCTAATATGGGTAGCGTTGCAGTCAAAAAG
Organism: uncultured Alistipes sp.; assembly: GCA_964370585.1. GTDB lineage: Bacteria > Bacteroidota > Bacteroidia > Bacteroidales > Rikenellaceae > Alistipes. Next base: position 17,574 of record CAYJJV010000001.1, on the reverse strand, counting down.
GGCGATGTGGTGGCGAGAAACCAGAGAATTGGAACCATCGGCTCGTCAGTCGATTTGGCAACTATGAATACCGAGTATAAGCTCATTTTTGGTATATATCCACCTGACCCAAAGAAGACAATGAGTGCAAAATCGTGCTTTGTTCGTAAATAGTTTAAATTATGGCAATACGCTATTATACAGATAGTTGTAACTATCGACTACCCAAAAAACGTCTCACTTCGCAGTGGCTCACAGATCTCATTTCGAGTGAAGGCTATTTGTTGGGTGATATAAACTATATCTTCTGCTCATCAGATAGGCTTTTGGCAATGAACCGTGAGTTTTTGCAACACGACTACTACACAGATGTTATAACCTTCGATTATAGCGATTTGATAGAGGAAAAGGAGATCTCGGGCGATATTTTCATCGATGTTGATACTGTTAGGGATAATGCTCGCCAATTTGGTTTTAGGTCAATAGATGAGATGCGACGTGTGGTTGTGCACGGAGTATTGCATCTATGCGGATATAAGGACAAGAGCATTGCTGAGGGCAAAAAGATGCGTTTGATGGAGGATAAATACCTTAAATATTGGCAAATTGATACCCTTTAATATGAATTTGGAGTACGATATAATTGTTGTTGGCGCTGGCCACGCAGGTTGCGAGGCGGCAGCAGCGGCAGCACGCTTAGGAAGGCGCACGCTGTTGCTAACGATGGATATGGAGAAGATGGCAGCGATGTCTTGCAATCCAGCTGTTGGTGGGGTAGCGAAGGGTCAAATTGTTAGGGAGATTGATGCTTTGGGTGGCGAGATGGGTCGAATTACAGATCTATCGACTATTCAGTTTCGTATGCTTAACCGCTCGAAGGGGGCAGCTATGTGGAGCCCACGTGCACAGTGTGATAGAGGGCGTTTTAGCCGTGAATGGAGACGTGTGTTGGAGAGTATTGACAATCTATATATCTGGCAGGATAGAGGTGTTGAAATCCTCTTTAATAGGGCATCCGAGGGGGTAACAGTTAAAGGCGTTAGAACGGCTATGGGAGTTGAGTTTTCGTGCCGAGCCTTGATACTCACATCGGGAACATTTCTTGGAGGAGTGATGCACTGCGGAGGGTCACAAAGCGATGGCGGGCGTGCAGGTGATGCCGCCTCGTATGGCATCACGGAGTCGCTAACAGCTGTCGGTTTTGAGAGCGGACGAATGAAGACCGGGACACCCGCACGTCTGGATGCTAAGAGTATCAATTTTGAGCTTTTAGAGCCACAATATGGTGACGAAACCCCTTCAAAATTTTCATATTCATCTGACACACAGTTAGTTAAAGAGCAACAACCCTGCTTTCTTGTATATACCTCGACCGACGTGCACGATATACTACGTTCGGGTTTTGACGACTCGCCACTCTTTAGTGGTAAGATTACTGGGATTGGTCCACGCTACTGCCCAAGCATTGAGGATAAGTTGCGCACCTTTGCCGATAAGGAGCAGCATCAACTATTCTTAGAGCCAGAGGGGTTAGACACCAACGAATACTATCTCAATGGCTTCTCATCATCGCTTTCGTGGGATGTTCAGTTGCGAGCCTTGCGCTCCATCGAGGCGTTTAAGGATCTGCACATCTATCGTGCTGGTTATGCTATTGAGTACGACTACTTCCCGCCTACTCAGCTTCGTCATACGCTTGAGACAAAACTTGTAGATTCGTTATACTTTGCTGGGCAGATTAATGGCACAACAGGTTATGAGGAGGCTGCAGCTCAGGGGCTCATAGCTGGTATAAATGCGGCGATGAAACTATCTGGTGAGAGCGAATTTATCTTAAAGCGAGATGAAGCATATATTGGTGTTTTGATTGACGACTTGGTTACAAAGGGTGTCGATGAGCCATATCGTATGTTTACATCGAGGGCGGAGTATAGAATCTTATTGCGACAAGATAATGCAGATTTACGATTAACACCAAAAGGGTATGAAATTGGACTAATTTCGGAGGCGAGATATGCAGAATTTGCCCAAAAAAAATCGTCCGTAGAATTGCTTATAAATTTTCTGCGTGAGTATAGTGTCAAAGCAGAGGAAATTAACGGCTATTTAAAATCAATAAATTCTGACCCTTTATCGCAAGGTCGCAAGCTCTATGATATTCTCTCTCGCAATGGTGTCACAATCTCAGGTTTAAGAGTTGTCTTGCAAAAGTTAGATAAATTTTTGTTGGAGTTAAATATTTCAGAGGAGGCGATCGAGCAGGTAGAGATTCAGATTAAGTATCGAGGTTATATTGAGCGTGAGCGTTTGGTTGCAGAGAAGTTGCGACGCTTGGAGAGTATTCGGATACCTCAGAACTTTGACTATTCGCAGATGACGGCCATAACCATTGAGGCGAGGCAGAAGCTATCTCATATTCAGCCTGAAACTATAGGGCAAGCTTCTCGAATTTCGGGTGTTTCACCATCAGATATAAATATATTACTTGTGAAGTTTGGGCGATAGAATACAGCGCTTGCCCCATAAGCAAAAAATAATCCCGCTTACTAATCGTTCCACGTGGAACATAACTAAGCGGGATTTGATTTATTGTAGTCTGTTTCGCTCTGACTACTCTACGATAGTACACCAGCCGTGCTTATCTTCTGCACGCCCATACTGTATATCTTGAAGTTGATTGAATAGTTGTTCTGACACCTTGCCCATTTCGCTACCATACTCATAGATTGCATTGGTCTGCAGGTCTACAATTTTACCGATAGGGGAGATGACAGTAGCTGTTCCGCAGGCGCCGCACTCTGAGAATGTCGATAACTCCTCGACTGGGACTGTCCTTCGTTCAACCTCAAAACCCATATCTTTAGCCAGCTGTTGCAAACTTTTGTTAGTAATAGATGGGAGGATTGATGATGATTCTGGTGTGATATACTTGCCATCCTTGATGCCAAAGAAGTTAGCTGCACCAAACTCCTCGATGTTTTTGTGCTCTGCTGAGTCCAAATATAGGGTGTTTGAATAGCCCGCCTTGTGTGCTCTATCCATCGAATAGATGCTACTTGCATAGTTACCACCAACCTTAACATCGCCTGTTCCACGTGGAGCAGCACGATCTTGATCTCGGTCAATGCATACAGCAATCGGCTTAATACCACCCTTGAAATATGCCCCAACCGGCGATGAGTAGACAATAATCATCGCATCTTTAGCTGGCTTTACACCCAGTCCAGCAGTCGTGCCGAACATTAGTGGGCGAAGGTATAGTGACGCCCCAGTGCCGTAAGGTGGAACGTAGTCCTTATTCAGACGAACAACCTCTTCGCAAGCCTTGATAATCATCTCGGCAGTAGGCGTGGGCAGACACAACCTCTCAGCTGATGAGATAAGTCGCTTCGCATTCTCATCAACTCTGAATAGACGTATCTTGCCATCAACGCCACGATAGGCCTTTAGACCTTCGAAGAGTTCCAACCCATAGTGTAAAGCGTAAGCCGACATATGCAGGTTAATATGCTCACTATCAGTTATTTGCATCTCTCCCCAAGCGTCATTCTCAAAGTTATAACGGACATTGAAGTCTGTCTTGTGGTAGTCAAAGCCTAAAGCTTCCCAATCAATATTTTTCATAGTAGTTTTGGTTTACCCGACAATAGCACCACTATTAGTTGGCGTATCGGGTTGTAATAGTTTTAATTTTCCGCAGCTATCCTCAGCCATTAGAATCATACCTTGCGATAGTATCCCTTTTAGCTCACGTGGGGCGAGATTTACAAGTACCAAGACCTGCTTGCCGATAAGCTCTTCGGGAGTAAAATGCTCGGCAATACCCGACACAATGGTGCGTGTGTCAATGCCGGTATCGACTGTGAGTTTTAGCAGTTTCTTGGTCTTGGCAACCTTTTCAGCTTCAATGATGGTCGATACACGTATATCGATTTTCTGAAAATCGTCAAACTGGATGGTATCTTTCTGAGGTTCAATGTTTTGCGAACACTCTGCAAGCGCATTGCTCTGCTTTGTCGCCTCCAACTTATCTAATTGTGCCTGAATTGCATCATCCTCAATCTTCTCGAATAGCAGCGCCACCTCGCCAATGGAGTGGCCAGCTGTGAGCAGATCAAAAGCCCCTAAGCGCTCCCACAATAGGTGCTCTATGGCGAGCATATCCAAAATTTTCTTAGCCGAGAATGGCATAAAAGGCTCAATTACGATGGCTGTGTTTGCCGTAATTTGCAGTGCAATATTGAGGATGGTAGCAACCCTCTTTGGGTCGGTTTTAATCAACTTCCAAGCCTCTGTGTCGGCCAAATACTTATTGCCAATACGTGCAATTGTCATAGCATCCTTGAGCGCCTCACGGAAGTGGTAAGCCTCGATATTGCGCTCGATGGAGCTCTTCACAGCCACCACCTCAGCGATCGTTGCCCTATCGTAGTCGGTCAAATCGCCCATTTCAGGGATAATACCATCGAAATATTTGTTTGTCAAGACCAGTGCACGATTGACAAAATTGCCAAGAACCGCCACCAGCTCATTGTTGTTGCGAGCCTGAAAATCTCGCCACGTAAAGTCATTATCTTTGGTCTCGGGGGCATTTGCGCACAAAACATAGCGCAAAACATCCTCTTTGCCAGCAAACTCCTCAACATACTCGTGCGCCCAAACAGCCCAGTTTCTCGAGGTCGAGATTTTGTCGCCTTCAAGGTTCAAAAACTCATTTGCTGGTACATTCTCGGGTAGGATATAGTCGCCGTGTGCCTTTAGCATTGCAGGAAATACGATGCAGTGGAAGACGATATTATCTTTGCCGATAAAGTGTACCATCTTGGTATCTTCGCTCTTCCAATATTTCTCCCAATCGGGTGTAACATCCTTTGTAGCAGATATATAGCCGATAGGTGCATCAAACCACACATATAAAACTTTACCCTCAGCCCCTTCGACAGGAACGGGTATTCCCCAATCTAAATCTCGACTCACGGCACGTGGTTGCAAGCCGCCATCTATCCAGCTCTTACACTGTCCATAGACGTTGCTCTTCCACTCCTTGTGCCCCTGAAGAATCCACTCGCTCAAGAAGCCCTCGTATTGATCTAATGACAGATACCAGTGCTTTGTCTCACGTTTTACGGGCACTCCGCCCGAAATTGCACTATGAGGATTGATAAGTTCGTCGGGCGATAGGGTAGAGCCGCAGTTTTCGCACTGATCGCCGTATGCACGCTCGTTGCCGCACTTTGGGCACTGCCCCGTAATGTATCTGTCGGCAAGGAATGTTTGCGCCTCCTGGTCGTAGTACTGCTCTGTCGTGCGCTCGATAAACTTGCCGTTGTCGTATAGCGTACGGAAGAAATCAGATGCCGTTTTAGCGTGCGTTGCAGAGGATGTACGAGAGTATATATCAAATTCAATACCCAATTTCTCAAATGAACCCTTTATTATCTCGTGGTAGCGATCCACCACCTGTTGTGGTGTTATGCCCTCCTTTTTTGCCTTAATTGTGATTGGTACGCCGTGTTCATCACTTCCACACACCGCCAAAACGTCACATCCACGCAGTCTCAGATAGCGCGTGTAGATGTCGGAGGGGATATATACACCAGCTAAGTGTCCAATGTGTAGCGGACCATTTGCGTATGGTAGCGCAGATGTTATAAGATGTCGTTTAAACTCCTTTGCCATATATCATTATATATCTAAAATTTCAATCTCTTGTCAAAGTTAATCTTTTTTTGGAGAATCGCCCCTTGATTGTGATAAAATTTCTCTTTATCTAAGTTTTTGATCCTCTAAAATGGGTAGTGCTACATAAAATCACCTCCGCCAGCATCACCTCCACCCTCGCTATCATCCACGTTTTGGTGTTGGCGAGAGCTCTTAAAGTTGTTAAGTCGGTAGCCAATTGATAGCATAATAAATGGTGTATGTGGTCTATATTCGGTTGTTTGGTATATCCCATCAGATGATAATACACTACTATATTTGGCCGTTGAGAGAAAATCTCGCCACGTGAGCGAAGCCGATAATCGGCGATTGAGAAAGTCACCCTTCAGACCAGCATTGAACGAGTAGTAGGCACCCCAGCTACCCTGCGATGTAATCGACTCGGAGCGGTAGTTGCCATCTAACTGCAGGCGCAGCCACTTGGTAAGTGTGAATGTGGTGCTTGCCCTTAAATCCCATGTCAAAGATTCACGATTGTAGCTCTCTTCGCCCGCCTCGACCTCCAATCGGTAGTCATATATGTTTCCACTAAAAGATGCCTCCCACCACTTTGTTAATGGTGTTGTGAGCATCGCCTCGACACCTAACGAGAAGTCTTTGCCAGCGTTGCGGAATGTTGTCAATATCACACCCTCACTATCAATTGTGGCATCCGATGACTCGTATGGAGTTCTAAAACCCTCAATTTTATTTTGGCGAATTCGATAGTAACCCTCAACAGATAGCTGTGTTTTGCCCATCTGCTTAACGTATGCCAACTCCATTGCGTCGATATATTCGGGTAGAAGTTCGGGATTACCCGAGCGCACATTGAACATATCTGTCCACGTTAAAAATGGATCTAAATAGTGGCCACGAGGTCGATTAATTCGTCTTGCATAGCTCGCCATTATCTGATTGTTGTCGTTTAGCGAGTAGCTAAGGTGAGCCGAAGGGAATAGCTCCCAGCTGTTGAATGTGAAGTTATCGGCCGATTTAATCTCACGATTGTCGTGCTCTAAACGAAGCCCCACTAAGTAGCCAAACTTGTCGTGGTTGCCGTTGAATGTTGAGTATAACGATAGCACCTCGCTTGAGAAGTCGAGCGATGAGCTAAGCTCAGGTGCTGGGACAAATTCGCCCATAGAGTTATCGTATGGCTGCTGTGTTATGTTGCTCGGGAAGGTTGCAAGGCGATACTGAACTCCCGCCTCGAATTTGGATTTACCAATGGGCAGGGAGTAGTCCGCTTTAAGGTCGTAACGCTCCATTGTAGCCGCTTCGTTTACCTTGTGGCCACTGTTAATTGTGCCATCAAGTGTAGAAAGGGTTGTTGTTGTGTATTCGCTAAAGTCACGCATCGACATATAACCCTGAACAACTAATTTGTGCTCTTTACTACCAAAATGGCGCTCATACGAGCTCGATAGAGCGAAGTAGTCCGATCCACGCCCCCAGTCGGCATAGCTCAGCTCGCTTACAGGACTGCCATCATCGATAGTTGTTTTGTAGTCCTGCACCCTGTCACCAAACATCTTACCGCTACCTATATTTGCTTCAAAAGAGAATAGGTCGCTCTCAGTTATATCCCAATTAACCCCGAAACGGTAATCTTGACGGCGACGTGTTCGAGTGTTTTTACCCTCCGACACTTGTTCGTTTTTTGTGCCATCTGCCTCAACTAATCGATAGTTCGACATCTCCCCCTCGAACGGGTTGTCGCCCACTTCGACTCGGGCAAATAGTCGCACCTTTTCAAAGTTGTAGTTCAGCGCTGCATCCGCCCCATAGCTATTCAGTGAGCCATATTTGACATTGAAATTAGCCTGCAGACCCAACATCGAATTCTTCTTGAGGATGATATTTATGATACCTCCCGTACCGTCGGGCTCATACTTCACGGATGGATTTGTGATAATCTCGATATTCTGAATTGACGATGCAGGTATTTGCGCCAAAGCATCGCTGGGGTCTAAAACTGTGGGTTTGCCATCGATTAGAACCATAAAGTCGGAGCTACCACGTAGTGTCACGTTACCATCCATATCGGTCTTAATCGATGGTACATTCTCTAAGACCTCTACCGCAGACATTGAGGCAGAGGTGAGCATTTGTGCCACGCTCACCACCTTTTTATCGACACGATAGTCCACTTTGGGTTGTGACGATGTGACAATAACCTCGCCAACATTGACCGCATCGAGAATCATCTCGATATTGCCCATCGAGAACTCTGCACGGCTGCTATCCAACGTAAAGGGTACGGTGTTGAGCGATTTATACCCCAAGAAGCTCACTTGGGCGTAATATTCGCCCTTTGGCAGATCTTCGATTTTGAAGAGTCCATTTTCAAGGCTCACAGCGCCATTTACATATGTGCTATCGGCGAGGCGGTGTATCGATACGGTTGCGTAGCCGATAGGCTTTGCTGAGCCGCTCTCAACGATGACTCCCTCCACCTTGCCATCTAAAAGGCGTGCTGTGGTGCTCTCAGTGCCTCGAGCGCTAAATGTTACAAGTGAGGCGAAGAGCATAAGCGCCAAAGCCCAAAGAGTTCTCTGTTTTATCATTTGCATTAAAAATTTTGTGACACAAAAGTAGGCAATTATTATTGAAAAATCAAAGGGTGTGACTAAACACGGTTTAATCACACCCTCAAATTCAAAATCCCCACACCCCGAAGAGTGTGAATAGTACGTTAGTTTTGGGGCGATATAACTTCGTTTCCCTCCTTGCGTCTCGGCAATTCACACAAGCGTGATTGCCCTCGCTCGCAGCGTCGGTTCGCAGGTACTCAAACCGCAGCATACTAAAGTATGTGAGGATTTAAGGGGCAAGGGATGTGCCAAAATAACGTGTTGGGCACACTCTTAAGAGCGGATTGCGGCTACACCGGGTAGCTCTTTACCCTCCATATACTCTAATAGTGCACCACCGCCAGTCGATACGTATGATACCTTATCCGATAGACCAAACTTGTTGATACAAGCCACCGAGTCGCCACCACCAATTAGTGAGTAGGCACCCTTTGAAGTTGCCTCAGCGATAGCCTCAGCGACCATCTTCGAGCCCGTTGCGAACTTATCAATCTCGAATACACCCACAGGGCCATTCCAAAGGATAGTTTTGCACTCAAGGATATGGCTATGGAAGGCCTTTTTACCCTCGTCAGCAATATCGACACCCTCCCAACCATCGGGGATGTTGTTTGCAGGTGCAGTATTGGTATTTGCGTTTTGTGAAAAATCATCAGCGATTAGTGCATCGGGCGACATCACGAGCTTAACACCCTTCTCTTCGGCCTTTTTAAGGATCTCCAAAGCCACTGGGAACATATCGGGCTCACAGATAGACTCTCCAACCTTGCCACCTTGAGCTGCAGCGAATGTATAGGTCATACCGCCACCAATGATGATTGAATCGACCTTGTCCATCAATTTTTCGATGATTGTAATCTTTGACGATACTTTCGAACCACCAATAATTGCGCAGAATGGGCGTGCTGGAGCCTCCATCACAGATGTGATAGCCTTTAGCTCATTCTCCATTACGTAACCAAACATCTTATCTGCAGGGAAGTACTCAGCAATCAATGCTGTCGATGCGTGAGCACGGTGTGCTGTGCCGAAAGCGTCGTTGATATAGCAGTCAGCATACGATGCCAGAGTCTTAACAAAGCCCTTTTGTGATGACTTTACAGCTGCCTTAGCCTCTGCCTTCTCGGTATCGGTTGCATCTTCTGCCAAGCCACGTGCTTTGCCCTCTTCTTCGGCGTAGAAACGAAGGTTCTCCAATAGCATAACCTCGCCTGCTTTAAGGTCTTTAGCCATCTCGGCAGCCTTCTGGCCAACACAGTCACCTGCGAAGGCGACCTTTTCGCCCAATCTTGCCTCAATTGCCGAGACAATCTGCTCCAACGAGAATTTAGCATCTGGGTTCTTCTTTGGGCGACCCAAGTGCGACATAAGAATCACTGCTCCACCGCCTGCCAACACCTTTTTGATTGTTGGGATTGCGGCACGGATGCGTGTGTCGTCAGTTACCTCACCATCTGCATTGAGGGGCACATTAAAATCAACTCGAATAATTGCACGTTTGCCACTGAAATCGTAGCTGTCGATTGCGAACATAATTTTATCTATTTAATTGTTTGAATAATTTACACTACCAATAGAGCGCAAATTTACAAATAATTTTCAATAACTTGCCTTTTTATCCCTTAAAAATGGGATGAGTGGCTAAGAAACTGTTTAAATTTATCAATCTCATTCTTTTAGACTCTTTTATCTCCATTTTTCAGCTTTAAAATCGTTAAATAGAGCCACTATTCTCCTCATCTAAAGTTAAAAAATGGAGGCAAAATAATTTTAAAATAATTTCGTTGAAAAACTTAAAAAGTTTCTAATACTTATATTTCATCCACTTATATAGCTCCTTGAATGATGGTTTTTTGCCATACATAAAGATACCCACACGGTATATCTTGGCAGCAAACCAGACAAAACCTACGAACGAGCCATATAGTATCGTGAGCGATAGAGCCACCTCCCACATCGGAATATCGTATGGGATACGTGCCATCATCACAATGGGCGATGTTAGTGGTATCATCGAGAACCAAAACGCAATGGATGAGTTGGGATCCTTGACGACAAACATCATAATCATCAACGATAGAATTATCGGTATCGTGACAGGCATCTGTAGCTGTTGCGTATCTTGAATATTATCTGCAGCGGCACCTATGGCGGCAAACAGCGCCGAGTAGAGCAGATAACCTCCACAAAGGAATACCACCAACAGTGAGAATATCTTAACTATAAAACCTACATCGGTCAGTGTCGCCACCGCCTGCAACATCTCGGGGTTTAAGTCGGATGGTAGCTGTGATAGCTCCACGCCTTGCTGCAGCCCCTGAGCACTCGCCATAATATCTTCGGGCATAAGGGTTGAGACTACCACCGAGCCAACAACACCAATCAATACCGCCCAGATAAGAATTTGCGTTATGGCAACCGATGCGACACCCAAAATCTTACCCATCATCAGATCAAATGGGCGTACCGACGATACCATAACCTCCAAAACACGGCTACTCTTCTCATCGATTACCGACTGCATAACCATTGCACCATATATAAGTATGAACATATAGAGTACAAAGCCCAGTGCCCACCCCATACCGCTCGCTACGAGCGAAGAGTTGGATTGCGCCTCAGGTTCATCCTCGCTCCCCTCTTCAGCCTCTACATTGCGGAAGGTCTGAATTGACACATTAGTGCGCACCTCATCCAAGATGGAGGCTAAATTCTCGATATTGTAACCCTTTAGCTTCTCCTCTTCGATTATATCCTCAAGTTGCCCCGAGATATTGCTCTCGATGCTCATATTACTCGACTCTGAGGTATAGAGCTTCACGTTCTTAGGGTTCGAAAGAATATCCGCCCCGATATGCAGAACGCCAAAGCGCTCGACCGTATCACGCCTTAACTGCTCCACACTTTGGTTTGAGTAGCTAAATTGTAGCTCCTCGTCGCTCTCTAAGCGGTCAGAAATTAATCCCGAATCATCGACAACGACAATCTGTTTCGTCTCGCCCTTTGCAAACTGCATAATCAATGCAGGTGCCGCCATTAGTACCACCATCAAAAGGGGCACCAAGATTGTTGAGATTATAAATGATTTTTTGCGTACACGCTCGTTGAACTCACGTGATATAATTAATCCTATATTTGACATAATTATCCTCTGTTTTTATAGATTTCCACTTACGGCACGAATAAAAATATCATCCATCGAGGGTATAACCTCGTTGAATGAGCGCAACTCGACCGCCTCATTTAGCTGCTCAATGACCTCTTTTATTGAACTCTCATCCTTGACCTTTAGCTTGATGCTATCATAGACCGAGCTTAGCTCAGAGCCATCCAATATCTCGCAACTCTGCGCTACGGATGCTCTCAAAGAGGCCTCATCGCCCTTGTATGCCACTTGGAATATATTTGCGCCGTGACGGTGGCGTATCTCATCGACCCTGCCCGATAGGATATTCTTCGACTTGTTAATCAGCGTGATATGGTCACATACCTGCTCGACAGATGCCATATTGTGGGTCGAGAATATTACGGTTGAGCCTGCATCACGCAGTGCAAGTATCTCATCCTTTAGCAGATTGGCATTGATAGGGTCAAAGCCCGAGAATGGCTCATCAAATATCAATAGCTTAGGGCGATGCAACACCGTGACGATAAACTGCACCTTCTGAGCCATACCCTTCGATAGCTCCTCGACCTTTTTGTCCCACCACGACTCAATCTCGAACTTTTTGAACCAGCTCTTGAGTTGCGTTGTGGCATCACGGCGAGATAGACCCTTTAGGCGTGCAAAGAATATCGCCTGCTCGCCAACTCGCATCTTCTTGTATAGTCCACGCTCTTCGGGCAGATAGCCGATTTGGTATATATCCTTTGGTGCTATTTCGTGACCATCAAATATCACTCGTCCCGTATCGGGAGCCGTAATTCGGTTGATGATACGTATTAGTGTCGTCTTTCCAGCTCCATTTGGCCCCAAAAGCCCATAGACCGACCCCTGAGGTATAGATAACGAGACATCATCTAACGCTTTGTGGTTGGCATACTGCTTCGAGACACCCTCTACTTTTAGTATATCCATTTTGTTTTAAAATTTGTTTAACGCCACAAACGTAATAAAAATTTATCGTAAAACAAAATATTTTATACAAATACGCTAAATTAGAGCCATTTCTTATATTTGAAATACCAGATTGTCACACCCGAGCACAGAATCATCAACGCCACAGCAAAGATATACCCCAAAGGTATCGTCCAGCCATTGCCCAACACCCACACCCAGCTCAATTCGGGCATAAACTTAAAGTTCATACCATAAATCGAGGCTATCAACGTGGCGGGCATAAATATGACGGTCATCACCGAGAAGATACGCACAATTTCGTTCTGCTCGATGTTGATCAACGCCAGTGCCGCATCTTGAATATAGTCTAAGCGCTGGAAGTTGAAGTCAGCGTGGTTGATTAGCGAATTGACATCCTTAATCATAAGTTGTAGGCGTGGATATATATCTTCGGGGAATCGTACCGAGCGTAAGACCCCCGAGAGCACTCGCTGTCGGTCAAAGATATTCTCACGAAGCAACATCGTACTCTCCTGCAGGGCGCTAATTCTGTGTAGCACCTCCTTGTCGATCGAGTTCTCGGCCTTTATATCACGACTCAGTGCCGCCACCTGCTTAGCTGTCATCTCCACAAGGTCGGCATCCAAGTCGATACGCACCTCTAAAAGGGATATAAACAGATGATAACCAGTTGGATAAGCACTGTAATTTATTTGCAACTTCTTCTCCGTATCACGAAACGATCTGAACTCGATGTTGCGCACCGATACCAAAACCCCCTCATTGGAGATGATAAACGATACGGGCTCAATGATGAAGCCTTCGCCGGTGGGTATTAGGAAGTTGGAGTTCGAGATTATGGCGTTCTCATTCTCGGAGTACTTCGATGAGGTCTCAATCTCCTCGACCTGCTGTTTTGTTTGCAGGCTAATCTGCATAAAGTTCTCGACCGCCTTCTGCTCCTTGACCGAAGGTGTTAGCATATCAATCCACAGAATGTCGCTTGACCCCAAATCGTCGAATAGTTTTGGGTCTGCATTGCGGACTATCTTGTTGTACTGTTTAAGGTATATTGTGATCATTGTCTCTCTTTGTTTGTTTGTGTTTTTTGTAATGAGAGGTAGGCGCAGTACGATATAGACTCTAATCTACGCCTTTGCAACAACAGTTGCCACTAAAAAAATGATCTTCAACCGGGATTTATTTTTGGAGATATTTTGACCCCTTGCAACCAACACTTATCGCTTGCTATGCAACACTGTTCGGTAAATATTAGACTACTTTCAAGATTTTTAGATGCCCTTTCGAGAGTTTTAATGCTCCAAAGCCATATATATGCACCCCCCTTGGCGAGCAGGTTACCACCTAAACGCCAACAGCCAACAGCGGCCTGTGCCACAACTAAATGTGCCACGAGGTTTATACGTGCAACTATGACCATCGTCCATAGAGTCTAAATTTGTTGGTTTACAGTGCAAAGATAGAACAATTTTTATATAAATATGCTTTTTTACCAATAAAAGCACCCTATTCGCAATTTTGACAGTCGCAAATAGGGTGCGTAAAGCTCTGCGAAAAGAGGTTACACTCGCTCCAATTCGACTGTGAAGTGGCGAAGAATTGGCGCCTCACTTGTGATGCGATAACCGCTCGTAATCTCTGCTCGGCGCTCATATACGTTGCGGCACGCAGCTGCAATGACCCGAATATGGTTGTCGGTGTATGTTCGACGAGGTATTGCCAAGCGCAAAAGCTCCAGTGCAGGGTAGCGATTCTCGCCCGTTGCGGGGTCTCTGTCGGCGAGGATTGTCCCTATCTCAACACCCCTAATGCCAGCCTCAAGATATAGCTCAATGGCGAGAGTCTGTGCGATGTACTCCTCTTTGGGTAGCCCCGTGAGCACCTTCTTGGCATCGATAAATATTGCGTGTCCCCCTGCTGGGCGCTGATATGGAACTCCATACTCATCTAATAGCTTCCCCAATAGAGCCACTTGGCGCACACGGGCGTGGAGCTGCTCGAACTCGGTGTTCTCGTCCAAACCCACAGCCAGAGCATCCATATCCCTGCCCGAGAGTCCTCCATAGGTCAAATAACCCTCATACATAACGCTAAAAGTCATACATTTACGATACAAATCCTCACTACGCATAGCCAAGAATCCACCCATATTAACAGCGCCATCTTTCTTAGCTGAGATGGTCATAATATCGGCATATGAGAAGCACTCTTTCACAATCTCCTTGATGGTTTTATTGGCATAACCCGCCTCACGACACTTTATAAAGTATGCATTCTCGGCAAAGCGTGCCGAGTCCAATAGGAGCGGAATACCATTTTCACGACACACCTCGCTACACTCTCTGATGTTGCGCATCGATACGGGCTGTCCGCCAGCTGTGTTGTTGGTGATTGTCAGAACGACGCACGGTATCCTCTCACGAGGTGTTTCGCTGATAACTATTTTAAGTTTTTCAATATCTATCTCACCCTTGAATGGTAGCTCAATTTCGGTTGCCGCCGCTGCATCTATTGTGCAATCTACGGCTACGGCACGTCGAAACTCAATGTGCCCTTTGGTTGTATCGAAGTGCGAGTTGCCGGGCACAACATCCCCCTCCTTAAGGATTGCTGAGAATAGTACATTTTCAGCAGCACGCCCTTGATGTGTGGGTAGAAGGTGTGGCATCCCAATAATGCGCTCGACAGCCTCTTTGAGGCGAAAAAATGATGATGCGCCGGCGTAGCTCTCATCGGCAGTCATCATCGCCGCCCACTGCGCATCGCTCATCGAGCCAGTGCCCGAGTCGGTCAGTAGGTCGATAGTCACCTGCGAGCTGCGCAGGCGAAATAGGTTGTAGCCCACTTGAGCAATCCACTGCTCACGCTCTTCACGAGTTGAGATCTTGATAGCCTCAGTGGTTTTAATCTTAAATGGTTCGCAATAGGGTAGTTTCATATTATGTTATCTGTTAGAAATATGTTTTTTCAAAAGTACGATAAAATTTTTTGTTTTCAAAAAAATTACTATTTTTGTTGTTAGGTACTCTTTTTGCTTGGGTACTTTTAGTAACAATTTAATCATTTAAAAAGAGTTAATTATGAAGAGTTTTCGTTGTACAGTATGCCAGTACCTCTATGACCCAGCTGTGGGTGATGTTGATAATTCAATAGCTGAGGGGACCCCTTTTGAAGAGCTACCCGATGGATGGATTTGCCCAATATGTGGCGAGGGTAAGGAGGCTTTCGAAGAGGAGTAGCCGGCATAACAGATGGGTCTCTTTAGACTCTTTGGCATCTTTGTTGTTTTGGGTGTCAATGGTGGGGTGTGCAGTGTGCGAGCGCACAGTGATTACATTCACCCCACAGAGATGGCTTTTATAAACAAAAAAATTATTGATTCTATGACAACAACTACAACTTCTCGATTAGGCTTTATCACAAAGCAGTTGCCTTATGGTTATGAGGCTTTGGAGCCTGAAATTTCGAGTGAAACACTACGTTATCACCACGATAAACACTACACGGGCTATATTAATAAGTTAAACGAGCTCGTTGTCGGCACCGATTTTGAGGGCAAGACATTGCAAGAGTTAGTTCTCACGGCAGAGGGTGCAATCTATAACAATGCAGCTCAGGCGTGGAACCACGAGTTCTACTTCGATCAGCTCTCTGCAAATCCAGTAAAAGAAGCGATGGGGGATTTAAAAGCAGCCATTGAGAGGGAATTTGGCTCGAAAGATAAGCTCATCGAGAAGATGACAACAAGCGCTGCAACACTCTTTGGTTCGGGTTGGGTGTGGTTATCTGCAACCGAAAGTGGCGACTTAGTCATAACATCTGAGTCGAATGCAGGCAATCCGCTAACGAGTGGACTAACACCACTTTTGTGTTTGGATGTTTGGGAGCACGCCTACTATATCGACTATCGTAATCGTCGTCCAGATGCCGTGAAGGATATATGGAGGCGTATCGACTGGGGTGTGATCAGCAACAGATATAACGAACGTGACTAACGCATTATTCCCACTCGTTGCGTGTAATGAGTGTGCCTAAGTTTTAACTCAATTAAGGCGTACAACACAACAAAGGGCAATAGACAAACAAAGGGGCAACGTTTTATGACGTTGCCCCTTTGTTTGGTGCCCAGAACAAGACTCGAACTTGCACAAGCTAATGCTCACTACCCCCTCAAAGTAGCGTGTCTACCAATTTCACCATCTGGGCTTAGGGAGTACAAAGATAGTGAGAATTTTGATATTTGCAAAATATTGCACTATTTTCTCTTGGCGACTTGCTCAGTCGATTAATTTTTGTAATTTTACACCCACAGAGCATAGTAGCACGAAATTTTAAGAGATAATGGGCGAGGTAACGGTAGTGGTACCAATATACAAGAGTAGTTTAAGCGAAAATGAGAGCATCTCGTTTAAGAGCATATATGAGCATCTTGCTACGAACCACGCCATCACAATCGTGAAGCCCAACTCACTTGACGTGGAGTATCTAATCACGGCCTACCCAAAATTGAGCGTTGAGAGCTTTGATGATGCATATTTTAAGAGTATTGCGGGTTATAATCGATTGATGCTCTCGAGCAGCTTTTACGAGCGCTTTACAGAGTATAAATATATCTTGATTGCGCAGACTGATTGTTATATATTTAAGGATGAGCTGCTGGCGTGGTGTGCTAAAGGTTATGACTATATTGGTGCTCCTTGGCTTGTGCGGCCGATATATCGCTTCCCGCTCTTCAGGTTCGCATCTTGGATTAAAAAGATATATTGCAGTGTAACAAAGTCGCCAAATAGCCAAGTGACAAACTTTAAGGTGGGCAATGGCGGCCTCTCGCTACGCAAAGTGTCGAGCCATATTCGGGCGACAAGCGAGTTGGCAGATATTGTGCAGAGCTATCTCAACCCCAAGAGGAGGAGCTCGATATATAACGAAGATGTATTCTTCGCCTTAGAGCCTACAAAGGGAGGCATTGACTTTAGCTACCCGCACTATAGCGAGGCGCTACGCTTTAGCATCGACAAATACCCTGAGCTATCGATGGCAATAAATGGCGGAGAATTACCCTTTGGGTGTCACGGCTGGTATAAGCGCAGGATGATAGGGTATTGGAGAGATATAATTTTGAAATAGAATTGATAATGGAGCTATTCCCCAAGACAAAAGATTTTATTCGTTCGAGATACTTCTATTTAAGAGAGCGTCTGTGCCCATCGAAGATAG